>JARLJA010000062.1 GCA_031291445.1 Xanthobacteraceae bacterium | reverse complement strand
GGGGGGGGGGGGGGGGGGGGGGGGGGGGGGGGGGGGGGGGGGGGGGGGGGGGGGGGGGCGGGGGGGGGGGGGGGGGGGGGGGGGGGGGGGGGCGGGGTGGTGGGGGTTCGGGGTTGGCCGTCCTGGCGGTGCGTCTCGCCCTTGGGGATCGACACGCTGACGCCGTCGACCGCCTTGATCTGGCCGACGGTGCGGCGCAGGAAGCCGCGCTTGATCGGAAACCAGACCTTGAGGTTGTCGGTCGTCATCACCACGGGCTCGGTCGGGCGCGGCGGCGCCGGATCGGGCTTGGGTTCGGCCGCGAGCAGCGCGCGGGTGTAGGGATGTTTCGGCGCGGTGAAGACCTCCTCGACCGGCCCGCTCTCGACGATCCTGCCCTGGTTCATGACGCAGACCACGTCGGCGATGCGGCGCACGATGCCGAGGTCGTGGGTGATGAACAGCAGGCTCATGCCGAGCCGGGCGCGGATCTCGGCGAGCAGCTTCAGGATCTGGGCCTGCACCGTGACGTCGAGCGCGGTGGTCGGTTCGTCGGCGATCAAGAGATCGGGCTCGTTGGCCAGCGCCATGGCGATCATGACGCGCTGGCGCTGGCCGCCCGAGAGCTGGTGCGGATAGCTGCCGAGCCGGGTTTCGGGATCTGGAATGCCGACCTGCCGCAACAGCTCGACGCTCCGCAGCCGGGCGCGGTCGCCGCGCGGCCCGCCATGCAGCGCGAGGATCTCGCCGATCTGCGCGCCCACGGTATGCAGCGGGTTGAGCGAGGTCATCGGCTCCTGGAAGATGATCGAGATGTCCTTGCCGCGGATGCTGCGGATCTCGTCCTCGCCCATGGTCAGCAGGTCGCGGCCCTTGAAGCGGATGCTGCCGGAGGGATGCGACGCCGTCGGATAGGGCAACAGCCGCAGCACCGACAGCGCGCTGACCGACTTGCCGGAGCCGGATTCGCCGACCAGCGCGACGCACTCGCCGCGCCGGATCGCGAACGACACCCCGTCGACCGCGAGCGAGGAGCCGTCGCCGTGGCGGAACGCCACCGAAAGATCGCGAACGTCGAGCAGCGGCTGATTGATGGCGTCCATGCCCGCGGCCTGCCTATCTGAATGTCTTGCGCGGATCGAACGCGTCGCGCACCGCCTCGCCGATGAAGATCAATAGCGACAGCATGATCGCCACCGAGAAGAAGCCGGCGAAGCCGAGCCACGGCGCCTGCACGTTGGACTTGCCCTGCGACAGCAGTTCGCCGAGCGAAGGCGAGCCCGGCGGCAGGCCGAAGCCGAGGAAGTCGAGCGCGGTGAGCGTCATCACCGACGACGACACGATGAACGGCAGGAACGTCATGGTCGCCACCATGGCGTTGGGCAACAGGTGGCGCACCATGATCACGGCGTTGGAGACGCCGAGCGCCCGCGCCGCCTGGATGTATTCGAAATTGCGGCCGCGGAGGAATTCGGCGCGCACCAGGCCGACCAGCGACACCCAGGAAAACAACAGCAGGATGCCGAGCAGCACGAAGAAGCCGGGCACCAGCACCGAGGACAGGATCAGCAGCAGGTAGAGCGAGGGGATCGCGGTCCAGACCTCGATGAAGCGCTGGAAGCCGAGATCGATCCAGCCGCCGAAATAGCCCTGCACGCCGCCGGCGGCGACACCGATGATCGACGACACGATGGTGAGCGCGAGCCCGAACAGCACCGAGATGCGGAAGCCGTAGATCAGGCGCGCCACCACGTCGCGGCCCTGGTCGTCGGTGCCGAGCCAGTTGTATTCGAGATCGCGGCAGCTCTTCAGCCCCCTGCGCTCGACCACCGGCTGGCATTCCTTCTCGGTCAGCATCCAGGTCGGCTTGGACGGCGCCGGCGTCGGCAGGTCGAGATTGTGGGTATCGTAGGAGTAGCGGATCGGCGCCCACACGATGCGGCCGGCCTTGTCCGCGATCAGCTTCTGCAAATAGGGATCGCGATAGTCCGCGGCGGTCTCGAAATCGCCGCCGAACGCGGTCTCCGGGTAGCTGACGAAGGCCGGCCAGTAGAGCTGGCCGTCGAAGGCGATCAGCAGCGGGCGGTCGTTGGCGATCAGTTCGGCGAACAGCGACACCACGAACAGGACCGAGAACAGCCACAGCGAGACGTAGCCGCGGCGGTTGGCCTTGAAGTTGGCCCAGCGCCGCTGGTTCAGCGGCGACAGGGTGAACGGGCCGCGCCGGTGCGCGGGCGCGGCGCTGGCGGGCGCCGCGGCGCCGGTTTCGGCGGGCTGTGGCGTGGCGAGCGTCATCACACCTCTCGCGCCTCGAAATCGATCCTGGGATCGATCCACATGTAAGCGACATCGGTGATCAGGTTGACCACCAGGCCGATCAGCGAAAAGATGTAGAGTGTGCCGAACACCACGGGATAGTCGCGGTTGAGCACGCTCTCGAACCCGAGCAGGCCGAGACCGTCGAGCGAGAAGATGGTCTCGATCAGGAGCGATCCGGAAAAGAACGCATGGATGAAGGCGCCGGGAAAGCCGGCGATCACGATCAGCATGGCGTTGCGGAACACGTGATTGTAGAGCACCTGGCGTTCGTTGCAGCCCTTGGCGCGCGCCGTCAGCACGTACTGCTTGCGGATCTCGTCGAGGAAGGAGTTCTTGGTCAACAGCGTCATGGTGGCGAAGGCGCCGAGCGACATCGAGACCAGCGGCAGGGTGAGGTGCCAGAAATAGTCGATGATCTTCCAGTACCAGGGGAACTGCGACCAGCCGTCCGAGGTCAGCCCGCGCAGCGGGAACAGGTCGTAGAACGAGCCGCCGGCGAACAGGATGATCAGGAGGATGGCGAACAGGAAGCCCGGGATGGCATAGCCGACGATGATCACCCACGATGTCCAGATGTCGAACCGCGAGCCGTCGCGCACCGCCTTGTGGATGCCGAGCGGGATCGAGACCAGATAGGTCAGAAGCGTCATCCAGATGCCGAGCGACATCGACACCGGCATCTTTTCCTTGATCAGCTCGATCACGCTGACGTCACGGAAGTAACTCTTGCCGAAATCGAAGCGGGCGAAATTCCACACCATCAGCAGGAAGCGTTCGGGCGCCGGCTTGTCGAAGCCGAACTGCTTCTCCAGGCTCTTGATGAAGGCGGGATCGAGGCCCTGGGCGCCGCGATACTTCGAGTTCACGGTGTCGGCCGCTGCCCCCATCGGCATGCGGGCGCCGAAGTCGCCGCCGCCGGAGCCGGAAATCCGCGAGGTCGCGCCGGTGTCGGCGCCGCTCAGCTGGGCGATCACCCGCTCCACCGGTCCGCCGGGCGCGAACTGCACCACGACGAACGACACGAACAGGATGCCGAGCAGCGTGGGCACCATCAACAGCAGCCGGCGGAAGATGTAGGCGGTCATCGGCGGCGGCTCACGGCTTGGCGGCGGGGTCGGAGGCAACCGAACTCCACCACAGGTCCGGCGCGCCGACCCCGCTGGCATAGCGCGGCAGGTGGTCGGGATGGGCGAACACGTCCCAATAGGCGATCGGATGGTTGGCGCGGTACCACTGCGGCACCCAGTAGCGGCCGGCGCGGAACACGCGGTCGAAGGCGCGGCAGGCGATGGTCAGCTCGGTGCGGTTGGTGGCGCCGATGATCCGCTCGAGCAGCGCGTCGATCGCCGGGCTCTCGATGCCCGCGAGGTTGTAGGAGCCCTTGGTCCGCGCCGCCTGCGACGAGAAGAACGGCCGCATGCCGTCGCCGGGCGTCGCCGCCATGCTGAAGCGCTCGATGGTGATGTCGAAGTCGAAGTCCTCCACCCGGGCGCGATACTGCACCGGATCGACCACGCGGGGGGCGGCCTCGATGCCCAGCACCGCGAGGTTCTTGATGTAGGGCATGTGGTGCGGCTGGAAGCTCGGCTCGTCGAGCAGGAATTCGATCCGGAACGGTTCGCCGCCGGGCAGCAGGCGCTTGCCGTCCTTGACCGGATAGCCGGCATCGGCGAGCAGCTGGGACGCGTGGCGCAGCAGCGCGCGGTCCTGGCCGGTGCCGTCCGACACCGGCGGCACGAAGGGTTCGCCGAACACCTCGTCGGGCACGTTGCCGCGGAACGGCTCGAGCAGAGCCAGTTCTTCCGCCGACGGCGCACCCTGTGCCACCATGTCCGAGTTCTGGAACGGCGACACGGTGCGCTTGTAGGCGCCGTACATGATGGTCTTGTTGGTCCACTCGAAATCGAAGGCGTCAATCAGCGCCTCGCGCACCCGCGGGTCTTTGAACTGCGCGCGACGGGTGTTGATGAACCAGCCCTGCGCACCCGACGGCGTGTCGTCGGGCAGGGTCTCGCGCTTGACCCGGCCGTCCTTGATGGCGGGGAAGTCGTAGCGCGTCGCCCACACCCGCGCCGTGAATTCCTCGCGGTAGAGGTAGTTCCTGGCGGTGAAGCCCTCGAAGGCGACGTCGCGGTCGCGGTAGAACTCGATGCGGACGGTGTCGAAATTGTACATCCCGCGCGCCACCGGCAAGTCCGCCGCCCACCAGTCTCTGACCCGCTCGAAAGCGATGTAGCGGCCGACCTCGAAGCCCTGGACCTTGTAGGGCCCCGAGCCCAGCGGTGTATCGAGGCTCGATTCGTCGAACGGCCGCGTCGCGTAATAGGCCTTGGAGAAGATCGGCAGGCCGGCGACATAGAGCGGCACGTCGCGCGCCCGGCCGCGGGCAAAGGTCACGACCAGGGTGGCATCGTCGGCCGCTTCGGCCGCAACCATGTCGCGCATCTGCTGCTGGATCAGCGGATGGCCCTTGTCCTTCAGCACCGTCAGCGAGAACGCGGCGTCGTGGGCGGTCAGGCGACTGCCGTCGTGGAAGCGCGCCTCGGGGCGCAGCTCGAAGCGATAGACCAGGCCGTCGGGCGAGATCCGAACCGATTTGGCGGCCAGCCCATAGAGGGCATCCGGCTCGTCGTAGGCGCGCGTCATCAGCGTGGTGAAGGTCTGCTCCATGCCCTGGGCGCCGTCGCCCTTGAGGATGAAGGCGTTCAGCGAATTGAAGGTCTGGTAGGACTGGTTGTAGGCGCGGGCCGAGGGAATGGTGGAGAACTGCCCGCCCTTGGGCGCCGCCGCGTTGACGTAGTCGAAATGGGCGAACTCGGCCGGGTATTTCAGGTCGCCGAAAGCCGACATGCCGTGGACGGGAGCGCCTGCGTCCGCGGCGCGCGCCGTGAAGCGAGGAGACAGCGACGCCAGCGCCGCGCCGCCGAGCCACAGCGCCTGACGGCGGGTCAGGGCCGCGCGCGCGGTCGCGGTCAAGAGCGTCGGCCCACGCGCGCCGCCTTGTCCGGATCGAGCCACCAGACGGTCGGAAAGGCGGAGGCGCCGTATTTGGGCAGCTCATCGGGACGGCCGAAACGGTCCCACCTTGCCAGCCGCTGCTTGCCGTAGGTCCATTGCGGCACCACGAAGTGATGCCACAACAGCACGCGATCGAGCGCCTTGGTGGCGGCGACCAGGTCGTCGCGGCTCTTGGCGAAGATCAGGCGGTCGATCAGGGCGTCGATCGCCTCGTCCTTGATCCCGATCAGGTTGCGCGAGCCCGGCTGGTCGGCGGCCTGGGAACCCCAGAAACCGCGCTGCTCGTTGCCCGGCGACAGCGACTCGCCCCAGCCGGTGGTGATGATGTCGAAGTCCCACTGCCGCAGGCGGTTCTCATACTGCGCGTCGTCGACGATGCGCACCGACACCTCGACGCCGAGGCGCTCCAGCGACGGCTTGTAGAACAGCACGAAGCGCTCCGAACTCGGGTCCTCCACCAGGAATTCCACGCTCAGGGCCTCGCCGGTGCGGGTGTTGACGAGCTTGCGCTCGCGCAGTTCGTAGCCGGCCTCCTTCATGAGGCGGATCGCCTCGCGCAGGTTGTTGCGCACCGCCTCGGGCGAGCCGTTCACCGGGTTGGTGTAGGGCGTGGTGAAGACCTCCGCCGGCACCTTGCCGCGCACGGTCTCCAGGATCGCCAGTTCCTCGCCCTGCGGCAGGCCGGAGCACGCCAGCTCGAGGCCCTCGAAATAGCTGGCGACACGATGGTACTGGCCGAAGAAGATCTGCTTGTTCATCTCCTCGAAGTCGAACACGTGGTTGAAGGCGCGGCGCAGCCGCGCGTCCTTGAACTTGTCGCGACGGATGTTGAAGGCGAAGGCCTGCATCACGCCGACGCTGCGGATGTCGAACTCTTCCAGCACCACGCGCTTGTCGTGGACGGCCGGGAAATCGTAGGCCGTGGCCCAGTTCTTGGCGCTGTTCTCGGCGCGCATGTCGACCTGGTCGGCCTTGAAGGCCTCGATCGCCACCGTCGAATCGCGGAAATACTCGAACCGCAGCTCGGCGAAATTGTCGCGCCCGACGTTGACGTTGAGCTTCGCGCCCCAGTACTCCGGCACCCGCTCGTAGACGATGCTGCGGCCCGCCGTGAAATCCTTGATGCGGTAGGCGCCGCAGCCGAGCGGCTTTTCCAGCGTGGTGGCCGAGACGTCGCGCTGGCGCCCGGTCGAGTCCTTGCCCTCCCACCAGTGCCTGGGCAGGATGTTCATCTGGCCGACGATCTGGGGCAGTTCGCGGTTGCCGGGGCCGTCGAAGGTGAAGGTGATGTCGCGCTCGCCGGTCTTTTCCGCCTTCACGACGTGGCGGTAATAGGCCGAGAGCTGCGGGCTGTTCTTCTTGTAGGCCTCGAACGAGAAGATCACGTCCTCCGGCGAGACCGGCACGCCGTCGTGCCACTTCGCCTCGGCGCGCAGCCGGTAGGTCACGGAGCTATAGTCGTCCGGATAGCGCACCGCTTCGGCAAGCAGCCCGTATTCGGTGGAGACCTCGTCCTGCGCCGGCACCAGCAGCGTGTCGTAGATCTGGTCGAGGCCGGCGGCGATCGATCCCTTGACGCCGGCGACCGAGAGATTGAAGTTGTCGAAGGTGCCGAGCGCGATCTGGCGCACCTCGCCGCCCTTCGGCGCGTCCGGATTGACGTAGTCGAAATGCTTGAAATCGACCGGATACTTGATCACGCCGAACAGCGACAGCGCGTGGCGCCAGGGCGCTTCGCCCTCCGCGGCCACGGCGCGCAGCAGCCCCCCGCCGGCGCCGGCTTCGATCAGGGGGAAAGTGGCGGCGATGGCGGCGCTCTGCAGCACACGGCGTCGGGAAATGGTCAACACGCAATTCCTGTGATTGGGGCACGCGTCGCGACAGCGCGTGGTGGGCGAGGTCGACAATCAAACTTCGCAGCGATTATGTCGGTTTTTGGATGGGTTTGCATCCCCCGAAGTCACGTCTGCGGCAGGCTGCAAAACAAAACGGCCAGGCGAGCCTGGCCGTTTCATGAATTTCCGGCAATGCGGCGGTTACTTCGCCGCGGTCGGCAGCGGCGCTGGGCTGTCCGACAGCGTGTGCAGGTAGTCGATCACGTCGGCGCGCTCGCTGTCCTTCGGAATGCCGGCGAAGCCCATCGCGGTTCCCGGGATGTAGCCCTTCGGGTTGGCGATGAACTTGTTGAGCTCGTCGTAGGTCCAGGTGCCGCCCTTGCCCTTCATGGCGGCGGAGTAGTTGAACCCGGGCGCGGCGCCCCGCTCGCGGTTCACGATATTGTAGAGGTTCGGACCCACCGCGGCCTTGCCGCCCTTGTCGAAGGTGTGGCAGGCCGCGCATTTCTTGGCGGCGGCGGCGCCCTTGTCCACGGATGCGGTCTGCAGCAGCTTCTCGATCGGTTCCGACGCCGCCGGCGCGGCGGCTTCCTTGGTCCCGGCGCCCTCCTCCTTCACGGCAATCTCGAAGCCCGGCTTGGCCAGCGGCTTCGGCGCGAAAATGGCGTTGGCGGTGAAATTGGTCACCAGCAAGACCAGGCAGGTGCCGAGAATGGCGCCCATGATTTTGTTGAGTTCGAAGGAGTCCATGTCGGATCAGCCCCACGCCGGGAAGGTCACGTTGAGAATTGCGGATAGAGACGCGCGAATTCAGTCCACTCAAGACCAAAAATCGACCCAAAAATCAAGCGCTCACGCGCAGGCCCTGGATTTGCCGGCGAGATATCGGTTTGCCTCGGGCCTCCCAGCCCGTATAACCGGCCGGCTTCGTTGAAAACACCCGACAATTCCCGATTTTGGCCGACCCCGGCCAAGCGCGAACCGCGACCACGAACCCACCACCGAACGCCGATGACCGCACACCGATGACCCGCGCCGACACCCTCGTCCTGATTCCCGCCCGCATGGCCGCGACCCGGCTCATGGGCAAGCCGCTCAAGGACATCGCCGGCCAGCCCATGATCGTCCATGTCTGGCGCCGCGCCATGGCCGCGGAGATCGGCCGGGTGGTGGTAGCGACCGACACGGTCGAGATCGCGGCGGCGGTGACCGCGCAGGGCGGCGAGGCGGTCATGACCCGGCCCGACCATCCCTCGGGCTCCGACCGCATCTTCGAGGCCCTGGGCGCGCTCGACCCCGGCGGCGCGGTGACCACCATCCTCAACATCCAGGGCGACCTGCCCACCATTGCGCCGCACGACATCCGCGCGGTGCTGGCGCCGCTTGAGGATCCGGCGGTCGACATCGCGACGCTGGCGGCGGAGATCCGCGTGCCGGACGAACACACCAATCCCAACGTGGTCAAGGTGGTCGGCACCGCGCTCGGCCCACAGCGGCTGCGGGCGCTCTATTTCACCCGCGCCACCGCACCCTACGGCGACGGGCCGCGCTATCACCACATCGGCCTCTACGCCTATCGCCGCAGCGCGCTGACGCGGTTCGTGGCGCTGCCGCCGTCGCCGCTGGAGCTGCGGGAGAAGCTCGAGCAGCTGCGCGCGCTGGAGGCCGGGATGCGGATCGACGTCACCGTGGTTGACAGCGTGCCGCTGGGCGTCGATACGCCGCACGACCTCGAGGCGGCGCGCCGGATGCTGGGCGGCCACGGCGGGGACCACACCGACGCAGGACGAGCAGGGTCATGAAGATCGCATTCCAGGGCGAACCCGGCGCCAATTCCCACATCGCCATCGCCGAGGCCTATCCCGACGCCGAGGCGCTGCCGTGCGCGACCTTCGAGGACGCGCTGGCCGCGATCGCCTCGGGCGAGGCCGACCTCGGCATGATCCCGATCGAGAACTCGGTGGCCGGACGGGTCGCCGACATCCACCACCTGCTGCCGCATTCGGGCCTGTTCATCATCGGCGAGTGGTTCCTGCCGATCCACCACCAGCTGATGGGCGTGCGGGGCGCCCGCCTCGCCGACATCACGTCGGTGGAGAGCCATGTCCACGCGCTGGGGCAGTGCCGCAAGATCATCCGCAAGCTCGGCATCCGCTCGATCGTCGCCGCCGATACCGCGGGCTCCGCCCGCGCCGTCGCCGAGCGCGGCGACCAGAGCGTCGCCGCCATCGCCTCGCGGCTGGCCGCCGAGATCTACGGCCTCGACATCCTCAGCGAGGACATCGAGGACGAGACCCACAACACCACCCGCTTCGTGGTGCTGGCGCGCGAGGAGAAATGGGCGGCGCAGACCGCGGCGCCGCTGGTCACGTCGTTCGTGTTCCGGGTCCGCAACCTGCCCGCGGCGCTCTACAAGGCGCTCGGCGGCTTCGCCACCAACGGCGTCAACATGACCAAGCTCGAGAGCTACATGGTCGACGGCAATTTCTTCGCGACCCAGTTCTACGCCGACGTCGACGGCCATCCGGACGACCAGAGCCTCGCCAACGCGCTCGAGGAATTGCGGTTCTTCTCGCGCGAATTCCGCATCGTCGGGGTCTATCCGGCGCATCCCTTCCGCGCCACGCTGACCGGGCACTAGTCCCGGAGGCGGCGGACACATACTTTCGTCATGCCCGGCCTTGTGCCGGGCATCCACGACTTAACGGCGCTGCCGCAAGAAAGACGTGGATGGCCGGGAGACCTAAGTCCTGGCGATCCGTCGAAGACGGATCGCGCTGCCCGGCCATGACGGAAGGGGCGTATATCGTTGCGCCAACCGATGTCCGCTCAGTTGACAGCACTCACTCGGCGGGCTTGAGCCCGAACGCCTCCGCCAGCAGCGTGCAGCTGCGCTTGCGCGCGGCGTGATCGAAGATCGGGCTGATCACCATGGCCTCGTCGGCCTCGCACGCCGCGACCAGCGGCTCGATCCGGCGCTTCAGGGTCGCAGGGCTGCCGACGAACAGCCGCTCGCGGTTGCGCGCCACCGCGGCGCGCTCGGCCGGGGTATAGGGATAGGCCAGCGCCTCCTCGGGGCTCGGCAGCGGCGTGTACTGGCCGCGATCGCGGCGCAGCCGGTTGAGATCCATCGAGGCGGCGAGGCGTTCGGCCTCCGCGTCGGTATCGGCCGCCACCGCCGCGATGGCCAGGATCGCATAGGGCGTGTCGCGCCAGCGCGACGGCCGGAAATGGGCGCGGTAGAGCCGCATCACCTCGACCGCGTCGTAGGTGGCGAAGTGGTGGGCGAAGGCGAAGCCCATGCCGAGCTGCGCCGACAGCCGCGCGCCGTAGTCGCTGGAGCCGAGCAGCCACAAGGGCGGCAGCGGCGTATCGTCGGGCATCGCCACCACAGAATTGAAGGGATGGCCGGGCGGAAACTCCCGGGTCTCCCACAGCATCAGCTCGTTCAGCCGCTCCAGGAAATCGTCGCCCTCGCGGCCCTGCAGCCGCTGGCGCAGCGCATAAGTAGTTGCCGGGTCGGTGCCCGGGGCCCGGCCGAGGCCGAGATCGATCCGGCCGGGAAACAGCGCCTCCAGCATGCGGAAGCGCTCCGCCACCATCAGGGGCGCATGGTTGGGCAGCATCACGCCGCCGGAGCCGACCCGGATCCGCTGCGTCACCGCCGCGATCTGGCCGATCATGAGGTCCGGCGCCGGGCTCGCCACCGAGGCCAGGTTATGGTGCTCGGCGAGCCAGTAGCGGACATAGCCGAGGCCGTCGGCGTGCCGCGCCAGATCGATGCTGTTGCGCAGCGCCGCGGCCGGCGGGGTGGCGGTGGTGACGACCGAAAGGTCGAGGATCGACAAGGGGACCATGGCGCCAAGCTAGTGCGTTGCCCGGCTGGCTCAAGCCGCCGCCGCGCGGCACTCCCGCTCGCCGGCATTTGGGCGATGTGACAGCTTTACGAAATGTGAAGATCTGTCCCACTTACCCCATATCTTAGTAAGTATATGAAAATCCATAAATAAATAAAGACATCAATAGCCCACAAACTATATTTTACGACCCACATTCGTGACGAGCTTTGGGCATATGGGCAGCTTCCCATGACTTATTGCCAAAAGTGGGCTGGGAGTCGCGCTGCATTTCTCCTATGTTTACGGCTCGTACAGCCCGACCGGCGATTGTGGCTGAGCCCTCGTTGCGTGGAGCCCTTGAAGACCGCCATGTCAGAGACCCTTGCTGCGGCCCATGACGGCCCCGCCACGCCCAAATTGCCCCGGATCTCCTTCGAGTTCTTTCCGCCCAAGACCGCGGAGATGGAGGCGAGCCTGTGGGAGACCATCAAGCGCCTGGCGCCGCTCCATCCCACCTTCGTCTCGGTCACCTACGGCGCCGGCGGCTCGACCCGCGAGCGCACCCACGCCACCATCGCCCGTATCCTGAAGGAGACCGACCTGCTGCCGGCCGCGCACCTGACCTGCGTCGGCGCGGCGCGCGGCGAGATCGACGAGATCGTCGAGCGTTACTACGAGACCGGTGTCCGCCACATCGTGGCGCTGCGCGGCGACCCGGCCGGCGGGCTCGGCACGCCCTACGAGCCGCATCCCGATGGCTACCGCGGCGCCATCGAGCTGGTCGCCGGCATCAAGCGGCTGCATGCCGACATCGAAGTCTCGGTCTCCGCCTATCCCGAGAAGCACCCCGAGGCCCGCGATTTCGCCGTCGACCTCGACGTGCTGAAGGCCAAGGTCGACGCCGGCGCGAGCCGCGCCATCACCCAGTGCTTCTTCGACAACGATCTCTACCACCGCTATGTCGACCAAGTCCGCGCCCGCGGCATCGAGATCCCGATCGTGCCCGGCATCATGCCGATGCACAACTTCAAGCAGGCCCGCAATTTCGTGACCCGCGCCGGCACCACGGTGCCGGACTGGCTGGCCGAGAAGTTCGAGGGGCTCGACGACGATCCGGAGACCCGCAAGCTGGTGGCGGCGGCGGTGGCGGCCGGCCAGGTGCAGAAGCTGCACAAGCACGGCGTCGACAATTTCCATTTCTACACGATGAACCGCGCCGATCTGGTGTTTGCGATCAGCCACCTCCTGGGGCTGCGCCCGGCCGCCGGGCAGAAAGCGGCCTGAGGAACGAAATCCCGACATGACCCAAACAACGCGATCCCCGACCGAACTGCGGCTGCGCCAGCTGGCGGCCGAGCGAATCCTGGTGCTCGACGGCGCCATGGGCACGATGATCCAGGCGCTGCAGTTCGACGAAGCCGCGTTCCGCGGCGAGCGCTTCAAGGACATCGCCCGCGACGTCCGCGGCAACAACGACCTCCTGATCCTGACCCAGCCGCGCGCCATCGAGGACATCCACGCCCAGTACCTGCGCGCCGGCGCCGACATCGTCGCCACCAACACGTTCTCGTCGACCTCGATCGCCCAGGCCGACTACGACATGTCGGAGCTCGCCTACGAGCTCAACCGCGACGGCGCGCAGCTCGCCCGCGCGGCGGCGGACCGGGTCGGCGCCGAGGACGGCCGGCCGCGCTTCGTCGCCGGCGCGCTGGGACCGACCAACCGCACCGCCTCGATCTCACCCGACGTCTCGAACCCGGGCTTCCGCGCCGTGACCTTCGACGACCTGCGCGCGGCCTATGCCGAGCAGATCAACGGCCTGATCGATGGTGGCGCCGACCTGCTGCTGATCGAGACCATCTTCGACACCCTCAACGCCAAGGCCGCGCTCTATGCCGCGGCCGAGATCTTCGACGCGCGCGGCGTCCGCCTGCCGCTGATGATCTCGGGCACCATCACCGACAAGTCCGGGCGGCTGCTGTCCGGCCAGCTGCCGGAGGCGTTCTGGAACTCGGTGCGCCATGCCGCGCCGCTCACCATCGGCTTCAACTGCGCGCTCGGCGCCGCCGAGCTGCGGGCCCACGTCGCCGACATCGGCCGCGTCGCCGACACGCTGGTCTGCGCCTATCCCAATGCCGGCCTGCCCAACGAGTTCGGCCAGTATGACGAGAGCCCCGACTACATGGCCCGGCTGATCGGCGAGTTCGCGCAGGCGGGTCTGGTCAACATCGTCGGCGGCTGCTGCGGCACCACGCCGGAGCACATCGCCGCCATCGCCGCCGCGGTGCGCCCGCACCGGCCGCGGCCGATCCCCGAAATCGCCCCGCGGCTGCGACTGTCGGGCCTCGAGCCGTTCGAGCTGACGCCGGAAATTCCCTTCGTCAATGTCGGCGAGCGCACCAACGTCACCGGCTCGGCGCGCTTCCGCAAGCTCGTCACCGCCGGCGACTACAACGCCGCGCTCCAGGTGGCGCGCGACCAGGTCGAGAACGGCGCCCAGATCATCGACGTCAACATGGACGAGGGCCTGCTCGACTCCGAAGCGGCGATGACCACCTTCCTCAACCTGGTGGCCTCGGAGCCCGACATCGCCCGCGTCCCGGTGATGATCGATTCCTCCAAGTTCCACGTCATCGAGGCCGGGCTGAAATGCGTCCAGGGCAAGCCCGTCGTCAACTCGATCTCGCTCAAGGAAGGCGAGGACAAGTTCGTCCGCGAGGCGACGGTCGCGCAACGCCACGGCGCCGCCGTGGTGGTGATGGCATTCGACGAGGCGGGGCAGGCCGACACCTTCGCGCGCAAGACCGCGATCTGCAAGCGCGCCTACGACATCCTGGTCGGGCGCGTGAACTTCCCCCCCGAGGACATCATCTTCGACCCCAACGTGTTCGCGATCGCCACCGGCATCGAGGAACACAACAACTACGGCGTCGACTTCATCGAGGCCGCGCGCTGGATCCGCGCCAACCTGCCGCACGCCCACGTCTCGGGCGGCGTCTCCAACCTGTCGTTCTCGTTCCGCGGCAACGAGCCGGTGCGCGAGGCGATGCATTCGGTGTTCCTCTATCACGCCATCAGGGCGGGGATGGACATGGGCATCGTCAATGCCGGCCAGATGGCGGTCTATGACGATCTCGATCCGGAGCTGCGCCAGGTCTGCGAGGACGTCGTCCTCAACCGCGATCCGGGCGCCTCCGAGCAGCTCCTGGCGCTGGCGGAGAAGTTCCGCGGCCAGGAGAAGCAGGGCCGCGAGGCCGACCTCGCCTGGCGCGAGTGGCCGGTCGACAAGCGGCTGTCCCACGCGCTGGTCCACGGCATCACCGAATTCATCGAGACCGACACCGAGGCGGCGCGGCTCGCCGCGGATCGTCCGCTGGCGGTGATCGAGGGTCCGCTGATGTCGGGCATGAACGTGGTCGGCGACCTGTTCGGCGCCGGCAAGATGTTCCTGCCGCAGGTGGTGAAGTCCGCCCGGGTGATGAAGCAGGCGGTGGCCTACCTGATGCCGTTCATGGAAGAGGAGAAGGCCCGCAACCGCGCCGCCGGCATCTCGACCGGCGAGCGCAGCACCGCCGGCAAGATCGTGCTCGCCACCGTCAAGGGCGACGTCCACGACATCGGCAAGAACATCGTCGGCGTGGTGCTCCAGTGCAACAATTTCGAGGTCATCGACCTCGGCGTGATGGTGCCGACCGCCCGCATCATCGAGACCGCGAAGGCCGAGGGCGCCGACATCATCGGCCTGTCGGGCCTGATCACGCCCTCGCTCGACGAGATGTGCCACGTCGCGGCGGAAATGGAGCGCAACGAGCTCGACCTGCCGCTGCTGATCGGCGGGGCGACCACCAGCCGGGTCCACACCGCGGTAAAGATCGATCCCAATTACCATCGTGGCGCCGTGGTCCACGTCAACGACGCCAGCCGCGCCGTCGGCGTGGCGGCGGCGCTGCTGTCGCCCGAGCGCCGCGCGGCCTTCGCCGCCGAGACCCGCGAGGACTATCGCAAGATCGCCGCCGCCCACGGCCGCGCCCAGGCCGACAAAAAGCGGCTGTCGCTGGCTCAGGCCCGCGCCAACGCGCTGCCGGTGGACTGGTCGAAGGTCACGCCGAAAAAGCCGGCGCTGCTCGGCACCCGGAGCTTCGGCGATTATCCGCTCGCCGAACTGGTCGACTGCATCGACTGGACCCCGTTCTTCCAGACCTGGGAGCTGACCGGCCGCTTTCCGGCCATTCTCGACGACCCCAAGGCGGGCCCGGTCGCCCGCAGCCTCTACGACGACGCCCGGAAGATGCTGCGGACCATCGTCACCGAGGGCTGGTTCAAGGCGCGCGCCACCATCGGCTTCTGGCCGGCCAACTCCCGGGGCGACGACATCGTGGTCTATGCCGACGAGAAACGCGGGGCGCCGATCGCGACGCTGCACACGCTGCGCCAACAGCTCGAGAAGCGCGAGGGCCGCCACAACGTGGCGCTGTCCGACTTCGTCGCGCCGCGCGACAGCGGCGTCGCCGACTATATCGGCGGCTTCGTGGTGACGGCAGGTATCGGCGAGGACGTCGTCGCCGACCGCTTCAAGCGGGCCAACGACGACTATTCGTCGATCCTGGTGAAGGCGCTGGCCGACCGTCTCGCCGAAGCCTTCGCCGAACGGCTGCACCAGCGCGTGCGCACGGAGTTCTGGGGCTACGCGCCCGACGAGGCGCTGACCAGCGACCAGTTGATGCTCGAGCAGTATGCCGGCATCCGCCCCGCCCCGGGCTATCCGGCGCAGCCCGACCACACCGAGAAGGAAACCCTGTTCAGGCTGCTCGACGCCGAGCGCGCCTGCGGCGTCACCCTGACCGAGAGCTACGCGATGTGGCCGGGCTCCTCGGTCGCGGGACTGTATTTCAGCCTGCCCGAGAGCTTCTATTTCGGCGTCGGCAAGATCGAGCGCGACCAGGCCGAGGACTACGCCGCGCGCAAGGGCTGGACCCTGGCCGAGGCGGAACGCTGGCTGGCGCCGGTCTTGAACTACGTCCCCACGGCGTCGCCCCCCCGCGCCGGAGCGACCGCGACGCCCACGGCCGCCAACGATCCGGCCTCGCATCCGCCCGGATGCACCTGTGCCGTTCATCTGCGCACCCGCAAGGCGGCGCGCGCCGGCTGATTCGATCGGGCCGTGGCCGGTTGTCTTACCTCCGCCGCAAGGCGATGCGACTGTCGCCATTGGGCGTTCGCCTGCCGCGAGGGAGTCGCAACAGCGGGGTCGCCTGCGGCGGCATTTCGCACCCCGCGGGCGGCGAAAAATACTCGCCTATTGGTCCGCGGTTTGAGATTGTGCGCCACGATCCGAATCCACGGGTCGTGACGGATTTTTCCGGCTGTTCATCCGAGGCCTGCATGCGCGCGAAGATCGTTGCTCCCGTCCTGTTCCTCGCGGCCGTGATCGCCGCTGGCCCGGCCATGGCCCAGGCCAGGAAGGACGCCAAGGAGGCCAAGCCGGCGGGCAACGAGGTGCGCTACTTCACCGCGATCAGCGGCATCATGGACGACCAGGCCGACACCGTCCTGAAGGAGACCCGGTCGGGGGGCAAGGTCACGGCCGCCATGCTCGACGTCTGCTACCCGGCGGCGCGGGGTTCCGAGCGCAAGGACCGCTTCGTCGCGGTGCTGACGGTGGAGGGCAACAAGCTCACCGGAGCGACCGAATCGCTCGGCGCCAAGCAGCCGGTGACCATTGCGCTGACGCGCAAGGCGGCGTCGGGCGGCGTGGCGTTCGACGGCAAGGTCACCATCGGCAGCAACGTCTCGGTGATCTCCTCGCCGGACAACGCCGACATCAGCGAGAAGGAGTTCAACTCGAGCCTGGACGCCGATGACGACATCATCGCCGCGCCCGCCGACTATACCACCGCGTCTCCGGAGGCGGTCGCGGTCCGCATCAAGCCCGAGACCGTCGCCGACTTCGTCGGCCGGCTGCGCGGCCAGGCGCTGGAAGTCTCGCTGGGCAGCCTGCTGCCGTCCTGCTCCGAGCTGCGCAAGGACGCGCAGGTGGTCCGCATGAACGTCGATCCGGAGCGCGCCGCCGACCTGGTGGCGCGGCTGAAATCGGAGGCGGGCGTGCTCGCGGCCGGCTGGACCAGCGGCAAGCTCGACATGGACCGCACCATCCGCTTCGACGCCGCCGACTGGCGGGAGGGTGGCGCCAAGATCAACAAGGACAAGCTCGCGGCGACGCTGTCGACCACGCTGGCGAAAGCGCTCGGCGCCACCGCGCTGGGCGCCAAGTGGAACGAGGACTCTGGCGAGCTCAAGCTCACCCTCAAGCGGCCCAACGCCGACCTGCCGACGCTCGGCCTGGTCCAGACCCTGGAGTTCAGCGCGCTGGTCGCCTTCGACAAGCCCGGCGGCAGCGACAAGCTGCTGCTGTGGCTGAACTACCCGGTCCTGACCACCAGCGACGAAAGCGCCGGCGCCCGTCTGAAGATCGCCGACGCCACCGCCGAAACCAACTCCGAGGACGGCTCGCAGGTCGACGACGGCGACGCGCTCACCGCGACGGCGCGGGCGCTGAAGGCCCAGCGCTGGGATGCCGACAACACGACCTGGAAATAGACCTGGAAGCGGGCAGCCGCCGCGTCAATTGGTGTTGAGGTGAAACCGCAGCGTCCGTGATCCGACGAAGGAGACGCTGTCACCCTGCCGTTTCCAGGTGGTGGCCTCGCCGAGCGCGGCCACCAGGTCATCGTCGAGCTGGGCCTTGTCCGACGGACAGCCGCGGTCCTCGATGGTGCCTGGCACGAACACCACGGTGTCGCCGGCGATCGAGAACTGGCCGCTTCCGCCCTTGCACCACAATTCGAGCCGCGTGGTGCCGCGTTCGTCGATCTCCAGCGACGGGATCCGCTTCGAGCCGGCAAGCCGCCGGGCGTCGAGCGTCATCTCCTGGCCGAAGGGAAACTCCTCGGCGCACGCCGTCTCCATCCCCGCCGCCGCGAGCATGAAGGCCATCGCAAGTCCCGCCCGCCACGTCGTCCTGCCCGCGTCTTCTGCGCCCATGTCCCACCTGCCGAAGAATCAACGCCGGCTTTCTAACGACTTCCCTGCGCTCTGGCCACGGCCGCGTGACGGCCAGCCGCTGCGGCGGCCACAAAAAAGTCCCCGCGGCCGACGCCGCGGGGACCGGTCATTCGACGCCGATCCTCGGCTACTTCAGCACCATCGCGGTGAAGGGATAGACATAGGCCTGCAGCATCACCAGCAGCCCGACCAGGCAGGCCAGCGCGATCGAGTGCTTGAACACGAAGCGCAGGATGGTGCCCTCGTGCCCGAACCAGTTGGTCACCGTCGATGCCACCACGATCGACTGGGCGTCGATCATCTTGCCCATCACGCCGCCCGAGGAGTTGGCCGCGGCCATCAGCACCGGCGACAGCCCCAATTGCTGCGACGTGATCTTCTGCAGGTTGCCGAACAGCACGTTCGAGGCGGTGTCCGATCCGGTCAGCGCGACGCCGAGCCAGCCCAGCAGCGTGCCGAAGAACGGGTACAGCACCCCGGTGGCGGCGAAGGCGAGACCGAGCGTGGCGTCGAGCCCCGACAGGCGCGTGAGCGTGCCGATCGCCAGCATCGCCGAGATGGTGATCAGCGAATAGGTCAGCACCCGGATGGTGCGGCCGTATTCGGCGATCATCTTGCCCGGCGAAATGCCCATCACCACACCGGAGATCAGCGCGGCGATCAACATGCCGGTGCCGGTGAACGACAGGTACTGGAACGCGAACACCGCCGATTCGGGCGTCGGCTTGGGGGCGACCGGCGGCACCTTGTTGATCATCTGGTGCAGGTCGGGCACCGGGTAGTTCCAGGTGAAGATCGGGTTGACCGCATTCTTGAACCAGCCGGATCCCCAGACCAGCAGCACCGCGCAGACGATGATCCAGGGCAGCAGTGCCGAGATCAGCTCGGCCTGGGTCAGCGGCGTGGTGTCCATCGGCTTGGGTGCGGGCACCGACGCGGCGGAGTCGTCGCGGTTGCGCAGCACCGGCGACAACCACAGTTTCGGCGGCGACCAGATCCGCAGGAACAGGATCAGGCACCCCATCGAGATCAGCGAGGCGCCGATGTCGACGATCCACGGATTGACGTAGTTGGAAATGGCGAACTGCGACGCCGCGAAGGATATCCCGGTGACGAGGATCGCGGGCCAGACCTCCTTGGTCCCCTTCCAGCCGGCGAACGCCCACACCACCCAGAACGGCACGATCAGGGAGAAGATCGGCAACTGCCGACCAACCATGGCGCCGAGGATGTAGGGGTCCAGTCCGGTGACCGAGGCGAGGCCCTGGATCGGGGTGCCGAGCGCGCCATAGGCCACCGGCGCGGTGTTGGCGATCAGCGACAGGCCCGAGGCGGCGAGCGGCGAGAACCCGAGCCCGATCAGGATCGCACCGGTCACGGCGACCGGCGTACCGAAGCCGGACGCGCCTTCGAAGAAGGCTCCGAATGAAAACGCGATCAAGAGCAATTGCAGACGCCGATCCGGCGTCACGCCGCCGACCGCCCGCTGCAGCAGGTCGAAGCGACCGCACGACACGGTCAGCCGATACATGAAGATGACGTTCAGGACGATCCAGCCGATCGGGAAGAAACCGGTGACCACGCCGAGCACGCTGGCGCGGATCGCCATGCCCGCAGGCATGGTGAAAACGAAGACCGCGACCAGATTGGCCGCGACCAGGGCGATGATCGCCGCGATGTGGGCCTTGACCTTGTTGGTCGCGATCAGCACCAGCAGCGTGACCACGGGAATGGCCGCGGCGATGGTCGACAGCGACGCGCTGCCCAACGGATTATAGACCTGGTTCCACATCGTAGTGTCTCCCCCACATTGTCTTTTTGTTCGCCCGGACGAATCTCTGACCGAGCTGTTTTGAGTGCGCGGGACGCACGGACGACTGTCCGCACACTTTGCGCGGTTCGCCGATGCGCAGCCCTTTTTCTGTCGGTGATGTAACGCCCCAGCCGCAGGGTGCCATGCTAGGGTCGAGCGCAAGCTTCGGACAAGGTCATGGCATACCACAACGCCTTCGACTTTAGTCGAATGCGCGGAATTCTTATTTAAGATCAGAGAATTAACTCACACCCCGAAAGAGAGAGACTGATCTGTGAACAGCACTGGCTTGAACGGCATTGGTTCGATGCTGGCGACCGTCTGGCGGGTCGCGCTCCCCTATTTCCGTGCCGAGGACAAATGGGCCGGGCGCGGCCTGCTCGCCGCGGTGATCGCGTCCGAGCTCGGCATCGTCGGCATCAATGTGCTGCTCAACCAGTGGAACAGCCGCTTCTACAACGCGCTGCAGGAACACAACTGGGACACCTTCGTCAGCGAGCTGATCTATTTCTGCGTGCTGGCGACGATCTATGTCGTGATCGCGGTCTATCAGCTCTACCTCAATCAATGGCTGCAGATCCGCTGGCGCCGCTGGCTGACCGGCCGCTATCTCGGCGAATGGCTCGACGGCGCCAACCACTACAGGATGCAACTGCTCGGCGATGCCGCCGACAATCCCGACCAGCGCATGACCGACGACGTCAAGCAGTTCGTCGAGCTGACGCTGACGCTTGGTGTCGGGTTGCTCAGCTCCATCGTATCGCTGGGCTCCTTCGTCATCATCCTCTGGGGGCTGTCGGCCGAGGCGCCGCTGCACCTGTTCGGCAGGGATTTCGCCATTCCCGGCTACCTGGTGTGGGGGGCGCTGGTCTACGCCGTCATCGGCACCATACTCACCCATCTGATCGGCTGGCCGCTGGCCAGGCTCAATTTCCAGCAGCAGGCCTATGAGGCGGATTTCCGCTTCAACCTGGTGCGGGTCCGCGAGAACTCCGAGCAGATCGCGCTGCTCAAGGGCGAGGCCACCGAGCGCGACCGGCTGCTGGGCCGTTTCGCCAGCGTCGTCGAGAATTGGCTGCAGATCATGAAGCGGACGAAAAAAGTGACCGCGTTCACGGCGAGCTACTCGCAGGCCTCGGTGGTGTTTCCCTTCATCCTGGTGGCGCCGGCCTATTTTGCCAACAAGGTCCAGCTCGGCGGCTTGATGCAGACCGCCAACGCCTTTGGCAAGGTGCAGGAGGCGCTGTCGTTCTTCGTCTCGGCCTATCGCGCGCTCGCCGACTGGCGCGCGGTTTTGGCCCGTCTCGACGGCTTCGAGACCGCGATCGCCGACGCGCAGGCGCTGTCCGCTTCCGCCGACACCATCCACGCCACGACCGGCGAGGCCCAGCCGGACATCGCGCTGAAGGACCTGCTGGTCAGCCTGCCCAGCGGCCAGCCGCTGGTCTCCGCCACCGACCTGCATGTTCGCGCCGGCGAGCGCCTGCTGATCACGGGGCCGTCGGGCTCCGGCAAGTCGACGCTGTTTCGTGCCATCGCGGGGGTCTGGCCGTTCGGCCGCGGCTCCATCATCATTCCCGCCAGGGCGCAGCTGATGGTGCTGCCCCAGCGCCCCTATTTTCCGGTCGGATCGCTGCGCGCCGCGATCGCCTATCCGACCGCCGCCGACGGCTTCAGCACCGCGCAACTGACCGAGGCCATCGCGGCGGTGGGACTGCCGGCGCTGGTCGAGCGGCTCGACGAGGAGGCGCACTGGAACCGGATGCTGTCGCTGGGCGAGCAGCAGCGGCTCGGCATCGCGCGGGCGCTGCTCGCGGCGCCGGACTACCTGTTTCTGGACGAGGCGACTGCATCGCTCGACGAGCCCGCCGAGGCGGCGCTCTATCGGCTGCTGCAGGACCGCCTGCCGCGGACCACGGTGGTCTCCATCGGCCACCGCTCGACCCTCACTGCCTTCCACCAGCGCGGCGTGACGCTCGCCAGGAGTGCCGGCGGCTTTGCGCTGACCGAGGCCGGCGTCGACGCCAAGGCGCAAGCCAACTGATCAGGCAACCCGGATTCGCCGCCGGCGGCTCCGGGCTGGCCTCTCCGCCATGACGAAGGCCGCGGCGGTGACGCCGGGCCTTCTGGTGTCTTGGATGTCCTGAAGGAGGGCGGCGACTCGCCGAGAGATCCCGGAGCTGTTCCGAAGCTTTTCCTGGAGGTCGGGTCCTCGGAACTCGCCTTGCGGTCTTACCACTGCGCGGGCTGTGGTCCTGACATCGCCAGCGGCCCGCCTCTGACGGTCGCGATCGGCCGCGATCACACCATTCCGATGGACCGCCGAGCAGGAGTCGCCAACTCTCGCCACCACGTCGTGTGACCCGGCCGCGCCGCCAAGTCTTGCTACCAAGTCTTGTTGCCAAGTCCCGTTGCCGCGGCAGCCGGCGGCGGGCGCAGCCGGGTTTGCAAGCCCGGCCAGCGCCCTGCGTCGCGCGGCTCAGCCGTGAGTGCCGCCTTCGGCCTCGGGCTCGGCGGACGGCGCCCCCCAGCCTCCTGATTCGACCGGCGACAAGGTCGGCTCGTGCTCGATCGGAGCGGGCACGACCGGCTTCGGGGCAGCTTTCCGCTTGGCGGGCTTGCGGGCCTTCTTCGGCGCCGCCTTCGGGGCGCTCACGGCCTTCTTTGCCGACTTCTTCGCGACTTTCTTGACGGTTTTCTTGGCCGCTTTCTTCGCGCCCTTCTTGGCCGACTTCTTCGCTGACTTCTTTGCAGCCTTCTTCGTCGCCTTCTTCGCGGTCTTCTTCTTCGCCGCGACTACCTTCTTTTGCTTCTTCGCCTTCTTGGTCTTCTTCGCTTTCGCCATCGTGGTCCTCCTGTTGCCGCCACTGAAATCGCCAACCCAAAGCCGTTCGAGACTTTCCGTTCGAGCCTTCGGAGCCTCTCGCGCCCTGATCCGAAACGGAGGGGGGTCCGTTCAAAGCCGTTTGTTCAAAGCCGTTTGTTCAGCAGACCCGGACCGGGGCCACCCGTCGCCCAGTCCAGCAACTCGATCGTGTGTACCACCGGAACAGTCGTCCCTCCGGAAATCTGGACCATGCACCCGATATTGCCGGCGGCGATCACGTCGGGCTCGACGGCTGCGATGTTGGCGACCTTGCGCTCACGCAGTCGACCCGCAATCTCGGGCTGCAAGATATTGTACGTCCCCGCCGATCCGCAACACAGATGACTCTCGGCGATATCTTTCACCACGAATCCACTCTTGAAAAGTAGTTCTTTTGGAAGCTGGGTGATTTTCTGTCCGTGCTGCAGCGAGCAAGCGGAGTGATAGGCGACGACGATGTCGCTGCGGCGCTGCGGCCAGGCGATCTCGAGCCCCGCGACGTATTCGGTCACGTCCTGCGCCAGGGCCGCGACGCGCGCCGCCTTGGCGGCGTAGGCGCCGTCCTCGCGCAGCATGTAGCCGTAGTCCTTGATGGTGGTGCCGCAGCCCGAGGTTGTCACCAGGATGGCGTCGAGACCGCCGCGATCCGCCTCCGCGACCCACAGGTCGATGTTGTGCCGCGCGCGCGTCAGCGCGTCGTCGTCCCGGCCCATGTGATGGGTCAGGGATCCGCAGCATCCTTCGTCGGCGATCAGGACGACCTCGATCCCGTGACGGGTGAGCAGGCGGATCGCGGCGGCATTGATCGCGGGCGCCAGCACCTGCTGGGCGCATCCCTGCAGCAGTGCGATCCGTCCGCGCCGCGGCCCGTCGGGCGAAAACACCGTGCCGCCGGGCGCGCCGGCAGCCGGCAGCCGGTCCGGCGCCAGGGCGAGCATCGCCTTGATCCGGCTCAGGAAAGTCGGCGCCTGGAGAGTGCCGGCAGAACCGATCAGGCGCGCAAGGGGTTTGCCCAGGCGCGCCGCCATCAGGCTGGCGCGAAACAGCGCGGGACGCGGCAGCACCACGGCGAGCACGGCGCGCAACAGCCGCTCCATCAGCGGCCGCCGGTACTGCTGTTCGACCCTGACCCGCGCCTGATCGACCAGATGCATGTAGTTCACGCCCGACGGGCAGGTGGTCATGCAGGCGAGGCACGACAGGCAGCGATCGATGTGCTTGGTCACGTCGGCGGTCGGCGGCTGGTCCTTTTCCAGCATTTCCTTGATCAGGTAGATGCGGCCGCGCGGGCTGTCGAGTTCGTCGCCGAGCAGCACGTAGGTCGGGCAGGTGGCGGTACAGAAGCCGCAATGCACGCAGGCGCGCAGGATCTTGTCGGCCTCGGCGACGTCGGGATCGGCGAGTTGGGCGAGCGAGAATTCGGTCTTCACGGCCCGACGCTCCTGACCAGGCGGCTGCGGTTCAAGATGTCCCTGGGGTCGAAGCTGCGCTTGAGACGATCGCTCAGCGCCGCAAGCCCCGCGCCCTGCGGCTGGAAGACGTCGACGGCCGCGCGGACGTCCTCGCCGGCCCGGATCAGGCTGGCATGGGCGCCGACGGCGTCGAGCCGCGCGCGCACGCGCCCGGCGCCGGCATCGGAGGCCGGCGGCATGGCGAGCCAGATCAGGCCGCCGCCCCAGTCATACATGAGGTCGCCTCCGGTCTCGCGCGCCAGCGCCTGCCCGAGTTCGCCTCCGGCGGCCGGCGGACAGACGATGCGCCACACCGCCCAGGCGCCGAGCGGCCCCGCGGCCGAAAACGGCGCGACGTCGCGGATCGCGGCCCAGAGCCGGCGCGACTCCTCGCCCACGACGTCGACGCCGCCGAAACCCTGCAGCGCCGAGGTCAGCGATCCGACCCGGTGGGCGACGGAAGCCCCGATGCCCTCGAGCCGCAGCAGCGTCAGCCCCCGGCGGCCGCCATCGAGCTCCGCCAGCACCCCGCCGTGGGACAGCGCCGAGGCCGGCACATGGGCGGCGGCGGAGACGTCGAAGGGCGAGCCGAGCGCCAGCGTCATGGCGCGGTTGGCGGTGAGGGCGTCGAGGCCGTGCAGCACCAGGGTGGCCTCGCTTTCGGCCTTGGGCATCACCTTGATGGTGGCTTCGGTCATCACCGCCAGCGTCCCCCACGACCCGGCGATCAGCTTGCAGAGGTCGTAGCCGGTCACGTTCTTGACCACCTTGCCGCCGGCCTTGAAGGTCTCGCCGAAGCCCGAGACCGCGGTCGCGCCCAGCAGGTGGTCGCGCACGGCCCCCGCCTTGATCCGGCGCGGACCGGCAAAGGCCGAGGCGATCATGCCGCCGACGGTACCGCGTCCCGGCGCGGTGCCGAGCAGCACCGAGGTATCCATCGGCTCGAACGCGAACTCCTGGTTCTTCGAATCGATCAGCGACGTAACGTCGGCGAGCGGCGCCCCGGCCTGGACCGTCAGGACCAGTTCGCTGGGCTCGTAGTCGCGCACCGCGTCGAGCGCCGACAGGTCGAGCGCGCGGCATGGCGCGAGCGGCTGGCCGATCGCCCGCTTGGTGCCGTGACCGACGATCTCCAGGGGCGTATCGGCGGCCAGCGCCGCCTTGACCGCCTCTTCGACCTCCGCCGCATCGTGAATCTTGAGGGTTTCCACGACCGACATCGTCATCAGAAGCGAGGCAGTTCGGGAAAGGCGAGATTGCCGCCATGGACATGCATCCGCCCGAGTTCGGCGCAGCGATGCAGGGTCGGAAATACCTTGCCGGGGTTGAGCAGGCCCTTGGCGTCGAAGGCGCACTTGACCCGCTGCTGCTGGTTGAGATCGATCTCCGAGAACATGTCCCCCATCAGGTCGCGCTTCTCGACGCCGACGCCGTGCTCGCCGGTGAGAACCCCGCCCAGTTCGACGCAGGCCCGCAGGATGTCGGCGCCGAAGGCTTCGGCCTTGTCCATCTCGCCTTCCTTGTTGGCGTCGTAGAGGATCAGCGGGTGCAGGTTGCCGTCGCCGGCGTGGAACACGTTGGCGACGCGCAGGCCGTATTTTTCCGACAGGCTGCGGATCCGCGCCAGGGCCTCGGGAAGCTTGCCGCGCGGGATGGTGCCGTCCATGCACAGATAGTCGGGCGAGATCCGGCCGACCGCCGGAAACGCCGCCTTGCGGCCGGCCCAGAACAGCAGCCGTTCCGGCTCCGAGGTCGAGATCTGCAACGTCGCCTGGCCGCAGCCCTTGGCGATCGCCTCGACCCGGTCGATCAGTTCGTCGACCTCGACACCGGGGCCGTCGAGCTCGATGATCAGCAGGGCCTCGACGTCGAGCGGATAGCCGGCATGGACGAACGCCTCGGCGGCATGGATCGCGGGCTTGTCCATCATTTCCATGCCGCCGGGAATGATCCCCGCGGCGATGATCCGCGCCACGCATTCGCCGGCCGCCTCGACGCTGCCGAAGCCGACCATCAGCGCGCGCGCGGTCTCCGGCTTCTGCAGGATCCGCACCGTGACCTCGGTAATGACGCCGAGCAGCCCTTCGGAGCCGGTGATGACCCCCATCAGGTCGTAGCCCGCCGCCTCGGCGGCCTTGCCGCCGACCCGCAGCACCTCGCCGGTCATCAGCACGATCTCGCAGCCGAGGATGTTGTTGGTGGTCATGCCGTATTTCAGGCAGTGCACGCCGCCGGAGTTCTCGGCGACGTTGCCGCCGATGCTGCAGGCGATCTGCGACGACGGGTCGGGCGCGTAGTAGAAGCCGGCATGGGCGACGGCCTGGCTGATGGCGAGGTTGGTGACGCCGGGCTCGGTCACCACCACGCGGTTGTCGAAATCGATCTCGCGGATGCGCTTGAACTTGCCCAGGCCCAGCAGCACCCCGTCGGCCAGCGGCAGCGCGCCACCGGACAGCGAGGTGCCCGACCCGCGCGGCACCACCTTGATGCCGTTGTCGTGGCAGTAGCGCAGCACGCCGGCGACCTGCGCGGTGGTTTCCGGCAGCACCACCACCATGGGCGGCTGCCGATAGGCGGTCACGCCGTCGGATTCGTAGGGCCGCATCTCCGCGGCGCTATCGATGACGCCCTCGCCCGGAACGATCCTGCGGAGATCGGCGATGATGGCGGTGCGCCGGTCGAGCACGGCCCGGTCGGGCTCCGGCATTTTGAGTGACACTGTCAAGACCTCCCTGGTGCCGGCATCCCGGCTCCATCATTCGCAGTCCGTCGCTGCCGACGATCCTGCGGCCGGCGCCGGAGGGACCCGCCCATCCGGCTTGCGCGACCGGTCACCATCGCGACATCGTCCGGCGCAAACTTTGAAGACGACAGCGAACGGTCGCAAGCAAGTCCATGGGCTCCCGCGGCGCCGTGGATTCGAAGGTCCGAAGCAGGCCAGCCGCATTGCCTAGCAGGACCTTCAAATCGACGGCATGTCAAATCCGCCGCGGCGGCCACGCGGCAGGCCACGCAAAGGCCGTATGACGGAGTGGTGGTTCAGGGCCGCTGCCCCCACATGGCGCCCGTACACCGGCCCCGCTTGTGCGACGCAAACCGGAAATGGCAAACTGCGAGGGTCAAGACCTGCCTGGGAGAGATCGACGATGAAGAAACTGATTCTATCCGTGTCCGTACTGGTCCTCGCCGCCGCCAGCGGCGCCGCACGGGCGCAGGACGTGGCCGCGGGAGAGGCCTCGTTCAAGAAATGCCTGATCTGCCATTCGATCGGGGAAGGCGCCAAGAACAAGGTCGGCCCCGAACTCAACGGTCTCGACGGCCGCAAGTCGGGAACCGTGGAAGGCTATTCCTATTCGGAAGCCAACAAGGGCTCGGGGATCACCTGGAACGAGGCGGAGTTCAAGGAGTACATCAAGGACCCGAAGGCCAAGGTGCCGGGCACCAAGATGATATTCGCCGGCATCAAGAACGAGAAAGAGATCAACGACCTGTGGGCCTATGTCTCGCAGTTCAAGGCGGACGGAACCAAGAAGTGAAGCCGCGCGCCCGAGCCGTCTGCTGCCACGGCGCGGCCGGCCCGGGCGCTCGTTTCAGCGTTTGTTACTTATCTGATGTCACCTGAGGCACGGCCTCTCAGCCCGCCAGCACGCTCGTCTTGGCCGGCAGCGCCGCCTGCGCCGGCAACACCGCCTGGACCACCAGGCCACGGGCGCGGGCGTCCATCACGCCGACCGCCCGCAGGGCCAGCAGCGACACCGTCTGGACGGCGTCGCGCAGCTTGCCGCGGTCGTCGAGATCGCTGGGCGCCAGCGGGCCGACCAGCGCCTCGTGCAGCGCGCCGAGCACGGCGGTGGCCGCGAGTTCGGTGTCCTGCGCCGGCAGGTGTCCGGCGCGCACCGCGGCATCGATGCGCGACTTGATTTCGGCCGCGATCGCCCGGCGGCTGGCGAGCCGCGACTGGGATACGTCCACGTCCACCGGCTCGGCGAGGATGCCCCAGGCCAGCTTGCGATGCGACACCACGTGGACCGCGATGGTGGTGACCGCGGCAGCGAGCGCCGACGAAGGGCCAGGCGCGGCGTCTGCCGCGCGCCGGATCGCCGTCAGTTCGTCGTGGGAGACATCGGCGATCAGTTCGGAGATCAGGTCCGATTTTGACGGAAAATAGCGGTAAACCGTGCCCGCGGCGACGTTGGCGCGGGCCGCCACCGGCGCGATCTGGACCGCCGCCATGCCGCCTTCGGAGGCCGCGTCGCGGGCTGCATTGAGGATTGCATGGCGGCGCGCCGCGAGGCGCCGTACGACCTGATGTGTGCGCCGATAAACCATTGAGCGTCCTGTCCCTTTTAAAACTGAACACCAATTCAAAAAGGTCCGCAAGATGGTCGGTTCGCACTGCAGCATAAACTGCGTGCCCCACGACCTCTCCTCATGCCCGCGCGGCTGCGCGGTCCTCAGCCACTGAAGCCCAGCGCCCGCGCCAGCGCCGCCACCGCCATGCCGACGATCACCGCGACGAAATCGTTGCGGCGAATGATGGTCACGGTCATCGCCGCGACGATCGCGATGATCACCACGACGCCGCCGCTGACGACCATCGGCAACGACGCCGCCACGATGATGGAGCCCGGCAGCGCATCGAGCATCCGCCGCACCCGCGGCGTGATCGGGATGTAGCGCATCACCCAGAATCCACCGACGCGCGCCGCCACCGTCACCGCCATCATCGCGACGAAGGCGATCAGCACGTCGGGGCGCACGGAATCAGTCATCGAGCAGGCCCGCGGTGATGCTGCCGGCGATCGCGCCGCCGATGATGAACCAGTCGCCGGCGACGAAACGGTGAAGCACCAGCGCCACCATGCCTGCGACGGCCCAGGGGATCGCGCGGCGCGCGCCCTTCCACGCCGGCACCAGCATCGCGGCATAGAACGCCGGCATCACCAGGTCGACGCCGTATTTCTTCGGGTCGGCGAGCTGCTCGGCGAGCAGGAAGCCGGGCACCGAGGACACCAGCCAGACCACGTACAGCACGAGGCCGCCGCCGACGAAGAACCAGGCATTGGCGCCGCCGTGGTCGCGATAGCGCGAGGCCGCGAGCCAGCCGCCGTCGGTCACCAGCAGCATCGCGGGATAGGCCTGCCACGGCGGCAGCGTGCCGAACCAGGGCCGCAGGCTCGCGCTCATCAGCGCGAAGCGCAGGTTGACCGTCGCCGTCAGCAGCGCGAGCGTGGCGATCGTCGACACCGTGAGGTGATCCGGCCACGACTGCACCGCGACGAACTGCGACAGCCCGCCATAGACGATGGCCATCATCAGTTCGACTTCGGTCAGCGAGAACTGCTTCTGGGCGCACAGCGCGCCGAAGGCGAGCCCGAAGGCCGCGGTGCCCGGCAGCATCGGCGCGATCGCGTAGATGCCGGGCCCGATGGCGTCACGCGACCAGAAGGCCGGCTGATGGAGATGATCGGAACTCTTCACGGAAGGAGATCGCTGATTCTCTGCGGCTTGCCGACCACTCAACGAGTGGGAGAAACGTCCGGCGGCGTCAAGCGTGCGCTCCGCGGCGCGGCCGGCGGTGCACGCATGGAGCCTATGCGGCAACGCCCATGGAGCATGCCGGCTCCGCGCCGCGCGGATCGCCGAGCGCGCGGCGCGCCACCACGGCGGCGACCAGCAAGGTCGCGCCGAGCCCGACCGGCGCCACCACGAAGGGAAAAACCACCAGCAGGATGACGGCGATCGCGAGCGCCGGCAGTTCGTGAGGCAGGAAGCCCGTGCGCGCGCCGTGCCTGAGGATCAGCGCCACCGGCAGCACCAGCACCACCATGTCATAGGGATAAAGATAGGGGGTGGCGATCAGCGCGGTGGTCGCCAGCGCCGCGGCCTTGATGTCGTGCGCCGCCCGGCTCCACCAGATCGCCGCGAGCCCCGCGGCCGCGCCGAGACTGGCCACGGCTTGCAGCGTCCGGGCCGGCGCGTCGCCGCCGCCGAGATAGCGCACCAGCGCCAGCACGCTCTGCAGCTTGCCGAATACGGCCTCGCCTTCGACCAGGAAGGCCTGCGAGGCGCGCGGCAGCCAGTCGAAGAAGGCGGTCCAGGTCTGCGTGCCGAAGGCGGTCCATGAGGCGATCACCAGCACGGCCGCGGTCAGCGCCGCGCCCGCGATCACCCGCCACTGCCGGCCGGCGAGCAACGCCACCGGAAACATGAGCCCGTATTGCGGCTTGTAGATCAAGAGACCGACACAGACGCCGGCGAGCCAGGGCCGCTTCGGCATCGAAAGCATGGCGGCGCCGATCAAGGTCGCGGTCAGGAACCCGTTCTGGCCGATCAGGACGTTGTGGAGCGCCAGCGGACAGCCGGCCGCGATCAGCCAGCCGGCGGGATGGCCGACGAGACGCCGCACGGTGAGCGCATAGGGAACGGCGCTCGCAATCACCCAGGTGACGAACGCAACGCCATAGGGCAGCCTCGCCAGCGCCGCGGCGACGAACAGGTAGGGCGGCGGGTAGTGCCAGCCGAAGTAGCCGTCGAAGCCATGGCCGAGCACTGCCTCCTGGGCGCGCTTGTGGATCTCCCAGTCATAGGCCTGCGCCGCATGCCCCTCGAGCGCCATCCGGCCGGCGGCATAGACGTTGGTGAAATCGGTCTCGATGGCGATCCCGCGCGCATCGGTGATCCATTGACCGGACAGCGCGGCGAGCAGCCACCACAGGCCGTTCATGGCGCTGAGCGCGAGCGCCACGGTCACGACCAGGCGCGGCAGGGTGACGGCGCCCGGGCGTTCGGCGAACGGCGGATGACCGGTCGGCGCCGCGGTCACGTCGGCAACTGCGACAGACCGGCCGGCGGCAGCGGCGCCAGGCGCGCCGGCATCGTCGCGCGATAGCGCCGCACCAGCAACGCGGCCACGATCAGCGTCGCGGCGAACCCGGTCGGCAACCCGAGAGCGAGGTAGGAGGCGAGCAGCAGGAAGGCCAGCCCGAGCGCGGCAGGTTCATGGGGCCGGAACCCCTCGCTGAGGCCGGCGCGCACCAGCAGCGCCACCGGAATGGCCAGCACCATGACGTCGTAGAGGAAGAGATAGGGGGTCACCAGCAGCGTCGCGGTGGCGAGCGCGGCCGCCTTGATCCAGTAGGGGGTGGCGCTGCGCCAGATCCGCACCAGGCCGATCGCCACCACCGCGTCCAGCGTCCACTGCGCGGCCCAGGCCAACGGCTCGCTGCCATGGCACAGCCGGATGGTCGCGAACAGGCTCTGCATCTTGCCCCAATAGGCCCTGCCCTCCGACAGGAATGCCTGCGAGAACATCGGCAGCCAGTGGAAGAACGCCTGCCAGGTCTCCAGGCCGAAGGCCAACAGCGATGCCAGCGCCAGCGCCAGCGTCACCGCGGCGGCGCTGAAGAAGGCGCGCCACTGCAGCGTCGCCAGCAGCACCAGGGGAAACAGGAACCCGTATTGGGGCTTGTAGCTGAGCAGGCCGAGCAGCACCCCGGCGAGCACCGGGCGGCTGGGCAGAAAATACAGGGTGCCGCCGATCAGCGCCGCGGTGAGAAATCCGTTCTGGCCGATCGCGGCATTGACCAGCAGCGCGGGAAAGGCGCCGGCCAGGAGCCAGCCGAACGGCCGGCCGACCAGCGCGCGCATCACTGCCGCATAGGGAATGAACGTGAGCAACGGCCAGGCCATGAAGGCGCCGACATAGGGGAAGCTCGCCAGCGCTGCGGCGACGAACAGAAACGGCGGCGGATAGTGCCAGGCGAAGTTGCCGTCGTAACCCTGTCCCAGGATCGCGAGCTGGACGGTCTTCTGGATGTCCCAGTCGTAGGCCCAGGCGGGATGGCCCTCGAGCACGAGCCGGCCGGCCGACCAGACATTGACGAAATCGGTCGGAATGCCGCGCCCGGCTTCATCGACGATCCAGAGGTGGCCGTAGGCCAGCGGAAAAAACAGCGCCTGGGTGATGCACAGCACCAGGCATGCCGTCACCGCCCAGGCCGGCATGGCCTCGCGCCCACGGATTTCCGGGAGGAATGGGGACATGGACATTCGAAGACCCTCGCCCGGATCGCGGCACGTCGACCTGCCATGGCTTAAGCCAACGGCCTTGCGGAACCCTTAAAAACCGGGGGCGGCGGCCTCGTTCCCCGGCGCCACACCCGCCGGCCGGTGATCCATCGCCCGTGTGCCCTGCCCGCAATCGCGATCAAGCGCGGCCGGCGGCGAACCGGTAGACTGCGGCCCGATCACGCGACGCCGTGCGACCAGGTCGCAGGCGGCGCGGGACTGGCGCCGGCAGCGGACCATGATTGACGGGAGATTTTCGCATGACCTTCGATCGCTACAGCAGGCCGGTTGGCATGAGCGATCCCGGCCGCCACGCCGTTCTGTTCGACGGCTTGCCGGGCGACGCCGGTCGGCTCGCAGAGGTGGTGCAGGGTCTGCTGATCCATCAGCATATCGCACCCGCCTACGGGGTGGCGCTCGGTCACGACCGGCAGGCTCAATCGCACGTTCGTGCCGTCGAAACGATCCTGGATGACATCGTCGCGCGCGATGACCGGCCGCTCTCGGAACCGCGAGCAGCCGACCGGCGGCAGGTCGGCGTCTGCCGGCACTTCACGCTTCTTCACGTCGCCATGCTGCGCACGCACGGCATTCCGGCGCGTGCCCGCTGCGGTTTTGGCGCCTATTTCGAAACCGGCAAATACCTCGACCATTGGGTGACGGAATACTGGAACGAGGGAAGGCAGCGCTGGGTGCTGTTCGATGCCCAGATCGACGATCGCCAGCGCGAACTGTTCGGGATCGCATTCGATACGGCGGACGTCCCGCGGGATCAGTTCGTGGTCGCGGGCGATGCCTGGTCGCGCTGCCGCAGCGGCAGGGCCGATCCCGCGGCCTTCGGCATCCAGGACATGCACGGGCTCTGGTTCATCGCCGGCAACATCGTCCGCGACATCGCCGCGTTGAACAACCGGGAGATGCTGCCGTGGGATGTCTGGGGCGTCATGCGTCTGCGGGATAATGAACTGGATCTGCCCTTCTTCGATCGGCTCGCGGTCGTCAGCCAGGCCCCTGACGCTCACGTCGAGGAGCTCGGTGCGCTCGATCGCGACGAGCGGGTGGGCGTGCCGGGAACCGTGTTCAACGCAGTACTCAACCGCCCGCAGCAGCTGTAGTTTCGCGCGCTCTTGCGGACGAATTTCAGTCCCGACCAATACCCTGTTTCTGAAGTTCGCGACGGCGGTTGCTGCAACGTATCGCAAACTTCGGAAGCGACCGGCGTGCCGGTCACCAAAATACAAAAGCCCGGCTTGATGCCGGGCTTTTGCACACGAGAGATTTGACCGGTTTGTCGGCCGGCACCCTGGCCGAAGGCTCGGCCATGGCGCGCCCCGGACTTACGCCTGCGGTTGCGGCTCGGTGCCGAGGTCGGGCTCCGGACGCGGCCGCGGCTTGCCGGCCGGCGGCACCGCCGAGGTCCGCGGACCGGAGGGTTCGAGCACCGATTCGCGGCTCGGCTTCTTGCCGTCGAGGAGATCGGTGATCTCGTCGCCAGACAGCGTCTCGAACTCGAGCAATCCCTTGGCCAGCGTCTCCAGCGCGTCGCGCTTGGTGGTCAGGATTCGCGTCGCCTCCTGGTGACCTTCCTCGACCAGGCGCCTGATCTCGACGTCGATCTTCTGGGCGGTGGCTTCCGACACGTTCTGGGTGCGCGACACCGACATGCCGAGGAAGACCTCGTCCTGGTTCTCGCCGTAGCTCACGGTGCCGAGCTCGTCGGACAGGCCCCAGCGGGTCACCATCATGCGCGCCAGCCGCGTCGCCTGCTCGATGTCGGACGACGCGCCCGAGGTCACCTTCTCGCGGCCGAAGACCAGCTCCTCGGCGACCCGGCCGCCCATCATGATGGCGAGGCGCGAAGTCATCTGCTCGAGCGACATCGACAGCTTGTCGCGCTCGGGCAGCTGCATCACCATGCCGAGCGCGCGGCCGCGCGGGATGATGGTGGCCTTGTGCACCGGATCGGTGGCCTTGACGTTGAGCGCGACGATGGCGTGGCCGCCCTCGTGATAGGCGGTGAGCATCTTCTCTTCCTCGGTCATGACGAGCGACTTGCGCTCTGCGCCCATCATCACCTTGTCCTTGGCGTCCTCGAACTCGCTCTGGGTCACCATCCGCTTGTTGCGGCGCGCGGCCATCAGGGCGGCCTCGTTGACCAGGTTCATCAGGTCGGCGCCGGAGAAGCCGGGGGTGCCGCGGGCGATGGTCTTGAGGTTGATGTCGGGCGCCAGCGGGACCTTGCGGACGTGAACCTTGAGGATCTGCTCGCGGCCGACCACGTCGGGATTGGGCACGATGACCTGGCGGTCGAAGCGGCCGGGGCGCAGCAGCGCCGGATCGAGCACGTCGGGCCGGTTGGTGGCCGCGATCAGGATCACGCCCTCGTTGGCCTCGAAGCCGTCCATCTCGACCAGGAGCTGGTTCAGCGTCTGCTCGCGCTCGTCGTTGCCGCCGCCGAGGCCGGCGCCGCGATGGCGGCCGACCGCGTCGATTTCGTCGATGAAGATGATGCACGGCGCGTTCTTCTTCGCCTGCTCGAACATGTCGCGCACGCGGCTGGCGCCGACGCCGACGAACATCTCGACGAAGTCGGAGCCGGAGATGGTGAAGAACGGCACGTTGGCTTCGCCGGCCACCGCGCGCGCAGTCAACGTCTTGCCGGTGCCGGGCGGGCCGACCAGCAGCACGCCGCGCGGGATGCGGCCGCCGAGCTTCTGGAATTTCTGCGGGTCGCGCAGAAATTCGACGATCTCCTGCAGGTCTTCCTTCGCTTCGTCGATGCCGGCGACGTCCTCGAAGGTGACGCGGCCTTGCGCCTCATTGAGCAGCTTGGCCTTCGACTTGCCGAAGCCCATCGCCTTGCCGGCGCCGCCCTGCATCTGCCGCGACATGTAGATCCACACGCCGAGGAACAGCAGCAGCGGCAGGCCGTTGATCAGCAGGGTCAGCAGCCACGAATTGCCGTCCGACGGCGGCCGGGCGGTGATTGTCACGTCCTTCTTGTAGAGCGTGTCGACGAGGCCGGGGTCGTTGGGGGCGTAGGTGACGAAAGCGCGCCCGTCCTTGTAATGGCCGCTGATGTCGGCCCCGGCGATGGTCACGTCGCGCACATGGCCGCCGTCGACTTCGGTCAACAGCTGGCTGAAAGTGATGTCGGCGCTGGGGGTCTTCTGCGCCGGGCTCTGGAACAGGGTCACCAGAGCGAGCACCAGCAGGAAGATAATCACCCACAGGGCGAAGTTGCGAAAGTTTGGGTTCATCGGGTTCCCATCGACAGCGCGCCGCGAAGAAATTCAGGCCCGGCCCGGCCGTCCTTGACGTCATTTAAGCGCGACCAGACCAATTGCCAAGTGAAGCCAAATAGTCTGAACTTTCGTTGAACAGGATCAAAGGCGGATTTACGGCCGCTTTTTGGCGTCCGCCGCTATTTTGGCGTTCGGCGGCGTCAGGCGGTCTTTTCGACCTTGAGGCCCAAGGCGTCGATCATCGTCTGGCGCATTTGGAATTTCTGCACCTTTCCGGTGACGGTCATCGGGAATTCCTGAACGAAACGGACGTATTTGGGCGCCTTGTAATGGGCGATTGACGCCCGGCAGAACGCGATGACCTCTGCTTCGCTCAAGGCGGCGCCCTCGCGCAGCTTGACCCAGGCGCACAGCTCCTCGCCGTAACGCGGATCGGGAACGCCAAACACCTGGACGTCCGCGACGGCGGGGTGGCTATAGAGAAACTCCTCGACCTCTCGGGGATAGACGTTCTCGCCGCCGCGAATGACCATGTCCTTGAGCCGGCCGACGATGTTGCAATAGCCTTCGGCGTCGATCGTCGCCAGGTCGCCGGTGTGCATGAACCGCGCTGCGTCGATCGCCGCCGCCGTTCCGGCCGCGTCGCCCCAGT
>JARLJA010000006.1 GCA_031291445.1 Xanthobacteraceae bacterium | reverse complement strand
TCTCCTGCCGACGCTTCGCCCTCGCCCTCGCGGGCGACGGCGCACGGCTCGGGGCCAGTGCGGTTCGCTACACCTTCACTGCAGAGGACTTCCACCTCCTACTCCTTGCCGGTTTGACCGGCGCTCAGCCCGGAACCCATAACCACGGTCGTGGTGGAGGCCACGGAGCGGCAACGCCGTCGTCTCAAACTGCCGTTGGTGAGGATAGATTCCGGGCTCGGCGCCCTGACGGGCGCCGCCCCGGAATGACCATCAAAACAGCGAGCCCTGGCCGTCGTCGACGGGCCTGGCGCGCGCCGCCCGCGCCTTCTTCTTCGGCGGCGCGGCGTCCGCCGCGGCCGCCTCGTTGGTAACATGATCCTGCGCAACCGGCTGGATCAGCCGTGGGCCGTCATTGGCGACGCGATTGACCTCGGTCGATACCTCGTGCCACGCGAACAGGTCTTCCCGCGGCGGCACCAGCAGTGCCATCGCCTCGTCGACGTCGAAGCCGGCGCAATCGAGCCACAGCGTGAAATCATGCGGACTCACGGTGACCGGCACGCGTGAATGCAGCATGGCGAGATGTGGCGGCGCCGCCGTGGTCACGATGGCGACGGTATCCACTTCCTCACCGTTGGGACCGACCCAGGTCTCGGCGAGCCCTGCGAACGCGATCGGAGCGCCGTCGCGCGCATGGATGAAGAACGGCCGCTTGCGGCCGCCCGTCTCCTGCCACTCGTAGTAGCCGTCGGCGGGCAGCAGGCAGCGGCGGCGCTTGAGCGCGTTGCGAAACGCGGGCTTGTCCCGCACCGTCTCGGACCGCGCATTGATCACCAGCGCGAACTTCCTGGGATCCTTGACCCAGGCCGGCAGGAAACCCCATCGCATCAGATGAAAATGCCGCGCGCTCTGCTCCTGCAATACCACCGGAACCGGCTGGGTCGGCGCCACGTTGTAGCGCGGCGGAAAATTCGGAAGCTCGGAATAGTTGAACAACCTGCGCAGAGCGTCCGGCGACGACGTAATGACGAAACGTCCACACATTTGCGAAACCGCTCCGCGTCATATTCAAGACAAATTAACTTAGCCAATCTAATTCTTGTCAGGATGAACGCCACTGCCGTGCAGACGAGCCAGGACCCCGACGCCGCTTCCGGTCGAAGCGATGTGACCGGCGTGGGCGGCATCTCCCCCGAGGAGTTGCGGGCCGCCAACATCAATCCCAGGACCGGCCTCGCCACAGACTACCTGAATCACTTCAACGAGGCCGTGATGCTTCTTGAAATGATCCCCGACCTGCCGGATTGCGCCGAGGATTTCCTGGCCTGGCATCCGCTGTCCTACAGCGAACATTTTCACGCGTCGAACTTCAAGGGCCGCGATCTCGCCGTCCGCGCCTACGAGGCCGCCGATCCCGAGATCCGCGCGGAGTTCGACCTGATCACCGACAACATGACCTCGATCCTCACCGCGGTCGCCGACGCCATGCGCCAGGTCTCCCAGGACCACAGCCGGGCCCAGCTCGCCGAGCGCGCCACCAGCTGGGTCAAGCCGCTGGTGATGGCCGCGGGCGGCGTGATCAACGGCCCCGAACAGGATGCCGGGGAAGCCGACGTCGACCAGATCATGACGGCGTAGACGGGTGGCTACCAGCGTCCCCGAACGGCCCCAGCTCGCGGTCAGCGCAGCGATCTTCCGTGACGGCCAGGTGCTGCTGGTCCGGCGCGCCCGCACGCCGGCACGCGGCCTCTACTCGCTGCCCGGCGGCCGGGTCGAACTGGGCGAAACCCTGACCCAGGCGCTGGCCCGGGAGGTCGCCGAGGAAACCGGGCTGACCATCGCCATCGTCGGCCTGGCGGGCTATCGCGAGGCCCTGCCCGACCCCCGGCGCGGCGCCGCGGGACACTACCTGATCATGTCGTTCGCCGCCCGCTGGGCCGCGGGCGAGGTCCGCCTCAACGACGAACTCGACGACGCGCTGTGGCGCGATCCCGGCGATTTCGGCGCCCTGTCGACCACCGAGGGCCTCGCCGAGATCGTCGCCGCCGCCCACCGCCTGGTCGCGGCCTGACCGCGGCGACGGCGCGGCTTGCGTCCTGCGCGGCGAAAAGGCATATCCCGCGCGATGCACAAGCTCGTTGCGGCCATCCTCATCGCCCTGACGCTGGTCGCGCCGTCCGCGGCGCGGGCGCAGGACGCGACCGCCGCCCCGTTCGACGCCGACCTGCTGCGGCTCGCCGAGATCCTCGGCACGCTGCACTACCTGCGCGCGGTCTGCGGCAGCAACGAAGGCCTGAAGTGGCGCAACCAGATGCAGGCGCTGATCGACGCCGAAACGCCGTCGGGCGACCGGCGCACCCGCATGGTGGCGAGCTTCAACCGCGGCTATCACGGCTTCCAGCAGACCTACCGCACCTGCACGCCGGCGGCGAACCTCGCGATCCAGCGCTATCTCGAGGAAGGCTCCAGGATCTCGCGCGACCTCACCGCGCGCTACGCCAACTAGCGCAGGCTGGTTGACGAGACGTCGTCATTGCGGCGCGGCGTCCGCAGGGCCATCGCCACGAAATCGAGCCGCCACAGCGCCTCGAACAGCCTGCAACCGAAGGTTTCGAGGTCGGCGGCGCCCGCTTCCGACGCGGTGCGGCCCTGCGCGACGCAGGCGGCGATCTCGCGGATCGTGCGCCGGCCGTCGACGTTGAGGACGAAGGGTAGCTGGGCAGCATCGAGCGCCATGCGCCAGTCCGGCCGGAAGATCTCGGTGCCCGACATGCCGCAGCGCGTGCGCAGCATCGGGACATGATCGAGCGCCGCGGGGCCCGAAAAATCGATGGCATAGCGCTCGCTCGGCCGGTCGGCGCGGCACGCCATGAAGAAATGGCAGGCGTTCAGCGGATGGATGCGCTCCATCACCGACCACTGCCTGGTCTCGGGCAGCGCGCCCACCGCGGCATGGAAGGCGCTCGCCGGTGCCGGCAGGGCATGCGCGTGGTACGGCGCCTTGAGCAGCCAGCCCTGGAACACGAGCCCTGCCGAGGCGACGAGACCGAGGCAGTCGTCGACGCTGTAACTGCGGTCGCGGCTGTGCAGGAACGTATCCACCAGCGCGGCATCGGACGGCAGGTCCCGCGCGATCCTGAGATAGCTCTGGACCGGATGATCCGGGGCCAGCGACGCGATCGTCTCCCTGACGATCCGGACCGACGCCTCGTCCTGGCCGAGCCCGAGGTCGTGAAACACCGATTGCAGCAGCTCGACGCCGATTCGGCCGTATCTGGCGTAGAGCATCGCGCCGAGCACGCCGTCGCGCCGCAGGCAACCGGCGAGCGCCTTCATGCCCGCGGCGGGGTCGGCGAGGTGATGCAGCACGCCGGTCGCGACGACCAGGTCGAAATCCTGTCCCAGCGTCGGCAGCGCTTCGATCGGAAGCAGCAGCGGCGTCAGGTTCGCCAGCCGGTATTTGTCCTTGAGATGCCGCAGATGGTCCAGCGACGGCTGGCTGACGTCGATCGCCACGACGCGCGCGAGCGGGTTGGTGAACGCGAACACGGCGGCCTGGTTGGTGCCGCAACCCGCGATCAGGATGTCGAGGTCGGGTTGGTAGGCGCGATCGGGCCACAGAATCCGGTGGGCGTGCGCGGGGTCGAACCATTCCCAGTTGTCCTTCACCCATGCCGCCAGGTCCTGGATCGGCTCCGGGTATCGCCATCGCTCGTACTGGCGGGTGACGGCATCGGCAGGCGGCTGTTCGTTCACGCGCGGGCTCCCAGTCCCCTGTTTCCGAAGTTCGTGCACCTCTTGCAGCAACCTGACCACACCAACTTCGGAAACTAAAGGGTGCTGGAATCATCGAGCACCGGCCGACGCCGGGCAGCTGCCGGCCGTCGCCGATCTGTGGCCGCGACGCCACATCGGGGCACTCGTCGTCGCGACGTGATGCGGCCCACTTGGCGGGCGTTCCGCGCTCCGTGTAAAGAGCTTCGGTGGTGGTCATGGTGTGAGCGCGCGATGAAGCGTCTGCAGTCGAAGCGATGGCGTGCGCTCACGGCGCTCGCCGGGTGCGCGGGCGCGGCCTCGCCTGCGCTCGCCATGCTGATCGCCGGATCCGCGCTGTCGTCTGCCCCGGCGCGCGCCGATGGCGTGGCCGGATCCACCGGCACCACCGGAAGCGGTGGCACGATGGGTGTCGCCGGCGTCAATCCGGGGGGCAATGGCGGCGACGGCGGCACCGGCGGCCCTGGCGGCACCGGTGGCGCCGGGGGCGCCGGCTCCCAGGCCACCACCAGCACCAGCTACACCAGTTCGCAGACCATCACGGGCGGGATGGGCGGCACCGGCGGCAGCGGCGGCACGGGCGGCAACGGTGGCGCTGGCGGCACCGGCGCCGCCGGTTCACCCGGCAACAGCGGCGGCGCGGGTGGCAACGGCGGCAATGGTGGCAACGGGGGAATCGGCGGCACCGGCGGAAATGGCGGCGCCGGCGTCGAGGTGATCGGCAGCGTCGCGATTTCCAATTCCGGCACCTTGATCGGCGGTGTCGGCGGGACGGGTGGCAGCGCCGGCAACGGCGGCACCGGCGGCTCCGGCGGCAATGGCGGTG
>JARLJA010000005.1 GCA_031291445.1 Xanthobacteraceae bacterium | reverse complement strand
GGCTGTTCGCACTTCACGCAGCATGGCAAACAGCGAGACAGTCTCGATGAAGAAACTACCGACTGGAGAGCCGTATGCGGGAAAACCGCCCGTACGGTTCGGAGGGCGGGGTCGGCGAAAGCCGATCCCGACCCCTATCGCTCGCGTGATGACTGGATGACTCGAAAATTCAGGTCCGTATTTTCGTCAGGCTCTCGGGATGAGGAGCAGGAGCTACGGAATGACTCAGCGTCCTCCTAGAACGTCACCACGCCGCGGATCGACTCGCCCTTCTTCATCAGCTCGAACGCCGTGTTGATCTCGGCGAGCGGCACGACGTGGGTGATCATCGGGTCGATCTCGATCTTGCCGTCCATGTACCAGTCGACGATCCTCGGCACATCGGTGCGGCCGCGCGCGCCGCCGAATGCGGTGCCTTTCCACACCCGCCCGGTCACCAGCTGGAACGGCCGGGTCGCGATCTCGGCGCCGGACGGCGCCACGCCGATGACGATGGACTGGCCCCAGCCGCGGTGGCAGGCCTCCAGCGCCTGGCGCATCACCGTGACGTTGCCGGTGCAGTCGAAGGTGTAGTCGGCGCCGCCGATCTGGTCGGCGGGCGTTTTCGTCATGTTGACGAGATGGGCCACGAGGTCCTTGCCGACCTCGGTGGGGTTGACGAAATGGGTCATGCCGAACCGCTCGCCCCAGCTCTTGCGCGCCGGGTTGATGTCGACGCCGATGATCATGTCGGCGCCCGCGAGCCGCAGGCCCTGCAGGACGTTGAGGCCGATGCCGCCGAGCCCGAATACGATGGCCTTGGCGCCGATCTCGACCTTGGCGGTGTTGAGCACCGCGCCGATGCCGGTGGTGACGCCGCAGCCGATGTAGCAGACCTTGTCGAACGGCGCGTCCTCGCGGATCCTGGCCACCGCGATCTCCGGCAGCACGGTGAAATTGGCGAAGGTCGAGGTGCCCATGTAGTGATGCACCGGCTTGCCGCCGAGCGAGAACCGCGAGGTGCCGTCGGGCATCAGGCCCTGGCCCTGGGTGGCGCGGATCGCGGTGCACAGGTTGGTCTTGCGCGACAGGCACGAGGGGCACTGCCGGCATTCCGGCGTATAGAGCGGGATGACGTGGTCGCCCTTCTTCACGCTGGTGACGCCGGGGCCGACGTCGACGACGATGCCGGCGCCTTCGTGGCCGAGGATCGCGGGAAACAGCCCTTCGGGATCGGCGCCCGACAGCGTGAACTCGTCGGTGTGGCAGACGCCGGTCGCCTTGATCTCCACCAGCACCTCGCCGGCGCGGGGGCCGTCGAGCTGGACCGTCGTGATCTCGAGCGGGCGACCCGCGGCGGTGGCGACGGCGGCGCGAACATCCATGGTTGGTCCTTCCTGTACGATTGGTTCTACGAGTAGCGATCTGAACTTCGCCGTGATGTACCACGAACTTCGAAAAGCGGGCACTAGCCCTGCGCATTCGATCATTGCAAGCAATCGCGAGGTAAGGCAATCAGGTCGCCGCCATGAATCCCGCAAATGAGTCCCTCTCCGTGCGCGCGGCGCCGGCCCTGTTCGTCGTGCTGTGGAGCACGGGATTCATCGTGACCAAACTTGCGCTGCAGGGCACCCAGCCTTTGACATGGCTGGCGATGCGCATGGGGGTGACGGTGTGTCTTCTGCTCGTCATCGCCGCGGTGACGCGCCCGGCGTGGCCGCGGGGCTGGCAGATCTTCCACAGTGTCGTCGCCGGGCTGCTGGTGCAGTGCGTCTACCTCGCCGGCGTCACGCTCGCGATCGGGCACGCGATTCCCGCCGGCCTCTCGGCGCTGATGCCGGGGCTGCAGCCGATCCTGACTTCGACGCTCGCCAGCCGCTTTCTCGGCGAGCGCGTCACGCCGCTGCAATGGGCAGGGCTGCTGCTCGGGCTGGTCGGGGTCATGTTCGTCATGCATGACCGCACGCTGACCGGCCAGGCGGGATGGGGCTGGGTCGCCTCCGTGGCCTCGCTGTTCGGCATCACGCTCGGCACGCTCTACCAGAAGCGGTTCTGCGGCGGCATCGACTGGCGCGCCGGCAACATCGTGCAGTTCGGCGCCTCGGGCCTGTGCTTCGTGATCGGTGCGCTGCTGTTCGAGCCGATGACGGTGACGTTGGTGCCCGGCCTCGTCTTCGCGCTGTGCTGGGCCACGCTGGTGCTGTCGGTGGGATCGATCGCGCTATTGTACTGGCTGATCCGCCGCTCCGGCGCGACCCAGGTCGCGAGCCTGTTCTACCTGGTGCCCGCGGTCACCGCCGCCATGGCCTTCGCGCTGTTCGGCGAGCGGCTCGACGCGCTCGCCCTTGGCGGCATGGTGCTGTGCGCCGCCGGCGTGGTGATCGTCAACCGCGCTGCCGCGGCGTCGACGTAACCCTGCAGGTTAAGCCCGCGTCCTGGCATAGGCGTCCAGCGCTCGGGCCCGGGCGGCGGCGTGGTCGACGATCGGCGCGGGGTAGGTGGCGCCGAGGCGAACGCCGGCGCTCGCCAGTTCGAGCGGCGTCGCGGTCCAGGGCTGATGGATGAAGCGCGGCGGCAGCTGCGCGAGCTCTGGAACCCAGCGCGCAACATAGGCGCCGTCGGGATCGAACTTCTCGCCCTGCAGCACCGGATTGAAGATGCGGAAATAGGGGGCGGCATCGGCGCCCGAGCCGGCCACCCACTGCCAGCTCGCCGGATTGCTCGCGGGGTCGGCGTCGACCAGGGTGTCCCAGAACCACTGCTCGCCGCGGCGCCAGTCGATCAGGAGATGCTTGCACAGGAACGACGCCACCACCATGCGCACGCGGTTGTGCATGATGCCGGTGGTCCAAAGTTCGCGCAGGCCGGCGTCGACGATCGGATAGCCGGTGCGGCCGCGCTGCCACGCCCTGAGGGCGGCCTCGTCGTCCCGCCATGGAAAGGCGTCGAACGACGCCTGCAGGTTGGCGGTGGCGAGGTCCGGGTGGTCGAACAAGAGATGCCGACTGAATTCGCGCCAGCCCAGTTCGCTGAGGAATTTGTCGACGCCGCGGCCGACCACGACCCGCTCGGAGGCGGCGAAGCGCGCCGCATGCCAGACCTGCCGCGGACTGATTTCGCCGAACCGCAGATGCGGCGACAGGCGCGAGGTGACGGCGCGGTCGGGACGGTCGCGGGCTTCGGCATAGGTGACGACGTCCTCGGCCAGAAACGCGTGCAGCCGCCGCTGGGCCGCGTCCTCGCCGACGCTCCAGGTCTCGCGCAGGCCGCCGGCCCAGTCCGGCTGCGTCGGCTCCAGCACCCAGCCTGCGAGATCATCGCTTGCGATCACCGGTCCCGGAATTAGCTTCGGCGCCGGCAGCGGGGTGGGGATGTCGCCACGGGCGAGCACGCGCTTCCAGAACGGGGTGAACACCCGCAGGCCGCGCCCATCCTTGGTGCGCAGCTCGGACGGGCGCACCAGCAGGTTGCCGCGAAAGCAGCGCCACGCGCCGCCATGGCGCTCGACCGCCGCCGCGACGTCGGCCGCGATGCGGGCGTCGGGCGCGGTGGCGATCTCGTTCCAGTAGACCTCGGCGACGCCGTGGTCGCGGATCAGGCCGGCGATCACGTCGGCCGGACGTCCGCGCCGCAGCACCAGCGTGGTGCCCTGGGCCGCGAGGCTTGAGGCCAACGCGCGCAGCGATTGCGCCAGCCACCACCGCGCGGCGGCGCCGATCGGGCGGCCCGCCGCCGTCGCGCCCGGTTCGCCGAGCACGTAGAGGCAGATCAGCGGCGCGCCGCGCGCCGCGGCGGCGGTCAGCGCGGGGTGATCCGAGAGGCGCAGGTCGTCGCGAAACCAGACCAGGACGGGAGCAGGGGATGCCAAGGGCGGACCCTCGAAGGGCTTTTGGGACGAAAAACGGTGATCACCTCCATCGCACGGCGCCGCGGCGGCTGTCGATGTCAGGTGCCCAACGCCACTGCGCTCCTGCCGTGCTGAAACCCGGTGCCGCCGTGCAACGTAGCTGTTCCTCCTGAAGTCCCGTGCGGAGACTGTCGTGCGATACCTTGCCGTGCTCTATCTCGCCACCCTGGTGGTGTTCGTGCCGATCGACTTGGTCTTTCTCGGCCTCGTCGCCAAGACCTTCTTCGCCGCCGAGGTCGGCGACATGCTGGGGCCGATCCGGCCCCTGCCAGCAGTGCTGTTCTATCTGCTCTACATCGCCGGCATCGTGGTGTTCGTCGGCAGCCGCGGCCTTGGCTCGGGCCAGACGCTGCTGCTGGGCGCGCTGTTCGGATTGGTCTGCTACGCCACCTTCGAACTGACGGCGCTGGCGCTGCTGCGGCACTGGACCTGGGCGGTGGTCGGCGTCGACATCGGCTGGGGCGTGGTCGCGACCGCCATCGCGGCGACGGCGGGGTCATGGATCGCCGCCCGCGTCGGCGCCGGAGGCTGAAACGCAAGAAGCGACGGCACTGCGGCCGTCGCTTCCGTCTTTCGCTTGTCAGTGGTGTCGGATCCGACGCGCGGCGCGTCGCCCTTCCATCACTTCGGCTGCGGCACGATCCGCAGGTAGGGCTTCGGCGCCTTCCAGCCGGCCGGATAGATGGTCTTGGCTTCGTCGTCGCTCACCGAGCCGGCGATGATGACGTCCTCGCCCTGCTTCCAGTTGGCCGGCGTCGCGACGCGGTGCTTGGCGGTGAGCTGCGCCGAGTCGATGGCGCGCAGGATCTCGTCGAAGTTGCGGCCGGTGGTCATGGGGTAGGCGAGCGCCAGCTTGATCTTCTTGTCAGGGCCGATCAGGAACACGGTGCGCACGGTGGCATTGTCGGCGGCGGTGCGCTTGGCGACGTCGCCCTCGGCGTCGGCGGGCAGCATGTTGTAGAGCTTGGCGACCTTGAAATCGGTGTCGCCGATCATCGGGTAGTTCGGCGCCACGCCCTGGGTTTCCTTGATGTCGTTGGCCCACAGCGAGTGGCGGTCGACCGGGTCGACGCTCAGGCCGATCAGTTTGACGCCGCGCTTGTCGAATTCCGGCTTGAGGCGGGCCACGGTGCCCAGTTCGGTGGTGCAGACCGGCGTGAAATCCTTGGGGTGGGAGAACAGCAGCGCCCAGCTGTTGCCGATCCAGTCATGGAAGCGGATCCGGCCTTCGGTGGTCTCGGCTTCGAAATCGGGCGCGGTGGCGCCAATCTGCATCGTCATATTTGTCTCTCCGTAGTCGGCGGAAATTGATTGCGCCTTATAGCGCGCTCGTGCGGGTGGCGAAACCGGTGCGGCCAAAGGACAAGATCCTTGCTCGACGCGGGTGGTTTTGAGCATCTCTTGCTGTGATCGCGGCGCCGCGGAGAAGCTTGTGCTCACGATACTGTGCTGTGGCAGTACCCTGCAGATGTCGAAAGCACCCACCGGCGCCCCGAATTCACCGCAGTCGGGGGGGCTAATCCACCCCCCGCCCATCGGCGGTCCGAACCCGGACGCCGCGGCCCGCGACCAACCTGCAACACTCCCCAGTTTGAGTGGTCGTGATGACCTTTTGTTAACCTTTGATTCACGGCCTCGGGGACAAGGTGGGCCATACAACATACGAGAGTGCAATGTCGACGCCTGCTGGAACTCTTGCGGATCTGATCCGCACCATCGAAACCGAGCCTTTTGCCGACCGGGAGGTCGCGGCGCAGGCGCTGGCTTTCGTCCGGGATGGCGTCCTCACCGGCGAAGGGCCGACCACGGCGGGTCGGGTCCACTTCTCGCGCTCGCTCGACGGCGATGATGCGGCCTGGTGCGCCCGCATCCTGACCGCTGCCGCAGTCAACGACCAGCCGGTCAGCCGCGCCGAGGCGGAGGCCATGTTCAGGATTCACGACGCCGCCACCGAACGGACCGACGGCGGGCGCTTCGACGACCTCCTCGCCAAAGCCATTGTTCACCACGCTGCTGCGGCGTCCGGGCTGTCGGTGCCGCCACGCGCGGTCGCGCTGTCATCAGGCACCGCGATCGACAGCTGGGCGCCGGCGGCGGCGCTCGACGTCAACATCGAAATGCTGCAGTGGATCGCCGCGCAGATGCGCGGCAAGCGCCGCGCCAACAACCTGCTGATGAAGCTGGTGGCGAGCCTGATCGGCGCCGCCTCCACCTTGCCGCTGGCGCAGTCGCTCGGCGGGCTGTTCGATCTCGCCATGTGACGCGAGTCGGGCCGCCGCCGCGGCTTCAACGATCCTTCCCGACCTCGAGCCCCACGGTGCGCCCGGCAAAGCCGGCGGCGTCGAAATAGCGCTGCGCGCCGACGCGCTGGAAGCGCAGCACCGTGCGTAGCCCGTTGGCCGCCGGAGGTGCGGCGAGCGAGCCGGAGAAGGCCTTGGGCGTTGCGCCGTTGGGCATCGCCTCGGTGACGACGCGCCCGACGAGTTCGCCCCTCGGCCGTGTCCTGAGGCCGAGGAGGCGGGCAATGGTCACGCCGACGTCGGCATTGCTCACGGGAAGCCGATCGACATATCCGGCCTTGAAGTCGGGGCCGGCGGCGGCCATGAAATTCTGCGTGTCCGAGCGGGCGAAATTGCCGTGCATGCCCTGGCCCTGCTGCAGGCGGGTGTCGGCGACCTCGGCGGCGCACAGCACCGGCTGATCGCAGCCGGTGCCGGTGCTGCGGAAGTTCACCACGATGGCGGGATGGGGGGTGAGCGCGGCGCCCCGCAGGTTGATCGCTGACAGCCGCAGCGTGCCGGCGATCGGGCCCAGCGCATCGTCGACGAACAGGCCGCTGACGTAGTCCTGCGCCAGCAGCGCGGCGACGACCCGCCGCGCCAGCCCGCGATCCTTGCCGGGCAGGTAGATCAGGTCCGAGCCGCCGTTGGCGGCGACGACGACATCGGGCTTCGCCGGGTCCTTGCCGATCAGGCCGTTGCCGACCCGTGGATAGGCGCCGCTCGCGACCGCGGCCGTCTTGGTGTCCGGATCGAACAGCGGCAGGTCGAGCGCCTTCGCAAGATCGAGCGCGACGAAGCCGGGTGGCAGAAAGCCGGGCTTGACGTCGGGATAGGTGCCGGCGGTGGCCGGACTGGTATGGCTCTCCTTCGAGATGGTCGAGAAGCCGTGGTCGGCTGCGACGACGACGTCGGTGGTATCCTCGAGCCCGAGGTCCTTGAGGCCGCGCAGCACCTGCGCCAGCGTGTCGTCGGCGTTGCGGATGCCGGCGAGCGAGGTCGGCCCGTCGATGCCCGGGCTCAGGCTGTTGAGGCTGTCGCCCTGGTTGTGCTGCGAGCCGTCGGGGTCGCGCGACCACACCACCAGCACGAACGGCTTTCCGCGTGCCTTGAACAGCGGCAGGATCGCCTTGGTCACGGCGTCGGCCAGGAAGGCCTGCTGGACCACGTTGGCGACCGTGGCGCCGGGGGTCTGAAAATCGCCGGCCTTGCCGTTGGCGCCGCGCGGGGGCGTCGCGGTCGGCAGGCCGGCGGCGCCGAGCGCCGCCTTCATCTCGTCCGAAAGTGGAATGCCCGCGGCGCTTCCGGTCTGGTCGTCGATGATGATAGTGCTCGTGCCGCTGCGCTCGGTGTGGTCGAACATCAGGGTCGGGCCGAGCTTGCCGACGGCGGCGGTGGAAAATCCGGCGGCGCGCGCCAGCTTCAGCAGCGTGTCCTCGTCGACAAAATTGCCGGCGAAATGCTCGTCGATGTCGCCCAGCACGGCGTCGTTCTCGATGAACGGCGTCACGCTCGCGTTGGCGGGACCGACCGGATAGCCGGTAAAGATGACGTTGCTGAACACGCCGGTGTCGCCGAGATAGTGGCCGCTCGCCAGGCCCGACGCGTTGGGCATGGTGAAGGTCGGGAACAGGGAATGCGAATTGGCGAAATTGACCCCCTTGTCGCGCAACGCGGCCATGGCGGGCGCCGTCTCGGGAGTGACTTTCAGGGCGCGCAGGCCGTCCGGGACGAACAGCACAACGTTGTGGGGCATGGCGGTGCGGGGCTGGCGGGGCGCGGCAGGTGCCGCACCGGGCCCAAGCACCAGCAGCGCGGCGAGAGCGGCCGTGAGCGTAACGCGCATGAAAATCTCTTGTCCGGGGAGAGTTCTTTCGGGATATAGGGTTGGATGGGACGGAAGCTCAAGGCAAGGGCCTCGCGGCGAGCCATCGCCACGGAGCGGCTTAAACTCTCCACAGAACGGTCAGAAGTAAAGAGCGCATGTTCAAACGCATTTTGATCGCCAACCGGGGCGAAATTGCATGCCGGGTCATCAAAACCGCCCGCCGCATGGGAATTCAGACCGTTGCCGTCTATTCCGAAGCGGACAAGGATTCAGTCCATGTCGAAATGGCTGACGAGGCGGTGCTGATCGGGCCACCGCAAGCGGCCGAGAGTTACCTGCAGATCGAACGGATCGTCGAGGCCTGCCGCAAGACCGGCGCCGAGGCGGTCCATCCCGGCTACGGCTTCCTTTCGGAACGCGAAGCGTTCCCGCGGGCGCTGTCCGAGGCCGGGGTGGTGTTTATCGGCCCCAATCCCGGCGCCATCGCCGCGATGGGCGACAAGATCGAATCCAAGAAGGCGGCGGCCAAGGCCAAGGTCTCCACGGTTCCCGGCCATCTCGGCATCATCGAGGACGACGGCCACGCGGTGAAGATCGCCGACGAGATCGGCTATCCCGTGATGATCAAGGCCTCCGCCGGTGGCGGCGGCAAGGGCATGCGCATCGCCCACAGCAGGGCCGAGGTCGCGGAGGGCTTCAAGCTTGCGCGCGCCGAGGCCAAGGCCTCGTTCGGCGACGACCGCGTCTTCATCGAGAAGTTCATCGTCGACCCCCGCCACATCGAGATCCAGGTGCTCGGTGACAAGCATGGCAACGTGATCTATCTCGGCGAGCGCGAATGCTCGGTGCAACGGCGCAACCAGAAGGTCATCGAGGAGGCGCCGTCGCCGCTGCTCGACGAGGCCACTCGCCGCAAGATGGGCGAGCAGGCCGTGGCGCTGGCGCGCGCGGTGAACTACGATTCGGCGGGCACCGTGGAGTTCGTCGCCGGCCAGGACAAGAGCTTCTACTTCCTCGAGATGAACACGCGCCTGCAGGTCGAGCATCCGGTTACCGAGCTGGTGACCGGCATCGATCTCGTCGAGCAGATGATCCGGGTGGCGGCGGGAGAAAAGCTGTCGATCGCCCAGAAGGACGTCGCGCTGACGGGGTGGGCCGTGGAGTCCCGGGTCTATGCCGAGGATCCGTTCCGCAATTTCCTGCCCTCGATCGGGCGGCTGGTCAAATACCGGCCGCCGCAGGAGGTCAGCCGCGACGGTGTCACTGTGCGCAACGATACCGGCGTCGAGGAGGGCGGCGAGATCTCGATCTATTACGATCCGATGATCGCCAAGCTGATCACCCACGCGCCGTCGCGCGCGGCCGCCATCGAGGCGCAGGCCAACGCGCTGGACGCGTTCTACATCGACGGCATTCGCCACAACATTCCGTTCCTCTCGGCGTTGATGCTGCATCCGCGCTGGCGCAAGGGCGAGCTGTCGACCGGCTTCATCGCCGAGGAATTCCCCAAGGGCTTTCACGGCCGCGAGCCCGACGCCGACACCGCGCGGCGGATCGCCGCGGTCGGCGCCGCGATCGATCACGTGCTCGGCGAACGCAAGCGCCGGATTTCGGGCCAGATGACCGGCCGCGAAGTGGTGCGCGAGCGGCGCCGCGCGGTGTGGCTCGGACGGGACGAAATCGGCCTCGACGTCGCCCGCGAGGACGGCGCGATCGCGGTCCGCTTCCTCGACGCCGCGGGCGAGCCCGGGGCGGCGCTGCGCCTGGTCTCGGCGTGGAAGCCGGGCGACGGCGTCTGGTTCGGCACCGTCGACGGCCACCCGATCGCCGTCCAGGTGCGCGCGATTCCCAACGGCTTCCGGCTCGCCCATCGCGGCTGCGAACTCCCGGTCAGCGTCTTCACCGCCAGCGAAGCCAAGGCGGCGCGGCTGATGCCGGTCAATGTCGGCGCCGACACCGGCAAGAAGCTGTTGTGCCCGATGCCCGGCCTCGTGATCTCGATCGACGTCGCCGAGGGCCAGGAGGTCAAGGCCGGCGAGACGCTTGCGGTGGTGGAAGCCATGAAGATGCAGAACGTGCTGCGCGCCGAGCGTGACGGCGTCGTCAAGGCCATCCATGCCAAGCCGGGCGCGACGCTGGCGGTCGATGCCCTGATCCTCGAATTCGCGTGAGGGCAGGGTGAGCGCGCGCGAACGGCGCGAGGCTTTCCGGGCGGTGCTGGCCGGGGCGGCCGTGGTGCGGCCCGGCTCGGTCTACGACGCCATCTCCGCGCGCATCGCCGAGGACCTCGGCTTTGCCGTCGGCATTCTCGGCGGCTCGGCGGCGTCGCTGGCGATTTTGGGCGAGCCGGACCTGGTGCTGATCACGCTCACCGAACTCGCCGAGCAGGTCCGCCGCATCACCCGTGCCGGCCGCTTGCCGCTCCTGGTCGATGCCGACCACGGCTACGGCAGCGCGCTGAATGTCCGGCGCACGGTGCAGGAAATCGAGACGGCGGGCGCCGCCGCCCTCACCATCGAGGACACGTTGCTGCCGCAGGCCTATGGCGAGCCGCGCCCGCAGCTGATCCCGATCGACGAGGGCGTCGGCAAGATCAAGGCCGCGCGCCAGGGCCGCAGCGATCCGTCGCTGGTGATCTTCGGACGGACCGGCGCCGTCGCGATCAGCGGGCTCGACGACGCCATCGCCCGGGCCCGCGCCTACGAGGCGGCCGGGGCGGACGCGCTGTTCTTCACCGGCGTCAAGACGCGTGACCAGCTTGCGGCCATCGCAGCGGCCACCACGTTGCCGATCATGCTGGGGACGGTGGACGCAGACCTCGAGGACGACGACTTCCTGCTCGGCCAGCGGGTGCGCCTCGCCAATCAGGGACACGCCCCGATCGCCGCGGCGACGCAGGCGGTGCATGCCACTCTGAAGGCGCTGCGCGACGGGGTTCGGCCGAAGGATCTGCCGGGCCTGCCGCCGGCCGAGTTCACCGCGCGGGTCATGCGCGACGGCGCGATGAAGGCCTTGATGGCCGAGGTCCTCGGCCTCAAGGGCTGACCGTCGCGCGCGATTTCGACACAGTACCGGAGCAGAGGCCATGACCGCCAAATCGTCTGCTCATCACATCATCATCCGCCTCATCACAGTGCGGGGCCGGGTCCAAGGCGTCGGCTATCGCGCCTTCGTGGTCGCGGCGGCGCGCACCCACGGGATCGAGGGCTGGGTGCGCAACCGGCGCGACGGTTCGGTCGAGGCGGTGATTGCCGGCAGCTTGAGTGCGGTGTCGGTGATGATCACGGAATGCCGGCGAGGCCCGCCCGCCGCTCGGGTCGAGGCGCTCGACGAGCAGCCCGCCGCGGCCACTACGCTCGGACTGCGGCCGCCGGGCGAGGTGTTCGCGGCGCTGGCCACCGTGTGACGGCGCCTCACTCCGTGGCGTCGCGCGGCGCGACGGCACCAAAGATCTCCTCGAAGGCGTTTTTCAGCGCGACGTCGACGTCGGCCAGCGTCACCGGCAACCCGAGGTCGACCAGGCTCGTCACGCCGTAGCGCGGGTCGACCACGCCGCAGGGCACGATGCCGGAAAAGTGGCGCAGGTCGGGTTCCACATTGATGGCGAGGCCGTGGAACGTCACCCAGCGCTTCACCCGGACCCCGATCGCGGCGATCTTGTCCTCGTAGCCCGGCCCCTTGTCCGGGCGGGCCACCCAGACTCCGACCCGGTCCTCGCGGCGCTCGCCGCGGATGTTGAAGGTATCTAGGGTGCCGATGATCAGCCGCTCTAGGCCCGCCACATAGGCGCGCACGTCCGGCCGGCGCCGCTTGAGGTCGAGCATGACATAGGCCACGCGCTGGCCCGGGCCGTGGTAGGTGAACTGGCCGCCGCGTCCCGCGGCGTAGACCGGAAAGCGGGGATCGAGCAGGTCCCGTGGCTGGGCGCGGGTTCCCGAGGTATACAGCGGCGGGTGCTCGAGCAGCCAGACCAGTTCCGGCGCCGCGCCGGCTGCGATCCGGGCGACGCGCTGCTCCATGGCCTCGAGCGCGTCCTCGTAGGGAACCGGGGCGTCCGACACCCGCCACTCCACGCCGGGGCCGTGGTCGATCCGGAGCCCCCGGAGGTCGATCCGGTCGCGGTCGGAGGCGTCAGGGCGTGGGGCGAGGGAAGGCTGTGGGGACAAGGTCGGCTCATGGTCGGTTGGGAGTGGATTTCAGCCTAGCACGCATCGCTTGAGACGGCCTGTGCTGGGTGCATGGCAGATCGCGGACTGCGGTGTCCCGGGGCTCGCGTCGGGCCGGGGCGCGGATCCGCTGTCGCGCCGATATTAATTGATTGAATTGACGCGGAGCGAATGGCGATTGACGTGAAATAATATTTGGTATTTAATATGATTAAATATTTCGGCGTGGTGATTTCGCGAGGTGCTGTGATGGTGCTGAAGTCGACGAGGCTGGCTGGACTGCTTGCGAGTTTTGCGTTTTGCGCCGTGGCGGTCGCTCCGGCCCAGGCCACTCCGATCACCTACACGATCTCCGGATACGGTTCGTACGAGGAGCCGGGCGGCATCAACACCGGCGGCTTCTTTTCATTTCAGTTCGCCGGCGACACCGCGAATGGCAATTATCAGTCCGGCCTTCCGGGGACGTTGACGCTGACGCCGTATTCCTATCCGACCACGCCAGGGTACAGCGGCGCGCTGACCAGTCCGACGCTGATGGAGCTGACGGCGTCGAATCCGATCTACCTGTTCGCCTTCAGCCTGCCGTCAGTGAACCTGTTCATCCAGCTTTCCGGTTCGGCGCTGACGGGGGTATCGCTCGACGCTCCCTTCAGCGTGACGATCCCCCAGGCCGACGTCAGCATCCCGTTACAGCCGATCTACGTGGGCGGCGACACCCAGCATTATTCGTACATCGAGGCCCTGACCTCGGACGTTACCTTTTCCGGTACGGTGAGTGCCGTTCCTGAACCCTCGACCTGGGCGATGATGTGCGCGGGCTTCCTTGGCCTCGGATTGTTCGGGCTGCGCCGGGCAGGTTCGCGCGGGCCGTCAGTTGCCGCCGCCTGATCGTTGCCCCCGTCGATCTCACGCGTTCCGGCAAGCCGCCTTCGGGCGGCTTTGTCGTCTCTGGCCGTTGCCGTCGCACCGGGCCGCCGGAGGCCGCGTTAACCAATGGCTAACCATCGCAAGGGCATCCTCCAGACGTAGCGTCCGCGAATCCGGGTTCAACAGTGGCCACTCTCGATAAAGTTTCGGTCGATCTCATGGTCGTGCTGGGCACGACCTCGATGCCGATCCACCAGGTCATGCGGCTGAGCCGCGGTGCCATCATCGAACTGGATGCCACCGAGCAGGACGAGGTGAAGGTGCTGGCCAACAACCTTCCCATCGCCAGCGGTGTCGTCGTCGTCAACCGCAACCGGATCGCGGTCGAAGTCAAACAGATGCTGCCGCGGACGCCCAACGTCCGATAGACGAGGGCCCGCGCCGCTTATTCCGGAACGCGGGATACCAGAGCGGCGCTGAAGCGCGGTGCCGGTGCCGGCAAGGGACGGCGCCGATCTCCTCGACCCGTGCAAGCCTGCCCAGCCTCCCGCAACCTTGCTTAATTCAGGCCACCCCCTGAATCTCTCGCTCGCTCGGCACGAGCGCGGACGGGCCAATTGGGGGACAATCAAGATCATGAAGCTCGGATATCTTGTTGCGTCGGCAATCTTTGTTGCGAGCCTGACCGCGTCGGCGGCCGACGCGGAGCAGGGGGTGCTGCGGGTCGGCATCATCACCGACATGAGCGGCCAGTATGCCGACGGCAACGGTCGGGGATCGGTCGTCGCCGCGCAGATGGCGGCGGAGGAGATCGGAAATGAGGTCGCCGGCCGCCGGATCGAGATCATCTTCGCCGATCATCAGAACAAGCCCGACGTCGCCACGGCGATCGTGCGCGACTGGATCGACAACCGGCAGATCGACGTGGTCGCCGAGGGGGTGAATTCGGCGGTGGCGCTGGCGATCCAGAGCCTGACGCGCGAGCGCAAGAAGATATTCCTGATCTCGGGCTCGGGATCATCCGACATCACCGGCAAGCAATGCTCGCCCACCAGCGTGCAGTGGACCTACGACACCTACGCCTCGTCGAATTCCACCGCCAAGGCCGTGGTCAAGCGGGGCGGCGATACCTGGTATTTCCTGACCGCCGACTATGCCTTCGGCAATGCGCTCCAGCGCGACGCCGCCAGGGCGGTGACGGCCGCGGGCGGGCAGGTGCTGGGGTCGGTCAAGCATCCGTTCAGCACGCCCGACTTCTCGTCCTTCCTGCTGCAGGCTCAGGCCGCGAAGCCCAAGATCCTGGCGCTGGCCAATGCCGGCTCCGACTTCAGCAATGCCGTCGGCCAGGCCGACGAGTTCGGCATCCGCAACGACGGCACCCAGATCGTGGCCTTGCAGGTGACCCTGACCGACGTCCCGGCGCTCGGGCTCGCGCATGCCCACGACCTGTTGTTCACGGAATCCTTTTACTGGGATCGCACACCGGAGACGCGGGCCTTCGCCCAGGAGTTCTTCAAGCGCCACGGCGCCATGCCGACGGCCTACCAGGCCGGCGTCAATTCGGCGCTTCGCCACTATTTCAAGGCGGTTGCGGCGATCAATTCAACCGATTCCGAAACCGTGGTGGCCGAGATGCGGAAGCAGCCGGTCAATGACTTCTTTGCCCAGGGCGGCAAGGTCCGCGAGGACGGCCGTATGGTCCACGACATGTACCTGATGCGGATCAAGAAGCCGGCGGAGTCGAAGGGCAAGTGGGACCTCTATGAGTACCTCGAGACCGTCCCCGGCGACGACGCGTTCCGGCCGCTCGCCGAGGGCGGCTGTCCGTATGTGAAGAACTGAGGCGGCCCGAACCGACCGACGGCAACGCGGGGCCGGTCGCGCCGAACGGGTCGGCTTCGGGCGCCAGAGGGACGGGGATCGCTGTGCGGCGCGCCTTGATCCGCCTGGAATCGTCTGATATTCCCCCGGCTATCGCGGTCGTGGCGGAATTGGTAGACGCGCTGCCTTGAGGTGGCAGTGAGTAAAATCGTGAAGGTTCGAGTCCTTTCGACCGCACCACGCCACAAAATTGTGGTGTATTTCCAGTAAGTTGATGATTGATAGGGGGTATTTGCGCGCTTCACAATACGAAGGCGCGTCCACGTACCCCTTCCGATGGTTGCACTGTCCCGCAATCGCTCCGGCGACTGGATCGCTCGCGGGGGCATCCCCGCAGGGGTGCGGGACGCCGCGAGGGGGCACTCCGGCGTCGCCCGCAGAGGTCGGGGTCGCTGGGAAGCGGCAGCGTCGGTCTGTCACCCAAGATAAGGACAGCAAGGGTCTGTCTGCTGGCTTGGCCGCCGCGGCGTTGGCGGCCTTGTTGCCGCCGTCGGGGCCGCGAGCGATCCAGCCCGCGGTGCCGCCGCCAGGCGAGGGTTCGGCCTTCTGCAACCTGTCCGTGCTGTTGAGGGCGCCCCATCGTGGTCTGCGCGCCGGATTTCGAATTGACCCCGCCCGTTCATCCAGCCAAGGTCGCCCCGAGAATTGAACGCCAGCCCTGGCAGTAGCTCGTGGTTGTGAGACCAATTGCGGAAATGCTGAAGCCCACCTTCAAAGCTGTTCCTGATGGGAGCCTCATCGTCGAAGTCGAGTTCGGTGGCCTTGGAGATCATCTCTTTCTGTCCCCAATTCCGAGGCTCGCAAAACAGAGCGGCAAGCATGAGCGTGTGTATATTTCTTCGCGTTCGCCGTACAGAAACTCCGAAACGCGCGATTTGGTCTGGGGGCTGAATCCGTACGTCGACGGATTTGTCGACCAGCCGGGGTCACCGACTGCGCCAGTATCAGTCGCGGCCGACGAAAATGTTTTGTCGGCCTTGCTCCGGTCATATGGCATCCCGACCGCAGATCGCTTCATCGAGCCTGAATTGTACTACAGTCCTCGCAAGCGCGACGACCTCGCTGCAATGAAGCTCTACGATCCGAACTACATCTCGTTTGTCGGCCACCTGGACCGTCGGATCATGGAAGAACAGTTTTCCAGGTCCGGTCGTGAAGTGGATATGCAGATGGCCTATCGCGGCAGGGGCTATCCGCTCGACCGAAGCCTCCCCTCGCTGTCGGCGAGCTCGCTGCAGGATTTCTGCGACATTGTCGCTTCCGCGGGCGAGTATCACTGCCTCGCTTCCGGCGGGGCAACGGTGGCGGCAGCACTCAACCGGACCGCTTCGGTATACTTTGGAAGAGGCTTCAATCGGCACATGTTCTGCCACTCGCGCCGGCATGAATATGTGCAGTTGGAGCTGCGGGGATTTCGCCTCGCTTGGCAGGCGGGCAAGCGACTGGCGGAGCGAGCCAGGAACAAGATCATTCGCAGTGTATCCCGCTAGCCTTTGGGCTGTCTTGGGAAGTGAGAAGATGCAAGTTGCTCGGAGTGCATTGCGTATCTTCCGGAAGGTGATCGGCTACGACGGCATTGACCGGATCAGGAACCGTCTCGATGCGCTCACCGATATTCGCCGCGATCTTGAGCAGATCAAGAGGGTCCTCTCGACTCCCTGGTCCATCAGGCGCTGGGCGGCAAAACCGATCATCTCGCGCAAGAGATCGGCATCAGGGCTATTTTCCACGAGGGCGCGGGGGTTCTGTCGTTGATGATCGCCGCTCGCTCGCTACCGCGCTAGAGTAGGCGCGCTCGCGAACGGCTCCGCGACCACCCTGCTGCACCACGGCCGGGGACACGATCAGTACTGGATGGCCGGAGGCCCCGGCTCGGTGTGCGGAACCAAGCAGGGGATGACGACGACGGGCCTTGGCCGGCCGCACGAGACGTGGTAGCAGCCGCCTCGAACAAGAGCGAAAACACAAATCGAATCAGCAGGTCGCGGTCGAAAGCTCTATCTGCTTTTACCGGTACCAATTCGGACACATCCCACGGGCATGGCCCGGGCAGGCGACCCGGCGGGCGCGGGGTGTCGTTCGCGGTGATCCGAGCCGCGATGCGTCGGCGGGCGTTTCGTACGTTGCCGCGTCGTCGCCAGTCCGCACGGACGCCTCGCAGGCGCTGATGAAAAAGATCGCGGCGTTAGGCTTTCGTCACCCTGGGTGGTCTAAAATACCAATGATTCGGCTCGCCACCGAGCCCACGAATTAAAATCAAGGGTAGAAATACGCGCGTTCGTACATGGCAGGGTTGCATAGACGCCGCAGCCGCGGCCCCGCCAGTGCAGACGCGCAAGCTTGATCGGAAAACCATGCTGACAGTGCTGAGCTACGTCTATCGGTTCGTTTCCAATTTCCTGTTCATGGCCATGGTCTATTTCAGCCTGAACTTCATGGAGAAATACCAGCAGCGGGTGATCGTTGCGGTCCTGGTTCTGGTCTATGCCTCGATGCGGACCGTGTCGGCCCTGCGGTCATTCTATTTCTACCAGCGGGTGGAGAAGCTCGAGATCGAGGCGCGGCGGCTCGTGGCCGTGGTCAAGGTGGTGGACAGTCCGCGCAAGCAGATCATCGGCGAGGTGGCGCAGTTGCGCCGTCACGGCGAAGTCAAATCCTATATCGATCTGCTGTTTCTCTGCCTGATCGTGCTGTTGTGCCTCGCCAAGATCATCAGCAGCTAGCCGACACAGCTTGCAGACACTACGTTCTTCCGACCATTGGTTCTTCCGACCACTAACCGGGCGCGAGGCGGCCGCGCTGCAGGCCTCCCGGCAGCATGGGCGAGCTTCCCGGCAGGCGCCGCCGCAGGGCGGGTGCCGCGGGGCTCGCCATCGCTTCCCGGCGTTCAGCCGTGGCGCCGTCGCGGTGCTGGTCGAGTTGGGCGTGCTGGTTGCGGCCCGTGGTCAGGCGGGGTTCCGCGCCCTGAAGGTTGAAAATCGTCTTGTCGGGTGCGGGCAGGCCGTCGGCGCCCAGCGAGACCGGGCCGACCGCCGGCCGCGGCCACAGCGGCTCCGGCGGCAGCGGCACGGTGTCGGCCGCAAAGCGATGTGCAATCCGCACAGTGCGGCCGCGTCCGCCGATTGCGCTGAGCTCCGATTGCGGGGCGGCGAGGACGTGGGTGGCATTGATCACGTCAGGTGCCGCCAGCACGGCGGTCTGGTCAAAGGCAAATTGCGGAATGGCCGGCCACGCCGACGCCACCGCGGCGTCCGGATGCATCAGCCAGTCACGCGGCTCGGTCGCGGTCTTGGGACGGTCCGGCGTGGCCGGTACCACATGGACGATGTGATAACCGCGGGACTTCAGTTCACGCAGCAGCGTCGGCAGCATGGCGGCGGTTCGCTCCTGGATATCGTGGAGCAGCAAGATACCCTTGCCCTTGGCCTCGAGACGCGACAGCGCGAGGTGGAGAACCTGGGCTGATGTAATGTGACGCCAATCGTCCGCCGGGAAATCGGCGCTCCAGGTCATGATGCCGCGGGACGCCAGATACTCCTCGACGCCGTCGGCGCGCAGCAGGCCGGGAATCCGGAAAAACGGCGCAACCGCGTTGGGATCGCCCAGCGCCGCCGCGGTGTGGGCGATGCCGTCGTTGATCTGCTGCCTGGCCTGCTCGACCGGCATGCGGTTGAAGCTCAGCGGATGGCTCTCGCTGTGGGTGCCGATGGTGTGCCCGGCCTCGCGCAGCTTGCGCACGCCGTCGGGATAGGCCGTCGCCATCTTGCCGATGGTGAAGAAGGTGGCCTTGACGCATTGCGCCGCCAGCGCCGCCAGCACCTTGTTGCTCTTCGCAGGCAGCGGGCCGTCGTCGAAGGTCAGCACCACCTCGTGGTCCTTCAGCGGCAGCGTCTGGCCGTACTGCATGGTGCCGACCCGCGGATGTTCGGTCGGGTCGACGACCAGGACCCGCGAGGTCCCCAGTGCATCGGGGTTGCCCGGGCAGTCGGCGGCATGGGCGAGGGTGCCTGCGGCCGTGGCGAGGAGGCAATTCAGGGCGAGGATAGCTCGGGGAAGCAGCCTTGCGGCACCAGTCTTCATCCGATTCGCCGACTCCACCGCTGACGCAACTGCCATCATCACACCAAAGGCTCCCAATAGCACCGCATCTTCGGCGAAGATCTCTTTAGCCGACATCGGGATCCGGACACTAGCGCCCGCCCCGTGAACGAAAACTTAACCGTACCGTTCCTCTGGGTCGGACGAACCACTGGCGAGGTTCAGCCGCCGTCATTTTCCCCGGACCGAGGAACAACATGAACGATGCGGTAGTCGTTGTCCCGCAGAAAACGCAGGAAATGCGGCAGCATTGCCGCCGTCCGTGCCTTGCTGTCGTGAAACAGGATGACCCCCCTGCGGGCCGTTTGCAGCCGTTTCGTGATCAGGCCGAACTCCTGGTCCGGCGTCATCGTATTCCAGTCGCTGGCCCACAGATCGGCGCCGAACACCACCATGCCCAGGCTCTCGAGGTCGCGCAGCAGCGCCGGCGTCGAGGCGAAATAAGGGAAGCGGAAAAACGACGTCGCCGGCGCGCCCCCGGCCTCAGCGTCGACCTCACGCTTGGCCGCGCCGCCCAGAGCGGCCGTATCGGCCGCAACGCCGCGGGCGATGTTGTCGTTCGCCGCGGTCTCGGACATCCGGGCGAGATTGGGGTGGGACCACGAGTGGTGGCCGATGGTGTGGCCCGCGGCGGCCATCGCCTTGACCAGATCGGGTTGGGCGGCGGCACTCTGGCCGATCACGAAGAAGGTGGCGCGCACGCATTCATGGGCGAGCGCGGCCAGCACGCGTCGGGTGGTGGTCGGGTTGGGGCCGTCGTCGAAGGTCAGGACAACCTCCTTGTCCTGGAGCGGCAGGGTCTGCGGGAAGCTCTTCAGTCCGACGCGGGGCGTGGTCTGCGCGTCGAGCGCCATGACCCGCGCCGTTCCGAGCGAATCGGGCCGCGGGCAATCGGCTGCGAGCGCGCCGGTCGTCGCGATGACGAAGACGAGCGCTGCGAACGCTCCTGTCGACAGTTTGGCCACGTCGGACCTGGGGTGAGCAGCAAGGCCCGTGGCCTTGGTCGAATTCGTCATTGCGGGATGTCGTCCACCTTGGGTAAGCCGTCATCACTACCCGATCCCGGGACTTGTGAAACCATCGAGGCGCGGCATGGCTGATGATCTGCAACTGGCCGACCCCGCGACCCCGGCTGACCAACCGCCGCTGCGCGACGCCGATGGGGCCGTGAATCCCGATTTCGTGGCGCGGGTCGCCGACGCCGTCACGGAGGGCCGGTCGGGGGCCCTGCGCGAGCTGGTGGGCGATCTCCACGAGGCGGATCTAGGTAACCTGATAGAGGCGTTGGAGCCCGATCTGCGGCCGCGGCTGGTCGAACTCGCCGGCGCCGACTTCCACTTCTCCGCCCTCAATGAGGTCGACGACTCGGTTCGCGAGGAGATCCTCGAGGAACTCGAGCCGGAAACCGTCGCCGAAGGCGTCCGGGAGCTCGAAACCGACGATGCCGTCGAGCTGCTGCAGGATCTGCCCGAGGAAGACCAGGCCGAGATTCTCGACCGGCTGCCGGTGGCCGAGCGCGCCGCCCTCGAGCACATCCTGGACTATCCGGAAGAGTCCGCCGCACGGCGGATGCAGACCGAGTTCATCGCCGTGCCGACATCGTGGACGGTCGGCCGGACCATCGACTACCTGCGCGAGACCTCCGAACTGCCGGAACGCTTCTACGAGATCTACGTGATCGATGAGGCGGGCCACTGGAAGGGCGTGATCGCGCTCGACGCACTGTTGCGGGGGGATCGCGGCGCCGGCCTTGCCGGCCTGATCCAGGAAGACACCCGCAAGGTCGCGCCGACCGACGACCAGGAGCAGGTGGCGCGCTTGTTCGAGAAGTACAATCTGGTGGCGGTGCCGGTGGTCGATCCGGCGGGCCGCCTGGTCGGCGTCATCACGGTCGACGACATCGTCGACGTGATCGAGGAGGAGGCCGAGGAAGACATCAAGGCGCTCGGCGGCGTCACCAGCGACGAAGAACTGTCCGATTCGGTGATGACCATCGCCCGCGGCCGTTTCAACTGGCTGCTGGTGAACCTCGCCACGGCCTTCCTGGCGTCCTCGGTGCTCGGACTGTTCGAAGGCCAGCTCGAACAGATGGTGGCGCTGGCGGTGCTCGCCCCGATCGTGGCGAGCCAGGGCGGCAATGCGGCGACGCAGACCATGACGGTGGCGGTGCGGGCGCTGGCGACGCGCGACCTCGGCGCGTCGAATGCGCGGCGGGTGGTGCTGCGCGAGGGCCTGGTTGGGCTTCTCAACGGCGTCGGCTTCGCCGTCATCACCGGGGTCGCCGCGGTGGCCTGGTTCAGGATTCCGGGGCTTGGGGTCGTGATCGGGCTCGCGATGGTCTGCAATCTCGTCGCCGGCGCCCTCGGCGGGATCCTGATCCCGCTGGCCATCCAGCGCGTCAGGGGTGATCCGGCGGTGGCGTCGGGGGTGTTCGTCACCACCATCACCGACGTGGTCGGCTTCTTCTCGTTCCTCGGCATCGCGACCATGTGGTTCGGCCTGAAGTAGCGGCCGCGCCGCTCTTCATCGGACCTTAACGGCCTTGGCCGACCATGGCTCGGTTTGGGCAAGGCCTGCGGGGCGAAGATGCTGCGTTTGCGACTGAAGGCCGATGGCCGCATCGTCGAGTTGCGCGAGGGACGCGAAGTGCCGCTCACCGGCGGCGCGGAACGTGGGGCCGAGGCCGCCGACCGCGCGGTGCGGGGATTGCGACAGCGTCTCGGTCTGACCCAGGCCGAGTTCGCGGCGCGCCTTGCCGTCCCGATCGAGACCATCCGCAACTGGGAGCAGGGCAAGCGGCTGCCGCGGGGCCCGGCACGGGCCTTGCTCGCGGTGATTGCGCATGCCCCCGACACGGTGTTTGCTGCGCTCGCCGGATCCGCCCCGATCGCGTGATCGCGGGGCGGCGGGCGCTGCCAGGGAGGTTGCCATGGATATCGTGGAAGCCAACGGTGCCAGAATTCCCGCCATCGGCCTCGGCACCTGGGAACTGCGTGGGCGTCCCTGCGCCCGGCTGGTCGATCAGGCGATCGCGCTCGGCTATCGCCATATCGACACCGCGCAAGTCTACGAGAACGAGCGCGACGTCGGCGAGGGCGTGCGGGCCTCCGGAATCGCGCGGGACGAACTCTTCATCACCACCAAGGTCTGGACCAACCACTTCGCGCCGCGCGACCTCGTGCGTTCGGTCCGGGAAAGCCTCGCGCGCCTTCGCCTCGGATGGGTCGATCTCGTCCTGCTGCACTGGCCCAACGCCCACGTGCCGCTGCGCGCGACCCTCGAGGGCCTCGCGCAGGTCCGTGAGGCCGGGCTGACGCGCCACATCGGGCTTTCGAATTTCACCGTCGCGCTGATCGAGGAGGCCGTCGCCGCCTGTCCGGCGCCCTTGGTCTGCGATCAGGTCGAGTATCACCCGTTCCTCAGCCAGACCAAGGTGATCGAGGCCTGCCGCCGCCACGGTCTCGCGCTCGTCGCCTACAGTCCGATCGCCAAGGGCAGGGTGAAGGGCGAGGACACGCTGAGCCGGATCGGCGAAGTGTACGGCAAGACCGCGGCCCAGGTCTGTCTGCGCTGGCTGGTGCAGCAGGGCGTCTCGGCGATCCCGCGCACCTCGCGGGTCGAACGGCTGTCGGAAAACCTCGCGGTCTTCGATTTCGAACTGTCGGACGGTGAGATGAACGAGATTTTTGCGCTCGGCTCGCCGCGGGGGCGATTGACAAACTTCGCTTTCGCGCCGCAATGGGACGACTGAACTGCACTCTCGCGTGTGACATGCTGCAACCGCCGCCGTTGCGTCCTCTGAACAGGCCGCGGCTCGGGGCTTGCGGCGCCGGGACCGATTGTCGTCTGATCCATGTTCTTCTTGCTGTCCAAGATCGTTGGGTTCTTCGCGCTGCCGTCGAACCTGATCGCCGTGCTGCTCGGGCTCGGCGTGCTGTTCGCCGTGGTCGGCCGCAGGCGGCTGGCGGCCTGGCTGACGACGCTGTCGGTCGCGGCATTGCTGGTGGCCGGCTATTCTCCGATCGGCAACATCCTGCTGCTGACCCTGAGCGAGCGCTTCCCGGCCTGGCATTCCACCGGTTCCGAGCCCGACGGCATCATCGTGCTGGGCGGCGCCATCGATTCCGATGCTTCCGAGCTGCGCAGCGCGCTCGAACTCGACGGATCTGCCGAGCGGGTCATGGCGATGCTGGTTCTCGCGCGCCAGTTCCCGCATGCGCGCATCGTCTACTCGGGCGGCAGCTCCAACCTGATCACCGAGGGCGCCTCGGAGGCGCCGATCGCGGGGCGGCTGCTGCAAAGCTTCGGCGTGGCGCCCGATCGGATCATCCTGGAGGGCCGCTCGCGCACCACCGACGAGAACGCCGCATTCACCCGTGACCTGGTGGCGCCGAAGCCCGGCCAGCGCTGGCTGCTGGTGACGTCGGCCTTCCACATGCCGCGTTCGGTCGCCGTGTTCCGCGCCGCCGGCTTCGACGTCGAGGCCTATCCGGTTGACTGGCGCAGCCGCGGCTGGATCGACGCCGCGACCCCGTTCGATCGTCTGAGCGAGGGTCTCGCCCGCACCGACCTCGTGGCCCACGAGTGGGCGGGGCTCCTGATGTACTGGCTGGCCGGCAGGAGCCGGGACCTGCTGCCGGCGCCGTGAGCGCGGTGACGCTCGTGGGGCCGTTGACGAGCCGGGGGGCTATCGCCCTCAGTCGTGGCGCGGCAATCCGAGGCGATAGACCCCGCGGAAATCGTTGGGGTCCACTGGCTTGCCCTTGCGGTAGATCACGAGCCTGCCGTGCTGGGCCAGTTTGACGGCTGAGCGCCGGATCGGCACCAGCAGGTCGTGCCAGTCGGAGCCTGCCCTGAGCGTGGTCGCGATCTCGGGCGGACTCAAGGTCCGGCCGGCGGCGCTGGTCAGGACCTTGAGGATCGCGTCGTCGAGCGAGGGCGCATCGTCAGGCGCCGAATCGGAAACTGTCATGCGATTGCCATGACGTATTCGAACTCCGGCCGCAAGCGCCGCCGCTCGTGATCGCACGCCGCGGCCGTCGATTGATCGCGGGGGACACCGCATGCGATGATGCCGGCCAAGGTGTTTGACGGAGCTGTTTGATTGAACTCCCGGAGACGGCGCGAGATGAGCCTCACCCTCATTATCGGCAACAAGAACTACTCGTCGTGGTCGATGCGCCCGTGGGTCGCGCTGCGCGCAGCAGGGATCGCCTTCGACGAGGTCCTGATCCCGCTCTACACCGGCGATGCCGACAAGCAGCGCATCCTGCGCTACACCAGGTCCGGCAAGGTTCCGGCGCTGGTCGACGGCGACGTCACCGTGTGGGATTCCCTCGCCATCATCGAATACGCGGCCGAGCGCTTCCCGGACGCGGGGCTGTGGCCGGCCGAGCGCGCGGCGCGGGCCCACGCCCGCGCGGTGTCTGCGGAAATGCACTCTTCGTTCATGGCGCTGCGCCGCGAGTGCGGCATGAATCTTCACCGTCCGGTCCGCGCCAAGGCGCTGTCGGCGGAGGCGACCGCCGACGTCGCGCGGATCCAGGAGATATTTACCGACTGCCGCGCCCGCTATGGCCAATTCGGGGCCTATCTGTTCGGGCCTTTCACGGCGGCCGACGCGATGTACGCTCCCGTCATCCACCGGCTGCGAACCTATGCGATCCCGGTCTCCGCGCCGGTTCGCGCCTACATGGAGACCATGCAGGCGCTGCCTGCGTTTCGCGCGTGGACCGAAGCGGGACTCGCTGAAACCGTGCTGATCGAACGGTTCGAGAACGACTGAGGCAGCTCTTACTCGACCAGCTTTGATCCGTCATCCAATCGCGATTTTTTCCCGATCGCTCCGCGGGATTTGCGCTACTCTTCGCAGGCGCCGTCGCGCACGACAGATCCCGGCGAGCACCGTTCCGGCTGTCTGGCGATCACATCAATCAATCGGAAGGATGTCACCCATGGGTATCTTCGACGAACTGTCCAATTCGCCTGCCTTCAAGGGCGCGCTGGGACAATTGGAGGCGGCGGTGGTGCCGGTCGTGCTGAGCGAGGTGCTGGGCAATGGCTCGCAGGGCGGCCTGTCGGCCATCGTCGCGAAACTGCAGCAATCCGGGCTGGGCGCCCAGGTTTCGTCGTGGCTTGGCAATGGCGAGAACATGCCGATCACCGCGGATCAGCTCAAGCAGGTGCTGAGCAACGACCAGGTCAAGCAGCTCGCCGCCAAGTTCGGCATCCCGGTGGACCAGGTGCTCGACGTCCTGGCCAAGCAGCTGCCGGCGTCGGTCGACCATGCCAGCCCCACCGGCAGCCTGACCCACGGAGCCTGACGGCGGCGCTCGTACCCTTGAGGTCGCCCCCGTGACGGGCCGGGTCGGGGTGGCCGCAAGCGCTCGCCGAGGCGCTGGCAGGAGGGGGTATCATCTTGAAAAAGCGGTGGAATTTTAGGGGGCTGGCGAGGCAAAATGGCTGGCCAAACGCGTTTTTGGCGTGCTATACGACGCTTCGAAAATCCGCCGACCGGCCCGCTGGGATTGCGGCCGGCGCTTCCTGCGTGATGGAGAGGATGGAGACTGTGTTGAAGCACAAGTTCCGGGTTGGATCGACGGTCTATTTTACCGCCAGCAATGTGGCGCGTCCGGCAGCCAGTGGCACCTATGAGATCATTCGCCAGCTGCCGACCGACGGCGACGACTGCCAGTACCGTATCAAGAGCGCGACCGAAGCCTTTGAGCGGGTTGCCAAGGAAAGCCAGCTCGCCGCGGCCTAGTGCCCCGGTTCTGCCAGCCGCAAGACATTCCGGACCAACAGAACTGCGAATTTGCCGCATTCGTGACACAGGAGTCGGGTCTTGGCCTCGTAACGGCATGACGGCGTTGGGAAGGCCCCCATTCGGAGGTTCGCGCCGGCGCCGGGTCTCTGGCGCTGTCAGGAGGGGGGATTTCGCTTGACCGGAGCTTGGGGCGCATCACTCGACCAACTGTGGCACTCGCTGTCCCCGACCGGCTGGATCGCGCTGGCGGTCGCGGCGGTATTCGTCCTGTTTGCGCTGGTCGCCTTGCTTCGTGCCGAGAAGTCGGTGGCCAACGCCGTGCTGGCCGCGCTTGCGGTGCTGGCCATCGGGGTGGCCGTGGCCATCACCGTCCGCGGCCCGACCGGGTCCCGCCACACCGCATCCGCCGAGTCACCGGCGCCACCCCAGGCCTCGCCCGCAGTGATGTCCTGCCTCGATGGTCTGGCCGGTGACGCTGTGGAGGCCGCCTGCGAGCGGCCGTTGTTCGCCTCGGCCGAGTCCGCGGCCGCTGCCGTATCCTATACTGCGGCCCAGATGATCCGGCTGGCGAGCGCAGCGGCGCGGGCTCCCGACGACAGGAAGATCCCGCCCGAACTGTCGGCGCTGCGTCGCACGCTCGAGCATGACCGCTACGGCATGGTCGCCCATGTCCTCGCCGTTCGCGACGGCTGCACGCCGTCGGATTGCGCCTTCTACGCCGTCTTGACCGATCACAACCAGATTGCGGCCAACATGACCGAGCGGGCCTATGAGGGCTTGATTGGCCGGTATGCGCTGTCCTGGAATAACAACGCCGCTGCGGCGCCGGCGCCGGCGGCAGCGGCTCCGCCGGCGGCAGCGGCAGGGCGGCCGGTATCGGGCGACTTCCCGAGCTCCAGTTCAATTCCACCCGTGAACATCATGACATCGGAGCCGGGTGGGGCAGCGGCTCCCGCCGCGGCCGGCCAGGGGTCGAAACCCGTCGCCGCGGCGACGCCGCGTCCCGTGACGCCGCCGGCGGCTGCGGCACCGGCCGCAGCGCCCGCCGTCAAGAAGCCCGCACCGAAGAAGCCGCCAGCCCCGGCGCCAGTGCCGCTTGCACCGGCCCCGCCAGCCGACGACAATCAACAATAACCCGAGGGTCTCGGGCGCGCTGCCATCGCCGCGGCGAAGCTCCCGTCATATCGTCAGTCGCTTCATGCCTCTCCACCTCGTCAAGCTCAGTGTCGGCGCCGAGTCCGTGAAGGACCTCGAGGCCTGGATCAAGCTGCGCGCCAAGCAAGCGGTTGCCAGCGGCCAGCCGCGACGCCACGTCCACGTCACGCGCATGACGCCCAAGCGCGACGCCGAGCTGCTGGGTGGCGGGTCGATCTATTGGGTGATCAAGGGCGAGATTGCCGCGAGGCAGCGCCTGCTGGCCATCGAGCCGTTCCGCGACAAGGACGGCATCGCGCGCTGTCGTCTGGTCATGGATCCGAAGCTGATCCCGGTGGTGCCGCGCCCGATGCGTCCGTTTCAGGGCTGGCGCTATCTCGCCGTCCCGGACGCGCCCCCGGATCTCGGCAAGCGCGGCGATGGACTGGCCGACATGCCCGAGCCCATGCGCCGGGAACTGCGCGATCTGGGACTGATCTGACGGAGCCGGTCCGGCTCCGGCCGCGCCGGACGGCGATCTCCGGAGTCAAACCTTGATGTTGTCGATCAGCCGCGTGGTGCCGATCTTGGCTGCGACGAGCAGCCGGACGGGGGCTTCGTCCATGGCCGCGACCGGGGCCAGCGTCTCCGCGTGGCGGGCCTCCAGATAATCAAGGGCGAACCCCGCCTGGGCGATGGCGCTTGCTCCTGCATCGAGGCAGGTCGCGAATGGCGCGCCCGCGCGCATGCGGGCCCTGGTGTCCTTCAGCACGCGATGCAGCACGGTCGCGCGCGCACGCTCGGCATCGGACAGGTAGACGTTGCGGGACGACATCGCCAGCCCGTCGCGCTCGCGGACGATCGGGGCGCCGACCACCTTGACCCCGAGATCGAGGTCGCGCGCCATCCGCGCGACGACCTTGAGCTGCTGAAAGTCCTTCTCGCCGAACACCGCGACGTCGGGGCGGATCTGGGTGAACAGCTTCGCCACCACGGTGGCGACGCCGCCGAAGAAATGCGGGCGAAAGCGATCTTCCAGCCCGCAGGTCGCCGGGCCCTCGACCGCGACCCGGGTCGCGAAGCCGGACGGATACATGATGTCTGCGCCCGGATTCCAGACCAGGTCGACGCCTTCGGCCACGAGCCTGGCGAGATCGGCCTTCCAGGTGCGGGGGTAGGAGGCCAGGTCCTCGTGGGGTGCGAACTGGGTGGGGTTCACGAAGATTGAAACCGCCACCCGCTTGGCCCGCCGGCGGGCGAGGCGGATCAGCGAAATATGCCCGTCATGGAGCGCCCCCATGGTCGGAACCAGGGCAAGAGTCGACTGGCGCGCGCGCAGCCGGGCAAGAGCCTTGCTCAACGCGGGGAGGGTACGGGCAATCAGGGGCGAGTGGGGCATCGTGGCTCTGGGCGGGCTGAACGGAAAGGCCTCGCGTCCAATGCGACGCGAAATGTGGCGCACCGGAATGCGGGATTGCGCGGCGTTTTGCAATCCTTGACATCGCGCGCCCGTCTTCCGGATCGATGGCGGCCGGCCTGTCGCGTCGGCTGCGCTCTGCGCCGTCCGCGTTCATGATGAACGATGGAAACGACGCCCGGCATCGCAATTCGCTTGACCACCGCGCGCCCATGATTTGAGTATATGCACGAGGGGGCACGCAATGTTGCTGCAGGCAAGCCAGAGCCAGACCGGTGCAGCCCATGTGATCGTCCTGGGCAACGAGAAGGGCGGCTCGGGGAAGTCCACCACGGCCGTTCACATCGCGGTGGCTCTGCTCAAGGCCGGCCAGCGCGTCGCGACCATCGACCTCGACAGCCGGCAGCAGAGCTTCACCCACTACATCGCCAACCGCGCCGCCTGGGCGCGCCGGACCGGCCTCGAGCTGGAATTGCCCCAGCACTGCTGCATCGAGCTCAGCACAAGCATGATGGTCGCCGACAACGAGGCTGCGGAGCTGTCGCAGTTCGCCGCCGCGCTCAGCGCGGTGGAGCGCACTTTCGATTTCGTTGTCATCGACACTCCTGGCAACGACGGCTACCTGATGCGGCTCGCGCACTCGCTGGCCGACACCCTGGTGACGCCGATCAACGACAGCTTCCTCGATTTCGACGTGCTCGGGACCATCGATCCCCAAACCTACTCCTGTACCGGGGAGAGCCACTACGCCACCATGGTGCGCGAGTCCCGCAAGCAGCGCCGCCAGCTCGACGGCACGACCACCGACTGGATCGTGGTGCGCAACCGGCTCTCGATGCTCGGGTCGCGCAACAAGCAGCTGGTCGCCGAGGGGCTGCAACAGCTCGCGTTCCGCCTCGGTTTCCGGGCCTTGGACGGCTTTGCCGAGCGGGTGGTCTACCGCGAATTCTTTCCGCGCGGTCTGACCGCGCTCGACGACCTCGATGAGGCGACACTGGGCACGCGGCCGAGCATGGGCCACGTCACCGCGCGCGAGGAGGTCATCGGCCTGCTCCGGCAGTTGAAGCTGCCGCTCGACGAACGCGGCCGCCGCCGGGCGCTGGCGCGCGCCGAATGGTTCGCGCAGGTCGACAAGCCGCTCGAGCTGGACGACATCATCAGCGCCTGATTAATCAGCGCCTGATTATCAGCGCCTGAATTCGCCATCGCTTCTGCAAACACGTCGCGGAACGCGGGCGGAAGGTTTGGCTGTTTTTTGGCTGCAATGCACAATTTGTCACCCTGAAAACGCCAATCTTTGGTCTGTGCCAGCGTCAGCGTCGCACTTAGTCTGTTGGAGTCGTTCCGCCGAGGTGATCGAATGGCGGGGCGCAACTTCAGGAGGCTTGATGAACCGCGGCCTGATGATTGCTTTCGCTGTCGCCGTGCTGCTCGCTGCGGGCTATTTCAGCTTCAGCCGATGGGCGGTGCGGCACGACTCCATCGCACTGTTCGACGCTGCGCGCGGTCGACCGATCGCGGTTGACGTCGCGGTGCGGCGCGACAGCGAAATGCAGGCCCAGGCCGGGCTTCGGGTCCTGCCGGTCGCCATCCTGAACCACGGCAACACGGTCAAGAACACCGAGTACTCGTTTCTCGCGAACGTGCTGGCGCTGCGGGGCTACCTGGTGCTGAGCGTCCAGCACGACCTGCCGACCGACGCGCCGCTGGTGACCAAGGTCGGCGAGCCCTATGTCGGACGGCTGCCGGTCTATCAGCGCGGCGTCGCCAATATTCTTTACGTCGTCGACGAGATGAGAAAGCGGCTCGACTATGCCGACTACGACAAGCTGCTGCTGGTCGGCCACTCCAACGGCGGCGATATTTCGATGTTCTTCGCCAAGGAGTATCCCGACTTGGTCAAGCGCATCGTGACGCTGGACAACCTGCGCGTGCCGTTCCTGACCCAGGCCAAGTTCAAGATCCTGTCGTTCCGCTCCAAGGACAGCAATTTCGTCCCGGATCCCGGCGTGGTGCCGGATGACGAGATCTGCGCCAGGACCGGCATCAGTCTGGTCAAGACCGGCGCCCAGCATACCGACATGAGCGATCGCGGTCCGGACGAGGTCAAGGCCAGGATCCAGGATGCCCTCGACCAGTTTCTGAGCGAGGAGAGCGACCTTCGCGCCGTGCCCGACGACCGGCTGCTGACGGGGGCAACGACCGTCCCGTCCGAATCGCCCGAGCGGATTCGCGCGGCGACCGTGGTGCCGCGGATCGCGGTTCACTAGCGGAGAACAGCGGCGCGGCCTTCGGCGCGCTTGATCGGATGGCGGATTTGGCGTTCAGTTCGGCCCTGCCGAGGCCGATGCATGTCCGATGAACCGACCAAGTTGCCCACGCCCGGCGCCGCCACGGCCGATGCGTTGACCAGCCCGGCGACGTCGGCCGAGATCGCGGAATTCGTCGCCCGCGTGCGGGCCGTGGCACCACCGCAGGTCGCGACCGGCCGCGGCCGGCTGATCTTCGCCCTCGACGCCACCATGAGTCGCCAGCCGACCTGGGACCTCGCCTGCCAGCTGCAGGCCGACATGTTCCGCGAGGCCGGATCGATCGGCGGCCTCGACGTGCGGCTGGTCTATTTCAGGGGCCTGGACGAATGCCGGGCCAGCCCCTGGATCGCCGACACCGCCCAGCTGTCGCGGCTGATGGGCCGGATCTCGGTCGCCGGCGGTCACACCCAGATTCGCAAGGTGCTCGCGGAGGCGCGCCGCGAAGCGATTGCGCATGGTGTGCGGGCCCTGGTGTTCGTCGGCGACGCCATGGAGGAGAGCGCCGACGAGCTGTGCGCCAAGGCGGGCGAACTGGGCCTGTTGAAGGTGCCGGTGTTCATGTTCCAGGAGGGACACGACCCGCTGGCCGAGCAGACGTTCAGGGAGATCGCGCGCCTCTCGGGCGGCGCCTATGGCCGCTTCGATCCCGGAGCCGCGGCGCAGCTGCGCGAGTTACTACGGGCGGTCGCGGCCTACGCCGCAGGCGGCCGCGAGGCGCTGCAGCGACTGTCGCGATCGGCCGGAGGGGCGGCGGCGCTGCTGGCGCAGATGCGGTAGCTTGGCCGATCGGTCGACGGGTCCTTTTCCAGGCTGCGGCAACCGACTATCTATCGCCCATGCCGACTCTGATCGCGGGCGCCGTCGCCGTCATCGTGCTCTATTCGCTGCTGCAGATGTTTCGCGCGGCGAACCCCGCCGTCGTGGCGCGCGCCGTCAAGCTTGCGGGCGGGGTGGTGTGCCTGGCGGTAGCGGCCTTCACCGGCTTGCGGGGCGAGCTCGCGGTGGCCGTTCCGCTCGCCATATTCGGAGCCGGGCTGCTGGGCTGGAGCCCGGCGATCTCGGCGTTCAGGCCGTGGAGTGGCCTGGGGTGGGGCGGCCGTGCCAAGTCCGCGGGGCAATCGTCGCAGGTGCGGTCCAGCTTCCTCGACATGACCCTCGACCACGATACCGGCGCCTTGCAGGGCGTCATCATCGCGGGGACCCATGCCGGTCGTTCGCTGGATGAATTCGACCTGCAGCAGCTTGCGAGCTTGAGTCCGACCTTCGACGCCGAGAGTCGCGCCCTACTTGAAAGTTATCTTGATCGCAGGTTTCCCGGCTGGCGTCAGGACGCTCAGGGCGCAGGGGCAGGGGGGGAGCGCGGCCAGCCGACGGGTGGCAAAATGACGGCGCAGGAGGCCTATCAGATCCTTGGCCTGCAGCCGGGCGCGGGGCGGGATGAAATCGGGCGCGCGCACCGATCGCTCATGAAGAAACTGCATCCCGACCAAGGGGGGTCGACGTATCTCGCGGCCCGGGTAAACGAGGCCAAGGAGACCTTGCTTCGCACGCATCACAGTTGAACTCCAGCACGCTACATCACGCAACGCCGCGTGGGCTGTCTGGTGTCTCTGGATGATGCCTCCGGGCTCGTTGTGTGGCCCGTCCCTATGGCCTCATTCTTAGCGTTCAATCGTTGATGAGACGTTTCGATCGCCGACATTGTCGTGGCGCGCCGCCGAGCCGCGCAGGCGCAAAAAAAGCCCGGCCGCGCGGGCCGGGCAGAGCAGCGGACGACGGCAGCGGTCGCGCGGCCGCCCGGATCCTCAGTTGCGGATCGCGATGCAGGAAATGTCGTGGTGCGCGAGCGTGCGACAGGCGGCTTCGGCGCGATCCTTGTCGAGGCCGGCGAAGCGCGCGCGGTAGTAGTTCTTGCCGCCCTTCGAGACCGGTTCGGTGAACGGATCGGCGTTGCCGAGCAGCCCGCCGGCGCTGCCGCGCGCGGCGTCGAGGCGCTGCTTGGCTTCGCTCTCGCTCTCCAGCGCGCCGACCTGGATGATCCAGCCGGTGTGGGCGACACCCTTGATGGTGTTGGCCTGCTGGATCGTCTGCGCCGTTGTCGGCTGCGGGGCCGTCGGTTGGGTGCTCTTGGGCTGGTCGGCGGACGCAACCGTCGCGGCCCGGGGCTGCAAGGCCGACGCCGGCAGGGTGCCGAGAATGCCCTGGCCCGTTCCATATTTCGGGTTTTGGGGCGGCAGTTCGGCCTTCGCCACCACCGAGTTCGAGGTTTCGGCGACCTCAGGAGCCGGCGTCGCCGGCGGAATCGACGCGGTCGCGACCGGAACGGCGGCGGGAGTGGCCGAGGCCGCGCGCTGCCCGCCGGCCTTGATCTGCACGGTCTTCACCCGCACCGGCGTCATCGGTTCATAGGAACTGGGAACCAGCGAAGTCGGCTGGGCGATCACGCCGGATGAGAGCGGCGCCGGCATCGGCTTGGTTTCGATCCTTGCGGCCTGGGGGGCTGCGGCGGACGGCGCGGCGGCCGCCGGCGCAGGCGGCGCTGCAGCGGTGGGCGTCGCCGGAACCG
>JARLJA010000061.1 GCA_031291445.1 Xanthobacteraceae bacterium | reverse complement strand
TGCGCGCCAACCTCATGCACAGACGACCGCTCGACCGTCTGCTCCTGCCACCGCCGCCGATCATCAAAGATCAGCGACAGTTGAGCCTCGATATATGCCAAATTTAAACCGGACAGCCGTGGGTCAAGCCCGGCAATGACGAGTGGGAGGGGACAAGCCCGGCCATGACGAATGGGAGGGGTCAAGCCCGGCAATGACGACGGAGCCTACGCCACGGCCTTCCAGTTCGGCCGGATCGGCCCGCTGACGCCCTCGAAGGCGCCCTCGACCAGCTCGTTGACCAGCAGCCGGCGGGTATCGACCGGGCCGGGCATGGTGGCGCGGCCCTTGGGGATCCGCACGAAGCCGGCGCGGCGGTAATAGGCCTCGTCGCCGACCAGCACCACCAGGCGATGGCCGCGACCGCGGGCTTCCTCCAGCGCGCGTTCCAGGAGCGCGCGGCCGACGCCGCGGCTGCGGAACGGCGGCTCGACGGTGAGCGGACCGAGCAGCAGCGCCGGGGTGTCGCCGACGGTGATCGGCAATTGCCGCACCGAGCCCACCAGCAAAGTGCCGATCCGGGCGGTGAACGACAGCGCCAGCAGGTGGCCGATCTGCTCGCGCAGCCGGTAGGCGCTGAGCACGAAACGCCCGGGGCCGAAGGTGCGCTCGTGCAGGCGCTCGATCGCCTGGGCGTCGTTTTCGGTCTCGGTGAGGATGGTCAGCGACAGGTCGGTCATGGCCGCACCAAAAACGGCGAACGGGGGCGCTGTCAACCGCCTTTCAGCACCGTCATTGCGGGGCGCGCGCAACGCGCGCCGGAGCGACGCGGAGCAATGCGAACCACTGCGTCGCCAAAATTCTCTGCGTCACCCGCGGGCAACCGGATCCGGCCTTCGGCCGGTCCGGCTGTAAACTTGACCCGCGGGTCCACTCTTTAGGGCCGTGCCGCGCCGCAAAGCGTGGATGGCCGGGTCAAGCCCGGCAATGACGAGGTAGTGGGAGCCGCTGCGCACCGGCCATGACGAGTGTTGAGGGTCAAGCCCGGCCATGACGCAGAAACCGGAGAAATGCCGCGTGCAAATCGCACGCAGGCGTCGCCTCATTCTCCGCCTCACCCTTGCGGCGATTGCCCCACCGCCGGCTGCGCCAGATACGCCAGCAGCTTCATCTCGCGCCGGCCGCGGGTCACGGTGTCGAGCACCAGGCCCGAGGTGACCGCGAGCATCGCCAGGATCATCAGCCCGGTGGAGAGCACCGCGGTCGGCAGCCGCGGCACCACGCCTTCCTCGATGTAGGTGACGGCGAGCGGCACCGCGAGGCCGATGGCGACCACGGCGAGGAAGGCGCCGATCACGCCGAAGAAGCGCAGCGGCTTTTCCGAGCGGTAGAGTTTCAGGATGGTGTTGAGGATGCGGAAGCCGTCGCGCCAGGTGTTGAGCTTGGATGCCGAGCCCTCGGGCCGGGCGTGATAGGGGGTGGCGATCTCGGCCACCGGCAGCGCCAGTTCGAGCGCGTGCACGGTGATCTCGGTCTCGATCTCGAAGCCGTCGGACAGCACCGGAAACGACTTCACGAAGCGGCGCGAGAACACCCGGTAGCCCGAGAGGATATCGGTGAACTGCTGGCCGAAGATCTCGGACAGGAAGCCGGTCAGCATGCGGTTGCCGAGCCGGTGGCCGCGGCGGTAGGCGGCCTCGACCTGGTCGACGCGCAGGCCCACCACCATGTCGAGGTGGCCCTCGACCAGGGTGGCGATCATCCGCGGCGCGCTGGGGGCGTCGTAGGTGGCATCGCCGTCGACCAGCACGTAGATGTCGGCGTCGACGTCGGCGAACATCCGGCGCACCACGTGGCCCTTGCCCTGACGGCGCTCGCTGCGCACGGTGGCGCCGGCGGCGCGCGCGATCGCAACCGTGCGGTCGGTGGAGTTGTTGTCGTAGACGTGGATCTCGGCTGAGGGCAGCGCGGCGCGGAAATCGGCGATCACCTGGCCGACCGCGGTCTCCTCGTTGAAGCACGGCACCAGCACCGCGACACGCGGCTGCCGTTTCAGTTCTGCCGGCTGGGTCATGCGTGGCCTTCGATGGGGGTTGCGGCGCGACTATAGGGCGCGATGCCTAACGATCTCTGAGCGGGGGGTGGGATGGGTGGGCGCGAGATAGAGGGGCACATCGCAACCACACTCTCTGCGTCACCCGCGGGCTTGACCCGCGGGTCCACGCTTTACGGTGATCGCTGCAAAGGAAGCGTGGATGGCCGGGTCAAGCCCGGCCATGACGAGAAGAAGAACCTCGACTAACTCCAATACGGAGAAATCTCCGCATTCTCAAACACTTCCGCGATCCGCAGGCGGGTGGCGGGGGTGGTGTCGGGGGGCAGTTCGGAAAGGGGAAAGAAGCCGGTCGCGGCGATCTCGCGGTTGGGCTCCGGCAGCCGGTCCTGGCTGAAGTGGCGCACCACATAGAGCACCACGTGGTCGCGCGGCGAGATTTTGCGGTTGAAGAAGGTGCCGTGCAGCACCGGCGCCCCGGTGAGCACGATGCGGCCCTCCTCCATCAGCTCGCGGTGGAGCGCCTCGATCACGGTCTCGCCGGTCTCGACCCCGCCGCCGGGCATGTACCAGCCGGAGACGTAGGTGTGCTTGACCAGGAAGACGCGGTCGTCGGCGTCGATCACCATGGCGCGGACGCCGAGCGTCATGCCGCGCGACAGCCGCCAGTAGGAATGCATCGCCTTGCGGATCAGCGGTTCGAACCGCACGCGCCACGCTTGAAGCGTCATGTCAGGCGACCGCCCGATATGCTATGCGGGCGGGCCGGAGCGATCCTGTTCGAAACGCGCTGAGATCCATGACGTCCTTCGTGCTCGCCCATCTGTCCGATCCGCATCTCGCGCCGCTGCCGCGGCCGCGACCGCACGAGCTGATGGGCAAGCGCGTGCTCGGCTATCTCAACTGGACGCGGGGCCGCCACCGCATTCACCGCCGCGACGTGCTCGACGCCGTCGTCGCCGACGCGCTCGCCCGCCGCCCCGATCATATCGCGGTGACCGGCGACCTCGTCAACATCGCGCTGCCCGGCGAGATTGCGCATGCCGCCGACTGGCTGCACGGCTTGGGCCGCGCCTCCGACGTCACGCTGGTGCCCGGCAACCACGACGCCTATGTGCCGGGCGCGCTCGCCGTCGCCGTCCGCGCCTGGGGCGCCTACATGCAGGGCGACGACGCCGCCGCAGCGCCGGGCGCCGGCTTTCCGTTCGTGCGCCGCCGCGGGCCGCTGACCCTGATCGGGGTGTCCACCGCGGTGCCGAGCGGCCCGTTCATGGCGACGGGCAGGCTCGGCCGCGCCCAGCTCGCCGCGCTCGATGCGGTGCTGCGCGCGTGCGACGACCAGAGTTTCCGCGTGCTGCTGATCCACCATCCGCTGCGCTCGGCCCGCAACCGCCACAACGCGCGGCTGACCGACGCGGCGGCGCTGGAAGATCTGCTGCGCCGCCACGGCGTCGATCTGGTGCTGCACGGCCACGACCACCGCCACGCGGTGGTGTGGCTCGACGGGCCGGACGCTCGCATTCCCATGGTGGGGGTGCCGTCGGCCTCGGTGGCGGCCGACGGCCACCGCACGCCGGCGGCGTACAACCTGTTTGCGATCGAACGGCGCGAGGCCGGCTGGCATGTCGGCATGACCACGCGCGGGCTGACCGGGCCGGGCGAGATCACGGTGCTGCGGACGGAAGTGTTGTAGCGTCCGGTGCCCTTTGCCTTCGTCGTTCCGGGGCTGGCCGCGTCAGCGGCCAGAGCCCGGAATCCATAACCACCACCGTGCGTATGGATCCCGGGCTCGGCGCTGTCGCGCCGCCCCGGGATGACAGAAAGTGGACGCGGGCCGTCGGCCGCGAGCGCCCCCTCACAACCCCTTCAGCGCCGCCAGCAGGGCGATGCCGAACAGCGCCGCCATGCCGCACAGGAAGCCGACCGCGAACAGGATCAGCCCGCGGCGGCTGCGCGGCGGGCGCGGCGCGGCCGGCTTGGCGGCC
>JARLJA010000060.1 GCA_031291445.1 Xanthobacteraceae bacterium | reverse complement strand
TCGCCCTTCTTCAGCGCGAACGTCATCGCGGTATAGGTCTCGACCGAGCCGATACCGTAGATGCACGACACCGACGCGACGATGATGACGTCGTCGCGCTCCAGCAGCGCCCGCGTCGCCGAATGGCGCATGCGGTCGATCTGCTCGTTGATCGAAGAATCCTTTTCGATGTAGGTGTCGGTGCGGGGGACGTAGGCCTCGGGCTGGTAATAGTCGTAATAGCTGACGAAATATTCCACGGCGTTGTCGGGGAAGAAACTCTTGAACTCGCCATAGAGCTGCGCCGCCAGCGTCTTGTTCGGCGCCAGGATGATGGCGGGGCGCTGCGTCGCCTCGATCACCTGCGCCATGGTGTAGGTCTTGCCGGAGCCGGTGACGCCGAGCAGCACCTGGGTGCGGTCGTGGCGGTTGATGCCCTCGACCAGTTCCTTGATCGCCTGGGGCTGGTCGCCCTTGGGCTCATAGGCGGACTTGATCTCGAAGCGGACGCCGCCTTCGGATTTCTCCGGCCGCGGCGGGCGATGCGGGGTCCACACCCGTTCGCTGCCGTCCTCCTTGCGGAATTCCGGGCGACCGTCGCGGATCAGGTGTTCCAGCGCCGTCGCGGTCGCGGCGACGCCGAGCGCTTCCATCTTGTTGCGGGCCGGCCGCGCCAGGGTGTCGTCGTCGTCGACGTCGAGGCCGAGCTGGCGGGCGAGTTCGGGATCCAGCGTCGGAACCGTCGCGGACGTACCGTAAATGGCTTGCGGCGCTTCGCCGAGGCCGTCGGGCACCTTCGGCTCCCCGGGGGGCTGCGGACGGGCACGCGCGGCGCCGTGGCGCGCGGCCTTCGTCACCCGCGTCAGGTTGCGATCGGGCAACGGATCCGTCGGCAGTCCCTCGGCGGCCTTGGTCGAGGACCGGGCGCGATGCGCGGCGGCCTCGCCGCCGGCGCGGCGTTCCCATGAGGTCTCGGGCGGGGGCTGCAACCCGGTCTGCGAGCCGAGACCGCTTTCGCCGCGATTGATCGCCGGATTGAGCAGTTCGGCGAGCGCCGGCGCGATCGGCTGGACGTCGGGACGATGCGCCTTGGACTTTGGTGTCTTCGGCGACTTCGGCTTGCGGGATTTGTCGGGAGGCGTCGGCATGAAGCGAAATATGGGTTGCTTCGGCGGCCAATGAAAGACGGTTTCGGCAATTGCCCAAGGGGAAGCGGACCGCCGCGCGCGCCGGACGGTTACGGCATCACATCGATGACATGACGGGGGCGCGCCATTGACTTCGCGGCCGGGATTGGCTGGACTGGCGGCAGATCCATGCAACAGCATGCAGATTGCGCGTGCGCCAACGCCCCAGGGTGATCCGATGATCGATCTGCACTACTGGCCGACGCCGAACGGCCACAAGATCACGATGTTTCTCGAGGAAACCGGCCTGCCCTACAGGATCGTTCCAGTGAACATCGGCAAGGGCGAGCAGTTCACGCCCGACTTCCTGGCGATCGCGCCGAACAACCGCATGCCGGCGATCGTCGACCACGCGCCCGCCGACGGCGGCGCGCCGATCTCGATCTTCGAATCCGGCGCGATCCTGACTTATCTCGGCGAGAAGACCGGCAAGTTCCTGTCCACCGACATCCGGGTGCGGTTCGACACGCTGCAGTGGCTGTTCTGGCAGATGGGCGGGCTCGGCCCGATGGCGGGGCAGAACCATCATTTCGCGGTCTACGCGCCGGAAAAGCTGCCTTACGCCATCACCCGCTACGTCAACGAGACCAACCGCCTCTACGGCGTCCTCAACAAGCGGTTGGCCGACCGCGCGTTTCTCGCCGGCGACTATTCGATTGCCGACATGGCGAGCTACCCCTGGATCGTGCCTTGGAAGCGGCAGGGCCAGAATCTCGACGATTTCCCGCATCTGCGGCGGTGGTTCGAAGCCATCCGCGCCCGGCCGGCGACCGAGCGCGCCTACGCGCTCACCGACAAGATCAATCCGAACGCCAGCGCGGGCATCAGCACCGACGAGGCCCGCAAGGTGCTGTTCGGCCAGACCGCGGCCGTGGTGAAGGGCGCGTGAGGTTGCCATGACGGCGCGACGGCTGTTCGACCTGGTGGGAAGCGATACGGGCCGGCCATTCAGCCCCTACTGCTGGCGGACGCGGATGGCGCTCGCCCACAAGGGCCTCGAGGTCGAATCGATTCCGTGGCGCTTCACGGAGAAGCAGGCGATTGCGCCCTATGGTTCGGACAAGGTGCCGGTGCTGCTCGACGGCGACGCCACCGTCGCGGACTCCTGGGCGATCGCGAACTACCTCGAGGACACCTATCCGGACCGGCCTACGCTGTTCGGCGGCGAGGGCGGTCGCGCCATGGCACGCATGCTCAACTGGTTCGGCGACATCACGGTGGTCGGCGGGATCTTTCCGCTGATCATTGCCGACATCCACGGGCAGCTGCCGCCCGACGATCAGGCCTATTTCCGCAAGAGCCGCGAGGCGCGCTTCGGCAAGACGCTGGAGGAGATCGCGGCGCCGCGTGACACCCTGGTCGAGAGCTTCCGCAGGAGCCTCGATCCGATGCGGCTCACCTTGCGCACCCAGCCGTTCATCGGCGGCGCCGCGCCCAACTATGCCGATTACGTCATGTTCGGCGGGTTTCAATGGGCGCGGGTCACGAGCCCGTTCCAGCTCTTGAAGCCGGACGACGCGATTTATGCGTGGCGGGAACGGCTGCTGGATGCGTTCGGCGGTCTGGCGCGCCGGACCGAAGGGTTTCCGGTCTAGACGTCTTTCCGGCCCGAGACATGATCCGAGCCGAAGCGCTAGCTGCACTGGCGCGGTGAGGCGCCGGCCGCCGCCGCGCGCAGGCAGGACGGACAGAGGCAATCCTCGCCCTCGACCGGAAGCGGCAGCCGCGCGGCCTCGCCGTCGCACCAGCAGTTGCCCGACAGTTTGCAGTCGAAGACGGTACCGCAGCGCGGGCAGGCGAGGCGGCGCGGCGCGCTCTGCGGGGGTGAGGCCGACGAATTGGGCATGTCGTTCGTCATTACGTCGATCGATCTTTCAGGCGGGCTCAGCGCGCCGGGCCGATCCGGTCAACGCCGGCGCGGGTCAACGTTTCGCGGCAGAAGGCCCCAGAGAACACTCGCACAGAAAATACCAGCGCGCAGGTCATGTCCAGTCAACGGATCGCCAGTTCGGGGCGCGCCGCGCGTGCGAGGCAACGGGGCGCCAAGTCCGTCACGTAGTGGCGGGGCCCCGCGTTCACGGCCGTCTCGGCGCCTCCTCTTTCAACTTGTCCAGAGCATCCGGCATCATGCGGCCGAACATGGCGCTGAGCAGCGCTGTCGGGATCAGCCCGCTGTTGTTGCTTTCCTGGCCCTGAGCCCCCGACATCAGGAATTGAGGCACGAGTGGCTGATTGATCTTGGTCAGGGCGTCGGCGAAACGCGAGAAGTTCTGCTCCGCCAGCCGGTATTCCGGGCCGCCATAGGCATCGACCGATAGCTTCGTGGCCTGGGCGTTCGCCGTTCCGATCGCCAGGGTCCTGTCGGCCTCGCCTTGCCCCTCGAGCCGCGATCGCTCGCCGGCCGCGGCGGCCGTCACCTTGACGGTTTCGGCGTCCTTCAGCGCGCGGGCCAGCGCGGCAGCACCTTCGTTCTCGTGCACCTTCACCTGAATGAGCGACTGGGTCAGGTTCACCTGCGCCGCCGCGGTCGCTTTCGCCTCGTTCAGGGTGCGTTCCTGGACGGCGGCCTTTTCCTGTTCCTGGAAGGTCGTGACCTGTTCCCGGGCGACCTGACGCATGCGCAGTTGGATCAGGATGTTTTCGATCGTCTGATCGCCGGCTGACGCGCGGGGCGTGCCGATCAGCACCTCCTGCAATTCCAGCGAGTAGGCTTCGAAGCGCGCTTTCATCTCGATGCCGGAGTCCTGCTGGATGGCTGCGCGGTTCTGCAACAGCTCGATCAGGGTCATCTTCTGGGCGATATTCTTGAAGTAGGCGCTCACCATCGGGTCGAGTGTCTGCTCGACCAGCTTCTTTACGTCGCCGAAGCGCTGAATGATCATCGGCGCCTTCTTGTAGTCGATATGCATCACGACGGAGAGCGGCAGGGTCGGCTCGAACGCGTCCGCGGTGATCAACGAGATTTCCGAGAGATTTTCGTCGAGCCTCAACGCGCCGGTTTCTCCGCGCACCCATTTGAGGATGAAATTGACCGTCGGGATGATCTCGATCTTGCCGGCGTAGGTGTTGAACGCATATTTTCCCGGCAGCAGGGGGTCTTTCCAGACGCCGCGGCTGCCGTTGAGCACCAGCTCGCCATGGCGATATTGCTCGCCGGACACATCAGCCGTTTTCGGCCCGGTATAGAAGATCACAACGCCGACATTGCCGACCGGGATCACCGACTTGGCGACGGCCTCGACGGTCGCGAACAGGCGATTGATGTACCAGGTGCCCTCGACCAGGACCTGCAGCTGGCGGCCGCGGAAGCCGCCCGCCTTCAGGAATTTTTCCGGTTCCTGGAAGTTGTTGTGGAATGTTTCGGGATCGTGCAGGTCGGTGCCGACCTCCGGTGCGATGATTTCGCCGGGAGGCAATGACGGGCCGTCATGGACGGTGACGATGCCGACCAGATCGTGATCGGCTGCCAGCACCAGGGGCGCGAAGCCCTCGCGGTCCGCGATCGTCTGTCTCATGCCGTCGAGAACGGTCCGCTCCTGCAGACTGAGGGCGTGACCATAGACACGCTCGTCGGTGATGATGGCGAATTGCACGGTGTTGATCGCATAGGTGCCTTCACGCAGGATCTTCCGTTGCGGGCCCTTCTGGCCGCCGCTGACGAGAAATTTCCGGGCGTCCTGGAAGTCAGACTTGTCTTCGCTGTCGTTGGCCGCGAGCACTTGTGACGCCCCTAGCTGGGCGCCGTCGCGCGCGAAAACGTAGGCAATCTTGCCCTGGCCAACCGTGACCAGATCGGATTTGTGAATCCGGTATGTGAAGGGAAAGAACACGTGGAGACCGCCGCGCAGGATCTCGGGCTCGAAGCCGGCCTCGCCGTCGAGGGCGATGAAGCCTGATTTGATCGAGCCCTTCGCAGCCCACATTTTTTCGACGATCCCGACCTGACTGTTCGAGATGTAGCGAAAGATGTTTGCTGTGCGGAGCAGGATGAGGATTGCGACGAGGGCCGCAATCCACAGGATTGGAGTCACGACGCCCATCGAGGTGCCGCTGGCGAGAAGACTGTTGATGTCCATGCTTCGTAGCTCCGGTGAATTTCAATTGCGCCCGCGGAGAGATGACGCTGCGGTTCGGTCATGGGCGAGGAACGATCGGAAGTCGACTGCGCCGATGCAATCGTCCGGGAGACCTCTCCGCCGTTCGTTGGCTGCGGCACGCCCTGTTGGCGTGAGGAAATCGGAGTCCGGAACAAATGCTCGGTAGAACCGCCAAGCGACCGGCGCTGGTATCGCCACGTTCGAGACGCGGTGGCATGGCGGCAAGTCGGTTCATGAGACATGGACGACCAGATGGTTGGTCGTGTTGTAGCCTGCCCAGGTTCAATTCGGCAAGGCGGCGGCGGAGCTATATACGTCAGGTTGTGAAATTCGGACTGCAGGGAGGCCGGCATACCTGCGATTGCCGACATCGCGCTGGCGCGCATCGGCTCTCCGAACCACGACGTTTGCAGCCGCGGCTCACGACACCACGGCTGCGGGGACGGCGTCGCCGAGCTCGGGCTCGAGCGCGGGCTGGCGCAAGGCGGCGGCGGTCATGCGCCGGACCGAGGCTTCGGCGTCGCGGGCGATCCGCTTGCGGTCCGCGCTCATGTCGTAGGCGACCGGCTCACCCCAGCTGACGGTGACGTCCACCGCGCCGGAGAGAAAGATGCCGAGCATGTGCGGGACGAGGTCCATGTCGCCGTACCAGGCGAGCTTGTCGCGAAGCGCGCGGCCGGAGGGCACGCCGCCGACCCCGGTATAGGCCACCGACAGCGGCTGCACGGTGACGCTGGAATGGTGGGTCTCGTCGCCCAGGGTGTGATGGACGGCGCCCACCAGCGCCGAGCGGAACGGAAGGATGCGGTTGCCGTCGCTGGAGGTGCCCTCGGCGAACAGCACCACGGCGTCGCCGCCGCGCAGACGGCTCGCCATCTCGCGCGTGGCCTCGCCGGTCTTGTGGCGCCGCTCGCGCTCGATGAACACCGTGCGCTGCAGCTTCGCGAGCCAGCCGAAGAACGGCCAGCCGGCGACCTCCTGCTTGGCGACGAACACCACGGGCCGCACCGCCGTGATGACGATGATGTCGAGCCAGGACACGTGGTTGGAGAGGATCAAGAGCGGCCGGTCGTCGCTGGGCTGCCCGACCTGATGGATGCGGATCCCGAGGACGGCGGCCACCGCGCGGTGGAACAGGTTGGGGACGATGCGCTGCAGACGCGAATTGGACAGGATGCCGGCAAGCTGGAACGGTAGCAGCAGCAGTGTGAGCAGCAGCACGGTGGTGGTGAGCAGGGCGACGCGGATCATGGATGAAAATCGTCGGATCTGATCTTGGGCGAACCGTCCTGATGCGCCGATTGCAACATTCACATCACTTAACGCGACGCCTGCAGGCGCGCCATAAAAAAGCGGTCCCGGTCAGACGCGGCGACTGACGGGGACCGCCAAAAATTCACAAACCATCTCACCCGGCGAAGTCAGCAGCCGAATGCCGATCTAGACATAACGATCTAGACATAAAACGTGCCGATCTGGCACGCTGCGCCGCAACTCCCAGGTTCGGTCGTTGCAGACGACACGCACGCACGAAATCTGGACGGGGGATGATCCCGCGCGTCCTTGAACGTTAACGCCGATTCATTGTGCATTTATGACGCCGGCGTCATCGACTCACGTCGCGATGCGGTGGGCGCTGCGATCAGGCCGTGTCGCGGCGGGGGGCAACCAGCTACCAGAGCTGCGGCGTTGCGGCGCCGGTCTGCACGGAAATCGCGAGCAGTGCCACCGTCATTCCGAGCGTCAGCACCCCCACCGCCAGCGAGGCCACGACGGTTGTTCGCAGGCGCGACACCACCAGCGCTGCGCGGCTGCCAAAGCCCTCGGCGGCGCCGGAGAGCCGAATCACGGCCTCGTCTTCCATGGTGGACGAATCACTCATGACCGAAAGAATGCCGGAGCGACGTGCCGAGATTGCGGCGCAGTCGCGCGGTTCGGGGCGAAATCAAGGCAACGATCGGGCCGCATTGCGCGCCGGACCGTCGCGATCAAGGTGGACGATCAGCCGGCTGCGGCAGTGGCGGCGACGGCTTCGGCGGGAGGGAGCTGGTTCATCGCGACGAAGCGTGGCTCGCGCTCGATGCGCCCGAGCCAGGCGCGGACCGCGGGGAAGCCCGACAGGTCGTAGTCGCACTGCTCGGCGAGGTGGGTGTAGCCGAACAGCGCGATGTCGGCGACGGTGAGCTGGCCGGCCGCAAAATAATCGCGGGTGGCGAGGTGGTTCTCCATCACCTGCAGCGCCCGGTAACCGCGCTCCATCCAGTCTTCCAGCGAATAGGAGTGAAGCTCGCGGCCGCCGCGCACCAGCGACAGCCAGAAATAGGCCGCACCGATATTGGGCTCCAGCGCGTGCTGCTCGAAGAACATCCATTGCATGGCGTCGGCGCGATCGAGCCGGTTCTCCGGCGCCAGCGGCGTCCCGATCGCCACATACCACAGGATCGCATTGGACTCGGCGAGGTAACGCCCGTCGGCGACCTCCAGCAATGGCACTTGGCCGTTGGGATTCTTGGCAAGGAATTCGGGCGTGCGGCTCTCGCCCTGGAGGATGTCGATCTCGATGGCGCGATAGGGAACGTCGAGCAGGGCCAGCGCGAGGCGCACCTTGTAGCTGTTCCCCGAGCGCTGCATTGTATAGAGATTGTACATCGTGTCTCGGCCGCCGCGTTGGTCTTGCACCGACAATGGTCCTCACGGTGCCGCGCCGCAACCCCCGCCGGTTCGAAAAGGTCTAAGTGCGTTGCACCACGCATGACTGGCAGCAGGAAATGCTGCGGCTGCCGCGCCGGTGAGCGGCATCACGCCCGCTGCGGAGTCTCCGCGCCGGCCGGCGCAGTGTGCCCGACGCCGGCGAGATCGGCGCGCGCGCGGCGCAGCAGCATGAGATACAGCGCGAGCAGTGCGATCAAACCCAGCGGGATTGCGGTGGCCGTCATCACGCTGCGCGCCAGCAGCGGCATGAACCAGGCCGCGACCAGCAGGCCTATTTCATAGTCGCGAAATCCGTGCGACAGGCCGTGGCGCACGAAGAATGCAATGGCGACGGCGAGCACCACGAGGTCGTAGTCGAGCACGTAAGGGGTGGCGAGCAGGCAGGCGCAGGCCAGCGCCGCGGCCTTGAGGTCGAAGTCCGCCGTGCTGTGCCACAGCCATGCCAGCGTCGCCGCCAGCGCCAGCGCCAGCGCGAGCTGGAGGCCGTAGGCGACGGGCAGTCCAAAACCCCACAGCCGCGCCGCCGCGAAGATCGACTGGGCCTTCTCCCAGCCCAGCGCGCCTTCCTCGAGCACGACCTGCTGGGTGAAACGCGTCGAGGCCGCGAAGGCCGGCCAGATCTCGGCGCCCATCAGCGCAACCGTCGCGACTCCGAGTGCTGCGACCGTGGCGCCGGCCGCGGCGATGGTCGACCAGCGGCCGGCGGCCAGCAGGGCAACGGGAATCAGCACGCCGAATTGCGGCTTGTAGGCCATGAGCCCGATCAGGATTCCGGCGACGACGGGCCGCCGTTCGAGCAGGTTGAGCCCGCTCCCGAGCAGCGCCGCCGTCAGGAATCCGTTCTGGCCATGGCCGACATTCACGAACACGGCCGGAAACGCCAGGGTCGCGAGCCAGATGTCGGCGCGGACGAGCGGCGCACGGGCCAGGATGGCGCGCACGGTGGCGCCGTAAGCAAGGCCGGTGGCGAGGAGCCAGACCAGCAGCGCGGCGGGATAGGGCAGGTGGGCGAGCAGCGCCGCCACGGCGAGGAAGAACGGCGGGTAGTGCCAGCCGAAGAACGGCACCGTGCGGCCCGCGAACACCGCGATCTCCGCGGCGTGCTGGCGCTCGGGATCATAGGCGTCGGCGGGATGGCCCTGGCGGACCAGGGTTCCGGCCGCATAGACATTGGAAAAGTCGGTTCCCAGCGGCTTGCCGTTGCGGTCGACCAACCCATCGGACAGCGCCGCCCAGACCGCCAGCGCGGCGATCCCGATTCCGAGAATCAGCACCGCATAGACCCGCAGGCGTCGGCGCGTGACGAACGCGCCTGACCGTAACATCGTCCTGAAATCAGTCACTTGGGCTCGCGGCACGTGGCGGATCCGCCCACACTAGACCTCGGGTTTTAAGCTTTCCTTAGCCGCTGCATCCCGGATCCGTGGCCGAGCCGGCGGATTGCGCATATCCCGTCCGCAGCTGCCTTCTTGCGACGCAGCGAGCTGGGCTTTAGGGTGAATCCACTGCCCACACAATTTGCATTGCGAGCGCATCATGCCTCGCGTCGCCAGGAGATTCTGATGGCCTTTCTGTCTGCCGCGCTAGCCCGTGTGAAGCCGTCCGCGACGATCGCGGTGACGGACAAAGCCCGGCAGCTCAAGGCGGCGGGCCGCAACGTCATCGGGCTCGGCGCCGGCGAGCCCGATTTCGACACCCCCGCCAACATCAAGCTGGCGGCGATCCACGCCATCGAGGCCGGCAAGACCAAGTACACCGCGGTCGACGGCATGCCCGAGCTGAAGGAGGCGATCGTCGCCAAGTTCGGCCGCGAGAACGGGCTGACCTATGTGCCGAACCAGATCACGGTCGGCTCCGGCGGCAAGCAGGTGCTCTACAACGCACTGATGGCGACGCTCAATCCGGGCGACGAGGTCATCATTCCGGCGCCCTACTGGGTCAGCTATCCGGAAATGGTCGCGCTCGCCGGCGGCGAATCGGTTCCGGTGGTGTGCACCGCGGACCATGGCTTCAAGCTGCAGGCCGCCGATCTCGAACGCGCGATCACGCCGAAGACCAAGTGGCTGATCCTCAACTCGCCGTCCAACCCGACCGGCGCGGCCTATACCCGTGCCGAGCTCAAGGCGCTCACCGACGTCCTGGTCCGTCATCCGCACGTCTGGATCATGACCGACGACATGTACGAGCACCTGGTCTATGACGACTTCCAGTTCGCCACGCCGGCGCAGGTCGAGCCCGCGCTGTTCGATCGCACGCTGACGGTCAACGGCGTCTCCAAGGCCTACTGCATGACCGGTTGGCGCATCGGCTATGCCGGCGGCCCGCGCCAGCTGATCTCCGCGATGGCGACCATCCAGTCGCAGTCGACGTCGAACCCGTCGTCGATCAGCCAGTGGGCGTCGCTCGAGGCGCTCACCGGGCCGCAGGACTTCATCGCCGAGCACAACAAGGTGTTCAAGGAGCGCCGCGATCTCGTGGTCGCGATGCTCAACCAGGCGTCCGGCATCACCTGCCATCGCCCGGAAGGCGCGTTCTACGTCTACCCGTCCTGCGCCGGAACGATCGGCAAGGTCGCGCCGTCGGGCAGGACGCTGGCGACCGACGAGGATTTCGTCACCGAGCTGCTGGAGAGCGAAGGCGTGGCGGTGGTGCAGGGTTCGGCCTTCGGCCTCGGCCCGGCATTTCGCATCTCCTATGCGACCAAGACCTCGGACCTCGAAGACGCCTGCACGCGGATCCAGCGCTTCTGCGGCAGCCTGCGCTGAATCCCGGGGCGCGACCAAATCGACACACTGAAGGATTTTCTTGGGCAAGCGTCATGTTTTTGACACGGCGCTTGCCTCATTGTCCGCCCGCTCTCAAAACCCACCTGGAGTAGTTGTTCCCATGCGCTTCCCCGCCCTTGTCGGCATCGCCGCCGCGACGCTCGTCGCATCCTTCGCCTCCGCCAACGCCCAGCAGAGCGTTCAGGCCGGGATCCTGGAATGCCAGGGTGCCGAATATGTCGGCGCGATCGTCGCCTCGTCGACCGAACTCGAATGCGTCTTCCACAGCGACAACGGCGCGCGTGCCGAACCCTACGTCGCCCACGTCAACCGTGTCGGCCTCGACATCGGCGTGACCACGCAGACCGGGCTTGCGTGGGCGGTGAACGCCCCGACCTACCGGCTCGGCCACGGCGCGCTGGCCGGTCAATATGGCGGCATCGGAGCCAATGCCACCGTCGGCGTCGGCGTCGGCGCCAATCTTCTGGTCGGCGGTTCGGCCAATGCCATTTCGCTGCAGCCTCTCAGCCTTCAGGGCCAGACCGGCCTCAGCGCGGTGGCCGGAATCATCTCGGTCGACCTGCGGTCGCCGACCGCCGCCGAGCGCCACGGCTTCCATCATCACCACCACCGGCATCACCACTACCGGTATCACCGCCATCATCACCACGGCTGATCGGTGGCCGGATTGACGCCAGAGAGGCCCGCGCAAGCGGGCCTCTTTTTTTGTCCCGCCGGTTTCGAGGCCCGGCGACCGGCTTGATTGAAGATTGCGCCTTGCTATGAATTAATGGCGCCGGTGGATTGGATTTGACGTCTCGCTTCCCTCGCCGCGGAGGCTCGAGGCGAACGGCACATCGAAAGTCCGCCGGAAGGTTAAGGTTAAGTTTGCTGGCGGTCCTTCAATTCTTGCATGTGCAAAAGACGCTGCCGAAGCGGGATGCGCATGTTAGAATTGGATTGTCAGCATTTTTCCCCGCCTGCATCACTGTCTTGTATCCGTCGCCGCCGCGACCTCATCGGAGAACATCACATGCGCCGCCTTTCAGCCCTGTTCGGAGCCGCCATCAGCCTCGTCGCCTTGTCCACGGTCGTGCGCGCCCAGGAGCGCGTGCAGATCGGCGTGCTCGAATGCCGCGGTGGCGCCAGCATGGGGTTCATCGTCGGCTCCGTCACCAATCTCTCCTGCCTGCTGCGCATCGAGGGTCAGCCTCCGGAATATTACGTGGCGCAGATCCGCAAGGTCGGCATCGACCTCGGCATCACTGAACAGAGCGGGCTGGGGTGGGCCGTGCTGGCACCGACGCGCCGGATCGGTCCGGGCGAACTCGCGGGCGAATATGCCGGCGTCCAGGGCAGCGCGACGGTCGGCGTCGGTGTCGGGGCCAACGTGCTGGTCGGCGGTTCGGCCAATACGTTTGCCCTGCAGCCGCTCAGCTTCCAGGGCCAGACCGGCGTGGCCGTCGCCGGTGGCATCGAGGGCTTGACCCTGCGTCCGGGACGATAAGGCGGCACGACATCGTCAACGGGCGCCATTGCTCCCGATTTGCATGAGTGCGATCGACGCGGTGGCGAAACGATTGTCGGGCGCGTGCGGGCTCGTTCCGCGCGCGCCTTGTCCGTCGAACGGTATTCGCGCGAGGCCGGTGACGCGGGTGTGCTCCATGTTTCGCCGTCATGGTGCGGAGCCGCATGTTTCGTCCTTGCAAAGCAGCGAATCCCCTGAGAGCATCGGTCCGCTGACCCAATCATGGGCCGAGCTCCAGTCAGGAGGCGGCAATGGGACACGACGTCAGAAGTCCCCGAGGTCCACGGTGCATCGCGCTGGTGGGCCCATTCCAAAGCGGTAAGACCACTCTTCTCGAAGCCATTCTCGCGCGCACCGGCGCAATCCCCAAGCCAGGTACAGTCGAAGCCGGAACAACCTTCGGAGATTCGTCCCCGGAGGCGCGCAGCCATCGGATGAGCACCACGCTCACCGCCGCGACCACCACCTTCATGGGCGAGACCTTCACGCTGCTCGACTGTCCGGGCTCGGTCGAGTTCATCCATGACATGCGCGTGGCGCTGCCTGCGGTCGATGCCGCGGTCGTGGTCTGCGAGGCCGACGAGCGCAAGCTGCCCCAGCTTCAGATCATCCTGCGCGAGCTGGAAGACCTCGGCATTCCCCGGTTTCTGTTCCTCAACAAGATCGACAAGGCGGATCGCCGCGTGCGCGACACCCTGTCGACGCTGCAGCCGGCGTCCCGCGTGCCGCTGGTGCTGCGGCAGATTCCGATCTGGAACGACAACATCGTGGTCGGCTTCGTCGATCTGGCGCTGGAGCGGGCCTTCGTCTACCGCGAGCACATGCCCTCCGAAGTCATCGCTCTCGACGGCGCCGATCTCGACCGCGAGAAGGAAGCCCGCTTCACGATGCTCGAGAAGCTCGCCGATCACGACGACCTGCTGATGGAGCAACTGCTCGACGACATCCCGCCGCCCCGCGACGAGGTGTTCGACGATCTGGCCAAGGAGCTGCGTGACAACCAGATCTGTCCGGTGCTGCTCGGCTCCGCGACGCGCGAGAACGGCGTGTTGCGGCTGATGAAGGCGCTACGCCACGAGTGTCCCGGCGTCACGGCGACTGCCCGTCGTCTCGGCGTGCCCGCCGGCAAGGACGCCATCGCCTATGTTCTCAAGACCGCGCATCTGCAGCACGGCGGCAAGCTTTCGCTCAGCCGCGTGCTGGCGGGGCGTCTGGAGGACGGCGCCACCCTGCACTCCTCGCGTGGCGGCACCGGTCGCATCTCCGGAATGTCGGCGGCGTCGAGCACCGGCGACGTCAAGCGCAGCGCCGCGGAAGCGGGCGAGGTCGTCGCGCTCGGCAAGCTCGAGCAGGTCGCAACCGGCGACACGCTGTCGTCGGGAAAGGCGGCGCCGCAGTCCCTGATCGAGGTCGCGCCGGTGTCGCCGGTACTCGCCACCGCGGTCGCGGCCCCCGACCGCAAGGATGACGTCAAGCTCGGCCAGGCGCTGGCGCGCCTGAGCGAAGAGGATCCATCCCTCGTCATCCGTCATGATCCGGTGACCCACGACACGGTGGTCTGGGGCCAGGGCGAGATGCATCTGCGGGTGGCGATCGAAAGGTTGCGCGATCGCTACGGCATCGCCGTCAAGCAGCATGCGCCGACCGTCGGCTATCTGGAAACCATCCGCAAGCCGATCACCCAGCGCGGTCGCCACAAGAAGCAGTCCGGCGGCCATGGCCAGTTCGGCGACGTGGTGCTCGAGATCAAGCCGCTGCCGCGCGGCAGCGGCTTCAGCTTCACCGAAAAGATCGTCGGCGGCGCGGTACCCCGCAACTACATCCCTGCCGTGGAGGAAGGGGTCAGGGACGCGATGCTGCGCGGCCCGCTCGGTTTTCCCGTCATCGATGTCGCGGTGACGCTGACTGACGGCTCCTACCACAGCGTCGATTCCTCGGACCTCGCCTTCCGCACCGCGGCCCGTGCCGGGGTCGGCGAGGCGCTGCCGCAATGCCAGCCGGTTCTGCTCGAGCCGATCTGCGTGGTCGAAATCGTGTGCCCGACCGAGGCCACGGCGAAGATCAATGCCATTCTGTCGGGCCGTCGCGGCCAGATCCTGTCGTTCGATACCCGCGACGGCTGGAGCGGATGGGATGCGGTGCGGGCGATGATGCCGGAGGCCGAGATCGGCGAACTGATCGTCGAGCTGCGCTCGGCGACGGCCGGTGCCGGCGGCTTCACGCGCCAGTTCGATCACATGGCGGAGGTCACCGGACGCGCGGCGGAGCAGATCATCGCCGCCCATCGCAGCGCGGCGTAAGCTGGCGGGGCAGTCGGACGTTACAACACGGAGGGGCGCGGTCCGCGCTCCTCCTCTGCTGGCATGCGCGGGGCCGCGCGAAGTCACTCACAAACAATCTATCCTTATTGACCTTGTTGGCATTATGATGTTTATTACATCATAAGTACAACGTTGAGCCTGATCATGATAACGTCCGCTCAAATGCGCGCGGCGCGCGCCCTGCTCGGCATCGATCAGCGCCAGCTCGCCGCCATCTCCGGGGTGTCGCTGCCGACCATCCAGCGCATGGAGGCGAGCGAGGGCACGGTGCGTGGCGTCGTCGACACCCTTGTGAAGGTGATCGGGGCGCTGGATCGCGCCGGAGTCGAACTCATCGGCGACAACACGCCGAGCCAGGGCGGCGGCCGCGGCGTGCGGCTGAAGCCGGTCAAGCCATCCGTCCCGGCGTGAACAAGGGGCGCACGGTCGGCCGGCGCCGGGTGGCCAGATTGACAGGCTCGGTCCCGGCGTGATTTGAGGGCAACGACGCCCCGCCCGTGGCGGGGCCGATCGATCCGGTTCACCCATGCCGTCCTTTCCCATGCCGTCGTCGTGCCGTCCCGCCACATCGATCGCCGCGATGTCCGCGCCTGCGGCATCGGTGTCGCGACCGCGACGATGACCGCGCCGCGAGCTGCCTGCCTGATCGGCTGGCCGGTGGCGCATTCGCGTTCGCCGCTGATCCACAAATACTGGCTCGCGACGCTCGGGATCGCCGGCGACTACCGGATCGAGCCGGTCCGCCCCGAGGACGTCGCCGCGTTCGTGTCGCACCTTGCCGCCCGCGGCTACGTCGGCTGCAACGTCACCATTCCGCACAAGGAGAGCGTGCTGGGCTTGACCGTGCCCGATGACCGCGCGCGCGCGGTCGGGGCCGCCAACACGCTGTGGTTCGACGACGGGGTGTTGCGGGCCACCAATACCGACGTCGAAGGCTTCATCGGCAATCTCGATGCCAGCGCGCCGCGCTGGCATCGCGACGGTCGCGCGCTGGTGCTCGGCGCCGGCGGATCGTCGCGTGCGGTGCTGTTCGGGCTGCTCGAGCGCGGCGCGACGACGGTCTTTGTCGCCAATCGCACGCTCGCGCGGGCGCAGGATCTCGCGGCGCGCTTCGGCGAGCGGGTGGTGGCGCTGCCGTGGACCGACATCGCAGCGGTGCTGCCTCAGGTGCAGCTGGTCGTGAACACCACGTCGCTCGGCATGGAAGGCCAGGGCGCGCTCGACATCGACCTCGCGCCTCTGGCGGTCGACGCGGTGGTCGCCGATCTGGTCTATGCCCCGCTGGTCACGCCGTTGCTCGCCGCCGCGCGGGCGCGCGGCCTCGACACCGCCGACGGTCTCGGCATGCTGCTGCACCAGGCGGTGAGGGGGTTCTCGCTGTGGTTCGGCCAGACGCCCGAGGTCACTCCCGCGCTGCGGGCCCTGGTCGAGGCCGATCTGGCGCGGTCACGATAGCGCATCACGGTGACGTGAGCCGCGGCGACGTCGTCGGACGGAATAGGGCCCTCAATGACGGGTTATCATGGCGGTCGGTTGTTCACGCCCATTTATCCCCATCCCGGAGTGATCCCCATGCGCCTTGATACGTCTTTTCGGCTGACCGCGCTCGCGGTCGGAGCGTTCCTGGTTCTCGCCCCGTCCGCAGCCCAGCAGCCGCAGATCTCCCGCATCCGCGGCACCGTCGCGAGCCTCGACGGCACCGCGCTCACCGTCACCACCCGCGACGGCAGCGAGCAGAAGATTGCGCTGGCGAGCGACGCGGCCGTCCTCGGGCTGGTCAAGTCCAGCCTCTCCGACATCAAGTCCGGCGCCTTCATCGGGGTCACCGGCATGCCGCAGGCGGACGGCAGCCAGAAAGCCGTCGAGGTTCACATCTTCCCGGAGAAGGCGCGCGGTACCGGCGAGGGCTTCCGGCCGTGGGATCTGGGTCCCGGCAGCACCATGACCAACGCGACCGTCGCCGAGCAGGTCGTCAGCAATGACGGTCAGTCGCTGCTGCTGAAATACAAGGACGGGGAGAAGAAGATTGTCGTCGGCACCGACACCCCGGTCGTCAGCTTCGTCGACGGCGACCGCGCCGATCTCAAGCCCGGCGCCAAGGTCATCGTCTTCGCCGCCCGCGAAGGCGACGGCACGCTGACGTCCAAGCGCATCGCGGTCGGCCGCGACGGCCTGACGCCGCCGATGTGAACCGGTTCTTCAATCCTCGACGATGGCCTGCGGGCCGATGCCGTCGATGCTGTTGATGCCGCACAGGCCCATGGTGACGCTGAGCTCCTTGGCGATGATGTCGAGGGCCTTGGCGACGCCGGCTTCGCCGCCGGCGCCGAGCCCGTAGATGTAGGAGCGGCCGATCATGCAGGACCTGGCGCCGCGCGCCAGCGCGCGCAGCACGTCCTGCCCGGAGCGGATGCCGCCGTCGAACATCACCTCGATCTGCGATCCGACCGCGTCGACGACCTTCGGCAGCACCGAAATCGACGACGGCGCGCCGTCGAGCTGGCGCCCGCCGTGGTTCGACACCACCAGCGCCTGGGCGCCGGTCTTCGCCGCCAGGCGGGCATCCTCGACGTCGTGGATGCCCTTGATGATCAGCTTGCCCGGCCAGATGCTGCGGATCCAGTCGACGTCCTTCCAGTTCAGCGAAGCGTCGAACTGCCCGGCCACCCATCCCGACACCGAGCCGAGATCGTCGACGCCGGTCAGATGCCCGGCGATGTTGCCGAAGTTCAGGCGCTTGGCGCCCATCATGCTGAGTGTCCAGCCCGGCTTGGTGACGAAGTCGAACAGGTTCTTCGGGCGGTAGAGCTGCGGCGGCACCGACAGCCCGTTCTTGATGTCGGCGTGTCGCTGCCCCAGCACCTGGAGGTCGACGGTCAGCACCAGGGCGCTGCACTTGGCGGCGATGGCGCGCTCGATCAGCGCCTTGCAGAAGCCGCGGTCCTTCATCACGTAGAGCTGGAACCAGAACGGCTTGCCGACATTGGCGGCGACATCCTCGATCGAGCAGATCGACATGGTCGACAGCGTGTAGGGCACGCCGGCGGCCTGGGCTGCGCGGCAGGCGTGAATCTCGCCGTTGACGTACTGCATGCCCGTCGACCCGACCGGCGCCAGCACCAGCGGCAGGGCCGCCTTCTCGCCGACGATCGTGGTCGACAGGTCGCGGGTCGAGATATCGATCAGGATGCGCTGCCGCAGCTTGATCTTCTCGAGGTCCTCGCGGTTGGCGCGCAGCGTCTCCTCGGCGTAGGAGCCGTGGTCGACATAGTCGAAGAAGGCGCGCGGGACCCGACGCTTGTGGAGCAGGCGCAGATCCTCGATGCAGGTGATGTCTTTCATGGGGTTTTCCGCTGGTTCGCGCGTCGGGTGTAGACACGTCATCTACCACGTCCTGATTGGCCGTAAACGTCCGGCCGGCGGCGATGCCTTGTCAGGAAGGGGGAGCGCCGGCCGCCGCCCGGCGGCTTTCGGCGGGGCCGCGCTCCGGGTGGCCTGCCTGGAAATGCCTTGCAATATTAATATCTTAGGGGGAGCTGGCCGGAACCTTTTGGTAATCATTCATTATATTTCTTGAAGTCATTTTGCTGACAAACCCGCTATAAGCAGGCCTCGACTACAGTGACGGCTGACGCGGTGGGGGGTATCGGGACCGCGCGGCGGGGGATCCATGACTCGCAAATATTTCGGAACCGATGGAATTCGGGGGCGTGCCAACGGCGTCATTACGCCTGAACTGGCGCTCAAGGTCGGGCAGGCGACCGGGCTGGTGTTTCAGCGCGGCGACCACCGTCACCGCGTGGTGATCGGCAAGGACACCCGGCTGTCCGGCTACATGATCGAGAACGCCCTGGTGGCCGGCTTCACCTCGGTCGGCATGGACGTGCTGCTGCTCGGCCCGATGCCGACGCCGGCGGTGGCCATGCTGACGCGCTCGATGCGCGCCGACCTCGGCGTGATGATTTCGGCGTCGCACAACCTGTTCGACGACAACGGCATCAAGCTGTTCGGCCCCGACGGCTTCAAGCTGTCCGACGACGTCGAGATGCAGATCGAGCAGGTGCTTGACGAGAGCATCGTCAAGAAGCTCGCCTCCAGCGCCAATCTCGGCCGCGCCCGCCGCATCGACGGCGTCCACGACCGCTACATCGAATTCGCCAAGCGCACCCTGCCGCGCAACATCAGCCTCGACGGCGTCCGCATCGTGGTCGATTGCGCCCACGGCGCCGCCTACAAGGTGGTGCCTGAAGCGCTGTGGGAACTCGGCGCCGACGTCATCGCCATCGGCGTCGAGCCGGACGGCTTCAACATCAACAAGGATTGCGGCTCGACCTGTCCGGAAACCCTGCGCACCAAGGTGCGCGAGATGCGTGCCGACATCGGCGTCGCGCTGGACGGCGACGCCGACCGCCTCATCGTCGTCGACGAGCGCGGCCACGTGGTCGACGGCGACCAGTTGCTCGCGGTGGTTGCGCACAGCTGGAAGGAGGACGGCCGACTGTCCAAGCCCGGCATCGTCGCGACCGTGATGTCCAACCTCGGGCTCGAGCGCTATCTCGCCGGCGAGGGCCTGTCGCTGGTGCGCACGCCGGTCGGCGACCGCTACGTGATCGAGCAGATGCTGGCGCAGGGCTACAACGTCGGCGGCGAGCAGTCCGGCCACATCATTCTGTCCGACTACAACACCACCGGCGACGGCTTCGTGTCGGCGCTGCAGATCCTCGCCGTGATCCAGAAGCTCGGCCGGCCGGTGTCGGAGGTCTGCCACCGCTTCGATCCGCTGCCGCAGATCCTCAAGAACGTCCGTCACCGCGGCGGCAAGCCGCTCGATCTCGCCGAGGTCAAGTCGGCGATCGCGGCAGCCGAAAAGCGGTTGAACGGCGGCGGGCGCCTGCTGGTGCGCTCGTCGGGAACCGAACCGGTGATTCGGGTGATGGGCGAGGGCGACAACCGCGACGCCGTCGAGGAGGCGGTCGACCTCGTGGTCTCGGCGCTGAGCCAGGCTGCGGCCGCCTGAGGCCGGTTCCCGCGGCGGCGCGCTGCAACGCTGCCATGGTGAAATGGGGCTGGCTGGGGGCCGCGGCGGTCCCTATTAAACCTCGTCTGTTGATGACCATCGGCGCAATTGCTGAGCCGTGGGCGCTTGCTGCCCGGGGCCGCGCCGCAGCCCGGACCCCGCCGTGAACAAGCCCGTCACCATCGATCAGCCCTCCGAAACCCTGCACGCCGTGCCGGCCTCCGCCGTCACGGCGCCGAGCCAGGTCTCGGCCGGGCCGGCCTATGTCGTGCTCGGCGGCATCAGCTTTTCGCATTTCCTCAACGACACCATGCAGTCGTTGATCCCGTCGGTGTATCCGATCCTGAAGGCGAACTACGTGCTCGACTTCGCCCAGATCGGACTGATCACGCTGGTGTTCCAGATCACGGCATCGCTGCTGCAGCCGGTGGTCGGCACGCTCACCGACAGGAAGCCGATGCCGTTTTCGCTGGCGGCCGGCATGGGCTTCACCTTCGTCGGGTTGGCGCTGCTCAGCATCGCCCATCACTACTACGTCATCCTGGTCGCCGCGGCGCTGGTGGGGCTGGGGTCGGCGGTGTTTCATCCCGAATCGGCGCGCATCGCCCGCATGGCCTCCGGTGGCCGCTACGGCTTCGCGCAGTCGGTGTTCCAGGTCGGCGGCAATTTCGGCTCGGCGATGGGGCCGGTGCTGGCGGCGATGATCGTGCTGCCGTTCGGCCAGCCGAGCCTCGCCTGGTTCTGCGCGATCGCGGCGCTCGCCATCGTGGTGCTGTGGCGCATCGGCCGCTGGTACAAGCCGCGCATCGTGCCGCGCAAGGCCGCGCACCTGATGCGCGACCCCCACGCGCCGTCGCCGGCCCGCACCGCGGCCGCGCTCGGAATCCTGATCCTGCTGGTATTCTCCAAGTACTTCTACATGGCGAGCATCACCAGCTACTACACGTTCTACCTGATCCACAAGTTCGGGGCCTCGACCCGGGACGCCCAGCTGATGCTGTTCTTGTTCCTCGGTGCGGTCGGAGCCGGGACGTTCTTCGGCGGTCCGATCGGCGATCGCATCGGCCGCCGCTATGTCATCTGGGTCTCGATTCTCGGCGCGCTGCCGTTCACGCTGCTGCTGCCCTATGCCGGGCTGACGCAGAGCGCGGTGCTCAGCGTCATCATCGGCTTCATCATCGCCTCCGCGATGCCGGCGATCATCGTCTATGCGCAGGAGCTGATGCCGCACCGCTTCGGCATGATCTCGGGCCTGTTCTTCGGCTTTGCCTTCGGCGCCGGCGGCATCGGCGCGGCGATCTTCGGCGAGGTCGCCGATCGCATGGGCATCGATTTCGTCTACGCGATCTGTTCCTACCTGCCGGCGATCGGCCTGCTGGCAGTGTTCCTGCCCAATCTCAAGCGCGCCGCGCGCTAGCGTATATTTCGAGATCGGTTGGTTCTCCCTTCGGTCACCTTCCGTCATGGCCGGGCATGATCTGGTTAGTCGGCCGTGAATAATCTCCCAAATCATTGATCGGGTTTTGATTTTCTGAGTGTAGCGGCATTTGAGATTGCCAGCTTTTGGGGTTTGAGAGCGCGAAATCTTGCAATTTCGTTTTTGGGTTTCCCTCGAATCGCCGGT
>JARLJA010000059.1 GCA_031291445.1 Xanthobacteraceae bacterium | reverse complement strand
CCCCGCCGCCGGCCGGCGCTGATCGCCGGGCCGCGCTGGCGCGGATCGCGCTGCCGGCCGCCGTGCTCGCGCTCGTCATCGGCGCCTGGGAAGCGATCGTCCGCCTCGGCCACATCCCGCCCTATGTGCTGCCCGGGCCGGCTACGGTGGCGACGACCCTGGTGACCGACTGGCCGGTGCTGGTCCAGTCGCTGCTGGTGACGCTCATGACCACGCTCGAGGGCTTCATCGCGGCGTCGGTCGGCGGCATCGCGCTGGCGCTGCTGTTCAGCCGGTCGCGGCTGCTGGAATACTCGCTGTTTCCCTACGCGGTGATCCTCCAGGTCACGCCGGTGATCGCGATCGCGCCGCTGCTGTTGATCTACCTGCCGCAGGAGGTCGCGGTGGTGGTCTGCGCCTTCATCGTCGCGTTCTTCCCGGTGCTGTCCAACACCGCGCTCGGGCTCGCCTCGGTCGACCGCAATCTCGCCGGTCTGTTCGCGCTCTATGGCGCGACGCCGATGCAGACGCTGTGGCACCTGCGGCTGCCGGCGGCGCTGCCCTACATCCTCGGCGGGCTGCGCATCGCCGGCGGATTGTCGCTGATCGGCGCGGTGGTGGCCGAAATCGCGGCGGGCTCGGCCGGCGCCGGTTCCGGGTTGGCCTACCGGATCGCGGAATCGAGCTACCGGCTCAACATTCCGCGGATGTTCGCGGCGCTGGCGCTGCTCTCGGCCGCCGGAATTGTGATCTACATGGTGCTCTCACTGGTGTCGCATCTTGTGCTACGACGCTGGCACGAAAGCGCGCTTGGAAAGGATGCCGGATGATGACGAAGAACCCAGAGAAGCCCGATATCCTGGTCTATGGTCAGCCCAAGGCGCTGGTGACGTCGGGACTGGGCGGGGCGTTCGCCACCCACGCGGTGGAAACCCGCGCCGACCTCGACCGCATCAACCCCGCGATCGCGGCGCGGATCCGCGGGGTCGCGGTCAATGGCCTGGTCAGCGCCGACAAGGCCATGATGGCGCTGTTTCCGAAACTCGAGATCGTGTCGAGCTTCGGCGTCGGCTACGACCACGTCGATTCCGCCTATGCCCGCGATCACGGCATCATCGTCACCAACACCCCGGACGTGCTGACCGAGGAGGTCGCCGACACCGCGCTCGGCCTCCTGATCGCGACGCTGCGCGAACTGCCGGCCGCCGACCGTTTCGTGCGCTCGGGCCAGTGGGCCAAGGGCAACTATCCGCTGACCGCGGGCTCGCTGCGCGGCCGCATCGTCGGCATGGTCGGCATGGGGCGGATCGGCCAGGCGATCGCGCGGCGGCTCGATGCCTCGCTGGTCCCGGTGGTCTATCACTCGCGCCATCCGGCCGCGGGCGTGTCCTACAAGCACTTTCCGAACCTGGTGGAGATGGCCAGGGCGGTCGACACCCTGATCATCATCACCCCCGGCGGCGCTTCGACCAACAAGCTGGTCAACGCCGAGGTGATCGACGCGCTGGGGCCGGCCGGCGTCCTCATCAACGTGGCGCGCGGCTCGGTGGTCGACGAGCCGGCCCTGATCGCCGCGCTGAAGGCGCGCCGGATCATGGCGGCGGGGCTCGACGTGTTCGCCAACGAGCCGAACGTGCCGGAGGAGTTGCGGGCGCTGCCCAACACCGTGCTGCTGCCCCATGTCGGGTCGGCCTCGGTCGCCACCCGCAACGCCATGGACCAGCTGGTGGTCGACAATCTGCTGGCCTGGTTCGCGGGCAAGCCGCCGCTGACGCCGATTCCCGAAACCCCGGTGAAGGGGCGCTGACCGTGGCCGCGCCGCGCTTCGCCGCCATGCGCGTCGCGCTGTGCGCTTGCCTGGCTTCACTCGTGGCGGCGCTCGCCGCCGCGCCGCAGGCCTCGGCCGAGGGCGCGCGCAGCCTCGCCGGCGAGATGGTCGGCCAGTGGGAGCTCTCGACCGCGGAGCGCAACAAGACCTGCGTCATCACCCTGCGCGGCGACGGCCCCGGCGGGGCCATGAAGCTCGAGCTGGAGAAGGGTTGCGCCGAGGCGCTGCCGTTCACCCGCGACATCGTGGCGTGGAGCATCAAGGGGCTCGACATCGTGCGGCTGCAGGACGCGGGCGGCCAGTCGGTGATCGACGTCACCGAGGTCGAGAGCGGCATCTTCGAGGGCATGCGCCCCAATGAAGGGGTCTATCTGCTGCAGAACCTCGCCGCGGCGCGGGCGCTGACCAAGTCGATGGACCAGATGATCGGCGACTGGTCCATGGTGCGCGGCAACGAGCGCGCGATCTGCGGCCTGACGCTGACCAACACCGAGACCGGCGCCCCCGACAGCTACGCCGTGTTCCTCAAGCCGCGCTGCGATCCGCTGATCACCGGCTTCGGCCCGGTGGCCTGGCGGCTCGACCGCGGCGAATTGCAATTGATCTCGGCCAAGGGCGAGGTCTGGCGCTTCGAGGCCGACGACAACGCGCAGTGGCGGCGGGTGCCCGACAGCGTCGATCCATTCATCCTGGTGCGGCAGTAGGCGCGGCCCTGCCGATCGCGACCCTCCGCCCGGCCAATCGGCAACCAATTCTCATGGGATCAGCAGCATGACCAACGTCGAGGATCGGCCGCCGCCGCCGGTCGGGGCCTACTGGATCCGGGAGCAGGACTACCCGGCGCTGCTGCAGATCTTCGACGACGGCGCCGGCATGCCGCCGACCTGGCAGGAGTGGCTGAAGATGGCCGAGGAGATGGCGCGGGGCCTCGAGGCTTACGGCCACCCGGTGCTGCGCGTCGTGATCGACCCGGCCACGTTTGCCGAGTGGTGCGCCGCCCATGGCACCACCCCCGGCCGTGACGGCCGCAAGCGGTTCGTCGCCGCCGCGATGGCCGAGCGATACGGCGACAAGACCTGATCGTCGCGGGACGACCCGCGCCCCTGACGCCGCGCCGGCGGCATGATCGAGATCAAGGCCGATGGTCGTTCGGCCCGGCTAAGTGGCAAGATGGATCCGATGGTCTTCATCGCGGCGACGCTGCTGCTCCTGGCAACGCCGGGCCCCACCAACACGCTGCTCGCCGCCTCGGGCGCGGGCGTGGGGCTGCGCCGCTCGCTCCCGCTGCTGGCGGCGGAGCTGAGCGGCTACCTCGTGTCCATCCTCGTGCTCCGGTCCGTGCTGGGTCCGGTGATCGTGGCGTTTCCGGTTCTGCAGGCCGCTGTCCGGATCGCCGTCGCGGTCTACCTGGTCCACCTGGCCGTCGCATTGTGGCGCCACGGCGCGCGGCAGGTGCGCGATGCGTCACCGATCAGTTTCGCGCGCGTTCTCGTCACCACGCTGCTCAATCCCAAGGCCATGATCTTCGCGTTCACGCTGCTCCCAGTGCAAGTCGGCATCCTCGACCTGCTGCCCTGGCTCGCCGGCCTGGCGGTGGAGATCGTCACCGTCGGGACCGGCTGGATCCTGTTCGGCGTCTGGCTGCGCCGCGCCTTCGGCCGGAGGCTGCATCCCGTCGTCGGCTACCGGATCGTCGCGGTGGCGCTGGCGCTGCTGGCGGTCATGATCAACGTCCATAGCTTCGCGGGCACGTAGGCGGCGTGTTTCGCGCCCTCCCGCAGCCACGGCAAAATCACATCAGCTTCATGCTCTTCAAGCTCGCATGCCCGTTCTTGCCGATGATGATGTGGTCGTGCACCGTGATGCCGAGCGGGGCTGCGATGGTGGCGATCGCCTTGGTCATCTGCACGTCCGCGGCCGACGGCGTCGGGTCGCCAGAAGGGTGGTTGTGCACGAGGATCACCGCGGTGGCCGAGACCTCGAGCGCCCGCTTGATCACCTCGCGGGGATAGACCGGGGTGTGGTCGATGGTGCCGGTCTGCTGCACCTCGTCGGCGATCAGGTGGTTGCGCTTGTCGAGGAACAGGATGCGGAACTGCTCCTTGTCGGCGAACGCCATGCCGGCGCGGCAGTAGTCGATCACCTGGGTCCATGACGACAGCGCGGTGCGCCGCTTCAGCTGGCCTTTGGCGATGCGGCCGGCGGCGGCGGCGACCAGCTGGATCTCGGTGATGGCGGCGTCGCCGAGGCCGTCGATCTCCTTGAGCCGGGTCGTCGGCGCGTGAACCGCCTCGGCGAACGAGCCGAAGGTCGAAATCAGCGCCTTGGCCAGCGGCTTGACGTCGCGGCGCGGCAGCGCGCGAAACAGCACCAGCTCCATCAGCTCGTAGTCGGACAACGCCTCGGCGCCGGCGCGCCGGAAGCGGTCGCGCAGCCGCTCGCGGTGGCCGTGGTAGTGCGGCGTCTCGGCGGGATCCTGACCGGGCAGGGCATCGTCGGCGGACATGCGCGGCGGGCCTTGGTGTAGAGGGCTTCACCCTCAACCATGCCGCGACGGCGGGAGTTTGCAAAGAGTGGATTGGGAGTTGGACCGGAGCCGGGCCGCTGTAACCGGGATCCCGCAGAGATGCCAAGTCCGCCCCCTGGAACGTCAGATTGTCGGTGCGGACGCCGGCAAGGCGTCCGACGGTTCAGGTGGGGGAAAGCAGCGCCGGCCTGTCGACAGCTATCGCCGCGGCTTCGCAGGAGAGTCATTGAGGCGCTCGACCAGATAGTCGACAAAGACGCGGATGCGCGCCGGCATGTTGGCGCCGCCGACGAAGACGGCGTGAAAGACCTCCTTGTCGCCCGGATTGAACGCCTCGAGCAGGGGGGCGAGTCGACCCTCGGCGATGGCATCGCCGAGGCTGAAATTGCCGACGCGCGCGATCCCGACGCCGTCGAGCGCCAACTGGCCCAACGTCTCGCCGCTATTGGCTTCGATGGCGCCCCGGACCTTCAGCGCGTAGTCGGTCCCGTTCTCACGGAATGGCCACACCGGCTCGATGCGGCGAAAGTTGAAGTTCAGGCAATTGTGGTTGTGAAGGTCGTGCGGTGTCCGGGGAGTGCCCCACCGGGCCAGATAGTCCGGTGACGCGACGATGGTTCGGCCATTCTCGCCGAGGCGGCGCGCCGTCAGCGCGCTGTCCGCCAGGGGGCCGGCGCGAACCGCGACATCCGCCTGGCCCGCCGCCACGTCGACGATCCCGTCGCTCAGGTTGATGTCGACCAGGATGTTCGGGTAGCGGCGGACGAACTCTCCGAGGAGCGGGACGACGCAGAGTCGCCCATGGGAGACGGCGGCGCTGACCCGGATCCGGCCGCGCGGCGCGCCCTGGTCGGCGATGGCCTGCTCGGCCTCGTCCAGGTCGGCCAGGATGCGGCGGGCGGCGCTGAGGTAGGCTTTGCCTTCGGCGGTGAGCGTCAGCGCGCGCGTGGTCCGCAACAGCAGGCGCGCGCCCAGACGTGCTTCGACCCGATCGAGGGTGCGGCTGACGGCCGACGGGGTCAGCGCAAGACTGCGGCCCGCGGCCGAAAAACTTCCGCTGGCGGCGACCGCGCAGAACACCTCGAGTTCCCGGGCGCGATCGACCCCGCCGGCATTCATCTTTGCGTCCAGATCAAAAATGTTTGGCCTCGTCACCCTCTAATACCAATGAGCGGCTGCGTCTAGCTTTCCGACACGCGAAACGCGTCAAGACAGGAGATCGCCCATGACTGTTCTGAGTTTGCTTCGCCGGCTTGCCCTTGCGGGCGCGGCGCTGACCGTCCTTGCAAACCCCGCCGTCTGCGCCGGGACCGACCTCGACTTTCCAAACGACTTCCACACGGAGGAGGTCGCCACCAACGGCACGACGCTCCACGTCCGCGTCGGAGGCATGGGGCCGGCGGTCGTGCTGCTGCACGGCTACGGCGACACCGGCGACATGTGGGCGCCGCTGGCGGCCGATCTCGCGCGCAATCACACCGTGATCGTGCCGGACCTTCGGGGCCTCGGCCTGTCCGCGCCGGCCGAGACCGGCTTCGAGAAGGTGAACGAGGCGGAAGACATCGTCGGCGTGATGGACGCGCTTCATGCGCCGCACGTCGATGTGGTGGCGCATGACATCGGCAACATGGTCGGCTACGCCCTTGCCGCGCGGCACCCGGACCGGGTGACGAAGCTGGTGCTGATGGATGCGCCGGTGCCGGGCATCGGCCCCTGGGACGAGATCCTGAAGAGCCCGCTGCTGTGGCATTTCCGGTTCGGCGGCCCGGATATGGAGCGCCTGGTCGCGGGCCGCGAGCGGATCTACCTCGACCGGTTCTGGAACGAGTTCTCCGCCAATCCGGCGCATTTCCCCGAGGCCTCGCGCGCCCACTACGCGCAGCTCTACGCCGCGCCGGGGCGCATGCACGCGGGCTTTCGCCAGTTCGCCGCCTTCGACCAGGACGCCATCGACAACCGCGCCTGGCTCGCGGCGCACGGCAAGCTGCCGATGCCGGTCCTGGCGATCGGCGGCGACAAATCCTTCGGCCCGATGATGGCGGTCGTCGCCCAAGCCGGCGCGGTGGACGTCGAAGAACGGGTCGTCCCGGACGCCGGACATTGGCTGATGGAGGAGCAGCCCGCGGCAACGGTGGCGGCGATCGACGGGTTCCTCAACAGCCGGCCGGCGGCGGCCAAGGATGGTCACCTGGGACAGACCGCCTTGTCGCTCGAGCAGACCCAGATGATGCAGCAGTCCGGTGCCGGCGCCGGCACCTCGGGCCTCAGCGGCATCCGCACCGTGCTGCTGTACGGCGATCCCGCCAAGCCGGGACCGTACATGCTCGAGATCCACGTGCCGCCGCACACGGTGATCGCGCCCCACACCCACCGCGACGACCGCTTCGCCACCGTGATCTCCGGCGCCTGGTACTTCGGCTATGGCGCCAAGGCCGGGGATGCGGCGGTGAAGCCGCTGACCGCCGGCGGCTTCTATACCGAGCCGGGCAATGCCCCGCACTTCGCCTTCACGCGCGCCGAGCCCGCCGTCGTTCGGCTGACCGGCATGGGCCCCAGCGACACGATCTACGTCGCTGCCGCCGCGCCCCATTGATCTCGAACCCCACCAAGGAGGCTCCCATGACGTCCTTCCCCACCATCCGTGACCCGCATACCGATCATCTGCTGACGCCGCACAACGCGGCCCTCGTGATCATCGACTACCAGCCGGTGCAGGTTGGCTCGATCCAGTCGATGGAAAAACGAACCCTCGTCGCCAACATCACCGCCGTCGCGAAAACCGCGAAGCTGTACGGCCTGCCGACGGTCATCGCCACCGTGAACGTCGCCACCGGCCGCAACCAGCCCACCATCCATCAGATCGCCGAGGTCTTTCCGGACGTCGTCCCGATCGACCGCACCTCGATCAATGCCTGGGAGGACAGGGACTTCGTCGCCGCCGTCCGCGCCACGGGCCGCAACAAGCTGATCATGACCGCGCTGTGGACCGAAGTGTGCCTGGTTCACCCGGCCCTCGACGCTCTGAAGGAGGGATACGAGGTCTATCCGGTGGTCGATGCCGTCGGAGGCACCTCGCGCCTCGCTCATGAGGCCGGGCTCCTGCGCCTGATGCAGGCGGGCGCCCGTCCAACCAGCTGGGTGCAACTCATCTGCGAGCTGCAGCGGGATTGGAATCGCGCCGAGACCGTCCCCGGCTTCTCCGACATCCTGTTCGCCGTCGAAGGGCATTGATCATGACAACCGAGACGATTGATGACGCCGTCAGCCGGGTCAACGCGTCCACCAGGCAGCCGGTCCTGTTCATCCACGGCCTGTGGCTGAAGCCGAGCTCGTGGGACCGCTGGGCCGAGATGTTCGACGCCGCCGGCTACTCCGCGCTGGCGCCCGGCTGGCCGGCGGAGGTAGGCGGCGCTGCGGCGCCCGAAACCATCGGCGAGGTCGCGGCGCATTTTGCCCGCATCGCCGAAGCGCTCGACCGCCGCCCGGCCATCGTCGGCCATTCGTTCGGCGGGCTGATCGCACAGATCCTGGCCGGGCGCGGGGTCTCCGCCGCGACGGTCGCCATCGATCCGGCGCCGTTCCGCGGCGTCCTGCCCCTGCCGATTTCGGCACTGCGGTCGGCCTGGCCGGTCCTGCAGAACCCGGCCAATGCCGGCCGGGAGGTTCGACTCACGCCCGGCCAGTTCCGCTACGCCTTCGCCAACGCGGTCGCGGAGCAGGAGAGCGAGGCGCTCTACCAGGCCTATCAGGCGCCGGCGCCGGGCCGGCCGGTGTTCCAGGCCGCGGCCGCCAACCTCAATCCCTGGACCGAGGCGCGCGTCGACACCGAGGCCCCGAGACGTGGGCCGCTGCTGATGATCTCCGGGGAACGCGACCACACCGTCCCGCCGTCGCTGACGCGCGCCGCCTACGAGCGCCAGAGGCGGAATCGGCTGGCGATCACCGAGTTCGTCCAACTGCCGGGGCGCGGCCACTCGCTGACGGTCGATAGCGGCTGGCGTGAGGTCGCCGAGACGGCCCTGGCGTTCATCGGGCGCTTCGTCTGATGGGGTTTCATTTCATGAAGCCCGAGGGCTGAAAATACGCGCCGATGTCTGCATGCCGCGGGCGGCGACACGCCCGATTGATCACCTCGCGCCGCGCCGAGGCTCGCCCCGGGTGTCATTCCAGCCCGAGGATCACCACCTTGGCGGTGGTGACTTCGGTCGGCCACAGCACGGCCGTCAGGCCGGCCGCGACGGCGATTTTCTGCGTTCCGTTGGCCAGATAGGTGATCACGCCGCCGCCGATCGCACCGCCGATCTTGCTGCCCCACAATGTCCGGCCGCTGGCGGCGTCGAGCGCATAGAAATTGCCGCCCATGTCGCCGAACAGCACGATGCCTCCCGCCGTCGGGGTCATGCCGCTCAGGATCGGGTAATTGGTCTTCGCGCGCCAGGTCCACGCGCCCGTATCGGCGTCGATGGCATGGATCCACCCTGCCCACCGGCCCACCGCGTCCTGGCTGCCCCAGGTGTCGAACGGGTTGATCCCGGCCTGGCCGGACCATGGCTGGCCCCGCTTTGTCGCTTCAATCTGACTCGGCGTCTGCAGTGTCACCCAGGTGCACCAGTCGACCTCGCCGATCAGGATGAGGTTGGTGCCCGGGTCGTAGGCCGGGCCGTTCCATTCCGATCCGCCGAGCGAACCCGGACAGAAGTGAACCCCCTTGTCGGTGGAGAACGGCACGTCCGCATTCTCGATGCGGGTTGCCGGCGTGCGATAGAGCAAGGCGTTGGTGGCAGGGTCGAAGCCGTACAGGTGTCCATCCTTCGGCGCCACCGACAGGACGGTTCTGCCGCCCCTGGTGCGGATGAGCGCCGGCGGACTGGACACGTCCCAATCGTGCCAGTCACGCTGCACCACCTTGATGTGGTTGGCGTAGGCGCCGGTCTTCGCGTCGAGCACGATCACGGATCCCGAATAGAGATTTGCTCCCTCGCGCGGCGCGGTGGTGAAATCGGGGGCCGGATTGCCGCCCGGCACGTACAGCAGGCCGGTGGCCGGATCGAGCGTGTAGGATGTCCAGGTCGCGCCGCCGGTGACGGGCGAACCGGGAGCGTTCTTCCAGGTCGACATGTCGAGCGGCGTGGCGCCCTGCGGTCCGCGGGTGGCGTCGTCGTCCGACTTCGGCACCAGATAGAATTCCCAGATGATCTTGCCGCTGTCGGCATCGAGGGCATAGATCCGCCCCTTCACCCCCTTGAAGTCTCCCCCCGCGTTGCCGACGAAAACCAGGCCGTTCCACGCAATCGGCGCCGCCGGCACCGTTTCGCCCTTCTTCGGGTCGGCGATCGTTGTTGCCCACAGCCGCGCCCCGGTTTTGAAATCGTAGGCCAGCACGCGGCCGTCCTGGGTGCCGCGAAACAGTTTGCCGTCCAGATAGGCCGCGCCGCGATTGACGTCGGCCGGCGTCGCCGGCGCATAATCTTCGTGGGTGCGCCAGTTCTGGCGGCAATCGGCGGGATCGAGCGAGAAAATATCGAATGCGGTGGTGCCGATCAGGGCGCCGTCCACCTCGATCAGGCCGCTGGTGAAGCCGGTATACTGGCCCGTGTCGTAGGTGCAGAGCACCTTCAGTTTGCCGACGGTGTCCCGGTTGATCTGGCTGAGCCGCGAGAACCGATTGGAGGTGAGCGTCTTGTTGTAGCTCGGCCAGTCTCCGTCATCCGTGCCCGTTGTCTGTTCGGCCGCCGCCGTGGCGGGGGATAACGTGTCGCCGTCCCCGGAGGCGGCGGATTCCGTCTGGATCGTTCCCGCGGGTAACGAAAGCGTCCGCAGGTAATGAACCGCCAGCGCGGCAACGGGCGCCGCCCTGTTCCAGTGGCGATAGACGGCCCCGGCCGCGATCAGCGCGACGAGCGCAACGCCGCCGAGCAACAGGAAGCGCCGCTTCATGCGGTTGCGGCGGTGGTGGCAGTGGTTTCGCTGGCGGGCCCGCGCCTCACGCCGTCACGAACGGCGGCTTGTCGAGGTTCTTCGGCGACAGCGTGAAGATCTCGACCCCGGTCTCGGTGACGCCGACCGAGTGTTCGAACTGCGCCGACAGCGAGCGGTCGCGGGTCACCGCGGTCCAGCCGTCGGACAGGATTTTGACGTGCGGCTTGCCGAGATTGATCATCGGTTCGATGGTGAACAGCATTCCCGGCCGCAGCACCACGCCCTCGCCGGGGCGGCCGATGTGGATGATGTTCGGCTCGTCGTGGAACAGGCGGCCCAGCCCATGGCCGCAGAAGTCGCGCACCACGCTCATGCCCTGGGGCTCGACGAAGCTCTGGATCGCGTGGCCGATGTCGCCGGTGGTGGCGCCCGGCTTGACCGCGGCGACGCCGCGCATCAGCGACTCGTAGGTGACCTCGATCAGCCGCTCGGCCTTGCGCGAGATCGGCCCGACCGGATACATCCGGCTGGAATCGCCGTGCCAGCCGTCGACGATGAAGGTGACGTCGATGTTGATGATGTCGCCTTCCTTCATCAGGCGGTCGCCGGGCATGCCATGGCACACCACGTGATTGAGCGAGGTGCAGGTCGAGTAGCGATAGCCGCGGTACATCAGGGTCGCCGGCAGGGCGCCGTGGCTGAAGGCGAACTCCCGGACCATGTCGTCGATCCGCGAGGTCGGCATCCCCGGCTGGACGAAGCCGACCAGTTCGTCGAGGCACCTGGCCACCAGCGCGCCGGCCTTGCGCATGCCCGCGAAGGCGGCGGGGCCATGCAGCTTGATCTGTCCGGTCTTGCGCAGCGAGGCGTCGGTGGCTTCGATATAGCTCATCGCGAGGTCTTCATCTCCGGCGGGGGTTCGGGATTGGGTGGCTGATGCAAGGCGCTAATTTAAGGATTGGGGCGTCGAGTGCAAGCGATGGCGCCTGCCGCAGGCCGAAAAACTGCGTTGGGACCGCAGGATACGGCCGAAAAAGCGGTGCCGGATCAGGGCCGGATCGGAACCGGCGCCGCCAGGCTGATACCGTCCCGCGCGATCTTGCAGCCATAGGCGATGGCCTCGACGCCCGCGGCCATGGCGCGGTCGAACGCGGCGCCATAGGCCGGGTCGATGTCGCGGGCCAGCGTGAAGGCCTGCGCCGAGCCGATCTGGACCACGTAGACCATCATCGCGCGGGCGCCGGAGCGCGCCATCGCGGCGAGTTCGTCGAGGTGTTTGGCGCCGCGGGCGGTGACCGAATCCGGAAACTCGGCGAGGCCGCCGCGCCGCATCAGGTGGACGTTCTTGACCTCGGCGTAGCACGGCGGCCGCCCGGGCGCCTCGAGCAGGAAGTCGACCCGCGAGGCGCGGCCGAATTTCACCTCGCGGCGTACGGTGGTGTAGCCCGAGAGCTCGGCGATGTGGCCGGCGGCGAGGGCCTCGGCGACCAGCGCGTTGGGCAGGGCGGTGTTGACGCCGACCAGCTCGGCCCCGGCGCCGAATTCGGCCTCCACCAGCTCCCAGCCGTAGGGCAGCTTGCGCTTGGGGTTCGGGGATAGCGACAGCCACACCCGCGCGCCGGGCTCCATCAGTCCGGTCATGGCCCCGGGGTTGGCGACGTGGGCCGTGATCACGGCCCCGCCGGCGAGCTCGACATCGGCGAGGAAGCGCTTGTAGCGACGGATCAGCGTCGCCGGCACGAGGTCGGTGGCGAACTTCACGCTTCGCCCGCTCCGCCGCGCGGCGGCTCAGCGGCGACGCTCGCCGTGCGGGCGTCGGTGAGGCGGACGTCGCGCGCCGGGACCGGGATGCGGATGCCTTCACTGCGGAACTTGTCCCACAGCGCCGCCAGCACCTCGCTCTTGACGTTATCGGTGCCCTCGCCGAGGTCGGCGACCCAGAACGTCAGCACGAACTTCATGCCGTTGTCGCCGAACTCGCCGAGCAGGCAGCTGGGCGGCCTTGCCGCCATGACGCGCGGCGTCGCCGCGGCGACGTCGGCGGCGAGCTTGCAGACCGCGCGCGGGTCGACGTCGTAGCTGGTCGCGAACGCGATCTTCACCAGCGTGTTGCGGTCGGAATAGGTCCAGTTCACCACCTTCTGCGTCACCAGATCCTCGTTGGGGATCAGGAACTCGCGGCCGTCGCCGGCGGCGACCGAGATGTAGCGGGTCTTCATCGACGACACCCGGCCGAAGAAATCGCCGATCGTGATCAGGTCCCCCGGCTTCACCGACTTGTCGGTCAGCAGAATGATGCCGCTGATGAAGTTCGAGACGATCTTCTGCAGGCCGAGGCCGAGACCGACGCCGACCGCGCCGGTGAAGATCGCCAGCGACGAGATGTCGATACCGACCGCCGCCATCACGGTCATCACCGCGACCACGATCAGCGCGAGCCGCACGATCTTGCTCAGCAGCACCTGCAGCGAGGGCGTCAGGTCGTTGGTGCTCTCGATCTGGCTTTCGATCAGGCGGCTGGCGAACCCCGACAGCCACAGCGCGACGGCGAGGAAGACGCTGGCCTTGATCACCAGCAGCGGGGTCAGGCGAATGCCGCCGATCACCACGGCGACCGAGTCGAGCGCGTCGACCACCGGGTCGAGCCAGCCGACGATGCTCAGCGCGGCGACCACCCAGGTCGATATCGACACCAGCCAGACGATCGTGTCGTTGCGGATCAGGCTGGCGACGAGACGGATCACCAGCCAGGCGATGGCGAGCCTGGCGGCGGTGATCAGCAGATAGGTATGGTGCGGCGGCGCCAGCGCGATCATCGCGGCGCGCATGGCGAAGGTGGTGAGCGCGAACGCGACGACGCCGGTGCTGAGCGTCAAACCGCGCAGCAGGCGCCGCAGTGACGACGGCCAGGCGGCGCCGGTGCTGTCGTTGCTGCGCGACCTGACCGTCGACCCGACCACGGCGGCGATGCCGGCCGCGACCAGGAGCAGGCCGACCTGGACGTAGAACCACGGCGAGACGATCTCGGCGGCGACGGGGCGCAGGGCCGAGGCCAGCATCTCCTGGAATGCTGCAAGATCCATCATCATGTCGTGTCGTTTTCCGGTTCGCGGCGCCCGTCCCGCCAGGCCATGCGCTTGATAGCATGGAGCAAGATGGGTCGGGCAAGATGAAATGCGGTTGAGTAGTTTCCAATGGAAGCAGGCCACTATCAATGAACTCGTCATGCCCGGCTTTATGCCGGGCATCCACGACTTAGTGGCAGCTCCGCAAAGTAAGACGTGGATGGCCGGGAGACCTTAGTCCTAGCGATCCGTCGAAGACGGATCGCGCTGCCCGGCCATGACGATGAAAGGCGATGGCGGCAGTCGCGTGCCTTCGCTCCGGCGATGTCGTGGCCGGCACAATAGGGTTGGCGTGGGCGCGCGGCCGGGCGATAAGAGACGCCTTCACGAACTTCGGAAAGCGGGCATCAGGCCGACGATGGCGTCCCTCGATTCGTTCAGCATCGCCATTCTGCTCGGCGCCACCCTGATCATGGCGGGCATCCTGTCGAGCCTGATCGCGCTGCGCTTCGGCGCGCCGTTGCTGCTGGTCTTTCTCGGCGTCGGCCTGCTGGCCGGGGCCTCGGGTCCCGGCGGCATCGTGTTCAGCGACGTCGGAACCGCCTACCTGGTCGGCTCGGTGGCGCTCGCCCTGATCCTGTTCGACGGCGGCTTGCGCACCAAGTTCCAGAACGTCCGCACCGTGCTCGCCCCCTCGGTGGTGCTGGCGACCATCGGCGTGCTCGTGACCGCGCTGATCACCGCGCCGGTGGCGCGCTACGCGCTCGACATGAACTGGACCGAGGCCCTGCTGGTCGGTGCCGTGGTCGGCTCGACCGACGCCGCCGCGGTGTTCCTGCTGGTGCATGCCCAGGGCCTGCGGCTGCGCCCGCGGGTCGGCGCGACGCTGGAGGTGGAATCCGCCACCAACGATCCGTTCGCGATCTTCTTCACCCTGATCCTGGTCGAGATGCTGTCGGTCGGGCACAGCTCGGCGGGGCACGTCATCCTGCTGTTCCTGCAGGAGGCGGCGCTGGGCGCCATCGTCGGCGCCGGCGGCGGGCGACTGGTGGTGCTGGCGCTCAACCGCGTCGCCCTGCCGCAGGGCCTGCACGCGCCGTTCGTCGCCACCGCCGCGCTGGTGATCTTCGGGCTGGCGCAGATCGCCCACGCTTCCGGCTTTCTCGCGGTCTATCTCGCCGGCATCATCATCGGCAACCGTCCGACCCGGGCACACAATTCGGTGGTGGCGTTTCTCGACGCCGCGACCTGGCTCGCCCAGATCGTGATGTTCGTGGTGCTCGGGCTTTTGGCGTCGCCGGCGCGCCTTGCGGTGAGCATCGCGCCCGCCGTGGTGATCGCCACGGTGCTGATGCTGGTGGCGCGGCCGGTCGCGGTGTTTCTCTGCCTGCTGCCGTTCCCGTTCAACTGGCGGGAGAAGCTGTTCATCGCCTGGGTCGGGCTGCGCGGCGCGGTCGCGATCTTCCTGGCCTCGATCCCGCTGCTGATCGGCATGACCAAGGCCTATCTCTACTTCGACGTCGCCTTCGTCATCGTGGTGATCTCCCTGCTGCTGCAGGGTTGGACCCTGGCGCCGGCGGCGCGGCGCCTCCATGTCGCGCTGCCGCGCGCCGACCGCGCCCCGCGCCGGATCGAACTCGACCTTCCCGGCCAGCTGGCGCAGCAACTGGTCGGCTACACCGTGCGTCCCAACAGTCTCTATCTGCGCCGCGGCATCATCCCGTCGTGGTCGAAGCCGACGCTGGTGATCCGCAAGGGCCGGATCCTGTCGCCGGTGGAGGCCGATCCGGTGGTCGCCGGCGACTACGTCTACCTGCTGGCGCCGCCGGAGCGGGCCGACGCGCTCGACCGCTTCTTCGTCGACATGGTCGCGTCCGCCGCGCCCGATCCGCATCTGCTCGGCGACTTCGTGGTGACCGGGGACATCGCCCTGGGTGCGCTGTCGGAGGCCTATGGCGTCGCGGTCAGGCCGGACGAGGCGGCGCTGACGCTGGCCGACTATTTCGACGTCCACCTCGCCCAGGCGCCGAAGGTCGGCGCGACCCTGCCGCTCGACAGCATCGTGCTGGTGGCGCGCAGTCTCGGCGGCAACCGGGTCAACGTGGTCGGCCTGCGGCTGCCGGAGGATGACGACGCCGCGCCGGCCGCCGCGCCGACGCGGCGGGCCGCGATCGCCCGCGCGCTGCGACGGGTGTGGGAGTCGGTGGTGGAGGGCTGAGGTGGTGCAGGCCGTTATTAGTGAACTGGTCATGCGCGGGCTTGACCCGCGCATCCACTCTTTAAAGCCTCGCCGTGTCGCAAAGCGTGGATTGCCGGGTCAAGCCCGGCAATGACGACAACATGCAATGATCGCGTAATGACAGCATGGCTTAACTCTACCAGGTCGCATTTTCGGTCAGGCTCCGAGGAGGCCGCGCGAAGCTCGCCCTAGTAGAAGGGGGCCAAGCCGCGCTATTCCGGCGGCAGCACCGTCAGCACGATTTCGTTGGCGGTGACGCTGCTCACCTGCAGCAGCAGCGGACCGCCCTGCAGGTCGAACTTCACCACCTTGCGAATGCCCTCGCAGTCGGTGGCGCCGCTGAAGGCGGCCGGCTTGAGCATCTTGCCGTCCTGGATGGCGTCGAGCCACGAGGCCGCCGACAGCGCCACGGTGTAGGTGCCCGGCGCCGGGATCTTGTCGATCCGGACGTAGCCGGCGAAACGGTTGGCGACCGAGTCCGGCTCCTTCGGCAGCCGTTCGGGCGGGCTCGGCAGCTTGGCGTCGGCCTGGGGCCCGAGCGCGAGCCGGACCGCCTTGGCCGCCACCTCGATGGTCGCCCCGGTTTCGACCTTCGACGCCGGCCCGGTCAGCACCGCCTGTTCGCGCGCGATCGGCCACTTGAACCCGTTGCAGCCGCTCGGTTCGGCGGCGGTGGCGGGCCGGGCAGCCGCGAGCGCGCCTGCCGCCAACACCGCGGCGAGACCGACCGCGCTCAGGCGCGGCTTGCGAAATTCGCGAAACATCATGAAACCCTCTGCTTAGGAACGTCGGTGGCGCGAGATGCGCGCGGCTTGGACGCGCCTGATCGCAGGCCCCTGGCCCTGCGCGATCATCACGTGCGACGCCGTCCGCCGACGCGGCCTGGCCGTCTGAATGGGGTGGAACCGCCGTTCCGGTGAGACCGCATCGCGCCCAGCGGTGCGGTCACCGATTGATAGTGGGTTTTTCGGTCCGGGAGAAGGCGCAACCGCGACGGGGAATGCGCGGCAATGAGCTAGCCGAAATGCTCGCCGGTCGGCGCCGGTGAGAGCCGGATCAGGCGCGAATCATCCACCGCCGCCTGGCGATGCTTGACGGCCTCGCGATAGACGGGGTCGCGCAACATCTCGATGAAGGCATCGGCACTGGGGTACTGGGCGATGAAGACCTCGTCCCAGCGCTCGTCCGCCGGGCCGATCAACATGAATTGAAAGTCGCCGCGCCAGATGATCTTGCCGCCGAGACGGGTGAATACCGGGCCGCTGTCGCGGCCATAGGCCGCATAGGCCTCCTTGCCGGTGGCTTCGCGGCCGTCCGGGTAGGCCGCCCTGGCACGAAAGCGCACCAGGTTGAGCATGTGGATCGGCCCGCTTCGGGGCAGATCCCTGAACAGCTGGAAGCGCTCCTTGGTCGGATCGATATGGCTCATCGTCTTGATCTCCGGGGGTGTCGATGGTTCTATCCCGATGGTAGCATACCAACCGCTTTCCGCGACTGCGGCGTGCCGCTCTCCGCCATCATCCGGACCGTCGCAGACCGGCAAGAAAAACAGTCGCCCCGGGGATTTCAATGCACGCGTCATTTCACAAGCCGTTTACATTCAAGACGTCATTCAAGACGGTCCTGTCGCGGGTCGCGATGGTGGCGGTGCTGGTCGTGGCCGGCGCATGGGCCTCGACCGCCAAGGCCGCGGACGACATCAAGCTGAGCAGCAACCAGAGGATTTCCTGCAATCGCGGCCTGATGCAGGGCCGGCTGCAGACCTCGACCTGCCGCTCCTACGCCTACATCTTCAATGCCAAGACCACGGAATACTACCGCTGCTCCGCCGGGGTCACCGTGACCAAGGACAACAAGGACCTCCTGAAGATCGACACCGAGGGCGCGTGCCAGAAGCGCGAACGGCTGTTCCCGAACGATTCGAGCTATTCGTTCGACGCCGCCGAGACCGAGGGCCCGAACACCAACTCGTTCTTCGGCCCGGGCGGCTACGTGATCTGGGCGAGCGACAATACCAAGCTGGCGGCCAAGGCCTGTTTCATCATTGCGGTGGGCGGCTCCGAGAAAGAAGTCCAGCGCTGCGTCGACATGAAGTTCGAGTGACCGGACTGGCGCGGTCGCGCGGCGCAGCTCGCCGCGGACCTCGCAACGCATTGACTCATCGATCGTATCGGCGCGTGACCGTCGGGGCTGGGTGACGGGTCGCGGGAGCTCCGCGGCTTTTTTCGGTCGCTGTCGATTTTGGCCGCGGCCGTTCGACTGGATGACGAGCAATTCCGCTCACAAGCCAATCGGAGCCTTCCATGCAGTACCTGCTTCTCATCTACCAGAACGAAGCCGAGATGGCGGCGCGGGCGAAGTCGGAAGCCGACGCCATGCACGGCGAATACGCCGCCTTCACCCAGGGGATCATCCAGAGTGGTCATTTCAAGGGCGGCGAGCGGCTGCAGCCGTCGACCACCGCGACCACGGTCCGGGTCCGCGGCGGCAAGGTCTCCACCACCGACGGTCCCTTCGCCGAGACCCGCGAACAGCTCGCCGGCTATTACATGGTCGAGGCCAAGGATCTCGACGAGGCCTCGGCGATCGCCGCGAAGCTGCCCGGCTCGAAATACGGCTCCGTCGAGGTCCGGCCGGTATGGCCGATGAGCTGACCGCGGCGGCGGTCGAACGCGTCTTCCGGGCCGAGGCGGGTCGCGTGCTCGCGACGCTGATCCGCCTCGTCGGCGATTTCGAACTCGCCGAGGAGGGGCTGCAGGAGGCGGTCACCGCGGCGCTGCGCCAGTGGCCGGACGACGGGATGCCGTCGAACCCGCGCGCCTGGCTCGTCAATGTCGGACGGCACAAGGCGATCGACCGGCTGCGGCGGCGGCGCATGATGCTCGATCGCCAGCGCGAGCTCGCCATCATGGCGGCGATCGAGAGCGAGGCGGTGCAGACCGATCGCGACGACGGCCTCGACGACGACATCCTGCGGCTGATCTTCACCTGCTGCCACCCCGCGCTCAACCGCGACACCCAGGTGGCGCTGACCTTGCGGGCGGTGTGCGGACTGTCGACCGAAGCGGTGGCGCGCGCGTTCCTGGTCGGCGTCGACACCATGGCGCAACGGCTGGTGCGCGCCAAGGCCAAGATCCGGATCGCGAAGATTCCCTACGAGACGCCGCCGCCGGAACGCCTCGGCGAGCGGCTCGAGGGCGCGCTGGCCGTGATCTACCAGGTGTTCACCGAAGGCTACGCGCCGACCGAGGGGCCGCAGCTGACGCGCGCCGATCTCTCCGCCGAGGCGATCCGGCTCGGCCGCCTGCTGCTGGCGCAGATGCCGGAGCGGCCGGCGATCGCCGGCCTGCTCGCCCTGATGCTGCTGCACGACGCGCGGCGCGACGCCCGTGCCACGGCGGAGGGCGATCTCGTTTTGCTCGAGCACCAGGACCGCGGGCTCTGGGATCGCGGCCGGATCGCCGAGGGCGCGGCGCTGGTCGAGCGCGCGCTGCGCGGCCCGGGGCTTCCCAGCGCCTATGCGGTGCAGGCCGCGATCGCCGCGGTCCACGCCGAGGCCGAGCGCTTCGAGGCCACCGACTGGCCGCAGATCGTCGGCCTCTACGAGGTGCTGCTGCGGCTGTCGCCGTCGCCGGTGGTCGCGCTCAACCATGCCGCCGCGGTGTCCATGGTCGACGGGCCGCAGAAGGCGCTGAACCTGGTCGACGCGCTGGCGGCGCGCGAAGAGCTCGGCGGCTACCACCTGCTGCCGGCGACCCGCGCCGACCTGCTGCGCCGGCTCGGGCGTCGCGACGAGGCGCGGGAGGCCTACCGGGCCGCGCTGGAGCTGGCCCGGCTCGCCCCCGAGCGGCGCTGGCTGGCGCGCCGCCTCGCGGAGCTCTAGCTGCGCGCCGCGCCGGTCCGCTCATCCTGTGGCGCGGCCGCCGTTATGCGCGCTTGAACCGCCGGGCGGAGGCGGGCGACTATGGTGCGACGCTTTCTTGCGGATCTTGAAGAGCCGGTCATGCGCCTCATCGTCTTCGTCGTTCTGTCGGCCGTCGCCGTTGCGGTATCCGGTGGCGTGCCGGCGGCATCCGCCCAGGGCACGGCCCCGGCCGGTTCCACTGCCTGCGCGGTCGACGGCAAGGCGCCAGCCGATGACCTGATCGCGAGTTGCACGGCGCGGATCGACGCCGCGGCGACGCCGGGCGCGGAGCGCGCCGCCGCGCTGGTCGTCCGTGCCGGCGCGCTCGACCGCAAGGGCGAGACCGCGCGCGCCATGGCCGACCTCGACCGCGCCATCGCGCTCGATGCCGGCAGCGCGCCCGCGTTCCGCTCGCGCGGCGAATTGATCCGCCACAGCGGCGGCGACCTCGATCGCGCGATCCGGGATTTCAACGAGGCCATCCGGATCGATCCCAATGACGCGGCGGCCTTCGGCGGCCGCGGCAACGCCTTCAACAACCTGCGCCAGTTCGATCGCGCCATCGAGGACTACAACGAGGCGATCCGCCTCGATCCGTCGTCCGCCCAGGCGTTCTCCGACCGCGGCGCGGCCTATTACTTCAAGGGCGACTACCAGGCCGCGATCCGGGACGATGACGAGGCGATCCGGCTCGACCCGAGCCACGCCCAGACCTTCACCAACCGCGGCGCGGCCTACAAGAAGATCGGCCGCAACGACAAGGCGCTCGCCGACGACAGCGAGGCGATCCGTCTCGATCCCACGGTGCCGGAATATTTCGACAACCGCGGGCTGTCCTATGCGGAGAACCGCGAGTTCGACAAGGCGATCGCCGACTACGACGCCGCGATCCGGATTCGGCCGAAGGCCAATTTCCTGACCAACCGCGGCGATTCCCATCTCTACAAGGGCGAGCTCGATCGCGCGCTGGCCGACTACGATGCTGCGCTCGAGCTCGATCCGAACTTCGCGTTCGCCTATGCCAATCGCGGCGTCGTGTTCCGCCAGAAGGGCGATCGCGCGCGGGCGCTGGCCGATTACGACGCGGCGCTGCGGCTCAACCCGGCGCTCGACGCGGTGGCGGAAAGCCGCAGGAAGCTCGCGCTCGAGATCGAGCGGCTCGGCGCCACCATGCCGCTGCAGGCGGCCGCTGCCACCGAGGCTGGCGCCTCGTTCGATTGCGCCACCGCCAGGCGTCCGGTGGAAAAGGCGATCTGCGCCGATGCCTCGCTGCGCCAGCTCGATCACGACATCGCCGAGGCCTACGCCCAGGCGCTCAAGGCGGCGGGGGCGGCGGGCGGCCGCGCGGTCGCCGCGCTGCGCGGCCAGCAGCGCGATTTTCTCGCGGCGCGCAACGCCTCCTTCGGCCAGCCCGACTACGACCTCCATACCGCCCTGCAGATCCGCCTGCAGCGGCTGCGCGCGACGCCGGCGAGCGCCAACTGAGCGCGGTGTCGCGATCGATTTGCAGCTGGCCGGCGGTACGCGCGCGCTTTCTGACGCTCGCCGGGTCGGCGTGTGGTTTTGGTTCAGAAATTCGCTTCCGGAGGTCGCTGCGAGAATGAAGCGAATTTCTGAGCCGCCACACTAGCCGAAGGTCCAACCCGTCGCGGTTTCCGGGCGGCGCATTCCGGCTTGAACTGGCCTTCCTTCCCGTGACAATAGCTGTCAAAACACACACAAGATACGGGAGACCGCCATGTCCGCCCCAAGCCGCTATCACGAGGTTTACGCCCGCGCGTCGCGCGATCCGGAAGGCTTCTGGGCGGAGGCGGCGCGCGACATCGACTGGGTCGAATTTCCCAGGACGATCTTCGATCCGACCCAGGGCCCCTACGGCCGCTGGTTCGCCGACGGCGTGCTGAACACCTGCTACAATGCGCTCGACCGCCAGGTCGCGGCCGGCCGCGGCGACCAGGACGCCCTGATCCACGACTCGCCGCTCGCCGGCAGCGTGACGCGGCTCACCTATCGCGAGATGCTGCGCGAGGTCGCTGCGCTGGCCGCTGTGATGCAGGACTTCGGCGTCGCCAAGGGCGATCGCGTGCTGATCTACATGCCGATGGTGCCCGAAGCGATGATCGCGATGCTGGCCTGCGCCCGGATCGGCGCGGTGCATTCGGTGGTGTTCGGCGGCTTCGCCGCCAAGGAGCTCGCCACCCGCATCGACGACGCCCACCCCAGGCTGATCATGTCGGCGAGCTGCGGGCTCGAGCCCGGCCGCATCGTCCACTACAAGCCGCTGCTCGACGAGGCGATCCGGCTCGCCGCCCACCAGGTTCCGACCACCATCGTGCTGCAGCGTCCGCAGGAGCCGTGCACGCTGGTCGCCGGCCGCGACCACGATTGGGCGGAGCTGCGCGCCGCCGCGCTCGACGCCGGCAAGGCGGCGCCCTGCGTGCCGCTGCGGGCCACCGACCCGCTCTACATTCTCTACACTTCCGGCACCACCGGCATTCCCAAGGGCGTAGTTCGTGACAATGGCGGCCACGCGGTGGCCCTGAAGTGGTCGATGTTCAACCTCTACGGCGTCAAGCCCGGCGAGGTGTGGTGGTGCGGCTCGGACATCGGCTGGGTGGTGGGCCACAGCTACATCATCTACGCGCCGCTGCTGCATGGCGCGACCTCGATCATGTACGAGGGCAAGCCGGTCGGCACCCCCGACGCCGGCGCCTATTGGCGGGTGATCGCGGAGCACAAGGCGGTGGCGCTGTTCACCGCGCCGACCGCGTTCCGCGCCTTGCGCAAGGAGGATCCGGCCGGCGAACTGATCCGCAAATACGACCTGTCGCGGTTCCGCACCCTGTTCCTCGCCGGCGAGCGCGCCGACCCGCCGACGGTGGAGTGGGCCGAGCGCCAGCTCAAGGTGCCGGTGATCGATCACTGGTGGCAGACCGAGACCGGCTGGTGCATCGCCGGCAATCCGGTCGGGCTCGGCGTCCTGCCGGTCAAGCACGGCTCGCCGACGGTGCCGATGCCTGGCTATCAGGTCGACGTGGTCGACGAGGCGGCGAAGCCCGTCGCCGCCAACAAGATGGGGTCGATCGTCATCAAGCTGCCGATGCCGCCGGGCTGCCTGCCGACCCTGTGGCAGCAGGACGACCGCTTCCGTGAATCCTACCTCACCGAGTTTCCCGGCTACTACAAGACCTCGGACGCCGGCTACAAGGACGACGACGGCTACGTCTTCGTGATGGGCCGCACCGACGACATCATCAACGTCGCCGGCCATCGGTTGTCGACCGGGGGCATGGAGGAGGTGCTGGCCTCGCATCCCGACGTCGCCGAATGCGCGGTGCTCGGCATCAAGGACCCGCTCAAGGGCGAGGTGCCCTGCGGCTTCGTCGTGCTCAAGGCCGGCGTCACCCGCGCCCCCGCCGAGATCGAGAAGGAAATCGTCGCGCTGGTGCGCGACAGGATCGGACCGGTCGCCGCCTTCAAGATCGCCATCACGGTCAACCGGCTGCCGAAGACCCGCTCCGGCAAGATCCTGCGGGGCACCATGAAGAAGATCGCCGATGGCGACAGCTGGAGCATGCCGGCCACCATCGACGATCCGGAGGCGCTCGCGGAGATCGGCAGCGCGCTGCAGCGCAAGGGGCTGACGTCCTGATCCGGCGGGACCATCGTTCCGCCGCCTTTGCCAAGTTCCTGGTTCGGGTTTACCTCTCGGGAACGGGCAGACGACAGGGATCGGGATGGCTTCGAATGTGACTTGGATTGGGAAGGGACTTCTTGCCGCGGCGACGGTGGTGACCGGTATCCTGCTGGCGGGCTGCGCCCAGCAGGAGGAGCGGCCGCAGGCCGCGGCCAGCACGCCGGCGCCCGACGACGACGCCTATTGCCAGGCCAAGGGCTTCAAGCTCGGCTCCGATCAATACGTCAGCTGCCGCAAGGAACGCGACTATGCCGCGAGCCTGCGGGCGCAGCAGGACAAAAAGAATTCCAGCAGGCTGGGAGACTTTATGATTAATAATCCCGCGACCCCCAGGTGATCTGTCGGCGCGTTGATCGGGCCACCGGGCGCGCCGCTCCTCGGACATTCAGATCGGACCGACATGATTTTCACCTCGCATAACGGTCCGTCGCGGCGCCGCTGGCTTGTGCTGGCGCTCGTTGCCGTGGGCCTGGCCGCACTGCCGGCGGCTGACGGCCGCGCGCAGCGGGCCGATCCCACTCTGTCGCGCGACGCGGTGCTGCGCGACCCCGAGATTCCGGTGCTGGGAAACCCGCAGGGCGACATCACCATCGTGGCCTATTTCGACTACCAGTGCCCGTACTGCCGCAAGATCGCGCCCGATCTCGACCAGGTGGTGCGCGAGGACGGGCACGTCCGCCTCGTCATGAAGGACTGGCCGATCCTGGGGCCGCCGTCGGACTTCGCCGCGCGGCTGGTGCTGGCGACGCGCTACCAGGACAAGTACGAGGTGAGCCACCACGCGTTGATGGCGGCCAAGGGGCGGCTGACCGAATCCGTGATCCGCGACACGCTCACCGCCGCCGGCGTCGACGTCGCCAAGGCCGAGGTCGATCTCGCCGCCCATCGCGACGACATCGACGCGCTGCTCAAGCGCAACAACGCCCAGGCGGAGGCCTTCGACTTCCACGGCACGCCGGCCTTCATCATCGGCACCTTCCGCGTGCCCGGCGGCATCACGGCCGAGATGTTCAAGGCGGCGATCGCCGATGCGCGCACGGCGGCGGCGAAGGCGAAGAAGTAGGCATTTCCGCACAGCATCAGACCCTCGTGCTTGGGACCGAGTTCCTGAAGAAGGCGTGAGTGGGCGTCAGTCCGGCGCGACGAACTGCGCTGCTTGTACCCGTCATGCGCGGGCTTGACCCGCGCATCCACTCTTTGGCGTCCACGCGATGTGGTGAAGAGTGGACCCGCGGGTCAAGCCCGCGGGTGACGCAGAGGGTGGCGGAGCCTCCCAGGAAGAACGGGAACGCCTCGCTCCCGACCCGCTCCGCTCAGTCCTCGTCGACCGGCTTCTTGCCGCCGCCGATGTTCTTGAGCTTGGCGAACACCGCCGCGTCGTCGAGTTCTTCCCGGTTGCCGGCGTGCTCCAGCTCGGCTTCCTTGCGGGTGGTCTCGGAGGCCGGCAGCAGCGTCGCGCCGCCATACTGCTCGACCACCGGCTTTTCCTTGGCGGCGCGCTGGACCTCGAAGTCGAGGTCGATCTGCGAGCACAGGCCGAGCGTCACCGGGTCCATCGGGGTCAGCGTCGAGGCATTCCAGTGGGTGCGGTCGCGTACGCTCTGGATCGTGGTCTTGGTGGTGCCGACCAGGCGCATGATCTGGGCGTCCTTGAGCTCCGGGTGGCTGCGCACCAGCCACAGGATCGCGCTCGGGCGCTCGTGGCGCCGCGACACCGGGGTGTAGCGCGGCCCCTTCTTCTTCTTGGCTTCGGGCAGGCGGACCTTGGACTCGGCGAGCTTGAGGCGGTAGTTGGGGTCCTTCTCGCCGCGCTCGATCTCCTCGCGGGTCAATTGCCCCGACGAGATCGGGTCCATGCCCTTGATGCCCTGGGCGGCGTCGCCGTCGGCGATGGCGCGGATCTCCAGCGGGTGCATCTTGCAGAAGTCGGCGACCTGATCGAACGACAGCGCGGTGTTGTCGACCAGCCAGACGGCGGTCGCCTTCGGCATCAGGGGCGCATTGCTCATGGCAATTCTCCTTTGCGCTCCGCCCAGCTTTTTTTGGGGGCGGAACCAGTGGTCATCAGCGATGACGGGAATTGCCGCCTATATAGTCCGCGTGAGGCTTGATTTGCAATGCTTTCGCCCGGACCGGGCCCCTGGATCGGCGCTCATGTGCCGGATCGGACAGCGTTTTGCCGTCCCGCGGGGCCCTGCGGACAACGGGTCGGACGGCGGAAAAGCGCGCGTGCCGGCGCCAGCGGTATACCCTGCCGCCTTGCCGCGGACTGCGCCGGGCTTCGGGCTTGACACGGACACCGGAGGGGCCCAATTGCCTACTGCTCTGCTTGCGGGGAGCGTGAGGTTTCGTGGCCTGGTCCAAGATGCCTCCCGGAAGCCGAAAAGCACAGCAAGCTTCTGATTCCAGTACTGCTTTCGATTTGGCGTTGCTGCGGCGGACGTGCCGCGACGGTTCAGCGTCGTCGAATCGGTGGTCCTGGTGACGCTCAATCGGCACACGAATCCGGGTTCAATATGCCGTCGCAGCCAGCCAAACCGACCCTCAAGGTCTATCTTTGTTCTCCCCGCGGCTTCTGCGCCGGGGTGGTCCGTGCCATCGACACCGTCGAGCGGGCGCTCGCGCTCTACGGCGCGCCGGTCTATGTCCGCCACGAGATCGTCCATAACCGCTACGTGGTCGAGAGCCTGCGCGCCAAGGGCGCCATCTTCGTCGAGGAGCTCGAGGAAATTCCCGACACCAGCGCGCCCGTGGTGTTCTCGGCCCACGGCGTGCCCAAGTCGATCCCGCTGGAGGCGGAGAGCCGCAAGTTCTTCTCCCTCGACGCCACCTGTCCGCTGGTGACCAAGGTCCACCGCGAGGCCGAAATCCATTTCAAGCGCGGGCGCGAGATTATCCTGATCGGCCATGCCGGCCATCCCGAGGTGGTCGGCACGCTCGGCCAGCTGCCGCCCGGCGCGGTCGCGCTGATCGAGACCGTGGAGGACGTCGCGTCCTTCGTGCCGAAGGACGAAGCCAAGCTCGCCTATATCACCCAGACCACGCTGTCGATCGACGACACCACCGAGATCGTGGCGGCGCTCAAGGCGCGCTTCCCCGGCATCGCCGGGCCGCACAAGGAAGACATCTGCTACGCCACCACCAACCGCCAACTGGCGGTCAAGAAGGTGGCGCATCTGGTCGACGCCATGGTGGTGGTCGGCTCGCCGAATTCGTCGAACTCGCAGCGCCTGCGCGAGGTCGCCGAGCGCGAGGGCTGCCCGCGCGCGGTGCTGGTGCAGCGCGCCTCGGAACTCGACTGGAGCATGTTCGACGGGATCACCCGGCTCGGCATCACCGCGGGCGCCTCGGCGCCGGAAGTGATCGTCGAGGAGATCATGGGCGCCTTCGCCAGCCACTACGAGCTGAGCGTGGAGACGGTGACGGCGGCCGAGGAAACCGAATTCTTCCCGCTGCCGCGCCCGCTGCGGCAGGTCAGCGCCGCGGAATAGGCGTGCGATCGCCGGTGTTCCGAGAGGCTCGCGACCAGATGACGCGCACGTCGCGGCTGGAAATTTAGCATGGCGGTCTACACCGATGTGTCCGCCGAGGAACTGGGCGACTTCCTCGCCCGCTACGATATCGGCGAGCTGCTGTCCTACAAGGGCATCGCCGAGGGCGTCGAGAATTCGAACTTCCTGATCCATACCAGCCGCGGCTCGTATTTCCTGACGCTGTACGAAAAGCGCGTCGCGGTCGGCGACCTGCCGTTCTTCCTCGGCCTGATGGCCCATCTCGCCGAGCACGGCATCACCTGCCCGCAGCCGGTGCGCACCCGCGCCGGCGAAGCGCTCGGCACGCTGGCGGGGCGGCCGGCGGCGATCATCGATTTCCTCGAGGGCGTGTGGCCGCGGCGGCCGAGCGTGGTGCACTGCGCCGCGGTCGGCGGCGCGCTGGCGAAGATGCATCTCGCCGGCCAGGATTTCGCCATGCGCCGGGCCAATGCGCTGTCGGTCGCCGGCTGGCGGCCGCTGTTCGACGCCATGGCGCCGCGGGCCGACGAGATCCAGCGCGGGTTGCGCGACCTGCTCGCCGCCGAGCTCGATTTCCTCGAAGGCGCGTGGCCGACGGCGCTGCCGGCCGGCGTGATCCATGCCGACCTGTTTCCCGACAACGTCCTGTTCCTCGGCGAAAGGCTGTCCGGCCTGATCGATTTCTACTTCGCCTGCAACGATATCCTGGCCTACGACCTCGCGATCTGCCTCAACGCCTGGTGCTTCGAGCCCGACCACGCCTTCAACGTCACCAAGGCGCGGGCGCTGCTCAATGCCTATTGCCGCGAGCGCGACCTGTCGGTCGAGGAGCAGGAGGCGCTGCCGCTCTTGGCGCGCGGCGCGGCGGTGCGGTTCCTGCTGACGCGCTCGGTCGACTGGCTCAACGTGCCGCCGGGTGCGCTGGTCAAGCCGAAGGACCCGATGGAATATCTTCGCAAGCTGCGCTTCCACCAGAGCGTCGCGAGCGTGCGCGATTACGGTGTCGAACTTTCAGGCAGGGCCGGATGAACGACGCGCCGCGTCCCCATGTCCTGGTCTACACCGACGGCGCCTGCTCGGGGAATCCGGGCCCCGGCGGCTGGGGCGCGATCCTGCGCTTCGGCGAGCGCGAGAAGGAACTGAGCGGCGGCGAGCGCCACACCACCAACAACCGCATGGAGCTGATGGCGGCGATCGCGGCGCTGGAGGCGCTGAAGCGGCCGGCGGTGGTCGACCTCACCACCGACAGCCAGTACGTGCGCGACGGCATCACCAAGTGGATTCACGGCTGGAAGCGGAACGGCTGGCGCACCGCCGACAAGAAGCCGGTCAAGAATGTCGAGTTGTGGCAGCGGCTCGACGCCGCGCTCGGCCAGCACGAGGTGCGCTGGCACTGGGTGAAGGGCCACGCCGGCCACGCCGAGAACGAGCGTGCCGACCAGCTGGCGCGGGACGGCATCGCCGCGGTGCGGGCGTCGTGAGCGGCATTCTAAGCGACTCTGACATCACGCGATTGTCGTTTTTTCCGTCATGGCCGAGCTTGACCCGGCCATCCACGCTTTCTTTGCAGCAGTCACTCCGAAGCGTGGACCCGCGGGTCAAGCCCGCGGGTGACGCAGAATAATTGCGTGACGCCCGCAGGCGGGCGCGGGTCTCAGAGCTGGGCGAGCAGGGTGTCGCCGCCGGACTTCTCGACGACGCCTGGATTGTCCTCGACGTTGAGCTGCTTCACCACGCCGTCCTCGACCACCATCGAATAGCGCTTGGAGCGCACCCCGAAGCCCGGCGCCGCCAGATCGATGTCGAGGCCGATCGCCTTGGCGAAATCCGCCATGCCGTCGGCCAGGAACAGGGTCTGCAGCTCGGGATCGGTGTCGCGCTGCCAGGCCTTCATGACGAAAACGTCGTTGACCGATGTCACGGCGATGGTGTCGACGCCCTTCGCCTTGATCGCGTTCGCGTTCGTGGTGATGCTGGGCATGTGCATCTTGTGGCAGGTGTTGGTGAAGGCGCCGGGCACCGCGAACAGCGCGACCTTCTTGCCCTTGAAGATCTCGTCGGTGGTCTTCACCTGCGGGCCTTCGCCGGTCATGACACGAAACTTTACGTCAGGCAGGCGGTCGCCGATCTTGATGGTCATGGTTGGAACTCCGTTGGCGCTGGTGCAAAGGGCCGATGCTGCGTGGCGCGAAATTCATATCATGGCCGTCACCCAACGCAATCGCGATGCAGTCGCGCCATCTCAGACCAGCTTGTCAGTCCAGCGTGGCGTCGTATTCGTAGGCCCGGCCGCCCCCCGCCAGCGTCAATTTCAGCGTCGCACCCTCGGGCCGCGCGTCCGGCGGCAGCCCGTCGAGCTCGAAGGAGAACCGCCGCAGGCCGTCGGGCGCGGTGTCGCGCAGCGTCGGCGCTGGCAGCGCCCACTCGGGCGTCGGGCCCTCGACGAACAGATCGACGGTGCCGCCCCGCGGCGCCGCGACCTCCACCGTGACGATCTTGCCGTCGCGTTTCACCGCCCGGATCCCGAAGCCTTCGCTACCGCCGATCGACGCAGGCTGCGGCACGTGCGCCAGCGCCGCATCGACGGCCGGATTGCCGGGCGCCGCGGGCGTCGCCGAGGTGAGCTCGGTCCGCGCCTCGACCGGCAGGCACAGCTTGTCGCAGACCGCGTAGTTGATCTGGGCGCGCAGCGTCACCGGGCTGTCAGGCTGTTTTGCGACAATCCGCAGCGGCAGCACCACCTCGTCCTTGTAGCCGAACGAGGTGCCGCCGGCGCCATCGGGAAAGGCCTTCGGCGCCGGCCACAGCACCGTCACCGTCGCGACGTTGTCCGAGCCCGAGAAATCCAGCCGCGGCGGCACGCCGGAATCTCCCGGCGTGCGCCAATAGGTTTTCCAGCCGGGATCGAGCCGGATGACGAGTCCGTCGAGCAGGACGCCATCGTGACGGGCGCCTCCGACCAGCGCGACCGCGGAATGCAGGTCGGTGATCCAGGCCGCGCCGGCATCCCCCGGGGTCTGGGCCAGGGCGGCACTGTGCGCGCCGCCGGCGACGCAGAGGTAAAGCGCCGCCCCAGCGATCATTCTACCGGCGCGCGGCGCCACATTCGGAACAAATCTCGCCATGATGCGTCTTTACAGCTCCGGTTTGCCGCAGACACATGAATTGCCTGTGATCCACGTTATTTGGCCCCGACGGACGGTTGATTGACAGACGGCAAACCCAATATCAGGATGCGGTTGAACAGCGAAAGTCCTCCGCCGATGGACAGAATCGAAAACAGCCCGAAGGTCGGCAACGAGCCCGGGGGCGGCAACGCCGGGGACCGCTGCTATCTCGACGGCCAGCTTCTGATCGCGATGCCGGTGATGGAAGACGAGCGCTTTGCGCGCTCGGTGATCTACGTCTGCGCGCATTCCTCCGAGGGCGCGATGGGCATCATTCTCAACCGCCCGGCCGGCAGCATCGATTTTCCGGAGCTGCTGGTCCAGCTCGACATCATCGACGACGCCGACCAGATCAAGCTGCCGGCCACTGCCGAGGCGATGAAGGTCATGAAGGGCGGCCCGGTGGAGACCGGGCGCGGCTTCGTGCTGCATTCGAGCGACTTCTTCATCAAGGACGCGACGCTGCCGATCGACGACGGCGTCTGCCTCACCGCGACGCTGGACATCCTCAAGGCCATCGCCAAGGGCACCGGCCCGCGCCACGCCATCCTGGCGCTGGGCTATGCCGGCTGGGCGCCGGGCCAGCTCGAGAACGAGATCCAGGAAAACGGCTGGCTGCATTGCCCCGCCGACGCCGACCTGATCTTCGGCCGCGACGTCGAGGACAAGTACGACCGCGCGCTGCAGAAGCTCGGCATCGAGCCCGGGATGCTGTCCAACGAGGCCGGACACGCCTGATTGTATTTGGCGAGGAACGCCAGCTATCTCGTCGTCCTTACGAGCAGCCAAGCTGAGCGTTTCTACTGGTCACTCGTCATCGCCGGGCAGCGCGATCCGTCTTCGACGGATCGCTAGGACTGGGGTCTCCCGGCCATCCACGTCTTTCCTGGTCCAGCCGCTAGACTTTGAAGACGTGGATGCCCGGCACAAGGCCGGGCATGACGGAAAGAGCGGTTGATTGATCTGCAAAAAGCTACGCCGCGCCGGCTTTCACTGCGCCGCTTCCATCCGCTCTTCGGTGAGCAGCCGGGTGGCGGCATCGGCGCTCATCGGCTCGCCGAAGGCGAAGCCCTGGGCGTATTCGCAGCCGAGCTGGTAGAGCTCGACCGCGTCGGAGTCGGTCTCCGCGCCTTCCGCCACCACGTCCATGCCGAGATCGTGCGCCAGCGCCACGATCGACTTCAGGAGCACGGGTCGCGTGCCGCGATTGGTGGTGCGCACGAAGGACTGGTCGATCTTGATGGTGTCGAACGGAAATTTCTGCAGGTAGGCCAGCGACGAGTGGCCGGTGCCGAAATCGTCCAGCGACAGCCCGGTGCCGAGCTCGCGAATCCGGTGCAGCATCTGCGCGGCGTGCTCGGGGTTCTCCATCACCAGCGACTCGGTCAGTTCGAGCTTGAGCGAGCCGCGGGCGACCGCCGAGCGCGACAGCACGGTGCGGATGTCGTGGATCAGGTCGTGGCGCAGCAGCTGGCGTGACGACACGTTGACGCTGGCGAAGACCGGCTCGCGTGAGCGCACCGCGCGCTGCCACAGCGCCAGCTGGCGCGCGGTGCGGTCCATCACGAACAGGCCGAGGTCGACGATGAGGCCGATCTCCTCGGCGATGGAAATGAACTCGCCCGGCGACATGCGGCCGAGCTTGGGATGATCCCAGCGCGCCAGCGCCTCGAAGCCGGCGATGGTGCGGTCCTCGAGCCGCACGATCGGCTGGTAGAGGACGGTGATCTCCTCGCGCTCGATGGCGCGGCGCAGTTCCGATTCCAGCGTCAGGCGGTCGGTCTTGCGCGCCCGCATCGCCGGCTTGTAGACGTCGATGCGGTCGCCGCCGATGCGCTTGGAATGATACATCGCCAGCTCGGCGTCCTTGATGATCTCGTCGGTCAGCGTCGCCTGCGGGTCGCTCAGCGCCAGCCCGATCGAGGCGGTCAGGAAGATCTCGCGGTCGTTGAAGGCGATCGGGGCGCGGATGGTCTTGCGGATGGTCTCGGCGAAGGCGGTGATGCGGGCGGCGTCCTGCTCCGACAGCAGGATCAGGCCGAACTGGTCGCCGGCCAGCCGCGCCAGGGTGTCCTGCGGCTTGAGAATCCGGGTCAGCCGCCGCGCCAGCGTCAGCAGGATCGAGTCGCCGACCGCGATGCCCACCGAGTCGTTGACCTGCTTGAAGCGGTCGAGATCGATCACCATCACCGTGGGCCGCAGGCTCGGCATGGTCTTGGCGAAGTTGGCGACCGCGCTGAGGCGGTCCATGAACAGCTGGCGGTTGGGCAGGCCGGTCAGGTTGTCGTGCACGGCGTCGTGCAGCATCCGCTCCTCGGCGTTCTTGGCCTCGGTGACGTCGGTCAGGGTGCCCACCACGCGGGAGACCTCGCCGTCGGAGCCGACCACCGGGCGCGCCTTGAGCGCGAACCACATGAAATGGCCGTCGGGCGTGCGCAGCCGGAAATCCTGCATCAGGCGGCCGCGGCGCTGGTCGAGCACGCTGTCGAGCGCGGCGCGGAAGCGGTCCTGGTCGAGCGGGTGCAGCACCTCGAGCCATTTCGCCGCCGGCCCCTCCAGGGTGCCGCGCTTCAGCCCCAGCAGGCTTTCGGTCTCGGGGCTGGTGAAGACCTTGTCCGACGACACGTCCCAGTCCCAGATCAGGTCGCCGGAGCCGACCAGCGCCAGGGCGCGGCGCTCGACGTCGGACACCACGCCCTGGGTCGCGCCGCCGCCGGCGAAGGCGTGCTGCATGACGGTGAAGCCGATCAGCATGACGATCAGCACGAGGCCGCCGAGCAGGGCCGGGCCGACGATGTCGTTGGTGACGCTGCCGGCCACCGTCATGCCGGCGGCGATCACCCAGACCACCAGCAGGAACCAGGTCGGGATCAGCAGCACGGCGCGGTCGAAGCCGTGGGTGGAGAGATAGACGATCAGCGCGAAGCCGGCGAAGGCGATCATCACCAGCGACATCCGGGCGATGCCCGAGGCGACCGCGGGATCGAACAGCGCCAGCCCGACCAGCGCGGCGAGGAACGCCAGCCACAGCATGGTGATGTGGGAGTAGCGCACGTGCCAGCGCGACAGGTTGAGATAGGCGAACAGGAACACCAGCAGGGTGGCGGCCAGAATGGCCTCGCCGGCGGCGCGCCAGACCCGCTCGGCGCCCGCCGACATGTCGAGCACCTTGGCCCAGAAGCCGAAGTCGACGCCGATATAGACCAGCACCGCCCAGGCCAGCGCCGCGGCGGCGGGGAACATGATGCTGCCCTTGACCACGAACAGGATGGTCAGCACCAGCGCCAGCAGCCCGGAGATGCCGATGACGATGCCCTGGTAGAGGGTGAAGGAGTTGACCTTGTCCTTGTAGGCCTCGGGTTCCCACAAATAGAGCTGCGGCAGGTTGTCGGTGCGCAATTCGGCGACGAAGGTGATCACCGAGCCCGGATCGAGGGTGACGCGGAAGATGTCCGCGGTGGTCGAGTCCTGGCGCTCCGGCCGGTCGCCGGTCGAGGGCGTGATGGTGGCGATGCGCGACATCCCGAGGTCGGGCCAGATCAGCCCGGACGACACGATACGGTAATGCGGCGCGACGATCAGGCGGTCGAGCTGGTCGTCGGTGTTGTTGGCCAGCGCGAACACCACCCAGTTCTGCCCGCCTTCGCGGGCGCGCACCTCGATGCGGCGGACGATGCCGTCGGGGCCCGGCGCGGTCGAGACCTGGATGCGGTCGCTGTCGCTGTGCTGATGATCGAGGATCGCGGTGAGGTCGATGGCGGGCGCGTCGCCGCGGACGCTGACCGCGTCGACGGCGCGGGCCGCCGGAGCCGCGCCGAGCATCATGAGGCCGAGCGCCAGCGGCGCGAGGCAACGGATCAACCGCACCCTTGGGATCTCCCGACAGAGAATTCGCGCGATCAATGACACGAATATGAAGGAAAACCAAGGGTTTCGGCCGCGTGATGCGGTGGACGCCGCGTCAGACCGTCAGCACAATTTTGCCAATATGGGCGCTGGTTTCCATGCGGCGGTGGGCGTCGGCGGCCTTTTCCAGCGGGAAAGTGCTGTCAATCAAGGGCTTGATCCGGCCCTGATGCAGCAAGGGCAGGACCTTGGCGGTGATCGCCGCCACCATGGCGGCCTTGTCGGCCACTGAGCGCGGCCGCAGCGTCGAGCCGGTATGGTGAAGCCGCTTGACCATCAGCTTGGTGAAATTGACGGTCGCCTTGGGCGAGCCGAGAAACGCGATCTGCACGATGCGGCCGCCAACCGCGGCGGCGTCATAATTGCGCTCGATGTACTCGCCGCCGACCATGTCGAGGATGAGGTCGACGCCGGCGTTGTCAGTCAAGGTCCTAGTCGCGGCGACGAAGTCCTCGGTCTTGTAATTGATGGCGTGGTTGGCGCCGAGCTTGAGGCAGGCCGCGGCCTTGTCGGCCGAGCCGACGGTGACGATCACCCTGGCGCCGAACGCCTTGGCGAGCTGGATCGCCATGGTGCCGATACCCGACGAGCCGCCATGGACCAGCAGGGTTTCGCCGGCCTTCAGGCCGCCGCGTTCGAACACGTTGTGCCACACCGTCATCAGCGTCTCGGGGGTGGCGCCGGCTTCGACCATCGAGAACGCGTCCGGTACCGGCATGGCGTGGCTGTGGTGGGTCAGGCAGTACTGGGCGTAGCCGCCGCCGGCCACCAGCGACATGACCTTGTCGCCGATCTTGAAACCGGTGGCGTTGGCGCCGAGCGCCACCACCTCGCCCGATACTTCCAGCCCCGGCAGGTCGCTGGCGCCGGGCGGCGGGGGATAGCTGCCGCTGCGCTGCGCCACGTCGGGGCGGTTGACGCCCGCGGCCGCGACCTTGATCAGGATGTCGTCGGCGCCCGGCTTGGGGACGGCGCGGGTCTCGGGCAGCAGGACCTCCGGTCCTCCCGGCTTGCTGATGGCGACGACGGTCATCTGGGCGGGCAACTGGGTCATGGGCTATCCTCGCGGCGCAGGGGTGCGACCTGATTAGTCAGCCGCGCGCGGGCTGGCAACAGCCGCGCCGGCAACGCCGATGGAACCGGAACGGGAGAGCAGGATGGCGAGCGAAGACGACGATCGGCCGAGACGCAAGATCACCCACGAGATCGGGCAGGAGCTCTCGCTGCTGTCGGTCGGCGAACTCGAGGAGCGGATCGCGCTGCTGCGGCAGGAGATCGAGCGGCTCGAAGCGGCCGCGGTCAAGAAGCGGGCGTCGCGCGACGTCGCCAGCCAGTTGTTCAAATCGTGACTCCTCAAATCGTGACTCGAAATCGTGAGTCCGGATTCACGTACTGGATTACCAAAGAATGAAATTATTCGCTCGTTTACGAGGGATTAAGCTTTCTCGTTCATTACTGGCACGTCCTTCTTTGGACACCGAGTGGCTCCTGTCCACTCTGTTTGACGCCTCCCTGTTATCAACTTCAAAAGCCGCCGGAAACGGCGGCTCTTTTTTGTCCCGGACGCGGCCCCGTCACCGCGCTGGAAACCATATTGCGCGTTTGCCTCCGCGCACGGCTGGACTCTCGCCCGCCGGCGAGCAATGATTTGTTCATCATATTTCAGTTGCGTTGAGTGAGGCGTTAACCATGTCGGATTTTTCGCGAGGCGAGGCCGGCCTTGTACTCTTGAGCGAGCGGCTGGCCAATTCCGCGGCGTTCGGGACCCTGTTTCGCGAAGGCATGGATCTGGTTGAAGAGACCGCGGCCTATCTCGACGGCGCCGGGCGCAGCGAAGCCAAGGACCTGGAGCGGGCGGTCAGCCTGACCTACGCCACCGAGAGCATGCGCCTCACCACCCGCCTGATGCAACTGGCGTCGTGGCTGCTGCTGCACCGCGCGGTCAAGGAAGGCGAGATGTCGCTGGCCCAGGCCAATCGCGAGAAGACCAAGGTCAGGCTCACGGCGACCGATCCCGCCGCGGAGGAGATGATCGCGAAGCTGCCGGCGACGCTGCAGGACCTGATCAGCCGCTCGATGGCGCTGCAGGCCAAGGTGCGCCGGCTCGACGCCAGCATGCATGCACCGCCGTCGGACCAGGCGCCGATCGGCAATCCGCTGGTGCCGCAGCTCAACCGCCTCAAGGCCGCGTTCGAGCAGTAAGGTCGCGGTTCGGCCGGCTGCGGTATTCCGCGGCTGGCGATACGAAAACGGAAGCGGTCAAATCCCAACGAAAAACGCCCCGGCCAGCCGGGGCGTTTTCGTGTTTCGGTGTTCTCCAGCGCGGCGATCGCCGCTCGCCGGCGACGGCCCGAAGGATCAATCCTTCTTGAGCAGGCCCGAGAATTTCTTCTGGAAGCGCGAGACGCGGCCGCCGCGATCCAGGATCTGCTGCTGCCCGCCGGTCCAGGCCGGGTGCGACTTGGAATCGATGTCGAGGTTCAGCGTGTCGCCTTCCTTGCCGTAGGTGGAGCGCGTGGTGAACTCCGTCCCGTCGGTCATGACGACCTTAATGGTATGATAATTCGGGTGAATTTCGGCTTTCATCACAATATCCTTGATCCGCGCGAAGCGCTGTCTCGACCTGTCCGGAGATTTTCGGGGACGGAATTGGGCCGCTCTATAACGCAGGAGCCCAGCCGAGACAAGGCACTGCGGGTGCTGGAACCCGCGTACCGCCGGGGGTGTGCCGGCCGTCCCGACTTCCTACGTAGCGCTACGGGGTTTACCTGCGCCTGCGCCCGGGCCTATTGACGGGGCCATCAGATGGTCGCGACCGTCGCAGCCGATGAGTGCCATTGCCAATGAGCGTCGTTGAACAGGACAGTCTGCCGGGCGGAGCGGTCGGTGCGGTCGAGGCCGCCGCGGAGACGGCCACGACGGGGCCGGCGCGCAAGGCGCGGCTGCGGCCGCTCCTGGCGCTCGCGCCCTATGTCGGGCGCTATCGCGGCCAGGCGCTCGGTGCTCTCGTCGCGCTGATCGTCGCATCGTTGGCCACCCTCGCGGTCCCGATCGCGGTGCGGCGGATGATCGACCTCGGCTTCAGCCCCACCGGCGTCGACCTGATCAACGGCTATTTCGGCGTCATGATCGGCGTGGTCGCGGTGCTCGCGCTGGCCAGCGCGTCGCGCTACTACCTCGTCATCACGCTCGGCGAACGCATCGTCGCCGACCTGCGCCGCGACGTGTTCGATCACCTGACCTCGCTGTCGCCGGCGTTCTTCGACGTCAGCCACAGCGGCGAGCTTGTGTCGCGGCTGACCGCCGACACCACCCAGATCAAGTCCGCGGTCGGCGCTTCGGTGTCGATCGCGCTGCGCAACCTGATGCTGTTCATCGGCGCCGCCACCATGATGGTGGTGACCAGCCCGCGGCTGTCGGGCTTCGTGCTGGCGGTGATCCCGCTGATCGTGCTGCCGCTGGTGGCGTTCGGCCGCCGCGTCCGCGTGCTGTCGCGCGGCGCCCAGGACACCCTCGCCGACGCCTCGTCCTATGCCTCGGAGCTGATCGGCGCGATCCGCATCCTGCAGGCCTTCACCAACGAGCGGCTGGCGTCGACGCGGTTCGGCAACGAGGTCGATCGCACCTTCACGGCGGCCCGCCGCTCCACCGGCGCGCGGGCGTTCCTCACCGCCGTGGTGATCTTCCTGATCTTCTCGAGCGTGGTCGCGATCCTGTGGGTCGGCTCCCACGATGTGCTGAGCGGCCAGATCACCGCCGGCCGGCTCGGCCAGTTCGTGCTCTACGCCGCCTTCGCCGCCGGCGCGCTGGGCGAGCTCAGCCAGGTCTGGGGCGAGATCGCCGCCGCCGCCGGCGCGTCCGAACGGCTGTTCGAGATCCTGCGGGTGAAGCCCGCCATCGCCGCGCCTTCCCAGCCGCGCGCGCTGCCGGTGCCGGCGCGCGGCGACATCGCCTTCGACAACGTGCGCTTCGCCTATCCGACCCGCCCCGATCATCTGGTGGTCGACGGCGTGTCGCTCAGGATCCAGGCCGGCGAGCGGGTCGCGGTGGTCGGGCCCTCGGGCGCCGGCAAGAGCACGCTGTTTCACCTGTTGCTGCGCTTCTACGATCCGCTCGGCGGCGCCATCAGCTTCGACGGCGTCCCGGTGCGCGACGTCACGCCGCAGGACCTGCGCGCGCGCATCGCGCTGGTGCCGCAGGACACCGTGGTGTTCACCGGCTCCGCGCGCGAGAACATCCGCTTCGGCCGCCCAGGCGCCAGCGACGCCGAGGTCGAGCGGGCGGCGCAGCAGGCCCACGCCACCGAATTCATCCGCCGCCTGCCCAAGGGCTTCGAGACCGAGCTCGGCGAGCGCGGCGTGATGCTGTCGGGCGGCCAGCGCCAGCGCGTCGCCATCGCCCGCGCCATCCTGCGCGACGCGCCGCTGCTGCTGCTTGACGAGGCGACTTCGGCGCTCGACGCCGAGAGCGAGACGCTGGTGCAGACCGCGCTCGAGGACCTGATGCACAAGCGCACCACGCTGGTGATCGCCCACCGCCTCGCCACCGTGCTGTCCTGCGACCGCATCGTGGTGATGGACAAGGGCCGCATCGTCGAGGAAGGCACCCACGCCTCCCTGGTCGCCGAAGGCGGGCTCTATGCCAAGCTGGCGCGGCTGCAGTTCGAGGGCGCGTAGGCGCTTCGTTCTTCTTCTTAAGGCCGCCAGCGCATCCGCTTCACCGGCCGGCCAGACACCGGGTTGACGTCGTCGCCGTCGTCGACGAAGCCGCATTTGCGGTAGAAGCCGATGGCGCGCAGGTTGTCGTCGTTGACCAGCAGCGTGATGCCGGCCGGCGCCAATTGCTTGGCCGCATCCACCAGCAGGGTGGCGGCGGGCGAGCCCCAGGCCTCGGGCGCGACCACCAGCTGGTCGAGATAGCCGGTGGTGTCGATGGTGACGAAGCCGGCGACGTCGCCCGCCAGCTCGGCGACAACGATGCGGGCAACGGGCACGAGCTCGGCCCGCCAGCGCTCGCGCCACCACGCCACCCGCGCGGCGAAATCGATCGCCGGATAGGCGAGCTGCCAGGTGCGCTGCCACAGCGCGATCGCGGCGTCCTCGTCGGCGTCGCGGTAGGGGCGGAGTACCAGGGGCGCGGTGGTCGGCATCGGCAGGATCGTGCTCCCCGAGCTCCTCATCCTGAGGAGCCGCGAAGCGGCGTCTCGAAGGACGAGGCCCAACTCTTGAAGGATGTGGCCTCATGGTTCGAGACGGCGCGAGAGCGCCTCCTCACCATGAGTAAGCCTAGCGCTCTGTCAGCTTCAATTCGATGCGGCGGTTGCGCTGATAGGCCTCCTCGGTCTTGTCGGCATCGAGCGGCTGGAATTCGGCGAAGCCGGCGGCGACCAGGCGCTGCGGCGGCACGCCCTTGGAGACCAGGTACTGCACCACCGAAATGGCGCGCGCCGACGACAGCTCCCAGTTCGACTTGAACTGCGGGCTGGCGATCGGGCGCACGTCGGTGTGGCCGTCGACGCGCAGCACCCAGGCGATCTCCGGAGGGATCTGCTTGTCGAGCTCGATCAGCGCGGACGCCACCTGGTCGAGTTCGGCGCGGCCCTCGGGCAGCAGCAGGGCCTGCCCGGTGTCGAAGAACACCTCCGACTGGAACACGAAGCGGTCGCCGACCACGCGGATGTCGGGGCGGTTGCCGAGGATGGCGCGCAGCCGCCCGAAGAACTCGGAGCGATAGCGCGACAGCTCCTGGACGCGCTGCGCCAGCGCGACGTTGAGCCGCGAGCCGAGATCGGCGATGCGGGACTGGGATTCCTTGTCCTTCTGCTCGGAGGCGTCGAGCGCCTGTTCCAGCGCGGCGAGCTGGCGCCGCAGCGCGCTGATCTGCTGGTTGAGGACCTCGATCTGCGCCAGCGCCCGCGCCGTCACCTGCTTCTCGGAGTCCAGCGCGCGATTCAATTCGCCGGCGCGGCCGGCGGTATCGTTGCCCGACGCGGCGAGGCCTTCATAGAGCCCCTTGACGCGGTCGCGCTCGGCCTCGGCCGACGCCAGCCCGGCGCGCATCTGTGTCACCTGGTCCTCGAGCGTGAACTGGCTGGCCTTCTCGAGCGACAACAGTTCGGTGAGCTGGGCGATCTGGGCATTGAGGCGCTCCAGCGCCTTGTCCTTGCCGCTGACTTCCTGCGACAGGTAGAACTGCACGACCAGGAACACCGACAGCAGGAATACGATGGCGAGCACCAGCGTCGACAGGGCGTCGACGAAGCCCGGCCAGTAGTTGAAGCCCGAGTCGGTGTGGCGTGCGCGGCCCAGCGCCATGGCGAGATCCCCTGCTTAAATGCTCAAGTCTGTTCGGACTGGCGCGCGATCCGCTCCAGCAGAAGCTTGATCTCGCGGTTCTGCTCGCCCTGGCTGTCGGCCCATTCGCGGATCAGCTGCTGCTCGGTGCGCATGTGCTGGACCAGGCCCTGGATCGCCTCGGCGAGGTTGGCCATGGCGGTGGTCGCCGAACGGTTCGACCCCATGTCCTCGACGGTGAGGCGCAGCCGCTCGATGGCGGTGCGCATCTCGGTGCCGCCGGCGGCGGAGCCGCCCTGTTCGGCATATTCGCGCACGGTGCCAGCCAGCCAGTCCTCGAGCTCGGTGTAGAATCGGTTTTGCGCCTGGTTGGACTGCAGGTCGAGGAAGCCGAGGATCAGCGAGCCGGCGAGGCCGAACAGCGACGACGAGAACGAAATGCCCATGCCGCCGAGCGGCGCGGCGAGACCTTCCTTCAGGGTGTCGAACATCGCCCCGGCGTCGCCGCCGACCTTGAGCCCGTCGATCACGTGACCGACCGAGCCCACCGTCTCGATCAGGCCCCAGAACGTGCCGAGCAGGCCGAGGAACACCAGAAGCCCGGTCATGTAGCGCGAAGTGTCGCGCGCCTCGTCGAGCCGGGTGCCGATCGAATCCAGCAGGTGGCGCATGGTCTGCTGGGTGATGCTCATGCGGCCGGCACGGTCGCCGAGAATCGCCGCCATCGGCGCCAGCAGCTTCGGGCGGCGGTCGACCGCCAGTCCCGGGTCGGCGATGCGGAACGAGTTGACCCAGGCGATCTCGGGATAGAGCCGGATCACCTGGCGGAACGCCATCACGGTGCCGATCGCCATCACCGCGCTGATCAGGGTGTTCAGCCCGGGATTGGCCAGGAAGGCGAGCCAGATCTGCTTGTAGAGGATCACCACCAGCAGACCGCACAGGATGAGAAACACCAGCATGCGGACCAGGAAGATCCGCGGCGCGGACAGCTTGGTCGGGATGATGTCGTCGGCGGCGCGGGATGATGAACTTGGCGACATGTCGGTCCGTGTGTCCTTGCGCGGTCGCAGGCCCCGGTTCCGGCATTCGCATGCCGTCGGGCCCGGCGACCTGGCCAATGCCAGAGCCTGAGGGACGCTGGCAAACAGTTGATGGTTCCCGTGTGGGGATTTGACCGTCGCCCTGTCGCGTCGTGAACGCGCCCGCGAATGTCAGTTCCACCGCACGGCGCCCACTATGGCACAGCCGGAGCGGGAGGGAAGGCGGGCCCATCCGCCGCACCCGGCTGATGGCCGGCGCTTCGCGGCCCGCCGGGGGCGTCTCGCCCGGACGGATCGTGGAGTGCGGGTGAAACCCGGCCGCGCCGTGGCCGTAGCTCAACCTGTTCAAGGCTTTGTGATGAGGGAGTGGCTGTCGCGATGGTGATGTCGTTCCTGCTGGCGCTTGGCGCCATGGCCGTGGCCTTTGCCGCGCTGATGGCGTTTGCCTGGATCGTGCAGCAGCGCAGCGGCAATTCCGGGTGGGTTGACACCACCTGGAGCTTCGCGCTCGGCCTGATCGGCTTCGCCGGCGCGCTATGGCCGCTGGCGGATGGCCCGATCACGGTGCGCCAGGGCCTCGTGGCCGCGCTGGTGGCAGTGTGGTCGCTGCGGCTCGGCAGCCATATCGCGCTTCGCTCCACGGCCATCGACGACGACCCGCGCTACGCCGAATTCGCCCGGCAGTGGGGTGCCGCGGCGCCGCGCCGGATGTTCTTCTTCCTGCAATCCCAGGCCCTGGTGTCGCTGCCGCTGGTGTTCGCGGTCTGCGTCGCGGCCCATCGTCCCGGCGACACGCTGGCCTGGCGCGACCTCTGCGGCGCCGCGATCCTGCTCGGCGCGGTCGCCGGCGAAGGGCTTGCCGACGCCCAGCTCAAGCGGTTTCGCGCCGATCCCGGCCATCGCGGCCGGGTCTGCGACGTCGGGCTGTGGCGCTGGTCGCGGCACCCGAACTATTTCTTCCAGTGGCTCGGCTGGTGGGCCTATCCCGTGATCGCCGTGGCGGCGGACTATCCGTGGGGGGGCCTCACGCTGCTGGCGCCGCTCTTGATGTACTGGATCCTGGTCCACGTCACCGGCATCCCGCCGCTGGAACAGCAGATGGAACGGTCGCGGGGCGAGGCCTACCGGGCCTATCAGGCGCGCACCAGCAAGTTCTTTCCCTGGCCGCCCGCTGCTGTCGCGCGATGATCGACGCCAGCCCCCACGACCGGCTCGCCGATTTCGACGGCCACGGGGAGGAGATCGCAGCGATCCTCAGGCGACCGCCTTCAGCACCTTGATCAGCTCGGCGTGAATGGCCTCGTTGCCGCAGACCACGTCGCCGGTGGTGAGCGCGTCGTCCTTGCCGGTGATGCCGGAGACGGTGCCGCCGGCCTCGCGCACCATCAGCAGGCCGGCCGCGATATCCCACGGCTGCAGATTGCGCTCCCAGTAGCCGTCGAGGCGGCCGGCGGCGACGCCGGCGAGGTCGAGCGAGGCGGCGCCGAACCGGCGCAGCCCCGCGACCCGCGGCATCATCGCGGCGAGTTCGCGCTGGGCGAGCGCGAGATCGCCGCGGCCGATATGCGGCAGCCCGCAGGCGATCACGCTGGAATTGAGCTGCTGGCGGGCGGCCACCCGCAGCCGCTGGTCGTTGAGGAAGCAGCCCTTGCCGCGCTCGGCGACATAGAGCTCGTCATTGGCGGGGTTGTAGATCACGCCGGCGACGACGGTGTCCTCGCGCTTCAGCCCGATGGAGATCGCGAACTGCGGGATGCCGTGCAGGAAGTTGGTGGTGCCGTCGAGCGGGTCGACGATCCAGGTGTGGCTCTGGTCGCTGCCGGCGCGGATGCCGCCCTCCTCGCCGAGGAAGCCGTAGCCGGGCCGCGCCTTGTTGAGGTCGGTATACAGCATCTCCTCGGCACGCTTGTCGGCGGCGCTGACGAAATTGGCGGGGCCTTTCAGCGACACCTGGAGACTTTCGATTTCGCCGAGGTCGCGCTTGAGACTGCGGCCGGCGCGGCGCGCGGCCTTCACCATCACGTTGATAAGGGCTGAATGGATCATGATCGGGTTCGCGGCGGCCCGGCGGGCCGGATGAGGGGAGGCCGGAGGTGCGCCGGTGTCAGAACCAATGGAACACCGGCAGATAAGAAGTCCAGTGCGTGCCCTGCGGCGGGGGGCGCGTCAAGGGCCGTTCGCCTTCGCGGCCGTGGTGTCCTTGTGCAGCCAGTGCCGCGCCTGCGCTTCGGCCTTGGCCTGTTCCTCGGGCGTCAGCTTCTCGACCTCCTTGTCGAGCTGGACGTCGCCGTCGCCACCGGCCTTGGCGACGATGTGCCATTTGGCGCCCTCGACCTTGTCCTGGGGCGCGCCCATGCCGAACAGCAGCACCCGCGCCAGCCGGTTCTGGGCGACCGCATTGCCCTGGCGCGACGCCCGCCACAACAGCTGCACCGCCGCGGGGACGTCCCTGGGCGTTCCGCTGCCGTTGAACAGCGCGATGGCGTACTCGACCTCGGCGTCGACATTGTCGGCGAGCGCCGCGGCCTTCAAGAGCCGCGCCGCCTCGGTGAGATTCTTCTCGACCCCGCGGCCCTCCTTGTAGAACGTCGCCAGCGCGTACTGGGCCTCGGGGCTGCCGGCGTCGGCGGCCTGCCGGAACAGTTCGGTCGCGCGCGCAAGGTCCTGCGGGAAGGTCTGGCCCTCGAGATAGAGCAGGCCGAGATTGTAGGCCGCGGCCGGGTTGCCGAGCTTGGCGGAGGCGGCGAGCAGCTTGGCGCCCTCGTTCTTGTCGGCCGGACCGCCGCGGCCCCTGATCCGGAACATGGCGAGCGCGAACATCGCCTCGCGGTCTCCGCGATCGGCCGCGGCCTTGTACCACAACGCCGCCTTGGCGTCGTCGCGGACGGTGCCGAGGCCGTTGCCGTAGAGTTCGCCGAGCAGGGTCATCGCCTTGATGTCGCCCTTGTCGTTGGCGCGCTGGGTCGCGATCCGCAGCGCCTCGACGAAGTGGCCGCGCTGGTAGGCGCCATAGGCGAGATCGACCCTGGGATCGTCGGGAGTGGCGGCGGCAGGGCTGGCGGGCGCTGGCTTGGGTGCCGCGGGCGCCGGTTTCGGCGCCGGCTTGGCTGCGTGCTGGCGCGTGGACGTGCCGCCGGGCTTGCTCGTGGCGGCCGCCGGGGGCGTCAGCGATATCTGCGCCGCCGCCGGCCCGGCGACAGCTGCCCAGCACACCGAGATCGCCACCAGGCGCTTGACCAGGCTCGCCACGGCCGGCGTCTTGCAGCGCCATGGCGCGCGTCGGCAGGGCGATCCGTCGTGTCGGGCAGGCATGATGCTTCGGGTCATGCTCCTGGCTGCGCGCCCGATCCGCCAGCGGGCGTGATGGTGCCGAATGTACCGTCCGGATTCTGCCCGATCGCGTCGCGTGCGTCCACCAAGGCTGTACGGGCTCCCCGCGCGTCGTTCCAGATCAGGTCGCCGACCAGGATGAAATCGGCGCCGGCACCGGCAAACGCCGCGGCTTCGGCCAGCGTGGTGGCGAAGCCGACGCACGGCACCTCGAACAGCTCAGCCCACCATTGCAGCCGTTCTGTGATCGCGTCCGGCGCCGGGCGCCGGCCCTGGGCGTCGGGTTCGCCGAACAGCACGTAGTCGGCGCCGGCTTCACCCGCGGTCATGGCGTCGTGGCGGCTGGGCAGGCCGCCCACGCCGGCGATGCGGTCGGGCTTGAGCTGCGGCGCCGCCGCGGTCAGCGCCGCGACGCCGGTCAGATGCGCTCCGTCGGCGCCGGCGCGCGCCACCAGGTCCACCTGTCCGTCGAGCAGCGCGGCGGCGCCCGCGGCCTGAACCGGCCGCACCAGTATCTTGGCGGCCTCGGTCATGCCGCGGGGATCGCGCGGCACCAGCCGAATCAGCACCGCGGCGACGTCGATGTCCCGCAACAGGTCCGGCAGCTGCGCCGCCAGTGCCGCGGGATCGTCGACCACCGGCGTCGCCAAGTAGAGCCGCGGCGCCGGACGTTGCGGCGCCGGTTTCGGCTTGCCGGTCACGCCGCCCGCTTCTTTTCCAGCTCGGCCTTCCATTCGCCCTTGCTGGCGAGGCTGTTCATGTGGGCGCGATGGGTGAAAGCCTGCTGGCCCGCGGCGACGTTCTCGGCCTTGCCCGACCACGCCTTCTGCGGCGCCGCCTGCAGCGCGCGTCCGTAGGAGAAGGTCAGGCCCCACGGCAGGCCGCCGATGCGGTTCATGGCGTCGAGATGGGCGGTGGCCTCCTCGTCGGACTGGCCGCCCGACAGGAAGGCGATGCCCGGAACCGCGCTCGGCACGCAGGCCTTGAGCAGCTTGACGGTCTTGCTCGCGACCTCGTCGACCGACGCCTTCTTCGCGCTCTTCTTGCCCGCGACCGCCATGTTCGGCTTCAGCACCATGCCCTCCAGCGCGACGCGCTGATAGTACAGCTGCTGGAAGGTCTCCTTGAGCACGAATTCGGTGACCTCGTAGCAGCGATCGACGTCGTGATCGCCGTCCATCAGCACCTCGGGCTCGACGATCGGAACGATCTGCGCCGCCTGGCACAGCGCGGCGTAGCGCGCCAGCGCGTGGGCGTTGGTCGACACCGCGGTGTAGCTCGGGATGCCCTGACCGATATCGATCACGGCGCGCCACTTGGCGAAGCGCGCGCCCTGCTCGTAGTATTTCTTGAGGCGCTCGGCGAGCCTGTCGAGGCCGACCGTGATCAGTTCGCCCGGGCAGCCCGGCAGGGCCTGGGTGCCCTCGTCGACCTTGATGCCCGGAATCGAGCCGGCCTGCTCGATCAGCTTGACCAGCGGCGTGCCGTCCTTGGCCTTCTGCCAGATGGTTTCGTCGTAGAGGATCACGCCCGAGATGTAGTTCGTCATCGCGTCCCTGGCGCGGAACATCATCTCGCGATAGTCGCGGCGGCTGTCCTCGGTCGATTCGACGCCGATCACGTCGAAGCGCTTCTTGATGGTGCCCGAGGATTCGTCGGCAGCAAGGATGCCCTTGCCCGGCGCGACCATGGCTCGGGCTACCTTGTTGAGGTCGGCGAGGTTCATCGAGGTCTCCTCATGTGTCGGATCAGGTCTGGTTCGTGTGGGGTGAGTGCCGCCATATAGGCGACGAACTGTGATGATTGTTTTGCGCTCGCACAAAACCAGTGCCACGGGGCAGAAGTTCCGCCACCGCAAGCCGCAATCTCGTCTCGGGGGCTTGGGACCGAAAAGCGGGCACCCGCGTCATTTTGTCCTCAACACCTCGACGCCGGGGAGCGGCTTGCCTTCCATCCATTCCAGGAAGGCGCCGCCGGCGGTCGAGATATAGGTGAAGGCGTCGGCCACCTTGGCCTGGTTGAGGGCCGCGACGGTGTCGCCGCCGCCGGCCACCGACACCAGCTTCTTCGCCTTGGTCCGCGCCGCGGCGTGCCTGGCGGCGGCGACCGTGCCCTTGTCGAACGGGTTCAGCTCGAAGGCCCCGAGCGGGCCGTTCCACACCAGCGTCGCCGCGTCGTCGATCACGGCGCCGATGCGGGCGATCGATTGCGGGCCGACATCGAGGATCATGCCGTCGGGCGGGATGGCGTCGAGGCCGTAGGCATGCGACGGCGCATTGGCCTCGAAGTGATAGGCTACCACCGCGTCGACCGGCAGGATGATGGCGCAGTTGGCGGCTTCGGCCTTGTCCATGATCCGCCGCGCCGTCGGCGCCAGGTCCTTTTCGGCCAGCGACTTGCCGATCTTGACGCCCTGGGCATGCAGGAAGGTGTTGGCCATTCCGCCGCCGATCACCAGCGCGTCGACCTTGGCGACGAGGTTTTCCAGGAGGTCGAGCTTGGTCGACACCTTGGCGCCGCCGACGATCGCGACCACCGGCTTGGCCGGATGGTCGAGCGCCTTGCCGAGCGCGTCGAGTTCGGCCTGCATGGTGCGGCCGGCATAGGCCGGAAGCTTGTGGCCGAGGCCCTCGGTCGAGGCGTGGGCGCGGTGAGCGGCGGAAAACGCGTCGTTGACCCAGATGTCGCCCAGCGCCGCCAGTGCCGCGACGAAGGCCGGATCGTTCTTTTCCTCGCCGGGATGGAAGCGGGTGTTCTCGAGGCACAGGATATCGCCGTTGCGCAGCGCCGCCACCGCCTGCTCGGCGGGCTCGCCGATGCAGTCGGCCGCGAAGGCGATCGGGCGCTTGACGAGCTGGGCCAGCACCGCCGCCACCGGCTGCAGCGAGTCCTTGGCGTCGTGGCCCTTGGGACGGCCGAAATGCGCCAGCAGGATCACTTTGCCGCCCTTGTCGGCGATCTCGGTGATGGTCGGCGCCACCCGCTCCAGGCGGGTCAGGTCGCTGACCTTGCCGTTCTCCATCGGCACGTTGAGATCGACGCGCAGCAGGACGCGCTTGCCGGCGACGTCGACGTCATCGAGGGTGCGGAACGGCTTGGACGTGGTCGGCGACATGGTCGGTCTTCCTGGCTGGCGGGCCGCGGCCTTCCGCCGAAACGGCGGCGCCGCGCCCGCGAATCTCTCGCGACCCGCCTGCCGCGCAGCGTCGCGCGCTGCGAAGCCTCGGATCGGGGAGGCGCCGCGGCGGGCCTCCCGCTCATGTCCCCGGGCGGGGGACGCCGATCGCGCCCCGCCGCCCTTGAACGGGCCTACAGCACCTTGCCGATGGCGACCGCGGTGTCCGCCATGCGGTTGGAGAAGCCCCACTCGTTGTCGTACCACGACATCACGCGCACCAGCGTCCCGCCCTGCACCTTGGTCTGGTCGAAGGCGAAGGTGGACGAGTGCGGATCGTGGTTGAAGTCGATCGAGACCGTGGGCGCGCTGGTGGTGCCGAGAATGCCCTTCATCTCCTGCGCCGCGGCGCGCTTGATGGCCTCGTTGATCTCTTCCTTGGTGGTGCTCTTGCTGGCGATGATCTTGAGGTCGATCACCGAGACGTTGGGGGTCGGCACCCGGATCGCGACGCCGTCGAGCTTGCCCTTGAGCTCGGGCAGCACCAGGCCGATGGCCTTGGCCGCGCCGGTCGAGGTCGGGATCATCGACAGCGCCGCCGCGCGGCCGCGGTAGAGATCCTTGTGCATGGTGTCCAGCGTCGGCTGGTCGCCGGTATAGGCGTGCACGGTGGTCATGAAGCCGCTCTCGATGCCGACGGTGTCGTTGAGCACCTTGGCGACCGGCGCGAGGCAGTTGGTGGTGCACGAGCCGTTGGAGATCACCAGGTGCTCGCGGGTCAGGGTGTGGTGGTTGACGCCGTAGACGATGGTGGCGTCGGCGCCGTCGGCGGGCGCCGAGACCAGCACGCGCTTGGCGCCGGCGGTCAGGTGCGCGGCGGCCTTGTCGCGCGCCGTGAAGATGCCGGTGCATTCCATCGCGACGTCGATGCCGAGTTCCTTCCACGGCAGCGTGCTGGGATCCTTCACCGCGGTGACCTTGATCCTGCCGCGGCCGAGGTCGATGGAGTCGCCTTCGACCTTCACTTCGCCGGGGAAGCGGCCGTGGACCGAGTCGTAGCGCAGCAGGTGGGCGTTGGTCTCGACCGGGCCGAGATCGTTCACCGCGACGACCTCGATATCCGACCGGTTGGCCTCGTAGATGGCGCGCAGAATGTTGCGGCCGATGCGGCCAAACCCATTGATCGCGACCCGGATTGCCATTTCCCTCGTCTCCTTCAGGCTCAATTGTGGCTGTTGGGGGCGGTTTTTGCCCCGAATGGCCGCTCGTTGCAATGAGCAAGAAGTGCCAACAACCGGAAAGGGTTACTTGGCCGCGCCGGCGGGGGCCGGGCGGCCGGCGACTAGCGTCCCTCCAGCCGCGCCCTGACGGCGTCCGCGGCCGCCTCCGCGGTGATGCCGAAATGGGGGTAAAGGTCCTTGGCCGGGGCGCTGGCGCCGAACGTGTGCATGCCGATGAAGATGCCGTCGTGGCCGATCACCGCGTCCCAGCCGAAGCGGACCGCGGCCTCGATGGCGACCTTCACCTTGGCCGTGCCGATGATGCCGGCGCGCACGGTCTCGGTCGCCGCCAGCAGCGCGTCGAGGCTCGGCACCGAGACCACGCGGGTCCTGATGCTGCGCGCGGTGAGCAGCTTGTGCGTCGCAATCGCAATCGAGACCTCGGATCCCGAGGCGAACAGCGTCACCTGGGCGGGCCCTTCGGCGGCGACCAGCTCATAGGCGCCCGCGGCGCAGCGGTTGTCGGCTCCGGCCGTGGTCCGCAGCGGCGGCAGGTTCTGGCGCGACAGCGCCAGCACCGTCGGACCGCTGTCGCGTTCCAGCGCGATCTGCCAGCACTCCAGCGTCTCGACCGCGTCCGCCGGCCGCAGCACGCGCATGTTGGGCATGGCGCGGAGCGCGGCGAGGTGCTCGACCGGCTGGTGGGTGGGGCCGTCCTCGCCCAGCCCGATGGAATCGTGGGTCATGACGTAGATGGCGTGGGCGTGCGACAGCGCCGCCACCCGCATGGCGGGGCGCGCGTAGTCCGAGAAGCACATGAAGGTGCCGCCGGCCGGCACGAACCCGCCGTGCACGGTCAGGCCGTTCATCGCCGCGGCCATGCCGAGTTCGCGGATGCCGTAATGGATGTAGCGGCCGGCGAAGTCGCCGGGCCGGACTTCCCTGAGGTCCTTGGTGCGGGTGTTGTTCGAGGGCGTGAGGTCGGCGGAGCCGAGCAGCAGCTCCGGCACCTCGGCCACCAGCGTCTCCAGCACCATTTCGCTGGCCTTGCGGGTCGCCACCGTCGGGGCGTCGGCGGCGAGCTTTTGCTTGAACGCCACCAGCTTGTCGGCGAGGCCGAGCGGCAGCTTGCGGTCGATCACGCGGCGCTGGAATTCGGCGCGGGAGGGCGCGTTGGCCGCCTCGAAGCGCTGGCGCCAGGCCGCGTGGGCGCCTTCGCCCCGTTTGCCGACGGCGCGCCACGCCGCCAGGATGTCGTCGGGAATCTCGAACGGACCGTAGGTCCAGCCCAGCGCCTTCTTGGCGCCCGCCAGTTCCTCGGCCCCGAGCGGCTCGCCATGGGCCTTGGAGGTGCCGGCCTTTTTCGGGGCGCCGAAGCCGATGGTGGTCTTGCAGGCGATCAGGGTCGGGCGGTCGGAGCGCTGCGCCGTGGTGATCGCCGCGGCGATGGCCTCGGGGTCGTGGCCGTCGATCTGCACCGCGTTCCAGCCATGGGCCTTGAAGCGCGCGACCTGGTCGACGCTGTCGGTCAGCGTCAGCGGCCCGTCGATCGAGATGCCGTTGTCGTCGTAGAGGAAGATCAGCTTGGACAGCTTGAGATGCCCGGCCAGCGCGATGGCCTCGTGGCTGATGCCTTCCATGAGGTCGCCGTCGGAGCACAGCACGTAGGTGAAATGGTCGACCAGCTCGGCCGTGAACTCGGCGGCGAGCAGCCGTTCCGCCAGCGCCATGCCGACCGCGCAGGCGACGCCCTGGCCGAGCGGGCCGGTGGTGGTCTCGACGCCGGGGGTGATGACGTTCTCGGGATGTCCCGGGGTCAGCGAACCGAGCTGGCGGAAGCGCTTGATCTGCTCGATCGTCATGGTGGCGTTGCCGGTGAGGTAGAGCAGGGCATAGAGCAGCATCGAGCCGTGGCCGGCCGAGAGCACGAAACGGTCGCGATCGGGCCATTTCGGGTCGGCGGCATCGAACTTCAGGAAGCGGGAGAACAGCACCGTGGCGACGTCGGCGGCGCCCATCGGCAGGCCGGGATGGCCGGCTTTGGCCTGTTCGACGGCATCCATGGCCAGGGCGCGGATCGCGTTGGCCATTTTGGAATGATCGACACCTGACGTCATGGGCACCCGCCTGTTTCTAGAGTTATGCGCCGCGGACGGCAAAAATCGTCGCCATCGGCCCGAAAACCGCGCGAGACGCGCGGAATAGCACCTGCCTCCGCCCGAGTCCAAGCGATCGGAGGCGCCGGCACAGGGAGCGGTGGACAAGAGATACTCCTCCCCTCGCCAGCCGTTCCACGAATGCGGTGCATAGCTTGCGCGCGGCGTTGCGCTGGTTTGCGGCAGTTTGTAAGTTTTGGCTGTAAGGCTTTGCCGAGTTGCGGTTTTTGCGGTCCGGGTTGCGAAGGGTTTCCAGGTCTTGATGGCGGAACGTTCCCCCAGCGGCTATCCCAATGCGGAGGCGTCGAGCGCTCCGAGCGAAGTGGAGCAGGCGACGCGTCGGCTGGCCGCGGCGCTCGATGCGCTGGAGGCCGCGGTGGATCGGCGTCGCGATGCCGATCGCGACGAGGACGAACTGGCGGCGCGTATCCATGCGCTCGGAACCGATCGCTCGCGCCTCGCCAACGAACTCGACGGCGCGCTGGTGCGCTCCCGCGAACTCGAGCGCGTCAATCGCGACGTGTCGCAGCGCCTCGACCATGCCATCGATACCATTCGCTCCGTGCTCGACGACGGAGAGGCGACATGAGCCACGTCAACGTCACCATCAACGGCCGCCAGTACCGCATGGCCTGCGAGGAAGGCCAGGAGCGCAGGCTGCTGCAACTCGCCGAAACCATGGAAGGGCGCATCACCGAGCTGCGCGGCAAGTTCGGCGAGATCGGCGACGCCCGGCTCACGGTGATGGCGGCGCTGATGACGGCCGACGAACTGCTCGACGCCAGCCAGCGCATCATGCGGCTCGAGGAGCAGGTCAACGCGCTGCAGGACGCGCGGTTCGCCGCCGCCGAGCGCGCCAAGGCGACCCAGTCGGCGGTGGCCTCGGCGCTGAACGCCGCCGCGGAGCGGCTGGAGAAGATGACGCAGGCGCTCAACCGCACCCTCGGCGGCGGCGTCGCCATCGGTTAATGCACCATCAACGCGAATTGGCCTGGAAAGTGACCGCGACCGGCTGGCAAGCGGGGCGCTTCGTCGCTACATTGGCGGTGCGAGGCTGCGTCTCTCGTCAGGAGCCATAATATCCCCGGGGCCTTATCGATCCTTCAGGGAGCTGTCCCTGGCCGGGCCCGTGGGCCCGGTCATATGGCGCCCACCTACTTTCGTAGGGAACTCCGGGATCGAGCGCTTCAACGGTTATTGCGGCCTCGCGCTTTCTTCCCTTCCCTTCCGCCGCAGGCGATCAGGGGCCGCCGCGTCTGCCACCGACTGGCGGGTGATCCCGATCGTCCATGACGAAATTCCACTCCCCAAGGTCCCATCCCACCAAGTCGGAGCTGCGTACCGCCGCGCTAACGCGACGCGACGCGCTGACGCCCGCAGAGCGGGCGGCGGCGGCGGAAGCCGTCGCCGTGCGCGGCCTGCCGATCGCGCCGGCCGGCGGGAGGGTGGTGGCCGGCTATTCGCCGATCCGCGGCGAGCTCGATCCGTTTCCGCTGATGCGGGCGCTGCAGGCGCAGGGCGCCCGGCTGGCGCTGCCGGCGATCGTCGGCCGCGATCAGCCGCTGGTGTTCCGGGACTGGTCGTTCGGGCGGCCGCTGGTGCCCGGCAGGTTCGGCATCCTCGAGCCGGCTCCGGACATGCCGGCGGTCGAGCCCGACATCGTGCTGGTGCCGATGGCGGCGTTCGACCGGGCGGGTCACCGCGTCGGCTACGGCGCGGGCTTCTACGACCGGACGCTGGGGCGGAGCGCGGCGGGGCGGCCGGTCACGGTCGGCCTCGCGTTCGCGACCCAGGAGGTCGACCGGGTCGGCGCATTGCCGCACGACGTCGGCCTCGATTATATTGCCACCGAGCGCGAGACCATCGCGCTCCGCAGCGTGGCGGGCTGAGATCCCACTGGACCCGTCATCCTTCGAGACGCACCGCCGAGCCTGTCATGGCCGCGCTTCCTTAGGCGCGTTGGCTCCTCGGGATGACGATGACCTGATTATCGAGAGGGTATTGATTGCGGATTCTCTTCATCGGCGACGTGGTCGGCAAGACCGGACGGACTGCGGTGGTGGACCGGCTGCCCGGGTTGATCCGCGACTGGTCGCTCGAACTGGTGGTCATCAACGGCGAGAACGCCGCCGGCGGCTTCGGCATCACCGAGGCGATCTACCAGGACCTGATCGAGGCCGGCGCCGACGCGGTGACGCTCGGCAATCACGCCTGGAACCAGAAGGAGGCGCTGGTCTTCATCGAGCGCGCGCCGCGCCTGATCCGCCCGCTGAATTTTCCCAGGCGTACGCCGGGTCGCGGCGCCGCGCTGATCGAGACCCGCGCGGGCCGGCGCGTGCTGGTGATCAACGCCATGGGCCGCGTCTTCATGGAGCCGCTCAACGACCCGTTCGCGGCGATCGATCGCGAACTGGAGGCCTGTCCGCTGCGCGAGGCCGCCGACGCGGTGGTCATCGACTTTCACGCCGAGGCGTCGAGCGAGAAGCAGGCGATGGGCCACTTCTGCGACGGCCGCGCCAGCCTGGTGGTCGGCACCCACACCCATATCCCGACCGCCGACCATCAGGTCCTGAGCGGCGGCACCGCCTACATGACCGATGCCGGCATGACCGGGGACTATGATTCCGTGATCGGCATGCAGAAGGAGGAGCCGCTGCAGCGCTTCCAGAGCGGCATCCCGTCGTCGCGGTTCGAGCCGGCGATCGGGCCGGCGACGCTGAGCGGCGTCGCGGTCGAGACCGACGACGCCACCGGGCTCGCGCTGCGGATCGCGCCGGTGCGGCTCGGCGGTCGGCTGGAGCAGACGGTGCCGGCGTTCTGGTCGTGAGAGACGGACCGAAATCGCGGTGAGCCTTTTGGGGCTGCCAGGGAATCAATCGAATGGCTGTCTTTTTTCGTCATGGCCGGGGCAGCGCGATCCGTCTTCGACGGATCGCTGGGACTAAGGTCTCCCGGCCATCCACGTCTTTCTTGCGGACACGCCGCCAAGTCGTGGATGCCCGCGACGAGCGCGGGCATGACGCGTAAAATGACCAAGGCCTTCTTTTTTCGCCCGGCAGATCCCTACAGCTTGTAGGCGGTGCGGAAGCCGCCCCAGTGCCGGCCCGCCACCCGGATCGGCACGTCGATCTCCCGCATCCGGATGCGCACGCCGTTGCCCATGTCGCGCGGGTAACTCTGCACCAGATAGGCGCGGGTGTTGCGGGCCGCGGCCAGCCCGGCGGGATCGTTGAAGATGCGGCGGTTGCGGCAATTGGCGGTGTTCCAGGCGGCGTCGCCGGGGCGCTGCGGGTGCGAGTAGATCCGGTTGTGCACCGGCAGGTAGCCGTTGCGGTCCACCGCCGCGCAGAACGCCATGGTCGGGTCCTTGGCCAGCACCGCTTCCTGGATCGCCGGCAGCGCGCGATCGAGCCAGGCGAGATAGCGGGTGCGGAACTGGGCCGGATTCGAGCCGTCGATGGCGACGTAGTCGGTGTCGAACAGGTCCTCGGCGCTGACCTCGCCCCGCGCGATGGCGTCCTCGAACAGCTTCGAGATGGTGTGGCCGGCGTCGATGGCGCGGGCGATGCATTCGGTGTTGGCGTCGTGGATCGTGAACAGCGCGTCCTCGATCGCCTCCGTCAGCGCGGCGTCGGCACCGACGAAGCGCATCCGGCAGCCGAGATCGGAGGTCTCGACCGCCGCGACCCGGCAGGCACCGATGCCGTCGATGGCAGCCGCATACTGGCCCGCCATGGCGAGCGTGGCGACGCGGTCGCCCGCCACCAGCAGCGTGGTCCGCGACAGTTCGTAGACGCTGGCCTTGATGCCGCCGGCCGCGGTGTCGATGGTGATCGGCAGGTTGCACGGCAGGGCTTCGTCCTTGCGCGACTTTTCCGGATCGTTCTGCTTCAAGAGCACGGCGCAGCGCGCCTTGAGCTTGTCGACCAGCGTGGTGACGCTGTGTCCGGCCTCGGCGACGCGTTCACCGTGGATTTCGGCGTCCTTGGTCGCGCTGTCGATGTCGGTGGCGCTGGCGCCCACCGAGACGATGAAGTCCGAAGTCGCCACCGCGTTGTCGGCCATGTCGCCGGTGGAGACGCTCTGCTCGGCGACCGCGCCGCTGACGGTCTCGAACACCGGGCGGATCGCGCCGATCGCCTCGGAGATGCGGTGCACCGCGTCGATCGACGCGGCGGCGTCCTGCTGAAGGGCCTCGATCTTGCGCCGGATCTCCTCGGTGGCGTTTTGGGTCGCGACCGCGAGCGCCTTGACCTCCGAGGCGACCACGGCGAAGCCGCGGCCGGCCTCGCCGGCGCGGGCCGCCTCGATGGTCGAGTTCAGGGCCAGCAGGGTGGTCTGCTTGGCGATGGTCGAGATCAGGTTGACCACGTTGCCGATCGCCGCCGACGATTCGCGCAGGCGGTCGACCATGGCGCTGGCCTCTTGCGCGGCGTCGCCGGCCTGATCGGCGAGCTGGCCGGCGTCCTTGATCCGGGCGCCGATGCCGCGGGCGGATTCGGTCACCGCGTCCGCCACCTGCGAGAATGTCGCGGCGGTGGTCTGGGCCTCGCGGGTCTGTCCGGTCAGGGTTTCGGCCCGGCTGCGGATCGCGGACAGGGTTTCCGCCGTCGAGCGGGCGCCGCCGGCGACCGACATGGCCGCACGCTCGAGCTGGCGCACCATGCCCTGCAGCTCGACCTCGAGCAGGTCGAGGATGTCCTGGGCGGCGTCGTGGTCGGAAGCGGGCGGCGCGACATCGACGGCAGCCGCCACCGGGGCGGGGGCCGTCTGCAGGATTGGGATGGGGGCGCGATCACGCTTCCGAAACAGGGAAAATGCCATTTCAATCTGCCGGAGGGAGAATCGTTACGCGAGTGTCGCACTGCCCCGTAACTTCGTGGTTAATTTCCAGGCAAGGCACGCAGCGGTTGTCACGGTGGCATGGTACCTTGCCGGTCCTCTTTTGTTTGCCTCGGTTCTTTGATTTTCGGCGGCCTTGCGCCTATAAGGCGCCCGCGCGTTTGCGGTGGCCGCCGCGGCGCGTCCCCCGGAGATCGCCGCGCCGCAGGCGTGCGATGGAGCGCGTGGTCACGACCTGAAGCATCTGGGAGATCAGACGCTTGGTCGCGCCTTCGGCGCTCGGCATGCCGCCTGGCAGCGGCCGCTGCGGCGGGTGTTCCGGACGCAGGCGGGGATACCCAAGGATCAACCTCAAAGAGAGACTTTCGGCATGGCCGGACATTCCCAGTTCAAGAACATCATGCACCGCAAGGGGCGGCAGGATGCACAGAAGTCGAAGCTGTTCGGCAAGCTGGCGCGTGAAATCACCGTCGCGGCCAAGCTCGGGATTCCCGATCCGGCGATGAACCCGCGGCTGCGGGCCGCCATCATCGATGCCCGCGCCGAGAACATGCCGAAGGACAATATCGAGCGCGCCATCAAGAAGGCGGCCGGCAATGACGGCGAGAACTACGAGGAGATCCGCTACGAAGGCTACGGCCCCGGCGGCGTCGCCGTGATCGTCGAGGCGCTGACCGACAACCGCAACCGTGCCGCCTCCGACATCCGGTCCTATTTCACCAAGTCGGGCGGCAACCTCGCCGAGACCGGCGCGGTGTCGTTCATGTTCGACCGGCTCGGCCTCGTCGCGTTCGACGCCAAGGTGGCCTCGGCCGACGCCATGCTGGAGGCGGCGATCGAGGCCGGCGCCGACGACGTGGTGTCCGGGGAGAACGGCCACGAGGTCTACGCCGCGCCGGACACGCTCCAGCAGGTCGCCAAGGCGCTCGAGGCGAAGTTCGGCGAGCCGCGCAAGGCGGCGCTGACCTGGAAGCCGCAAAACACCATCGCCGTCGACGACGAGGTCGGCGAGAGGCTCCTGAAGCTGATGGACGCGCTCAACGAGCACGACGACGTCCAGAACGTCTACGCCAATTTCGACATTTCCGACGCGCTGGTCGCCAAGATGGGCGGCTAGGGCGAAGCGAACCCCGACGTGCCGTCGGCGGCACTGCGGCTGCGGGTGCTTTGGGGTATCATGACGGCATGAGCGCGCGCGCGATTCGGATTCTCGGCATCGATCCCGGCCTCCGGCGCACCGGCTGGGGGGTGATCGAAAGCGACGGCAATCGGCTGATCTTCGTCGGCTGCGGGTCGATCGAGGCCGACGATGCGCTGCCGCTGGCGCAGCGGCTGGCCGAGATCCATGTCGGGCTGACGCGGGTGCTCGGCGAATTCCAGCCCGCCGAGGCCGCGGTCGAGCAGACCTTCGTCAACAGGGACGGCGCCGCGACGCTGAAGCTCGGCCAGGCGCGCGGCATCGCCATGCTGGCGCCGGCGCAGTTCGGCCTGTCGGTCGCCGAATATGCGCCCAACCAGGTCAAGAAGACGGTGGTCGGCGCCGGCCACGCCGACAAGAACCAGATCCGCGTGATGCTGGGGATCCTGCTGCCGAAGGCCGCGCCGCAAAGCGCCGACGCCGCCGACGCGCTGGCGATCGCCATCACCCACGCCCATCACCGCCAGAGCGTGTCGCTGAGGATCGCCGCCCGATGATCGGAAAGCTGAAGGGGCTGGTCGATTCCTACGGCGAGGACTACGTCATCCTCGACGTCGCCGGCGTTGGCTACCAGGTGCATTGCGCGACGCGCACGCTGCAGGCGCTGCCGGCGGCGGGCGAGGCGGCGGTGCTGTCGATCGAGACCTATGTGCGCGAGGACCAGATCAAGCTGTTCGGCTTCCGCAACGACGCCGAGCGCGAGTGGTTTCGCCTGCTGCAGACGGTGCAGGGCGTCGGCGCCAAGGTGGCGCTGGCGGTGCTCGGCACGCTGTCGCCGTCCGACCTCGCCAACGCCATCGCCTTGCGCGACAAGGCGACGGTGGCGCGCACCCCCGGCGTCGGGCCCAAGGTCGCGGAGCGGATCGTGACCGAACTCAAGGACAAGGCGCCGAGCCTTGCCGCGGTCGATCCCGCGGCGGTGCATCTCGCCGGCGCGGTCGACGAGGCGCGGGCGCCGCGGCCGCTGGCGGACGCGATTTCGGCGCTGGTCAATCTCGGCTACGGCCAGCCGCAGGCGGCGGCGGCGGTCGCCAGCGCGGCGCGCAGCGCCGGCGAGGGCGCCGAGACCGCGCAGCTGATCCGCCTCGGGCTGAAGGAGTTGTCGAAGTGAAGGGTGTCGCCGCATGCTGACGGATCAGGACGAGGAACTGGTCGCGGCCGCGACCGCGGCGATCAGCAGCCGCTACCGCAACGACTGGCAGGAGGTCGGCGCGGCGATGCGGACCCGCGACGGCCGCATCGTCACCGGGGTCAATATCGACGCCTATATCGGGCGGATCGCGGTCTGCGCCGAGGCCATCGCGATCGGCCGCGCCATCACCGAGACCGGTGACCACGGCATCGAGACCATCGTCGCCGTGCGCCATCCCAAGCCCGACGAGCCGGGCCGGATCGCCGTGGTGTCGCCCTGCGGCATCTGCCGCGAGCTGATCCACGATTACGATGCAAAGGCGCGCGTCATCGTGCCGAGCGGCAACGGGCCGGTGGTGGCGACGATCGGCGAATTGCTTCCCAACAAGTACCGGAGAGGCAGCGAGTGACGACGACGCCGACCCGCCTGATCACGCCGGAGCGCCGCGCCGACGACATCGGCGACACGTCGCTGCGGCCGCAGGCGCTGGCCGATTTCGTCGGCCAGCAGCAGGCCCGCGCCAACCTCCAGGTCTTCATCGACGCCGCGCGCAAGCGTGGCGAGGCGCTCGACCACGTGCTGTTCGTCGGGCCGCCCGGTCTCGGCAAGACCACGCTGGCCCAGATCGTCGCCCGCGAGCTCGGCGTCGGTTTTCGCGCCACCTCGGGGCCGGTGATCGCCAAGGCCGGCGATCTCGCCGCGCTGCTCACCAATCTCGAAGACCGCGACGTGCTGTTCATCGACGAGATCCACCGCCTCAGCCCGGCGGTCGAGGAAGTGCTCTACCCGGCGATGGAGGATTTCCAGCTCGACCTGATCATCGGCGAGGGCCCGGCGGCGCGCTCTGTGAAGATCGATCTCGCCCGCT
>JARLJA010000058.1 GCA_031291445.1 Xanthobacteraceae bacterium | reverse complement strand
GGGCGCGCGCGCGGGGGGGGCGCCCGCCCCGGAATGACGCCAAAATATTTTAAGCTTGAAATTGTTTCCCGGCGCCGTATTTTGGCGCCCGACATCGGCCCAAGGCCAAGGCCAAGCCCAAGGCCTGCGGCCGCCGCAGGGGGCCCTGCACGGGCAGGCCGTGCGGCCTCGCCGCGGAGCCGTTATAGGCCTTCGCAAAAGCCGTAAACGGCGTTACGACACCCGAAGACCACAGCTCGAAGGAAACCGCCAATGAACGTGCGCGCGCAACCCAAGGACAAGCACGCTCCCGCCGCGTTCCAGTGGGACGATGCGTTCCTGCTGGACCAGCAGCTCACCGAGGACGAGCGGATGATCCGCGACACCGCGCGGCAATACGCCCAGGAGAAGCTGCTGCCGCGCGTGACGCAGGCCTATCTCGAGGAGAAGACCGACCGCGAGATCTTCAACGAGATGGGCGAGCTCGGCCTGATCGGCGTCACCTTCCCCGAGGAGTACGGCTGCGCCAATGCCGGCTACGTCGCCTATGGCCTGGTGGCGCGCGAGGTCGAGCGGGTCGATTCCGGCTACCGCTCCATGAACAGCGTGCAGTCGTCGCTGGTGATGTACCCGATCTACGCCTATGGCGACGAAGCCCAGCGCAAGAAATATCTCCCCAAGCTCGCCTCCGGAGAATGGGTCGGCTGCTTCGGCCTCACCGAGCCCGACGCCGGCTCCGATCCCGGCGGCATGAAGACCCGCGCCGAGAAGGTCGCCGACGGCTATCGCCTGACCGGCTCCAAGATGTGGATCTCCAACGCCCCGATCGCCGATGTGTTCGTGGTGTGGGCGAAGTCGGCCGCGCACGACAACCAGATCCGCGGCTTCGTGCTGGAAAAAGGCATGAAGGGCCTCACCGCGCCCAAGATCCAGGGCAAGCTCTCGCTGCGCGCCTCGATCACCGGCGAGATCGTGATGGACGGCGTGGTGGTGCCGGAGGAGAACCTGCTGCCCAACGTCTCGGGCCTCAAGGGCCCGTTCGGCTGCCTCAACCGCGCCCGCTACGGCATCTCCTGGGGTGCCATGGGCGCGGCGGAAGACTGCTTCCACCGCGCGCGGCAGTATACGCTCGACCGCAAGCAGTTCGGCCGGCCGCTGGCGGCGACCCAACTGGTGCAGAAGAAGCTCGCCGACATGCTGACCGAGATCTCGCTCGGCCTGCAAGGCTCGCTCCAGGTCGGCCGCCTGATGGATTCCGGCCAGATGGCGCCGGAGATGATCTCCATCGTCAAGCGCAACAACTGCGGCAAGGCGCTCGACATCGCCCGTGTGGCGCGCGACATGCACGGCGGCAACGGCATCTCCAGCGAGTACCACGTGATGCGCCACGCCCAGAACCTCGAGACCGTCAACACCTACGAGGGCACCCACGACGTCCACGCCCTGATCCTCGGCCGGGCCATCACCGGGATCCAGGCGTTTTCGTGAGGGGCGGCGGGGCGGCTACACCAACACCGTCATCCCGGGACGACGCGAAGCGTCGGGCCCGGGATCCATACTCCCGGTGGTGGTTATGGATTCCGGGCTCTGGCCGCTGACGCGGCCAGCCCCGGAATGACGTGGTTGGAAAAACCACCGCGCGCTGCCTTGCCCCTCATCCTGAGGAGCCCGCTCTTGCGGGCGTCTCGAAGGATGAGGCCGGGTGGGGCGTTCGGGCCTCATGGTTCGAGACGGCGCAAGGGCGCCTCCTCACCATGAGGAGAGAAGTTTCGCTCGCGCATCATCAACGACGTCGCAGGCCCATCCCATGACCGACACCGCAAAACCCGACAGCGACGACATCCCCTTCAACAAGCACTTCCCGCTCAAACCCGGCGTGGTCGAGGAGGTGGTCCCCGGCGTGCGGCGGATCGTCTGCGATAACCCTTCGCCGTTCACGCTGTCGGGCACGGTGAGCTACATCGTCGGCCGCGGCAACGTCGCCATCATCGATCCCGGCCCCGACAGCGAGGCCCATGCCAAGGCGCTGCTCGATGCGGTGCGCGGCGAGACCGTGAGCCACATCTTCGTCACCCACACCCACCGCGACCACTCGCCCAACACGCCGCGGCTCAAGGCCGCGACCGGCGCCACCGTCTACGCCGAGGGCCCGCACCGCGCCGCGCGGCCGCGCCACGAGAGCGAGAAGATGACCACCGAGTCCGGCGCCGACCGCGACTTCGCCCCCGACATCCGGCTGACGGACGGCGACGTGGTCGAGGGCGACGGCTGGGCGCTGGAGGCGGTGGCCACTCCCGGCCACACCGCCAACCACCTGGCGTTCGCCTGGCGCGACCGCGGCGTGAATTTCGTCGGCGACCACGTCATGGGCTGGTCGACCTCCATCGTGGCGCCGCCGGACGGCTCCATGGTCGACTACATGGCCTCTTTGGAAAAGCTCGCGGCGCGCAACGAGGCGCTGTATTTCTCCGGCCACGGTCCCGAGATCCCCGACGCCCAGCGCTTCGTGCGCTTCCTGATCCGCCACCGCCAGGGCCGCGAGGCCTCGATCCTGCATCGGCTTTCGAAGGGCGAGACCGACATTCCGACCCTGGTGCGGGCGATCTATATCGGCATCGATCCCCGGCTGATGCCGGCCGCCGGCTATTCGGTGCTGGCGCACCTGGAGGACCTGGTGGCCCGCGGCGTCGTCGCCACCGAAGCCGACGCCACCATCGACGCGCGGTACCGGCTGGTGTGAGGGCCGTCATCCCGGGGCGCGCGTGAGGAGGCGCGTGTGCGCCACGTTCTCAGCCGTCATTCCGGGGCGACGCGAAGCGTCGAGCCCGGAAACCATAGCCCCGGTGTTGGTGGTGGCCACCGAGCCGGCCACGCTGTCATCTCACATCGACCTTGGTGATTATGGACTCCGGGCTCGCGCCGCGTTGCGGCGCGCCCCGGAGTGACGAGGAGGGAGTACGCGCCGTTCCCGAACGACGAAGCCCTACCGCTTGCCGCGCTCCTTGGCCTGCACCGCCACCGGCGCCGCCGGCTTCTTCACCGGGGCGGTGGAGGAATCCGCCACCTCGTTGAGGTCGTCGATCAGCTTGGCGACGCGGGCGGCGTTGGTGCCGAAGTCGTGCTCGAAATAGCGCGACGAGGAGCGGATATCGACGCGGGAGCCGGCGCCGTCGGCGGTGACGCGGATGGCGATGTCCTCGCGAAAGCCCATGATCGGCGTACGCGCCACCGCCTCGATCTTGCCGGTCATGCGCGGCGGCTGCGGCGGCCGCTCGTCGATGATCAGCCACTTGCGGCGGGTGACGAGCTTCAGCGCGGCGTCGAAGGCCTGCTGCGGCGTGACGTCGAGCGTCACCGGCTCGATGTCGGGATAGGCCGCCTGCTGCTGCTCGGCCGAATAGAGCCCGGCATAGGCCGCCGGGTTGGCGCCGTCGCCGGCGCGCAGCCGGGCGAGCGCGTCGTAGCGCGGCGGGTCGATCGGGTCGGTGGTGATGTCGTGGATCGCCGGCAGCTTGCGGTACTGGACGGCGAGATAGCCCGGATAGGCCAGGATCGCGACGTCGAGCACCAGCGCGAACAGGATCCGCAGCATGCCGCCGGAGCCGTTCTGCCAGATCGCGGCGAAGCCTGAGAAGGCGATCACGATCGACAGCCCGGCGCAGGCCAGCGCCCCGAAGAAGGTGGCGAGCGCGGGCTTGAGCTCGAGGAAGCCGAACCGGATGATGGCGATCGAGACCACGCCCGCGATCAGCGAGAACAGGGCGAGATTGCGCGCCCAGGTGGCGAGCGGCGACACCGGTTCGGTCTGGTAGGGCGAGTTGAACCTGCGGGCCATCGTGGTGTCCTGAAACCCGCCGCTGTCGACGACCCGTCGGGGGGCGCTTCCCGGCCGGTCGTGGCGGTCGCTCGTGGTGACCGGGTTGAGACCACGGCCGGATGACAAATTCAAGGGGCGGGTTGGGGGATGTGTGCATCCGCCCGCTCCATCGTCATGGCCGGGCTTGTCCCGGCCATCCACGTCTTGACGGCATTTCAGCCCCCCTCAGCAAATCGTGTCGTAGAGGTCATCCCAATCGGGATTCGCTGCCATGATCGTCCTGACCTTCCAGGCCCTTGGCCAGTGCTTGACTGTATGTTCGCGCTGAATGGCTGTTCGGATGTCTTCGAAAATTTCGAAATGCACGAGGCGCTTGAGGCCGTAGCGCCTGGTAAATCCGTCAACAGCGCCCGATCGATGTTCGTACACACGGCGAACGAGGTCGCTGGTGACTCCGACATAGAGGATGCCGTTCGGCCGATTGGTCAGGAAATAGACGGACCCGCCCGCCATGGCGCCAGTCTGCAAGACGTGGATGGCCGGGACAAGCCCACGACTGTCTGGCACGGTTTGTGCGTCATGCGGGGCACATGAGGCGATGAGCGGCGCGGAGCTGTTGGCGGCGGTGTGCGGCGCGTGTTGCGGTGTGGCCGAAGTCGAACCGCGCCTGGTGTGACTGCGGCTCTGGGGGTGGCTTGAGAAGCTCGCCGAGCCCGCGGCGTTGCATCAGATTGGTTTTGATCAACCGGGCGAAGGCGAGCGGGCTCTTGACGATCTTGTTGGCGTC
>JARLJA010000004.1 GCA_031291445.1 Xanthobacteraceae bacterium | reverse complement strand
TGGCTGCAAAGAATCAGGCTTCGTGGTATTGTTCGTCATGGCGTGGTCTCCAGTCCGACGCTTCAACGCCGGATGATTCGAGGTTGATCACCCCGGAGACTACGCCACCCTCAATTCCTACCAACTCCGCGACGGCACCTCTTGCCCGGGTATTCGTTGATGTTTTTGGGGTACCCCTGTTCTACCAACGCACCGTCGCGTCGGCTTCCGATCGTCAGTCCGGTCTCATGGTGAAATGCGGCGATAAATTCGTCTCGACCGCCGCCAGTGTACCAAGCGTGCGTTGCATTGATGACAGCTTCGTCGTTCCCCGTACCGGGAAGGATCGCTGTATGCAGGTTGGTTCTATATCGATTGAACGGCATGGTGTAGTGTCTTCAATCTTCACGAAAGTGCCGACCGCGGGCAGGCTCGAAAACAAGACGATAGACCCGGCCTGTGACTAACATTCGTCGCTACCGAATTTCTGAATGGCACATAAATGGCACATGGAGGGCGGTTTGTGGGACTAATTAATTCCTTGCCCTTCCGTAAGCATCGGATTATACAAGCGTTTCTCATTGACGCGGGATAGAGCAGCCCGGTAGCTCGTCAGGCTCATAACCTGAAGGTCATAGGTTCAAATCCTATCCCCGCAACCAAGATCAAGCCCGCCAGGTCGCGAGACCGGCGGGCTTTTTGTTTGTCTTGAACCTGCTCTCTAGTGCTCCCGCATCGCCTCCGCCCTCCATCCTTCAGTGATGTATGGTTTTCAAAAATTGCAAATTTTAATTCGTCGAGGGAATTTACGCCGAAAAGGGAAACGTAGGAGTACGATTTCAACGCGACCCGGTTTTCCTGTTGCGCTTCCTTGAGTGCGTTGATCCATGCAAACGTCTTTCCTACGCCCCACTTGCCTCGAATGCAGAGAGCCTCGGGCGTATCCCGAGCCAAAAACTTCGCAATTTCAGTCCGGACCAGTTTCGTTGACATAGTCCCCCGCGCCCCCAAGCCGGCCCGGAAGGAGGGGCCGATTTTTCTACATGGCACATAAATGGCACATGAAAGGCAACCTCAACGAGGACTAATTTCTCGATCTCAGTTAAGTATTAGAATATGCAGGAATTTCCCATTGCTGCGGGATGGTCAGCTTGGCAAATCGTCAGGTTTACAACCTGAAGGTCATGGGTTGTTGGCGTTGGCGTTATCTTCCGCCGTGACCAGCGACACGATGATCGCGACCAGAAACGACAGCATCCGCGCCGCAATTCAATCGAGACCGCGGGCGCTGCGTGCGGACACCGCGCCAAGCCCCTCCAGCGCCAGACCCTAAAAAATGTTGTCGATCAAACGCTCCGCCCGGGCGATCGCCGCGGCTTGATGCGGTTGCAGGTCCTGCTGCCCCCAGCCGGCCATCAGCGGCGCCCAGATGTCGTCGACCGCGGTCCTGATCCCGGACAGCTCTTCGAGCACGGCCAGGCCGCAATAGGGAACGTAGCTCTCGGAGTAGCCGCCCTCGTGGGCCATCACCAGCTTGCCGCCGCAGAGCCGTTTCGCCGCGTCCATCAGCAGCCGCGTCATCTCGCGGTAGCCCTCGCTCGACACCTGCATGCGCCCCAGCGGATCGACGCCCGAGGCGTCGAAGCCGCTCGGCACGATGATCAGCTCCGGCCGGTAGCGCTCCAGCGCGGGAATGACGACGCGCCGGATCGCTTCGAGATAGGCGCCGTTGCCGCAGCCCGGCGGCAGCGGGATGTTGAGATTGAAGCCGAGCCCCGGCCCGGCGCCGTTTTCCTCGCAGCCGCCGGAATTGGGCGGGAAGAGATTGTCCTGATGCAGCGAGATCGTCAGGACGCGGGGATCCTCGTAGAAGATGGCCTGGGTCCCGTTGCCGTGGTGGACGTCCCAATCGACCGTCGCCACCCGCGTGAGCCCGTGGGTCTCCTGGGCATGGCGTATGGCGATGCCGACGTTGCCGAACAGACAGAAACCCATCCCGAGATCCGGCATCGCATGATGACCGGGCGGGCGAACCAGCGCGTAGGCGTTGGACACCTCGCCCCGCACGACCGCGTCGACGGCGGCGATGACGCCGCCGGCCGACAGCAGCGCGATCTCGTAACTCCCCTGGCCGAACGGCGAGAGAGTGCTCGCGTCACCGCCGCCCGCCGCGCTCATGGACTTGATCTTCTCGATGTGGGCGCGGGTATGGACGCGCGCGACCTCGTCTTCCGTCGCGGGGCGCGGCCGGATCGGGACCAGATGATCGAGCAGTCCGCTGACCTCGACGAGGTTGCGAAAGCGGCGCTTCGATTCCGGATTCTCGTAGGGCGTGCCCGGCTGGACCGTGAGTCCCGGCGGCAGGATACCCGCGGAAGCGCCCGTATCGTGCCACATGTAGAGTTCGTGACAAAGCCAGCCCGTGCTCATGTCTCAGCTCCCTCCGAAGATCCGGAAAACCACCCCCGCAACTTCCGGCCGGCCGTGCGCCGCTATTCGCGTTCCACCGCCGAAATCGCCGCGTCGAACACGTCCACAATCGCGTCGGCATGCTCGCGCTTGAGGGTCAGCGGCGGCGAGATGATGAAGGTGTCGGCCAGATTGCGGATCAGCACGCCGTTCTCGACACAGCGCTCCCAGATGCGGGCGCCGAACCGTTCGGACAGATCGAACGGACGCCGGGTCGCCTTGTTTGCGACCAGCTCGATCCCGATCATCAATCCCATGCCGCGGATGTCGCCGATATTCGGATGGCGCGGGGCGATCGCGTTGAGCCGCTGGAGAAGATAGCCGCCGACAGCGGCGGCGTTGGCCGGCAGGTTCTCGCGCTCGACGATCCCGAGATTGGCGATCGCGGCGGCGCAAGCCAGCGGATGCCCCGAATAGGTGTTGCCGTGCATGAACGCGCGCGGGGTGAACTCGTTGTCGTCGTCGGACTCGAAGGCCGCGGCGACGCGCCCGTTGATCATCGTCGCGCCGAGCGGAACGTAGCCGCTGTTGATGCCCTTGGCGAAGGTCATGATGTCGGGCTTCACGCCGAAGGCGCGGCAGCCGAGCATGCTCCCCGACCGTCCGAAGCCCGTGACCACCTCGTCGGAGATCAGCAGCACGCCGTGCCGGTCGCAGATCTCGCGCACCAGCGGCCAGAAGTTCGGCGGCGGAACGATGACGCCGCCCGCGCCCTGGATCGGCTCGGCGATGAACGCCGCCACGCTGTCCGGCCCCTGATAGACGATCTCGCGTTCCAGCAGCTCCGCGCAGATCCTGCCGAGTTCGATCGGATCCGACGTGAACGGGTTGCGATAGAGATAGGGCGGCTCGATCTGGAAGAAGCCCGGAAGCAGGGGCTCGTACTGCTCGCGGTAGGGCGTGCGCCCGTTGAGCGAGAGCGCGCCGAGCGTGACCCCGTGATAGCCGAGCCGCAGCGAAATGAACTTGGTGCGCCCGGGGTGTCCCGACAGCCGCCAGAACTGGCGCACCAGCTTGATCGCCGCCTCGACCGCTTCCGAGCCGCCGGAGGAGAAGAAGACGCGCTTCATCTCCTCGTTCGCCGTCAGCCGGCACATCAGCTCGGCGAGCTCGATCGACGGCGCCGTCGTCGTGTTGCCGAACATGGAATAGAAGCTGAGCTTGTCGAGCTGCGCGACGATCGCCTGCTTCACCTCGGGCCGCCCGTGGCCGACGTTCACGTTCCAGAGGCCGGCCTGACCGTCGACATAGCGCTTGCCCCGGCCGTCGAACACGTAGACGTCCTCGCCGCCCTCGATGCACAGCGGCGGATTCCTCGCCATGAAGTTGGCATTGGCGAAGGGGTAGACGATGTCCCTGGTCAGCCGGTCGTTGGCGAGATGGGGGGCAACGGACATCTTCGGTCTCCAGCGCTACATGGCGCGGGCCCGCAGCACCAGCGCGGCAGCCCGATCCCGGCGAGACTACGCGGGGGCACCGAAATTAGTCAAGCGACCAGAATTGGTCATTTGACTTAATTTGGTGCGGGGCCGGCGAGCCGTGCTGCCGGCGCCGGGCGGATTGACAACCGGATGCCGAAACGGGGATGTATGGGCGCATGGCCAAGGGCAAGGGCGACCGGACGCGGACGCAGATCATCGAAGGCGCCGTGCGCGCGCTGTCCGCCACCGGCGTGCAGGGGGCGACCACGCGCAAGATCGCCGCGGAGGCGGGCGTCCAGCTCGCGACCCTGCACTACCATTTCGACAGCAAGAGTTCGCTGCTGCTCGCGGTGCTCGAATCCCTGATCGACGAAATGACCCGCGCCCTTCGCGACGAGGTCAGGACCAGCACGGACCTGGGCAACTGCGTCGAGCAGATCCTGCAGGCGACGTGGCGCTGGATCATGCGGACGCGCGTGCTCCAGATCGTGCAATACGAGCTGACGCTTTACGCCCTGCGCGAAGGCGCCGCGTGGCTGGCCGAACGGCAGTACGACGCCTACGTACAGCTCTATCTCGACCTGCTGCGGAGCGCGCCGGCGGGGACGGAAGATCTCACCGCCGCTGAGTGCAGGGCTGTGGCGCATTTCATGCTCGCCGGCGTCGACGGCCTGATCCTGCAGGAACTGGCCAAGCCCAACCGGGCCCGATCCAGGCGCGGCATCGAGGCGCTGACCCGATCGACCCGGCAATACCTTGCGTCGATCCGGGACAGCCGGCCCCCGCGCGCCGACGCCAGGGATGCCGCCCGGTCCGCGGCGGCGCCGGCTGGTCTGCGCGCCGACCAGCCCGCTCCCTGAGTCCGGGCCGCTCGTTCGCCGCCGCGCGGTCCCTTCGCCGATCGGGCGATTTTGCCGCGGGCGGGGTGGCGCGGAGGGACCGTGCCTTCGGCCGCAGGTTGCTTAGCGTGATTCAGGAACCCGCCCCCTGTATTCGGATGGCGAGGCGCCCATGACCTCGCGAAAGGCCTTTCGAAACGAACTCTCCGACTCGTAGCCGACAGCGGCCGCGATGACGTCGAGCTTGGCGGGTCTCGTCCCCGTCATCATGCCGGCCGCGCGCGCCATTCGCCATCGCGTCAGGTGTTCGAGCGGCGTCGTCCCCGCCACGGCCTTGAACCTGGCGGCGAACGCGGACCTGGACATCCCCGCCGACCGCGCCAGCTCATCGACGGTCCAGCCGCGGCCCGGATCGGAATGAATGCTCCTGATCGAGGGGCCGATCCTCGGATCGGTCAACGCCCGCAGCCAGCTCGGGGTCCGGTCCGGACACGCGCTTCCGAAATGCTCGCGAAGGGCATGGACGAACAACACCTCCGCCAGCCGGTCGATGACGGCCGTCGCGCCCAATCCGGAATGCGTCGTTTCATGGACGATCAATTGGACGATGCCGTTGGTCCATGGCGTCGCGTGGGGCCCCGACGCCTGCAAATACACGGCGGCGGGGAGATGTTCGATGAGAAGATAACTCTCGGGAGCAGGGAAGGTGAAACATCCGGACACCAGCGAAACCCGTGCTCCGGCGCCGCCATCGAATGCGATGACGCCGGTTCTTACGTAGCTCTCAGCTTCGTCAGCATTGAAATCCCGAACGTGTTCGACATCGTCCGAACTCGACAGCGAGAACGGCTTCGACGTCGGCAGGAAGACGAAGTCGCCGCCCTCCAGGGCCGCCGCCTCCTTGCCATCGATGGTGAGAAAGCAGGTGCCGCGGGTGACGATCAGGAAGTGGCCGCCTTCGGTCGGGAAGCTGAAGCCAAATGGTCCCCGCAGTTCCAGCCGACCGTGAATGTGCCCTTCGGTTCGAAGCAGCCTCAGGATGTCTCCAAGCACGTCCATCACACGTCCTCGCAATCGAAATGGCCGACGCTCGACCTGATCGACCATGGGCAATGCCGTCAGGATAGATCGTGCGGGATTTCGGCTCAACACTGGCGTTTTTGACCGGATTCTTGGAGCTTGCGGCCTATTTGGCTCGATCTGGTGGAGCTATGAGTTCCCCAGGTCACCGCAGGAGCCGCCATGAGTCAGCCCATATCGCTTGAGGCCGTCGAGCAGATCTTCACGGCTGCACGGAGCCACCACGCGTGGACGGATCGGCCGGTGTCGGCCGACGAGCTGAAGTCGCTCTATGAGATCATGAAGTGGGGACCCACCTCGGTGAATTCAGGTCCCGCAAGGCTGGTCTTCGTTCAGAGCGACGCCGGCAAGGAGAAGCTGTATCCCGCGCTCATGGAGGCCAATGTCGCGCAGGTCCGCGCGGCCCCGGTAACCGCGATCGTCGCGTTCGACGAGCGGTTCTTCGACCACGTCAAGGATCTGTTCCCGGCCTACGACGCCACTGCGCTGTTCGCGGGAGATCGCAAGCTCAGACAGGAAACGGCGTTCAGGAACAGCTCGATGCAGGGCGCCTACCTGATCATTGCCGCGCGCGCCCTGGGCCTCGATGCCTGCCCGATGTCCGGCTTCGACAACGCCAAGGTCGACGAAGCCTTCTTCCAGAACGGCACGTGGAGATCGAACTTCATCTGCACGCTGGGGCATGGCGACGGGACGAAACTGTGGCCGAGAGGACCGCGCCTGGCGTTCGAGGACGTCTGCCGGGTCGTCTGACGTCCGCGCCCGCGGCCCGCAACCAACTCAGATTGCGAAACCCCAGCCCTTGTGGCTGGGGTTTCGTTTTGAGAGCCGAAGCTGGTCAGGCGCCGAGTCGTCGTGAGGCTGCTCGATCGGCTCACCGACCGAGCAGATATCGTACGGGCCTCTACGACAGGTGAGGCCATTCGATGGTGAAGCCGCGCCTCGCTTCGTAGACCGAGGCGACACTCAAGACGCCAAGGTCGTCGAAACGATTGCCGGTGATCTGGAGTCCGATCGGCAGGCCACGCGCGTCGAAACCACAGCAGACCACGGCCGCGGGCTGTCCGGTCTGGTTGAACGCAGCCGTAAAGCCGACCCAGCCGAGCGGCTGGTCGGGATCGGGTGCGATCGCTTCAGCGGGAAAGTTCACGACCGGCGTCGCCGGCGAAAGGAGGTAGTCGAATTTCGCCGAGACCGCGATAACTCCGGCTTTCAGACGTTCGATCTGGTCGTAGGCGTGTCCCAGTTCGATCGCCGAGATCTTATCCGCCGAGGCGGCGAGTTGCAGGACCGCGGCGTGAACGCCACTGCGCGCGTCCGGCGACATGGCATCGAGTTCGATGCGGGTGCGCACGGCGAAGACCAGGTTGAACGCCGCAGATATGTCGATGTCGATCAGGGCCGGCAGGCGAACGATTTCAGCCCCGGCTGCCGAAAGACAGGCCGCGGCCGTTTCGATCGCGTCGACAACCGCCGGCTCCGCCGACATGCCGAAACCGGACTCGAGGAAGAGCCCCAGCTTCAGGCCGGCGACACTGTCGGCGAGACGTTCATGATAGGCGATCTGCTCCGGGGGCAGGCTGCCGTAGTCGCGCGCGTCGGGTCGCGCGAGAACGGAGAGCAAGAGCGCCGTATCTTCAACCGTCCTGGCCAGCGGGCCGGCTGAACGGATTGGGCTCGGCGGCAGATGGGGAATCCGGCCCTGCGTCGGCTTGATCGAGGCCAGGCCGCAAAGCGCCGCCGGCAGCCTGACGGAGCCGCCGATGTCGGAGCCGACGGTGAGCGGCCCGATGCCGCCGGCCACCGCCGCCGCTCCGCCACTGCTCGAGCCGGCGGTGTTGAAGGCGACGTTCCAGGGATTTCGCGTGATCCCGTGCGCGGAGCTGACGCCCGCGCCCAACATGCCAAGGTCCGGCATGGTGGTCTTGGCGAAGATGATCGCGCCGGCTTCCTTGAGGCGGGCAGCCGGCGGCGAATCGTAGGTCGGATTGGGCCTCTGCATGTAGGCCTTGCTGCCGCGCCAATAGGGCATGCCGGCGACGGCGATACTGTCCTTGACCGATACCGGCACGCCGTCGAGCAACCCGGTCGGCGAGCCTGCGGCCCAGCGCGTCTCCGAAGCCCGCGCCTGCTCCAGCGCGCTTTCCGGCACGATGTGAAACAGCGCGTTGATCGCCGGATTCACGGCAGCCGCGCGCGCCAGAATCGCTTCCATCACCTCGACCGGCGAAAGGCGACGCGCCGCGTAGGCGCTGAGCATTTCGACGGCGTTCAACTGCCAAAGTTGCTTCGTTCCCATCATCCTACCCATCCTGCAGGCGCCGCCGGCTGGCGGGCGACATGCTTGGTTACGACTGCGAAACTCTTAGCTCGATAAAACCCGCTTGACAATAAAATGTGCGTTTGTGCATATTTGTGTATATTGACGGTGGCGACGGCAGGGCGGGGTCGGGTCGAAATGGACATCAGGTCAATCAGGTCATGAGCGCGACTGAGGCGGATCTCGATTTCACGCTCGCCGGCTTTGCCGGTCATGTCGGGTCGGACCCGGACTGCATCGTGATGATGCCGCCGATCATCATGCCGATGCATCTGGCGATCGATGCGACGCCTTGTCTGGTCCGCCCCCGCTCCGGCGCGCCCGTCTTTCTCAAGATCTACGCGCCCGACATGCTGCCCTTCATCGATCTCGACGCGGCGGTCGCGGCCGCCACCCGGGCGGGACAATGCGGCATCGGGCCGGCCGTGATCGCGCATGACGCGGACAGATCCGCGGTGCTGTTCGATTTCCTGGCGCCGGACGCGTGGCGCATGGCGTCGCGCGCGGATCTCGAAACGATCGCGGTCCGGTCGGCGATATTCGCCGCCAAGCGCGCCTGGCACCGCAGCGGCCTGCTGGGCAGAACGCGCAGTCCCTTCGAGGTCATTCGTGCCTACCGCGAAAGGATCAACTCCCTGGCGGAGAGAACGCCGTCGGCGTCGACGCTTCCGCTCGCGTTTCATACGCTGGCGGACTGGACCGAGCGCATCGAGCGGGGGATCGCCGCCGCCGGGATCGATCTCGCGCCGCTCCATGGCGAGAATGCGCTCAGCAATGTCATGCTCGGCCCGGCGAACGAGGTCCGGCTCGTCGACTTCGACCAGGCCGCGAACGGCGACCCACTCTACGACGTGGGTGCCTTCTGCCTCGAATTTTGCAGCTTCGACGACGAGATCGAGGCGGCGGTCGAACTGTATCTCGGTCATTCCGATCAGCGCGCCGTCGCGCGTGCCAAATTGTACATGATCGTCGACGATTTCCTGTGGGGATGCTGGGCCCTGCTGGCGCATGCGACCTCTCCGCGCGCCACCACGGTCGAGTTCTACAAATATGCCCAGAACCGCTTGTTGCGCGGAACCTATTGGCTGGGCGTCTGGGACGCAGATTCCCTGTTGAGACGAGCATGAGGCCGCAGTGACGAAGCTTGGCGAGGCAACGGATCCACTCGGGCAGGCCGTCGAAGCGGCGATCGGCAAGGTCGCGGCGTGGCGCGGCAAGAGCGTCTCCTATGAGCGGATCAATGGAGGCATCACCAACCTGAACTGGAAAATCTTCGTCGCCGAAGACGACGCAAGCTATTTCATGAAGATTCCGGGCGACAAGACCGACATCTTCATCGATCGAAAACTCGCGCGCGAAGCCACGACCAAGGCCGCCGACGCCGGCTATGCGCCGAAGCTGCTGCATTACATCGAGGATGGCGAGATCGAGGTGCACGAGTTTCTCGAATCCTTCCGCAGCTGCAATGTCGGCGACATGCTCGACAGGACGATCCTCTCCAACGTCGTTCAGGCCTATCGCGCGATCCACGGCACTCAAACGCTGTCGCGGACCAAGACGGGATTCGATCAGCTGTCCGAACGGCTCGATCAGTGCAGGACCCACGGCGCCCGCCTGCCGCGGGACATCGATTATCTGCTCTGGCAATGCAGCCGCGCCAACGCGGCGGTCACCGCGGCCGGCTTCGCCCTGTGCGCGTGTTACAACGACGCCTACGTCACCAATTATATGATCGACGCCGGCAAGAACGTCATGATCATCGACTGGGAATACGGTTCCAACAACGATCCCTATTGGGATCTCGCGATGCTCTCGTTCGAGAATTTCCTCAGCCGGTCAAAGATCCAGGAAGTCATCGAAATCCACGACGGGGCTTTCTCTGCCGCCGCCGAAGCGCGTATCCATCTCTATGGGGGCGTCGCCGGCGTGACGTGGGGCCTATGGGCCGCGCTTCAAAGCCGGATTTCGTCGATTCCATTCGATTTCGCAAAGTACTCGGATCTTCTGTTTCTGCGGACCCGGCACGCCATGCGCTTTCCCGGCTGGGAAGAGGCGTTGCGCGCGATTTGACCGTCGATCACGTCGACCGCCTGGCGCGCAGCGCGGCGTGTCCGGGACATTTCGAACCAAGTCATACAACCAGAGGAGAGCGGAGTGAACGTCAGTCGGAGAAGGTTCCTGCAGAGCGCTACCGTGGCCACGCTGGCCGCGCCCTCCATCATCAGGCCGGCCGGGGCGGCGCCGTCCAACACGGTGCGTTGGCTGATGGCGGAGAACACCACGGGCAATTGGGATCCCGCCGCCAACACGACCTTGGCGAACGTCAATTGTGAATATCTCGCCTTCGACTATCTGCTGCTCTATCCGATGACTGCCGGCCTCGACCCGATCAAGCCGGTTCCGTCGCTGGCGACCGGCCATTCCCTGATCGATCCCTTCACGGTCGAGATGAAGATCCGGCAGGGGGTCAAATTCCATGACGGCGCCGACCTTACGGTCGAGGACGTCAAGGCCTCCCTGGAGCATTATTCCCAGCCCAAGATCGCGCGCGCCTTCTTTGCCGGACCGCTCGAAGTGGGCATCAAGGACCGTGAGACGATCACGGTCTCGACCAAGAGCCTCGGCGTTCCGATCAGCAGTTTTCTCTTCCTGCAGGCGTATTGTCCGATCCTGCGGGCCAAGGACGTCGCCGACGGCAAGGCGCTGCAACGCGGCATGAACGGCACCGGCCCCTACCGCCTCGTCGGCCAGGACAAGGACGAAGTCATCTTCGAAGCCAACGAGCACTACTGGGGACCCAGCAAGCCGAAGATCAAGCGGGTCGTCGTCCGCCACGTTCCTGACGGCAACGCGCGCATCCTCGCATTGCAGTCCGGCGAAGCGGAGTTGATCGAGCGGCTGGAGCCCGAACAGTATCTCAGCCTCAAGTCGAAAGCCGGGATCACCACCAGCAAGCTGCAATCCGTCGAGAACAAGTATCTTCATTTCCGCAATGGCCGAAGGCCGTTCGACGACTCGCGGGTGCGTCGCGCTGCGGCAGCCGCGATCGACCGCGAGGCGATCCTCGGCATCGCCGGCGACGCCGGCTACGCCGCAGACAGCGTTCTGCCGCCGATGAAGCTGGGTTATCGGGCGCTGCCGGACTACGGCAAGTTCGATCCAAAGCTATGTCAGCAGCTGTTGGCCGAGGCGGGCTATCCCCGCGGCAAGGGCATGCCCGAGATCGAATACATCACATCGACGGGCTTCTATCCCAAGACCAAGGAATATTGCGAAGCCATCACGGCGATGCTCCAAGCCCAGGGCTTTCCGGTCACGCTCACCGTGCTGGAAGTCGCGGCCTGGAACGATCGCTACTACAATCCCAACGCGGGACACATGATCGACGGTGGATGGGCGGTGGGCACGCCGGAGCCCAATCTCCAGATCGTGTTCCAATACTACTCCAAGGTCGGTCTCATCACCGGCGCCAAGGATCCGGCTCTCGATGCCGCTATCGAGAAAGAGATGCTGGCGCCGACGCTGGAACTGAGGAAGGAAGCCCTGGAAACGGTGACGCTGCCGGCCATCGCCGACAAGCTGCCCAATCTGGTGCTCTTCAACTCCAACCTTCTGCACGCGATGACCAGTCGCCTGAGCGGTGTACGGATCCTGCCGACCGCCCAGATCGACTTCAACAACGCAACCCTGGCCTGAAGGCGATCCTCCCGCGGCTCCGTCGCGGGAGGATGCCACCAGATCCACCTTAGTCGGAGATCGCGAGACGGCATGGTTCGTGTAACGTCATTTTTGCTGCGCCGTCTCGCCCAATCCGTCGTGATTGTGCTGCTGGCGTCTCTCATCGTCTTCTGCCTGCTGCGGACCGGGCCGGGCAACCCTGCGCGCATGATCGCCGGCGGGATGGCGACCGAAGAGACGGTGGAGAAGATCGCCACCGAGATGGGCTTGCGCAGTCCGATGCTGGTCCAATATTTCATCTACCTGAAGAAGGTCGTTCTGCACGGCGATTTCGGCACGTCGTTCGTGCGCCCGAAGTCGGGTGCCAGCGCCGTGGCCGGCGGCCGGGCCGACGACCCGACGCGGGCGGAGCGCGCCCGCGTGATCGATCTGATCCTCGACCGTCTGCCCCTCACCCTGCAACTGGCGATGATGGCCATGGCCATCGCGCTCTCGGTGTCGATTCCGATCGGCCTGTTCGCCGGCCTCCATGCCGGGCGATGGCCCGATGCCGCGGCGCTGATGCTGTCCTCGGTGCTGGTCTCGATGCCCAATTTCTGGCTTGCCGGCATTCTGGTTCTTGTCGTTTCGATCCAGTTGCACTGGCTGCCAGCGGTGGGTTATCGCGACGTTACCTATTCGATCCTGCCGGCGATCGTTCTCGCCATCGAGATCATTCCGGTGCTGGTCCGCTCGCTGGCGCTGTCGCTGGGCGCCATGATGAGTCAGAACTTCGTCCGTATCGGTTTGATCCGCGGATTGCATCCGAGCCAGGTCATCTACCACCACGCCATGAAAGGCGCCTCGGTGCCGCTGCTCAACATGTTGGGCGTCCAGCTTTCGGCGCTGCTGGGTGGCGTGTTGGTGGTGGAGTATATCTTCGACTACCCCGGCCTCGGAGCCTTGACCATCGAAGCGGTGCTGCAGCGCGACTTCCCGCTGATCCAGGCGATCGCCATGCTGACGAGCGCCATCTTCGTCGTGATCAACATCCTCGTTGATCTCCTTGCCGGCCTGATCGATCCGAGGCTCGAATATTGATGACCGTCATCGACGCAGATTTCTCCGAAGCGCTGGTTGCCGACGAAAAGGAGCTGTCGGTCGCCCGGCGAATCTGGCTGGAAACCCGCAAGTCGCCGTGGTTCACGGTCGGTCTCGGCCTCTTCGTCGTCCTGGTGCTGGGCGCATTCCTCTATCCGCTGTTGTCCGGCGCGGACCCGCAAGTGATGCACTTCAGGGAGAAATTGCTGCCACCCGCATTCGCCGGCGGCAGCTGGGCCTATCCGCTCGGGACGGACCAGCTCGGCCGAGACATGCTGTCCCGCAGCCTCGTCGGTCTTCAGATATCATTCCTGCTTGCCCTCGCCGCGGTGGTGCTGACGTTTGCGGTAGGCGCCGCGATTGGCCTGTATTCCGGCTTCCACGGAGGCCTGACCGACCAACTGCTGATGCGCGTCGTCGACGTGCAATTGTCGATCCCCCCGATCATCTTGGCGATCACCATCCTCGGCGTGACCCGCCCGACACCCGCGCTCGTCGTGCTCGTCCTGACCCTGGCGGGATGGCCGACATATGCCCGGGTGACTCGCGCCGCAGCTCTCGGTGAACGAGAGCGGGAATACGTCCGGGCGGCACGCGTACTCGGCGCCTCGGATCTGAGGATCCTGGGCCTTCTGATCGCGCCGGTGGTTTTGCCGCCCTTGGCCTTCGCGGCCGTGCTCGATCTGGCCCGGTTGATGATTTTCGAGGCCACGTTGGATTTTCTCGGCCTCGGATTGCAGCCCCCGACCCCGACGCTCGGAACGATCATCGCCGACGGCCGCAAATATCTGATGAATGCCTGGTGGGTTGCGTCGCTTCCCGGCGTCTTCCTGATCGTCGTCCTGCTCGCGGTCAATATGATGGGGGTCGCTCTCGAACGTGCCCGTAACCGGGTCCTGGGAGGCCTGTGATGCCGTCCGACATTCTCCTGGGCGTCGATAACCTCGGCGTTGCCGCAAGTATCGGCGGACGCAGCAAGGTCGTCCTCGACAACATCTCATTTGCGGTGAGCCGCCGCGAGACCTTCGGCATCATCGGCCGCAGCGGCTCGGGCAAAAGCGTGCTCGCCAAGGCGCTGATCGGATGGCTCGATCCGGCGCTGTCGGTGACCGGGGGAGCGGTGAGTTTCGACGGCGTCGACATGGTCGGCGCGGACGCGGCGCAATTGCGTGCGATACGGGGCCGGCGGATCGGCTATGTCGGTGCTGATCCAACCACCGTATTCGATCCGACGATCCCGATCGGTCGTCAGATCGCGGAAAAGCTTCGCGCGGTGCGTCCGGAAGTCGGCCACAAGGAAGCACTGGACCGCGTGGTCGAATTGTTCGAGACCGTGAGGATTCCGGATGCGCGGTTGCGGGCCGGCGAGCTGCCGAGCAAGTTTTCCGGCGGCATGATCCAGCGCGCGGCGATCGTCGATGCGATGATCGGCGGCACGGAATTGCTGATCGCCGACAACGTCACCCAGCCGCTGGACGTCACCGTCGCCGCGCAGATCATCCGCCTGTTCCAGATGCTGCGCAATGAAGTGAACACCGCCATCCTGTTCATCTCGTCTTCCTTGCCCATGGTCAAGAACATCGCCGACCGGCTCGTCGTGCTCGAAGAGGGGAGAGTGGTCGAGCGCTCGACTCCGGAACGGCTGGCGGCGCATCCCGAGACGGCCTATTCGCAGGCGTTGATCGCGCAGATCCCGCGGATCTGGAGCAGGGAGATGGCGCATCCGGCGGTCAAGGCCGATGCGGCGACGGTGTTGTCCGTCCAGGACGTGAAGCGCAACTATCGCGTCCGCAACCAGCGTTCGTTGTTTGGATCGGTATCCATCCAGGCAGTCCGGGGCGTCAGCTTCGACGTCAAATCCGGGGAGAGCCTCGGCATCGTCGGTGAATCGGGCTGCGGCAAATCGACGTTGCTGCGGCTTCTCACCTGGCTCGACATGCCGGACGCAGGCCGGATCTCTTTTGACGGCGTCGACCTGGGCAAAATGTCCCGCAATGATCGCTTCCATCTTCGCGCCAGGCTCCAATTGGTGCTCCAGGACCCCTATGGTTCGATCCCGGCACACTGGACGGTCGGCCGGATCATCTCCGAGCCGTTGCGCCTGCACCGCTCGATGCTCGCTTCCGAGAGAAGGACGCGGGTGACGGACACGATGGTGGAGGTCGGCCTCGATCCGGGCCTCTATTCCAAGCTGCCGGTTGGCCTGTCCGCCGGCCAGCGGCAGCGGATCAATCTTGCCCGAGCCCTCGTATTGGAGCCTGCAATCCTGCTGCTCGACGAAACACTGTCGGCGCTCGACCAGACCGAGCAGACGCGATTGATAGCGCTTTTCGAGCGGTTGCAGAGTGCTCGCGGGATCACCTACCTGTTCATCAGCCATGATCTCGCGATGGTGCGGCGCGTCTGTTCGCGCGTGGCGGTCATGTATCTCGGAAAGATCGTCGAGCTCGTCTCGAACGAGATGCTGTTCTTCGCGCCTCAGCACCCCTATACGAAAGCGCTCCTGTCGGCGGCGCCGACGCTCGAGGAATCGCCCTATGCGCGCGACGACTATCTCGTCGAAGGCGAGCCGCCCTCGCCGTTGCTCATTCCCGCCGGTTGTTCCTTTGCCAACCGCTGTCCGCAGGCCCTTCCGGTCTGCCGGCAGCAGGAACCGCCGGTCCATCACTTGCCGCAGGGCGGGATCGTGGCCTGTCATCTTGCAGGAGAAGATCGCGTCACATAGTGAGGCAAGGCGCCGCGCGACGCTGCCAGACCGGCAAGCGACCCCACGCCGCTCCGGCGTGGCAGGACAAGGTCGACCGTGTCCATCGGCGAGAAGTTGAATAAAATGCAGGCAATATGCTGAGGACCGCAGACCGTGTGGGCAAAAGACAGACATCATCGCATCCTGGCGCTGCTCACCGTGCGCGGGCAGATCAGCAATGATCTCCTGATGAAGGAGCTCGAGGTTTCGCGGGAGACGATCCGGCGCGACATCCAGGATCTCGAATCGGCCGGATTGCTCAAGCGGGTCCATGGCGGCGTCGTGGCTGCGCCCGCGGAGCAGGAGCCGCCCTTCAAGGCCCGCATGCGCGCCAGCGAGGCCGAGAAGCGGCGCATCGGGATGGCCGCTGCGGCGCTCATCGAGCCCGGCATGCTCTGCGCCATCGATACCGGTACGACCACGCTCGCTTTCGCCGCCGCGTTGAGCAGCATACCGGACGTATCGGTGGTGACCAATTCGCTCGATGTGGCCACCACCATACGCGCCGCGCAGGCCAATGCCACGGTGATCCTGCTGGGCGGGCGCATCGGTAACGACGTTCCGGGCACCTTCGGCGAGCTGGCGATCGCGCAAATGGAGCAATTCCGACCGGATGTCGCGATCCTGTCGCCCGTGGCCATCGATGCCGAACACGGGGCGACCAGCTATGATCTCGCGGAGGCGCAGCTTGGACGCGTGATGATCGATCGCGCGGAGTGCGTGATGATTCTTGCCGACTACAGCAAGCTCGGCAAGACGAGCCGGGTCGGCCTGTGCGGCTGCGACCAGGTCGATGTCCTGGTGACCGACCGACGCGCCGATCAGGGACATCTCTCTGCAATAAGGAAGAAACACGTCGGCAAGATCGTTGCCGCCTGAGCTTCCGAAGTGCTCAAACTGCGAAAGTTGCCTATGATTCCAGTGGTTGTCTCCCACAGCGAACGTGCCGCTCCCGGCTGGGGCAGAGGCTGCGATGTCGCTTGATCCGAAGCACGTCGAAAGCCAAGGCATTCGTCCTGCAACCGTGGATGTCGCGGACGCCCAGTCCTTCGCTTCGGAGCTTGCCGACGCGGCTCGACCGATCGCCATGCGATACTTTCGCAGTGCCCTCGATGTCGACCACAAGGCCGACGAGAGCCCTGTCACGATCGCGGACCGCACGATCGAGAAGATGCTGCGCGACATGATCGCCAGCCGATTTCCAGCGCACGGCATCTATGGCGAGGAGTTGGGGATCAAGTCGGGCAACGGCTTGACATGGGTGATCGACCCGATCGACGGCACCAAGAGCTTCATTACCGGCGTTCCGTTGTTCGGCACCCTGATAGCGCTGATCGGTGGCGAGGGGCCGCTATTCGGGCTGATCGACATTCCGGCTACCGGCGAGCGCTGGGTCGGCGCGGCCGGCCGGACGTTGTTCAATGGCGAGCCGGCGCGCACCAGCCCGTGCTCCAGCCTGTCCGCGGCCCGATTCTACACCACGTCTCCCGAGACGTTCGTGGGTGAGGCGATGGAGGCCTATCGCCGCATTACCCAGGGCGTCGCGCTGCGGCGCTTCGGCGGCGACTGCTATTCCTACGGCCTTCTCGCCAGCGGTCACTGCGACCTGGTCGTCGAGGCCGGGCTGCAGCCTTACGACTACATGGCGCTCGTGCCGGTCATACAGCAGGCCGGCGGCGCCATCTCGGACTGGGACGGCAACCCATTGACGCTCGCTTCGGACGGACGGGTGGTGGCGGCGGCAACGCCAGCGCTTCACGCCGAGGCGCTGGCGCTTCTCACCACCGGCTGAATTCGCGAGCGACGAAAGAGGCGGCGACGATGGCCTATGCGACGACGATCGAGAACACCGTCTTCCGCTTCGGCGATCTGAAGACGCTGCTGGCCAAGGCGACGCCGGAACGATCCGGCGATCAACTCGCCGGGATCGCCGCCGAGGGACCGGTCGAGCGGCTGGCGGCGCAGATGGCGCTCGCTGACCTGCCGTTGAAGACGTTTCTCGAGGAAGAGCTGATCCCCTCGGAGAATGACGAGGTCTCGGACCTCATCGCGCGCCAGCACGACGCGGCGGCCTTCGCGCCGGTCTCCTCCATGACGGTCGGCGACTTCCGTGAATGGCTGCTCGATCCGAAGATCGGCCAACCGCAACTCGAAGCGCTGACCTTCGGTCTGACGCCGGAGATGGTCGCCGCCGTGTCCAAGATCATGCGATTGCAGGATCTGACCGCGGTCGCCGCCAAGCGTCATGTCGTCACCCGGTTTCGCAACACCATCGGTCTTCCCGGCCGGCTTTCGACCCGCAACCAGCCGAACCACCCGACCGACGACTCGACCGGCATCACCATTTCGGCGCTCGACGGCCTGTTGATGGGTTCGGGCGATGCGGTGATCGGCGTCAATCCGGCTACCGACACGCTGGCCGACTATATCCGTATCGTCTCGCTGCTCGACGACCTGCGGCAGCGGTTGGAGGTTCCGACCCAGACCTGTTGCCTCGGCCATGTCACGGTGGCGATCAAGGCGATCGAGCGCCAGGCCCCCGTCGATCTGGTCTTTCAGTCGATCGCCGGCTCGCAAAAGGCCAATGCCGGGTTCGGCGTCGATCTCGCGGTGCTGCGCGAGGCCTGCGACGCCGGGCTGTCGCTCGATCGCGGGACGCTCGGCCGCAACCTGATGTATTTTGAAACCGGCCAGGGTTCCGCGCTTTCGGCGGACGCGCATTTCGGCGTCGACCAGCAGACCATGGAGACGCGGGCCTATGCGGTGGCGCGTGAGTTTTCGCCGCTTCTGGTCAATACGGTGGTCGGTTTCATCGGACCGGAATATCTCTTCAACGGCCGGCAGATCATCCGCGCCGGGTTGGAGGATCATTTTTGCGGCAAGCTGCTCGGCCTGCCGATGGGGGTCGACGTCTGCTACACCAATCATGCCGATGCCGATCAGGAGGACATGGACCTGCTCCTGATGTCGCTGTGTGCGGCCGGCGTCAATTTCGTCATCACCGTTCCCGGCTCGGATGACATCATGCTGAACTATCAGAGCCTGTCTCATCACGATGCGGTCTTCGCCCGGGAAACCCTCGGCAAGCCGCCCGCGCCGGAGTTCGAGGCGTGGCTCGAACGCGTTGGCCTGACCGATCGGCAGGGGCGGCTGATATCCGAGCCGGATCTCCTGTCCGGCCCACTTGCCCGGCTGCCGCTGCTCGCCTCCATCGAGGCGGCATGAGCAAGGACGAGCGCGCCGTCCATTCGCCGCACGGCGCGCTCCGGGCGCTGCGGGAAAGAACCGAGGCACGGATCGCGCTGGGGCGATCCGGCGCCGGGGTTCCAACCAGGGCGGCGCAACGCTTTCTGCTCGACCATGCCCGTGCGCGCGAAGCCGTCTGGTCGGCGCTCGATGCCGGGCAGCTGTCGCAGGCCATCGCACGGCACGGCTTCGCGCTGGAAGCGGCTGTGAGCGCCGCGACCACGCGGGCCGAATATCTGCGGCGCCCGGATCTGGGACGTCGCCTGAGCGCGGAGTCGCGCCGGCATCTCGCGTCCCTTGGGAGCGCAAGCGATGTCGTTGCGGTGGTTGCCGACGGGTTGTCGGCGACGGCGGTGCAGCTCAATGCGGCGCCGCTGCTGGCGGTGTTGAAGCCGCGTTTCGATGCCGCCGGTCTTTCCGTCGGTCCGGTGGTCCTGGCCTCGCAGGCGCGTGTCGCGCTCGGGGACGAGATCGGTCACGCGCTGGGCGCCAAGGCGGTTCTGGTTCTGGTCGGCGAGCGCCCAGGGCTGTCGGCATCCGACAGCCTGGGCGTCTACATCACCTATGGCCCGGAGCCTGGATTGCCGGATTCACGGCGCAACTGCATCTCGAACATTCGGGCCGGCGGATTGAACCATGCGGCCGCAGCCGAACAGATCTTCGGCCTTTTGCAACGAATGCTGGTGCACAAGACGAGCGGTGTGATGCTGGGGGACGAGGCCTCGATCGCCGCGGCGCTGGCTGCAAGTGACAGGCCCCCAGGATCCACATGACCGACGGGCTTTTTTTGCCGGCTTGAACCGGCTCTATTGCTCCCGCACCGCCGCCGCACCCCGCCCGAACAGGATCCGCCGCTGCATTTCGTCGAAGGTGGCGTTGGCGTTGGCTTCCGTGGTCGCCAGCGACACCACGATCGCGACCAGGAACGACAGCGGCATGGCGATGATGGCGGGATTGCGCAGCGACACGAACCACCATGCGGTCTCGATCTGCGCCAGCGGCTTGCCCAGGATGTCGACCTGGATGGTCGGCGACAGATAGATCAGCACCAGCGAGCTCAGCGTGCCGACCAGGATGCTGGCCACCGCCGCCGGCGTGGTGAAGCGGCGCCAGGTGATGGCGAGCACCAGCGAGGGGAAATTGGCGGCGCAGGCGATCGAGAACGCCAGCCCGGCCATGAACGCGACGTTCTGGCCCTCGAACGCGATCCCGAGCACGATGGCGAGAATGGAGATCAGAACGGTGGCGATCCGCGCCACCTTGAGCTGCTCGGCCTCGGGCGCGCTGCCGTGCCGGACCACGTTGGTCCAGACGTCGTGGCAGAGAGTTGCGACACCCGACAGCGTCAGTCCGGCGACCACCGCCAGCATGGTGGCGAACGCCACCGCGCAGATGAAGCCGAAGAACGCGTTGCCGCCGACTGCCAACGCCAGCAGCGGCGCCGCCATGTTGCCGCCGCCGCCGGCCTTGGCAACCGCTTCGGGGCCGACCAGCACCATGGCGCCGAAGCCGATGATGAACACCATGAGATGGAAGACGCCGATCACGCCGGTGGCATAGAGGATCGACAGCCGCGCCGCCTTGAAGTCCCTGACGGTGTAGATTCGCATCAGCACATGGGGCATGGCCGCGGTGCCGAACATCAGGCCGAGCCCGAGCGAGATCGCGTCCCACTGCCCCGACACCACCCGCGATCCGGGCTGCAGCACCTTGGTGCCGTATTTGTCCGCCGCCGCCGCGAACAGCTTCAGCGGGTTCATGTCGAAATGGGTCAGCACCAGGACCGCGAGCACGACCCCGCCGGCCATCAGCAGGGCCGCCTTGACCACCTGCACCCAGGTGGTGGCGAGCATGCCGCCGAACAGCACGTAGACCAGCATGACGCTGCCGACCAGCGCCACCGACCAGGTATAGGGCAGGCCGAACAGCAGCTTGATCAGCGATCCGGTCGCCACCATCTGGGCGATCAGGTAGAACATGATGACGGCGAGGGTTCCCACCGCGGCCGCCATCCGCACCGGCTTCTGGCCGAGCCTATAGGCCACCACGTCGGCGAAGGTGAACTTGCCGACATTGCGCAGCGGTTCGACGATCAGGAACAGGATGATCGGCCAGCCCACCAGCCATCCGATCGAGTAGATCATGCCGTCGAAGCCGTTCGAGGTGACGATACCGGCGATGCCGAGCAACGCGCCGGCGCTGAGGAAGTCGCCGGCCAGCGCCCAGCCGTTCTGCCACGCGGTGACGGCGCCGCCGGCGGCGAAGAAGTGCTCGGTGGTGCGGGTGCGCCGCGCCGCCCAATACGTGATGAGCAGGGTCAGCGCCATGAAGGCGAAGAAGAAGCCGATGGAAAGGGAATTGTTGGCCATGCTGGTCGGTGCCTCTTGCTACGCGCCGAGATCGCGGATGCCCGGATCGAACACCCGGTTCGCCCACAGCACGTAGACGAGGCAGAGCAGGAACGAGGAGATGATGACGAGCGGGCCGAGCACGATGCACAGCGACAGCCCCGGCGCCAGCATCGTTCCCAGCAGGGGCTTGTCGAACGCGAACAGCGCCATGAAACCGAAATAAATCGCGATCATCGCGGCGCTGAGCACCAGCGCGATCCGCAGCCGCTTTTTGGCCAGCGCGGCGCCACGCGGCATCGTGGGGGGCGTCGCCTCGGCGATGCCATAGGTCTCTGCGCTCACCATGCCCCCGTCATCTCGAGACTGCGTGCCGCGCACCGTTGCCCGGCCTGCCGGACATCAGCTTCCGGCGCGGCCCCGGCAAAGGGAACTACCCAATTTTGCAATCTGCCGTGCGCAATTCCGGCACATGGTCCAGGCCGCTGGCGCCGACCTGCATGGCCGGGTCCTGCCGGAAGGTATTCCGGAGAAACGATCCCACGGCGCGAATGCGCGGCGCGAATTGCAGGTCGCTGTGCACGTTGAGCCAGACCTCGCGGGTGGTGGTGGCGACGTCAGGCAGCACGGCAATGAGGTCCGGCCGGCCGGCGGTGGCGAAGCTCGGCAGCAGCACGATGCCGAGGCCGCCGGCGGCGGCATTCGCCTGGGCGATCATGCTGTTGGAGTGGAAGGCAACGCGCGGCTCCTCGATGATGTCGGCGAGCCAGCGCACCGAATCCACCTGGATCAGGTCTTCGATATAGGACACGAACCAATGGCTGCCGAGCTCGCGCAATCCGGCAGGCATGCCGTAGGTGTCGAGATAGCCCTGGCTGGCATACAGTCCGAGCTGAAACTTGCCGATCCGCTCCGAGATCAGGCCCGGGCCTGGCGGCCGGAAGAACGAGACGAACAGGTCGGCCTCGCGCTTGTGGACATAGACCGTCTGCGGCGAGGTCACGAGCTCGACGGTGAGGCGTGGCGCGGTGCGCCGCAGGCCGCTGAAGCGCTGCGCCAGATAGAGCGAGGCGATGCCTTCCATGGTGGCCAGCCGCACGGTGCCGGTCAGGTCCTCGGCGTCGCTGGTACTGGCTTCCTCCCGGATCGCAATCACGGCGCTCTCGACCCGCTCGGCGTGGCGCAGCAGCCGCTCGCCGACTTCGTTGAGCTTCAGCCCGGTGCGATGGCGCTCGAACACTGCGACCCCGAGCGCGGCTTCCATCTGGGCGATACGCCGGCTCACGGTGGAATGATCGAGCCGCATCCGCTTGGCGGTCTGGCTCAGGTTGCCGGCGCGGGCGGCGTGCACGAAGACGCGCAGGTCGTCCCAGTTCAGCGTGTCGAACATCGCGGCTCCATGGTTCGGATAAGTCATTGGTAGACGATGCAATTCTCGTTCCAGATTCGGCGCTGCGATCCGCTGCAACAGGCCTTGCGAGAATTCATGTGCGCACGCCGGAGCGCGCAATGCTACGGGTCGGATCGCTCAGATGACATTGGATCCTGCCATGCTTCCCCGCTTCAAGGCCGCCGCCGTCCACGCCGCCCCGGTGTTTCTCGATCGCGCCGCCACCACCGAGAAGGCGGTGGCGATCATGCGCGAGGCGGCCCGCGCCGGCGCCGAGCTGATCGCCTTTCCGGAAACCTACATCCCGGCCTTTCCGGTGTGGGCCGCGCTGTGGGCGCCGATCGATAACCACGACCTGTTCGTGCGCATGGCGGACCAGTCGGTGCTGGTGGACGGGCCGGAGGTGGCGCGGCTGCGGGCCGAGGCACGCGCGCTTCGGGTGACGCTGTCGATCGGCATCAGCGAGCGTTCGCCGGTCAGCGCCGGGGGTCTGTGGAATTCGAACCTCGTGATCGGCGAGGACGGCGACATCCTGGTCCACCATCGCAAGCTGGTGCCGACGTTCTACGAGAAGCTGGTGTGGGCGTCGGGCGACGGCGCCGGGCTCGCGGTGGCGGACACCCGCCTCGGCCGGGTCGGCTGCCTGATCTGCGGCGAGAACACCAATCCGCTGGCGCGCTTCGCGCTGATGGCCCAGGGCGAGCAGGTCCACATCTCGAGCTGGCCGCCGATGTGGCCGACGCGCCGGCCCGACGGCGGCGGCAATTTCAACAACGTGGCGGCCAACCGCATTCGCGCCAGCGCGCATTCCTTCGAGGCCAAGGCGTTCGGCATCGTCACCGCCGGCTACATGGATGCGGCGATGCGCGCCTTCCTGGTCGAGCGCGACCCCGCCATCGCCGATGTCGTCGACCGCACGCCGCGGGCCGCGAGCTTCTTCGTCGATCCGACCGGCGAGGTGCTCGGCGACCTGCTGCAGGACGACGAGGGCATCGCCTATGCCGACATCGACCTCAACCGCTGCGTCGAGCCGAAGCAGTTCCACGACGTGGTCGGCTACTACAACCGCTTCGACGTCTTCGACCTCTCGGTCAACCGCACCCGGCTGACGCCGGCGAAGTTCAGCGACGCGGCGCGCCCGGCGCCGTCGCCGCTGCCGGACGATGGTGCGGTACGACCGGGGGAGTCCGAATAGGCGGACGGTTGCCTTCGAAGCGCCTTGTTGTGCTCCCTCGGTGCGATCATGCATCGTTTGTTAGGGAGCCTGCTACGTCCGAAATGCCTCACGGACCGACTGCCGCGCGCCTTGCGCCAACTCGAGCGCCTTCTTCGACAGCAGTTGCGATGCGTAGCGCTGCGCCGCCCAGCGAATTGCCGATCCGAACAACATGCCATCGGTGAAGCGCCGCAGATCGAGGTCGATCAGGCGTTCGGTCAGCGGGCCGACTCTGCGGTCGATGGCTGTCCGGAGAGCGGCGAGATCGATGCCGTCGGGGTTGGGAAGGTCGCGCCCGGCGATCTCGATGGGTTTCTTCAGGTCTTCGGTCAAGGGGATGATCGGAAGGCCTTTGGCCGCCGGGGGGCCGTCGACCTTCAGGGCGTACTGCTTCGGCAGGTAGTCTCGGTCCGCCAGGATCGAGCCCTGGGCGCCCTCCACATTTCTGACGTACCATTCGTCGCGACGGCCCCACTGTGGGCTGGCTCTGTAAGCCGCGAAAAGCTGGTTGTCCTCCGGAAGCGCCAGGTTCCAGCGAATGAAGGCCTGCGCGTTGCGGCGCCCGAGCAGATAGTCGTGGCGGCGGAAGGATTCATGGAGAAACCCGCCGAACCCGTCGATGGTGCCGCTGGCAATGGGAAATTCCCGCGCGGCGGCATTGTTAGCGGGTCGCGTGGGAGCGATCATATATCGCGAGAAATTGGTGTCGTCTTCCGCTTTCGCGAGTTCGTCGGGCTTGAAGCGCGCTTGATCGATCAGCATGGACAGCAGTTTCGGAGCGATATGGATCAGCGCATCCTGATGGTCATCAGGCGGCAGTCGTGCGTAGTTCGGGAACGGCGCAATCAGGATGATGGCGCGCTTCGCCTGCTCACCGCCGTGGTCGCCGTGGCCGACCCCGTCCGCCAGGTAGCGTCGGGCGAGTTCGAGCGGCTCGTTGTCGATCGTCCCGCCGTCGATCGCGGTGAATTGGTAGGGATTGGCCGCGCTCACCGACACATCGGGGGCCTTGGTTTGGAAGACGCCGGCGCGGTCCTCCATGCCGACCAGTTGACTGAAGTCGTAGTCTTGGGTCGGGCGCTTGATGCGTCGGGCGGCCAAGCCAATCGGAAACGCTCCGGTGGCAAGCGCACCGGTCTTGAAAAGATCCCACGCCGGTTGGCTGGTGTCGCGAATGTCGAGCGCCAGCGCTCCGCCCGCGGCCGATCCCGGCATGCCGACGCTGAAGTCGAGATAGTCGCCGTGATCGGTCATGCCAAAGCGCTCTGGCGAGTCCGCTCCGAAGACCTTGAACGAGTAGGGGATGCCGCGCACGTTGGTGAGGGTAAACCGCACGCGCAGGGAGTGGTCGGTCCCCCGTCCTACCCAGGGCCGTTCCCGAACGGCGCCCTGCATCGCAAAGGCGCTGTCGACGATCTGACCGAGTACGTCGCTGCATAGACCGGAGGGGACGTGCGCCTTCGGATTGGTGAGATCGCTGATCTCCAGCAGCCGCTCGATAGAAATGTCCGTGACCCAGCTCGAGTATAGTCGATTGGCCGCCTTCGGCGGCGGGGCGGATTGCGGTTGCGCGGGCACGAGGTCATGAAAGGCGTGAAGCGCCGTGATCGCCGCGGTCATCCCCCCGGCCGATGCTCCGGCGACGATCGGGATTCGCACATCGTGCGTCGGCCCCGTCCAGTCGGAGCGTTTCCTGGCTTCGTAGTATTTGTCGAGCGCTTCGACGAAGAAATCGATCACGCCAGCGGAATAGGCGCCCGCTGAAATCGCGCCGGCCATCACCAGACCGATCTCAAACTCGTGGTTCTCCATCATGGGCTCCGAATATGGTTGAGCGCCGCCGCGCCGCGCGGGGACGCAGCGGGTATTTCCAAAATTACGCCAGGCGACGACCTGGTTTTCAGCGCTTGCGCCCGGTTCGCCTATTACGAGAAATCGGAATTGACAGATCTCGGTCGTGGGGTGGATTTGACATTCGCGCCCCAGATTGTCTGCGGCTGCGACGGAGGGCGACATGGCACATCCGGCACGAACGGCCCTGGTGCTGCAGGGCGGGGGCGCGTCCCGCGCCGTCGCCGCCGTCGCTCGACAGCGCGGCGCGTCCGGGCGAGCGGCGAATAGCCGGGAAGGCCGGTCGAGCCAGCGCGCGGCGCCCGTTGCGAGAGGGCAGCGCCGGCGTCATGGTCGGAGGACCAGCTTGGCGCCGTGCTTCGCCTTCTTGCCGGCGATCTCGCGCAGCATCGATTTCAGGTCGCAGATCGCCGCGTCTTCATCCGGCGACAAGTCGCCAAGCTCGAGATGGTTGAGGAGCACGATCAAGGCCTCACCGATCCGGCCCAGCTGTTTTCCGTAGCTGGCGACAGTCAGGGCATCTTTCTCGATGGCCGGGTCTGACGACTGTCCGAGATTGATGGTGAAGTTGTTGGTCCAGGGGAAGGTCTGGATGACTGGACCCGACAGCGGCATGTTGAGATCGGTCATGATGGTCTCTCCGGGGCGCGGCAGGCGCCTCATGGGTGTGTGCAAGACATGCGCCAGCCGTGCCGCAGTTTTGGCGCAACCTCATGTTCACCTCACCGCGAGACGATGTCGCCGGTTGGAGTTCGCTGCTTCGCAACACGAGCCCATGTGAAGTGACGGGATCTGCAACCTGTGGTATCGGGTTGATCGCGGCAACGTCTCGAATGATGGACCGCGCCGGTCGCCGGGTAAAAAGTGCTGAGATGACAATGCGATTTCCACGGGCGCAGACCTTCCTGGTCTGCGAACGCGGGGACGCGCCTGGCGGTGCACCAATAGCTGCAAAAAACATCTGCGAAAAACAGCGCTAGGGAGAGGAAACCCCATGACCAGCCAGCACGAGACTCTCGATCCGTCCGCCCGCGGCAGCGCGGCGCCCGGTCGCATGGATCGGCGACGCCTGTTGCAGACCACTGCGGCGCTCGCCGCCGCCAGCTTGGCGCCGACGGCGGCGTTCGGGCGCGACTTCGGCCGCGGCCACGAGCCGCAGCGCTATCCCGATCCCGACATCGTCGTCATGGATAAGCGCTTCAAGGCCAAGGTCGGCAACACCCCGATCCAGCGGCTGTTCACCGGCTGCCTGTGGGCCGAGGGGCCGGCATGGAACGCGCAGGGCCGCTATCTGGTCTGGAGCGACATCCCCAACAACCGCCAGCTCCGCTTCATCGATGACGACAATCACATTTCCGAGCGGTTTCATTTTCCGTCCAACGAGGCCAACGGCAACACCTTCGACACCGAGGGCCGGCAGCTGGCCTGCCAGCGCACCCATGTGGTGCGCTACGAGCACGACGGCAGCACCACGGTGCTGGCCGAACAGGCCGGCGGCAAGCAGCTCAACGGGCCCAACGACATCATCGTCCATCCCAACGACAAGTCGATCTGGTTCACCGATCCGGGTTATGGCGCGCTCGGCTATTACGAGGGCCAGCGCGCCAACACCGGCTCGGTGCAGCCCTACCAGAAGGAGGCGGTGTATCGGCTCGACCCGCAGTCCGGCCAGGTCACCAAGGTCGCCGACGAGCCGTTCAAGCCCAACGGCATCGCCTTCAGCCATGACTACAAGAAGGTCTATGTCTGCGACACCGGCATCACCCACTATCCCGCCGCCAAGAACGTGATCTGGAGTTACGATCTCGACGGCACCAAGCTGTCGAATCCGAAGCCGTTCATCGACATGGCGCTCGACGGCCGGTCCGGCTTCGCCGACGGCCTGCGTGTCGACACCGACGGCAACATCTGGGTCGGCGCCGGCTGGGTCGGGGAGGGCTACGACGGCGTGCACATCTTCGCGCCCGACGGCGTCCGCATCGGCCAGATCAAGCTGCCGGAAATCTGCGCCAATGTCTGCTTCGGCGGCGCCAAGCGCAACCGGCTGTTCATGACGGCGAGCCAGTCGCTGTACGCGGTCTATGTCGAGACCCAGGGCGCGCATTTCTGCTGAGACAAGAGCGAAGCGGCGGATGACAGAGTCGTTGTCCGCCGTGCAGCGCCGGGCGCGAGCCTATTGGACATCTCAGTCCGCCCGAGAGGAGCGAGGTTGCACACTCCCTCCCCCCTTGTGGGGGAGGGCCGGGGTGGGGGGTAAGCCGCAGACTCAGAAATCGATGTGAGGGCGGAAGAAACGAACTGCCGCGCCATGGCTTCTCCATCACCCCGTTCCTAACCTTCCCCGCATGGGGAATTATACACTTTTCGCGCACAACGAAGGCGCCCAATGGTATCGTTGATAAGATATTGACTTGCCGAGACTCGTAGGAACGCGGCGAAAAAGGCGAGATTATATGGTGCGTCCGGACCTACTAGAAATTGGCATTTACAGCATTCCGGAAGCTGCCGAACTCGTCAGCGCGCCGCAGGCGTCCGTTCGCGTCTGGGTCGAGGGCCATACGGGAAAACAAGACCCCGTCATCGTCAATCAGCTTGGTCGAGTTGGCGAAAAGACTGCCGTCAGTTTCGCAAACCTCATGGAGCTACGCTTTATTGCGCGCTTCGTTGAGGCTGGTGTGAAGCTGCGCGAAATTCGACGCATCATGACGGAGGCGCGAGAAACGTTGCGCCATCCGCATCCGTTTGCAACCAAGACGGTATTCAAGACTGATGGTCGGAAAATCGTTGCGGATATAGCGCTGCGAAACGGGTTGATGCTGGTCTACGACCTACGGACAAAGAACTATGAAATTCCATCTGTCGTAATGAAATCTCTCCGCGAAGATGTTCTTTTTGATCCACAGGGCGAAGTTGTCGAGTGGAGGCCGAGGCCCAAGATTGCGCCGAATGTAATTCTTCACCCCCGTATCGAGTTTGGTCATCCTGTGCTGAAGCGCAGCAACATTCCTACAGACACAATTGCGAAAGCAGTAAAAGTCGAAGGAAACGCGCAGTTCGTCGCCGACATTTATGAAATACCCATCCGGCACGTTCGCGAGGCTGTCAAATTCGAGGAGAGCCTAGCGATAGCTGCTTGAAGGTTGTATTTGACCAGAACGTGCCAATAGGTCTGGTGAGAGTTCTGCAGAACTTCGCCAGCGAGAACCAATTCAAGAGGATATCCGGAAACTTCACAATCAAGGCGGCGGCTGACTACACGCCCAAACCAGGAGATGATGATTATAGGCCCAAGGATGACGTTCCTTGGTTGAAACGCTTCGCTGATGATGGCGGAAAGGTCGTTATATCTGGTGATGTCAGGATGAAGCACCGACCACACGAACGGCTAGCGCTGATCGAGCACGGGTTCATAGTCATATTTTTTGAGGCGCAGTGGTCGGATTGGAAGTTTTGGCGCAAGTGCGCTCTTCTGATTCATTGGTGGCCTGTGATTGCCGCCAAGATCAGGAGGGCGAGAAAGGCCTCATTTTATCATGTGCCGTGCAATTGGGTTGAAGGCGGGGAATTGCGTTGGGTTTCTAACAAAGATCCGAAGCTGCTCAAGATTGAGCAGCGAGCTAAGAACGAGAGACGACGAAAAAGGCAGGCCAAGGGCGCGGCTCCAAAGGCAAGCGACGGGCCTTTGTTCGAATGGAAGGGCGGAAAATAAGTCTAGCGACGTGCGGCTTGATGGCCCCGAGCAATCCAGAACCTTCATTGAGTAGGCCCGCGAGATCGAAGCGGACGAAAAGTATTCGGCTGCGGATGAGCTGATGGAGCGGCTTGCAAAGACGAAGCCCGAACGGCGTAAGGCGAAATGAGCCAAATTGCGCACATCCTTGAGAAGTGCGGAAAATTTGTAGCCGGGTTTTGGCTCGGCCTTCTCGGCTTTGCGTTGCTGCTTAGTTTCCTCGTCTCCGGGCTCGTCGCGTCGTTCTTTGTAGGGGTTGGCGCGGCGTGGCTCGTTGGCTACGGGACGCTGGGGGCGATTGTGTTTTTTGTGTCTGCCTTCAGCTTTGGCCTATTCCTTTCAGTGTATGTCTGGCAGCCCCATGTGAGACCGGTTATCTTGGAAATGGTCGATTACCTCACAAAACGACAGCCTTAGCACAGGCTCTACTTGTCTAGTATATAATCCCATAAGGGGGAAACGGTTAACCGCGGAAGACGAAGCTCTCGGCCAACATGACCGGAGCCGCGACGAGACGTGTGGATGCCGCAGGGTGCGAGCGCGCCACCAGCCGCGCGTCACATCTCCAGCGTGACGCTGACCCGGGCGCGGGAGACGCAGGGCAGCATGCGGTCCTGCCGCTTGCCGACCGCGAGCGACTTGTCGCGGTGGATCACGAGGCCGTCACGGTAGCCGCATTCGCAGGAGCCGCAGACGCCGAGCTCGCAGGACGAGGCGACGATGAAGCCGGCGTCGCGCAGCACCGCGAGCAGCGAGCGGTCGGCCGGCACCAGCAGACGCTGGCCGGTGGAGGCGATCACGGCCTCGAACGGCTCGGCCTTGAAGTTCTCGTCCAGCGTCGCCTGGAACACCTCGCCATGGATCTGCTCCTCCGGCCAGTCCGCCAGCGCGCCCTGCACAGCATCCAAGAGCCGCTGCGGCCCGCAGACATAGACGTGGGTGCCGCCATCATGGGGGCCGATCACCGCCGGGTCGAACCGCGACCCGCCGCGGGAGAACCAGCACTTCAGCCGCGATCCGCAGATCGCTTCGAGTTCGGCGATGAGCGGCGCCTCCTCGCGGGAACGCGCGCAGTAGTGCAGGACGAAGTCCTGGCCGCGCCGCGTCAGCTCATGGGCCATGGCAACGAACGGCGTGATGCCGATGCCGCCCGCCACCAGCACGGTGCGTTGCGCCGCCACCAGCGGCAGGTTGTTGCGGGGCGCGGAGACGTGGGCGATGGCGCCTTCCTTAAGGTGCTCGTGCGCCCAGACCGATCCGCCCCGGCCGGATGGCTCGCGCTTGATGGCGATCTCGTATTTGCTGCGATCGGCCGGATCGCCGCACAGCGAGTACTGCCGGATCTTGCCGTCGGGCATCCGCAGGTCGACATGGGCGCCGGCGGTCCATTCCGGCAGCTCGGGGCGCAACGGATGCACCAGGTCGAGGTGCAGCACGTCGGGCGCGGTCAGGCGGGCCCGCGCGACCCGCAGCTTCATGATGATGCGGGCGGTCATGGCTCGAGCAGTTCGATGACGTCGCCCGGTCGGATGATGCCGCCGCGCTCGATCCCGCAGTTCAGCCCGGAGCGGTTGTAGAGCGGCAGGAACACCGGCTTGCCGAGGATCTCCTCGAGATACTTGCACGGAAAATTCAGCCGGCCGCCGCGCAGGATGACGTCGCCGACCCGGAAGCGCCGGCCGACCAGGTGATTGAGCGGCACGCCGACGACCGTGAGATTGCGGCGATGGTCGCGCGGCTCCAGCACGATCGGACCGTCCTGCAGCGGCGGATCGTTGCGCGCCAGGGCGTCGAGGGCCTCCTGCTCGATCAGGGTTACCTCGCGTACGTCGGGCTTCGGCGAATAGGTGCCGGTGCCGTTGTAGTAGCGGTCGCCGACGATGCCGCGGCCGGCCACGCACTCGGCCTCGGCGAGTTCCTCCATCTCGTAGCTCGCCTCCGGCGCGACGTGGATGTGCAGGAGGCGGCCGCGCCACGCGGTGGCGCCGCCCGGGGTTGCGGCCGCGACCGATCCGGCCGGATGGCTGAACGCCTCCACCATCTTCGGCGGCGGCCGGCCCGCGACGGGAGCATGCATGGAGCTAGCTCCGCACCCGGAGGGCGATGGCCTCGATCTCGACCAGCGCGTCGCGCGGCAGCCGCGCCACCTCGATGGTCGAGCGCGCCGGCGGCGCATCCGTGAAAGCACCGGCGTAGATCGCGTTCATCGCCGCGAAGTCGTTCATGTTCTTGAGGAACACGGTGGTCTTCATGACGCTGGCGAGCGTGGCGCCGCCGGCTTCCAGCACGGCGGTGAGGTTGGCCAGCGACTGGCGGGTCTGGGCCTCGATGCCGTCGGGAATGGTGCCGGTGGCGGGATCGATCGGAAGCTGGCCGGAAGCAAACACCATCTGCTCGGACTGGGTTGCCTGGGAGTAGGGACCGACGGCCGGGGCCGCCTTGGGGGTGGAGACGATGGTCTTGGTCATGGTGCGGGCCTCTAAGAAACGATGAGACGTATTTCCACTATCATGGAAGCGGGTCAAGCCGGTGGCTCAGCCACGGGAGAGGTCGAGATCCTTGGTTTCCACCGAGGCCAGCGCCGCCGTCAGCGTGATCGCTGCCAGCACCACCAGGAACACCGAGATCGGCCAGCTCTTGCCGGACCAGCCCAACAGGCCGGTGGCGATGATCGGGGCGAAGCCGCCCGACAGCGCCGCGGCCACCTGGCAGCCGATCGACGCGCCGCTGTAGCGGGTGCGGGTGCCGAACATCTCGGGCAGGAAGGCCGCCTGCGGCGCGAACATCACGGCATGGGTCAGGCTCACGACCACGGCGATGGCGAGCACGACGATCAGCGGGTTCCTGGTGTCGAGCAGAGCGAAGATCGCAAACGCGCAGACCGCGCTGATCAGCGCGCCGGCGATATACATGGTGCGGCGCCCGACCTGGTCGGACAGCCAGCCGAACAGCGGAATGGTGATGAATTCCAGCAGCGCCGCCACCAGGATGGCGTTGAGGATGAGGGTCTTGGGCAGGCCGAGCTGGCTGGTGGCGTAGACGATGGAGAACACCGTCAAGACGTAGACCCAGGCGACCTCCGAGACCTTGAGGCCGACCGCGATCATGAGCGACCTGCCGTGATCGCTGACGAGCTCCGCCAGCGGCAGCCGCGCCACCGCCTCCTCGCGCCGGATCTGCTCGAACACCGGGGTTTCCGCGAGCTTCAGCCGCACGAACAGCCCGACCGCGATCAGGATCGCGCTCAGCAGGAACGGCAGTCGCCAGCCCCATGTCAGGAAGTCGGCCTCCGGCAGATAGGCGAGCAGCAGGAAGGTCGCGGTCGAGCCGGCGATGCCGGCGGGAAATCCGACCTGCACCAGGCTGCCGTAGAAGCCGCGCCGTCCCTCGGGCGCGTGCTCGACCACCATCAGCGCCGCGCCGCCCCATTCGCCGCCGACGCCGATGCCCTGCAGCAGGCGCAGGCCGATCAGGAGGATCGGCGCCCAGATGCCGATGTGGGAATAGGTCGGCAGGCATCCGATCAGGAAGGTGCCGATGCCCATGATCAGCATGGTCGCCACCAGCATCACCTTGCGGCCGAGCCGGTCGCCATAATGGCCGAAGACGACGCCGCCAAGCGGCCGCGCCACGAAGCCGACCGCGTAGGAGCCGAACGCCGCCAGCGTTCCAGCCAGCGGGTCCAGCGTCGGAAAGAACAGCTTGCCGAACACCAGCGCTGCGGCGGTGCCGTAGATCAGGAAGTCGTACCATTCGATCACGGTGCCGAGCACGCTCGCCCAGACGATGCGATTGAGGGCCGAGGTTTCCGCGGCGGCAAGCGGCAGTTCCTCGACGGCGGGGGCTATGGACATGGCGGCCTCGCTTCCTGCATGATGGAAAAAAATCCACTATCCAGGAAAGCAATGGGCGTGCCAAACTGCCCGTATGAGGAAATTCAAGCACTTGAGAGCACGGCGGTCCATCACACCGCCGGTCAGTGATTAGGAAATGCGCAGCCAATTCGGGAACCGCTCACCTTTTGCGCGTCATTCGCAAGTGCATTGTTTTACGCGTCATGAGCGCGCTTGACCCGCGCATCCACTCTTTGAGGCCTCGCCGCGTCGCAAAGCGTGGATTGCCGGGTCAAGTTTACAGCCGGACCGGCCGCAGGCCGGATCCGGTTGCCCGGCAATGACGCCGCGATTGCCGAAGCGCGTGCGACTAACCAATCACGTCGCTGCATTCTCAGCGTCACCTGCGGCTTGACCCGCGGGTCCACGCTTTAGGGCGGCCGCTGCGGAAGAGAAGGGGGGATTGCCGGGGTCAAGCGCGGCAATGACGCCAAAAAACAACGATAGCGCGAGGTCTACCGCATGCGCGAGGAGTCTATGACCAGGAAGTATTCGCAGGGCCCGGTGCCGATATTGGTGAAGGAATGACCGGCATCGGCCTCGAAATAGAGGCTGTCGCCCTCGGCGACGATGATGGTGCGCTCGCCGATCACGGCGCTGAGCCGGCCCTTGAGCACGTAGATGTATTCCGACACGCCGTGACGGTGCGCGGTGAAATCGCCGGTGGTGGCCTTGGGCGGCAGGGTGTTGAGGACCCAGTCGATGCCGCGGCCGGGCAGTACCGGCGACAGGCAGCGGCGCTGGAAGCCGGAGGCCTCGTCGCGCAGCACCGGCTGCCTTGGCGCCGGAATGTGCAGCACCTCGCGCTCGGTGGCGGGCGCCATCAGCCGGGAGAATGTCACGCCGAGCGCTTCGGCGAGGCGCGACAGCACGGTGGTGGAGGGCACCGCCTCGGCGCGTTCGACCTTCGAGATCATGGAGCGGCTGACGCCCGACAATTCCGCCAGCGCCTCGAGCGGCAGGCCGAGGCGCTTGCGGTGGAAGCGCACCTCGGCCGCCAGGATCTCGGCCTGGGACCGCGTGCCGTCCTCGGTCGGCGGCGGCCTGGTGGCTGTTCCGGCGGCGGACTTCGAGGCGGATCTGGAGGCGGCAGACTTTGGCATGACGATCCGGTGGACGACGCGAACGATCGAGATTCTACTACACGCGTGGCGCGCGAATTGCACGCCATGGCATAACACGGGACCGGGTTTCGGCCCATACGGCGGCCGCGGCACGAGTCACGCGACAGGAAGTGCGAGAACACCATGAAGGCAATGGACGAACCCGCCGTGATCGGCATCGTGGTTTATGAGGGCGTCGAGCCGATCGACGTCGGCGGCACCATCGGCGTGCTATCGATGGCGCAGCGGATCCTGCCGGCGCTGCGCCATGTGACCATCGCCGAACAGGCCGGTCCGGTGCGGCTGGCGAGCGGTCTCACCATTCTCGCCGACGCCGGCTTCACGGATGCGCCGCCCTGTGACGTGACAGTGGTCACCGGCGGCCCCGGCTGGCGCAAACAGGTCGACAATCCCCGCATGCTGGCATTTCTCCGCGACCGAGCGCCGTCGCAGCTCGCTTCGGTCTGCACCGGGGCCCTGATCCTGGCGGCGTCGGGGCAACTGGCGGGCCGCACCGCGACCACCCGCCGCAACGCGGTCGGGGCGGAAACGCAGGCGCCGCTCGATCTGCTGGCCGCGTCGGTTGCGGCCGCGCCGGCGGCGGCGGTGTCCGACGACCACGGCGTCGTCACCAGCGGCGGCGTCTCGCTCGCCATCGACGGCATGCTCTACATTCTCGGCCGGCTCTACGGCGATGCCGCCCGCGACCGCGTCGCCGGGATCATCGAATACGATCGCGCCTTCGCCGCCAACCGCGCCGCGCTCGGGCATCGCGTGGCGTAATCGCCATCAGGCGTCAGGACTTCGCCAGCCCGCGCTCGACCAGGCTCTGTGCGGTGGCGACGATGGTGTCCTCGTTGGAGAGCGGCGACCAGCCGAGCAGGCGCCTGGCCTTGGCATTGCTGCCGTTCTTGGTCTTGCCGAGTTCCGGCACGATCTGGCGCAGGTCGGAATCGAACATCGCCACCAGCCGCACCAGCCAGTCCGGCAACTGCCGGGTCGGCGCGCGGCGCCCGGCCGGGCCCATGCGCTCGCGCAGCACGCGGGCGACGTCGATCATCGGCATGAATTCGCCGGCCACCGCGAGAAACCGCTCGCCCTTGGCGGCGGGGCTGGTCATGGCGCGCAGATGCAGGTCGGCGACGTCGCGGACGTCGACCAGGCCGAAGGCAAGCCGCGGGCAGCCGGGCACCTCGCCGTTGATGAGGCGTTGCATCAGGATGATCGAGGTCGAGAGATCCGGTCCGAGCACCGGGCCGAAGATGCCGACCGGATTGACGACCGACAGCTCCAGCGCGCCGCCTTCGCGCGCGATGAAGTCCCAGGCCGCGCGCTCGGCGATGGTCTTCGACTTCACATAGGCGGTGACGCCGCCGCCGTTGACGTCGGTCCAGTCGGTCTCGTCGAACGGCCTCGCCGTATCCGGATGTCCGTAGCCGATCGCGGCGAACGACGACGTCAGCACCACGCGCTTGACGCCGGCGTCGCGCGCGGCGCGCAGCACGCGCAGGGTGCCGTCGCGGGCCGGCACGATCAGGTCATCCTCATGCTTCGGAATCCCGAGCGGAAACGGCGACGCCACGTGCAGCACGTAGTCGCACCCAGCCACGGCCTGGGCCCAGCCGGCATCGCTGGTGAGGTCGGCGGCGGCGAACGACAGGCGGTCGCCCGGGTTGCCTCCGCCGGCGCCAAGCGTGGCGCGGACGTCGGCCTCGCGCGCCGGGCTGCGCACGGTGGTGCGCACCGCGTGGCCGGCGGCGAGCAGCTGCAGGATGCAATGCCCCGCCACGAAGCCCGATCCGCCTGTCACGAGAACTTCACTCATCGCCGCCTCATTGGTTGATGTCGCGGGCAGCAGCAAAGACAATTCGTCGATGCTTGGCAAGCCGCAAGCGCGGATCGCCGGAGGCAAGGCGTCCGGCCCTTGCCGGCCCCGTGCGCCGTCGGCCCTGAACGCCGACCTTCCCGCCTTCCCCAAGGCGTGAAGGCGCGCAACGTCGATCGAAGGCGGCGTGGCCGAGGTCCTTGCCCGTTCAGTGGTCCCGCCGAAAACGAATCCGCTCGTCGCCGTCGGGAGGTATTGGATTCATTTCTGATCGTTGAGTGCGACGCTTGCCTGTTTTCACGTGCACATAAGCGCTGGCGCTAAATTTTATATTAGTTGCGGTTGCACGGCTGCGGCTGCACTTTGCCAGCGTGTCGCTGCTCTGCCATTCGACACGCAGTCCGTCGCAAGAAAGAATAGAAGGAGATGGGCCATGAAACGTCCACTCGCTGCGAGCCTCGCTGTCGCAGCCATTCTTGCCGCGCCTTCAGTCGCCGGTGCGGCTACCGCGAAGCACCACAAATGGCATCACGCCGCCGATTACCGCACCGTGCGCGCCGCGTACGGGATGTATCTCCCGCCTGCGTCGGCGCCCGCGAGTTCGCGCTTCGATCCGTGCGCCAACGTCAACACCATCACGGTGGAATCCTGCAACAGGCTCAGCGTCAACGGTTTGTGACGAACCCCACACGGTCACACCGGTGACGGTGAACCAGGGACGGAAGGCGCAAGACTTTCCGCCCTGATCCTCCAAGAGGACACGCCCCCTGAGACCTCCGGCGCAGCCCCGCCGGAGGTCATTTCTTTTCGGTTCCGGCAAGCCACGGCTTCGCACGATCCACCGCCGCCGCGATATCGGCTAACCCCCGGACGCCGCTAAAAATTATATTAGTTGCCGCAGCCAGGGGCGCTCACCATGATCGCCCCGATCACTGGGCCGCTGCGATGAGTTCGCCGCGGGCGTGTTTTTGTTGGTCGAACCGACCGGCTTGCTCGGCGTTCGTCGCTCGCTCGGAAGGAGATGGGTGCGGTGGTTCCATGAAGGTGTCTGGTCCGAGCTGCCGTCCGCGTCGATCGCGTCGCCGAATACCTTTGCAGTTTTCATCGACATCCAACGACGGCTTGCGCGGACGCCGGAGGCCCGGTGAGCCGCCACTGATGCGGCCGAGATCGGGCTTTCACGGCCCCCGTCACGTTGGAGCCTGAGGTCGTCGTCCATGGGATTGGCAGGGTTCGCGCTGAAGCGTCCGTACACGATCATCGCCTCGATCATCGTGATCTGCCTGATGGGCATCGGCGCCGGCCTGCGGACGCCGGTCGACATCTTTCCGGAAATCGACATCCCGGTGGTCAGTGTGGTCTGGACCTATGCCGGCATGGGCGCGAAGGACATCCGCGATCGCATTCTGACCCTCCACGAACGGCAGCTCGCCTCGCTGGTCGACGACATCAGCCGGATCGAGGCGACCAGCTATGCCGGTGTCGGCGTCGAAAAGGTCTATCTGCACGAGGGCGCAAACGTGACCCGGGCGATCTCCCAGCTTGCGAGCTCCGCGCTGGTGGTCCTCAAATACATGCCGCCCAACATCACGCCTCCGCTGGTGCTGCGCTACGGCGCGACCGACGTGCCGATCATCCAGCTCAGCATCTCGAGCAGTTCGCTGCCGGACGCGAAGCTGAACGACCTCGGCCAGAACATCATCCGTCCGGACCTCGCGGTCGTGCACGGCGCCGAAGTTCCCTATCCCTATGGCGGCAAGCCGCGCGTCATCATGGTCGACATCGATCCGTCCGCGCTGAGCGCGCGCGGACTGTCGTCGTCGGAGCTTGCCGCGGCGATCCAGAAGCAGAACGTCATTCTGCCGTCCGGCGACGTCAAGATCGGCGCCAAGGACTACATGCTGGCCATGAACAGCAGTCCGGACACCATCGCCGCCATCAACCAGTTTCCGGTCAAGCAGATCGACGGGCGCACCATCTTCGTGCGCGACGTCGCCCATGTGCACGACGGCTACCAGACCCAGACCAACGCGGTCACCGTCGACGGTCGGCCCGGCGCGCTGATGATGGTGCGCAAGACCGGCGGCGTCTCGACGCTCGCGGTGGTCGACGGCGTCCGGGAGGCGCTGCCGGAGATCGAGCGATTGATGCCGCCGGGAGTCAACATCAAGGCGCTGTTCGACCAGTCGGTGTTCGTCAAGGCGTCGCTCAACAGCGTGCTGATGGGCGGCGCCATGGCGGCCGCGCTCACTGCGCTGATGATCCTGCTGTTTCTGGGCAACTGGCGCCTGACCCTGGTCATCCTGGCGACGATTCCGCTGTCGATCATCACCGCGGTTCTCGTGATGTATGTCGGCGGCCAGACGCTGAACACCATGACGCTCGGCGGTTTCGCGCTCGCGGTCGGCATCCTCGTCGACAACTCGACGGTCGTCATCGAGAACATCGAGCGTCATGTCCAGGAGGGCGATCCGCTCGAGCAGGCGATCGTGGTCGGTGCCGGCGAGGTAGCGATGCCGACCGCGCTGTCGACGCTGTGCATCTGCATCGTGTTCGTGCCCGTGTTCCTGCTCCAGGGGACGGCGAAATACCTGTTCTCGCCGCTCTCACTGTCGGTCTGCGTCTCGCTGATCGCGAGCCTTGCCTTCTCCTTCACGCTGGTGCCGGTGCTGTTCGTCTACCTGATGCGCTCGACGATCGAGAAGCATCTCGCCGCAGCGCATGCCGCGCCGCCGGGTGCGGCCACGGGCCACGGAGCGCAAGGGTCGCGGCGGCGCTTCAATGTCTTCGGCGCCATTCACCATGGCTTCGAGCACGGCTTCGCCGTCTTCCGAAACATCTACCGCAACGTCGTCGCGTTCTGCGTGGCGCACGCCGGCGTCACCAGCCTGTTCTTCGTCGCCCTTCTGGCCTGCTCGCTGCCCCTGTTCCCGATGCTCGGGGAGGATTTCTTCCCGCAGGTCGACGCCGGCCAGATGCGCCTGCACGTGCGGGCGCCGGCGGCCAGCCGCCTCGAGGAGACCCAGCGCTACTTCGCCGAGGTGGAAGCAGCGATCCGCGAGATCGTCGGTGACGACCAGATCGACGTCATGCTCGACAACATCGGGTTGCCCTACAGCGGCATCAACATCGCGCTCAGCGATTCCTCGACCGTCGGGACCATGGACGGCGAAGTCCTGGTTTCACTCAAGGAGAAGCACACGCCGACGGCGGCCCATGTCGCGGACCTGCGTCGCGAATTGCCCAAACGCTTCGCCTCGCTGTCGTTCTTCTTCCAGCCCGCCGACATCGTCAACCAGGTGCTGAATTTCGGCCAGTCGGCGCCGATCGATATCCGGGTGTCGGGTCCCAATTCGGACGAGAGCTTCGCGCTCGCCCAGAAGATCGCGCGCGACCTGAACGCAGTTCCGGGCGTCGTCGATTCCCACGTGTTCCAAGTGCCGGATGCGCCGGTCCTGACCATCGACATCGACAGGACGCTGGCTCAGGAATTCGGCCTGAGCCAGGACGAGGTTGCCAAAAACGTGCTGGTGACCACCAACTCCAGCGCCCAGACCATGCCCAATTTCTGGGTCGATCCCCGCAATCACGTCAGCTATCCGCTGGCGGTGCAGATGCCGGGATACCAATTCAGGTCGACCACCGACCTGGCGAACATGCCAGTCACCGCCGATCTGCCCGGCAGGCCGACGCAGCTGCTGACGAACATCGCCAAGTTCGGTCGCCGCAACGAGCCGCTGGTGGCCTCCCAGCTCAACATCCGCCCGGTGTTCGACGTCAATGCCGATGTCCAGGGGCGCGATCTGGCGTCGGCGGCCGATGCCATCGACAAGGTGCTCGCCGCCGACCGGCCGCCGGTCGGCTCGCCGATTTCGGTCAGCCTCAGCGGGCAGGTCGAGACCATGCGGGACAGCTATGACGGACTGTTTTCCGGCATGGCGCTCGCCGTGGTTCTGGTCTACCTCGCGCTGGTGATCAATTTCCAGAGCTGGGTGGATCCGCTGATCGTGCTCTCCGCGGTGCCGTTCACCGGCGCCGGCGTGATATGGATGCTGTTTCTCACCGGGACTCATCTGAGCGTGCCGGCCCTGATGGGGTCCCTGATGTGTATCGGCCTGACCTCCGCCAACAGCATCCTGGTGGTGACGTTCGCCAACCAGCGCAAGGCCGAGGGCGATGCCATTCCGATGGCGGCCATCATCGCCGGCTACACCCGTATCCGGCCGGTGTTCATGACCGCCGGCGCGATGATCCTCGGCATGATCCCCATGGCGTTCGGCGTCGGCGAGGGCGGCGAGCAGAATGCGCCGCTGGCGCGCGCCGTGATCGGCGGGCTCCTGTTCGCGACCGCCGCGACCCTCGTCTTCGTTCCGGTGGTCTATCGGCTGCTGAGCAGGACACCCCGCGCGGTGCCGGGACGTTCGCCCGCGACCCAGCAGCATTCGCCCGTATCCCCGTGACAACAGGCATCGATCGTGATGGACGCCTCCCACGAAATTCTTGATCCGTATGTCGAACCGCCAGAGGAGGCGGGGGGGCAGACGCCTGCGACGCGGTTTGCCCGCGGGACCGGGCGAAACCTCGGCCGTGTCGCAATCATCGTGGCGGTGGCCCTGCTGGCCGGGTTCCTCTTTGTCTATTACCAACGCAGCGTCGCCACTTCCCGGCTCGCGGAGGCGACACGCCTGAGCGCGGCCGAACCGCCGCGGGTGGAGACCGTGGTCGCGAAACGGGCCTCCGGCGCGGAAAGCCTCGTTCTTCCGGGCGCGACCGCTGCGTGGGACGAGGCCACGATCTATGCCCGGGTCAACGGTTACGTAGCCAGATGGCAGGTCGATATCGGCGAAATGGTCAAGGCGGGGCAGACGCTGGCGACGATCTACACGCCGGATCTCGACGCCGAACTGGTCGCAGCGAAGGCCAAGCTCAACGCCAGCATCGCGCAGGTCGCCGTCAACCAGGCCAAGGTGAATTTCGCCACGACGTCGTACGAGCGCTGGCGCGATTCGCCCAAGGGCGTGGTCTCCGACCAGGAGCGCGAGGACAAGCAGGCCGCCAAGGCGGCTGCCGACGCCGAGTTGACGGCGGCGCACGCCCAGGTCGCCCTGCAGCAGGCCGACGTCGATCGCCTCACGGCGCTGACGGAGTTCAAGCAGGTCAGGGCGCCGTTCGACGGCGCCGTGGTGGAGCGCCAGATCAACACCGGCGATCTGGTGACTGCCGGCAGCACCGCCAATACCAAATGGCTCTACCGAGTGGCGCAGGACGATCCGCTGCGCGTCTTCGTCAGCGCGCCGCAGAACACCGCGCTGGAGTTGATGGAGCGGGGCGTGGAGGCTGACGTGTTCTTCAACGACCGGACGGACGGGCCGATCAAGGGTACGGTGTCGCGAACCGCCGGCACCATCGATCCCCGGTCGCGGACCCTGCGGGTCGAGATCGATCTGGCCAACCCGGACCACAAGCTGGTCCCCGGAATGTACGTGCGAGTCGAGTTCAAGCTGAGAAGCCGCGCGCACGTTGAGGTCCCGGCCGCCGCGCTGCTGTTCAGGGCCGATGGCCAGTATGTCGCGGTGGTGGACAAGTACAGCGCCGTCGAGTTCCGCAAGGTCACCATCGCCCATGACGATGGTACGTCGGTGGCGATCGAATCGGGGCTTGCGGAAGGCGATCAGGTCGTCCTCAATATCAGCAGCCAGATCGGGGCCGGCCAGACCGTCAAGGTCCAGGCTCCGGCCTCGGGCAAGGCTGAAAAAACGGCGATCGCCCGATGAGGGCAGCGGATCGCATGGGTCCTGTCATCAGTCCTGCAGCAGGTCTTTCCAGAGTGTCCCGATCGTGCAGAGCCAGGTCCGCGTCGACGCGAGCCTTCGTGGGCGCCCTCGTCCTTTCCGGTATGCTGGGCGGTTGCGCGATGGGCCCCGACTATCAGGCACCGGATCTCGTCCTGCCGGGTGCTTTCGCGACCCGGGCGGACAGCAGGGCGCCGGTTTCCGGGGCCGTTCGCGCCGACCTGTCGCAATGGTGGCGCATCTTGCGCGATCCGCGGTTGAACGCGCTGATCGCCCGCGCGCTGGAGGCCAATCTCGATCTCAAGGTGGCGCTCGACCGTCTGCAGCAGGCGCGGCTGCAGATGACGGTGATCGGCAGCCAGGCGCTCCCGGAAGTCAATGCTGGCGGCGGCGGCGGCGGCGGCACCGGGACCGACGAAACCAAGGGGCGGGCGTCCCAGGCGCTCCGGTCCGCGACCAACAATGGCGGTCTCAGGAGCATCAACGAGGCCGGCGGTCTCGATGCCGAATGGGAGGTGGACATCTTCGGCAAGATCGCCCGCCGGGTCGAGGCGCAGGCCTATACCGCAGAAGCGCTGCAGGAGGCGCGCGACTGGGTCTATGTCACGGTCGCGGCCGATGTGGCCCGGCTCTACATCGACCTGCGGGCGCGACAGCAGCGCCTTCAGATCCTGAACCGCGATATCGAGGCGGCGCGGTCGGTTCTCAACCTGGCGCAGACGCGACTTGATCGGGGCCTGACCAATGAGCTGGACGTGACCCTGGCGAAGCGCCAGGTCGCGACGCTCGAGGCCGGCGTTGCGCCGCTGAATGCCCAGATTTCCTCGAGCGGCTACGCCATCGCGGTGCTGCTCGGAGAATTTCCGGAAGCGCTGGCCCGCGAACTGCGCCGGCCCGGTGCCATGCCCGCGCTGCCGGCTCGGGTCCCGGTCGGGCTGCCGGTTGATCTGCTGCGCCGCCGCCCCGATATCCGCGAAGCCGAGCGTCTGCTGGCAGCGGCGATCGCGGTGGTCGGAGCCCGCACCGCCGATCTCTTCCCGAGCCTCGTCATCACGGCGGCCGGCGGCGCCCAGGGGGGCCCGCGGTCGGGCTCGGTGATTCCCATTACCTGGATCGGGTCGGCGGGCCCCTCGATCAATGCGCCGCTTCTCGACTTCGGCGCGCTCGATGCCAGGATCGAGATCGCCGACTACCGCGCCCAGGAACTCGCGGCCACCTACAAGCAGTCCATTCTCGCCGCCGTCCGGCAGGTCGACGACGCGGACGCCGCCTATCGCGGCTTCCAGCAGAGCCTGCGCAGCCTGGATGCCGCCCTCGATGCGGCGCGCCAGGCGACCAAAGTGGCGAGCGAACGCTACGACCGCGGCCTGACCGACTTCCTCAACGTGCTGGACGCCGAGCGCCAGCAATTCGATCTGGAGCAGCGCCGCGCCGACGTGAATCAGCTTGCCGGCGACAGCCTCGTCGCGCTTTATAAGGCTCTGGGCGGCGGCTGGCCGCCGGACGAAATCATTCCGCCGGTCAGGCGGCCGGATCCTGCGGCGATTGCTGCGGTCAAGCATCTGATCCAGGATCCGCCGCACCAGCCGCCGCCTCCGCCGCCGCCGGGGCTCACGCCCTGACGGGTCGAAAGAAGAACCGGGCCGTTGACGAAAGTGACTTCCATTGCACGCCAGACCATCCTTCTCGTCGAGGACGAGAAGGATCTGGCCAACGAGATCAAGCTCGAACTGGAACGGCTCGGCCACCGCGTGCGCGTCGCCTCGGTGGCCGAAGCGGCCGATGCCGCGCGTGTCGGCGATGCCGCCATGCTGATCATGGACCGCATGGTCCATGGCGAGGACAGCCTGAAGACGCTGGAAGTCCTCCGCAAGGAGCGCGTCAAGGTCCCGGTGCTGGTGATCTCTGCGCTTGGTTCCATCGACGAGCGGGTCCGCGGCCTCAAGGCCGGAGGCGACGACTACCTCACCAAGCCGTTCGCGATGGCGGAACTCGCCGCCCGGGTCGAGGCGCTGATGCGCCGGCTCGACGACGTGCGCACGACCAAGCTGCGGGTCGGCGAGCTCGAGATGGACCTGATCGAGCACACCGTGCATCGCGGCGACACCAGGATCGATCTGCTGCCCCGCGAGTTCAAGCTGCTGGAATATTTTCTGCGCCACCCCGGTCAGGTGATCACGCGGGCGATGCTGCTCGAGGACGTCTGGCAGTACCACTTCTCGCTGGAAACCAACGTCGTCGACGTTCACATCAGCAATCTGCGCAAGAAGATCGATCCGCGCGGCGCGCCGTCGTCGCTGATCGTGAACATCCGGGGCGCCGGCTTCATGCTGGACGACGATGCTTGAATTCCTGCGATCCTCCGCCGTCCGCGTCGCGCTTGCGGTCGGCGTCGCGACCATCGTGGCGACCACGGCGATCTTCGGCCTGGTCTATCTGCAGATCCGCGCCGCCGACGAAAAGAGCAACCGCCTGATCCTCGAGGACGAGGCCGCCAAGAGCGTCAACCACACGGTCGACGAGCTGCGCTACGCCTTCGAGATCCGCCTGACGCACGACCTGCGGCGGCTCGACTACGCGGCGCTGTTTGCCGCCGACGGCAAGGTCATGTTCGGCAACATCGACGAACTGCCGCCGGTCGCCCTCGACGGCAAATCGCATTTCGTCGCTGCCTTCCGCGTGCCGGGCAGCGAAAACCGCGTCCAGCCGGCGATCTTCGTCGCCCGGCCGCGGCCGGACGGCAGCATCATGCTGCTCGGCCGCAGCCTGCTCGAAACCTTCGCCTTTCGCCGCACCGTGCTGACCGCGCTCGCGACCGGACTGGCGCCGATGCTGCTGCTGACGCTCGCGATCGGCGCCTTTTTCGCGCGCCGCGCGTCGCGGCGGCTGACCGCCATACACGACACCATCGCCCAGATCATGAAGGGCGACATGCACCTGCGCCTGCCGGTGCGCGCCACGCCGGATGCGATCGACACGATTTCCCGCGACGTCAACCTGATGCTCGACGAGATCATGCGGCTTCTGGTGCAGATCAAGGGCGTCAGTGACAACATCGCGCACGATCTGCGCACGCCGCTGGCGGTGGTGCATGCCCAGCTCGAGCGCGGTCTCGAGAGCCCGGAGTCCGACGAGCTGCGCGGTGCCGCGCGCCAGGCGCTCGGCCACATCGACAAGGCGATGCTGACGGTCGCCGCCCTGCTGCGGCTCGCCGACGTCGAATACGGCCCGAAATCGAGCAAGTTCCAGACCATCGACCTGTCGGCGATCTGCGCCGACCTGTTCGAATTCTTCGAGCCGCTGGCGACGTCGAAGTCGATCAACATGACGCTGGAGGTCCGGTCTCCGGTCCAGATCCAGGGCGACGGCGACCTGATCCGCGAGGCGGTTTCGAACCTGATCGGCAATGCGCTCAAGTTCACGCCCGAGAACGGCACGGTGCGGGTATCGGTGACCCAGGAGGACGGCCGGCCCGTCATCCGGGTCAGCGACAACGGCATCGGCGTCGAGCCGGCGGAGCGGGACAAGATCTTCCAGCGCTTCTATCGCACCGCGAGCGGGCATCGCGTTCCCGGCAGCGGGCTGGGGCTCAGCATCGCCGCGGCCATCGCCAATCTCCACGACTTCGACCTACGCTTCGAGGACAACCGTCCCGGCGCGCTGTTCGAGATGTCCGGACGCCGACGGCCGTAGCCGCTGGCCGGGGACGCGCCTCCGCGCGCGGCGCTCAGCCGCCCGGTCCTCGGCGGCGATGCTAGATGGTGCGCGAGATCAGCACCTTCATGATCTCATTCGTGCCGCCGTAGATGCGCGACACCCGCGCATCCTTGTACATGCGCGCGATCTCGTACTCGTCCATGTAGCCGTAGCCGCCATGGAGCTGCAGGCACTCGTCGATGATCTCGCCCTGCAGGTCGGTCAGCCAGTACTTCGCCATCGAGGCGGTCGCGGCGTCGAGCTTGCCCTCGAGGTGCTGGCCGACGCAGTGATCGACGAAGACGCGCGCCACCGTCGCGCGGGTCTTGCATTCGGCGAGCTTGAACTGGACCGTCTGGTTGTCGAACACCGCGCGGCCGAACGCCTTGCGCTGCTTGACGTAGTCGATCGTGACTTCGAGCGCGCGCTCGATCATCGCCATGGCCTGCACCGCGATGATCAGCCGTTCCTGCGGCAGCTTCTCCATCAGCTGATAGAAGCCGCGGCCTTCCTCGGGCCCGATCAGGTTGGCGGTCGGCACCCGGACATCGTTGAAGAACAGCTCCGAGGTGTCGGCGGACTCCAGTCCCACCTTGTCGAGATTGCGGCCGCGGGCGAACCCTTCGGCGCCTTCGGTTTCCACCACGATCAGCGAGGTGCCCTTCGCGCCCTGCTTGGGATCGGTCTTGGTCACCACGACCACGAAGTTGGCGGTCTGGCCGTTGGTGATGAAGGTCTTGGCGCCGTTGATGGTGTACTGGTTGCCCTGGCGCAGCGCCGTGGTCTTGACGCCCTGAAGGTCGGACCCGGCGCCGGGCTCGGTCATGGCGATGGCGGCGACGTATTCGCCGCTGGAGAGCTTGGGCAGCCAGCGCTTCTTCTGGTCTTCCGAGCAGTAGCTCTCGATGTAGGGCATGACGATGCCGTTGTGCAGCGAGACGCCCCAGCCGTCGAGGCCGCGCTTGGTGGTCTCTTCGATCAGGACCACCTCGTGGCGGAAGTCGCCGCCGCCCCCGCCGTAGTCCGCGCTGGTCGACAGGCCGAGCAGCCCAGCCTCGCCGGCGCGGGTCCACAGTTCGCGTTCGACGACGCCGTCCTTGCGCCACTGATCGAGCTTGGCCCGCGGCGTGTGGCTGTCGAGAAAGCGGCGCACGGAGGTCGTGAACAGCCCGAACTCCTCGTCGGCGAGATAGGCGGGGGTAGGCACGTTGAGGACCGGGCTTCGCATCGGGCGTTCTCCAGATTGGTGTTTTTTTGCAATTGGTTCCGTGCCCGGGCGAATGTCAAGTGCGGTCCCGGCGGAGCCGGCATGCCGGTCGTCCCCCCGGTTCGGTTCGCAGGCCGGCGCGGTTCTCCCGCGCTTAGATCATCGCCCGGATCACCCCGTAGGCGGCGCCGAGAAACAATCCGACGGCGGCGACGAAGGCGATGCCGAAGCCGGCGCTGCGTGACGCCGGGTCCCTGATGTAGCTGAATGCATAGATCAGCCGGCCGATGACCCAGATCAGGCCGCCGACGGCGGCGCCGACATCGGTGAGCGTGATGGCGTAGAGCCACATCGAGGGCAGAAAAAGCGCGAGCTGCTCCAGGGTGTTCATCTGAACCCGGTAGGCCCGCTCGAAGTTTTCGTCGCCGGTGACCGCCGGCGCCTTCACCTTGTAGCGAGCGCGGGCCATGGCCGCGTTGCACGTGACGCCCGCGTAGACCAGCAGCGCGAGCAGGGTCGCGGCTTCCGTATAATGATAACTCATCTCAATGCCCCCCTGGTGAACTATTCTTCTGCGTTGGATTGTTAGCACGTCCCGCGCCACGTGGAACCGCATTGGCGGTGGATCAGTGCGGTCCACTGCAATCACGGTGATCTGTTCGTCACAATGCCACGGCAGATTTGCGCAATTGAACCTATTGCCCTATGCATGTCCCGTCCCGACATTACTCACATTAGTAGTATGGGCGGTGGCGTTGCCCTGCCTGATGCCGAACAGGAGCCACGATGGCCAGAACAGTTTCACGGAAGACCCGAACCACAACCACGGCCAAGTCGGCGCGCAAGACCGCCGGCCGGGCGAAAGCAAAAAAGCGGGTTCGCGTTGCCTACACGACCGCTGACGTCAAGACGCTCAGGCAACATTCCAAGGCCAAGACGCCGATCAAGGCTATTGCCAAGGCGATGAAGCGCACCGAAGGCTCGTTGCGGCAGAAGGCGATGGCACTGGGAATTCGCCTCGGTCACCGCCGCTAGCCGGGCCAGAACCAGCGCGCTGGCGAATAACCGTCAGCGCGACACCTTGGTCCAGGTTTCGCCGCCGCACAGCGGACCGACGCAGCCGCGCACCTCGAGGCGATCGGGGCCGTTTTGCGTGACCTTACTGTCGTAGATCTGGCCGTCGTCGGCGTTGTAGATCTGGCCGGACCACGCGTTCGGCCCGACGGTTCGCATGCCGATGAAAAGCTGAAGCCCGAGGATCGGGCGGTTTCTGAGCGCAGCGTTGCGATTCTTGTCGTCGACTTGAGCCTTGCCGGTCGCCGGATCGATCGGCTCCTTCAACCAGACCACCTTGCCACAGAGATTCGCTCCGCAGCGGCTGACCTGCACGCGGGCATCGCCCTTCTCCGTCAGCCAGACGCCGTTGGGGCCCGGTTCGGCGGCATGCCCCGAACAGATGGCGACGAGCAGGAGCGGCCCGATCAGGCCGAGGGTATGAAACCGGGCGAGAAGCGTGCGTCGAGTGGAGGGCATGGGAAGACCGCTATCAAGGTGGACCGCAGCAAATACGAAAGTCGCCGAGCAATGCCGCTGCAACGCCACATGGTCCTGCGGCGGCGGTATCCACGGCTGCTAACGGGCGATGGTGTGGTCCGATTGGATGGCAGGATTTCGGCGCCGATGCAAGGCGGTCGTCCATGGGCCGCTGACCGGCCCGCAGGCTCGGCCTGCGATGGTTGAAGCCGCCCGAGCGGTCAATCTTGCGTAAACGGCGCGAACACTGCCAAATGTCCCGATGCAGCTTTCGGGGGGCCCCAAGGTGGCCGGCATCGTCGCGCGCGATTCGTTCTACGATCAGGTCCCGGTGTTTCGCGGTTTTGCGAAGCTGATGGATCCGGCGCTCTACAAGCCGCTGCCCGATGACTGGATGATCGGCATTGCCGACATCGTCGATTCAACCGGGGCGATCGCGGCGAAGCGCTACAAGGCCGTCAACATGGCCGGCGCCGCGGTCATTGCCGCCGTCACCAACGCCCTGGAAGGGCGGGAATTTCCGTTCGTTTTCGGCGGCGACGGATCGACCTTTGCGATTCCGTCCGGGGACGGCGAGCTGGCGCGGCAGGCGCTCGCGGCCACGGCGGCCTGGGTTCGGCAGGATCTCGACCTTGCCATGCGGGTCGCCGTGATCCCCGTCGCGGCGGTGCGCGCCGCGGGTCTCGACGTGCGGGTCGCGCGCTTCGCGCCGTCGCCCTATGTCACCTATGCGATGTTCTCCGGCGGCGGTCTGCCGTGGGCGGAAGCCGCCATGAAGCGCGGCGAATTCGCGGTGGCCGCGGCGTCGCCCGGGGCCCTGCCGGATCTGTCCGGACTGTCGTGCCGGTTCGAGGAGATCGCGGCGAGCCGCGGCGTGATCCTGTCGCTCCTCGTCGTGCCGGGGCGCGGCGGCGCCAGCGACGCATTTCGCGCGACCATCGAGGACGTGATCACGCTGGTCGAGCGAAGTCCGGACATGGGGCGGCCGGTGCCGGGCGAAGGTCCGCCGCTGAAATGGCCGCCGCAGGGGCTCGATTACGAGGCGCGCGCACGGCAGCGCGGTCCGCTGCTGGTGCGCCGCGTCAGGCTCCTGGGATTCACGCTGTTCGCCTATCTGATCATGCGTTTCGGCATCACGGTCGGAGGCTTCGATCCGCGCATCTATACCAACCAGGTGGTCGCCAATTCCGACTTCCGCAAATACGACGATGCGCTGCGCATGGTGCTGGACTGTACGCCGGAGCTCGCCGACGAGATCGAGCGCCGGCTGGCGCGGGCGGCGGCGGCCGGCATCGTGCGCCATGGTCTTTATCGCCAGGACGCGGCGATGATGACCTGCTTCACGCCGGCGGCGAGCCGCAGCAATCACGTCCATTTCATCGATGGCGCGCGCGGCGGCTACGCCTCGGCGGCGGTGGCGATGAAGGCGGGTTAGACCTTCGATTCCCGCGGATCGTGCGCGTCGCTGCCCCATGGCGTGAGCTTGACGGCGGCCGCGCAGGCCACTCCCAGCAGGACCATCGAGCCTCCCGACAGCAGGTAGAAGCTCGTCGCGCCGGCCTGCGCTGCGATCAACAGCGCGCCGCCGGCCGCGATGAAGACGAGCCGCGCGGTCTGGGCCAGCACCGGGCCGAGGATCCTGGCCGCGCCCTGGGACGAGAAATACAGCGAACTGTTCAGGCCGATGAATGCATACATCGGCGCCGCGATTGCCAGATAGCGGAAGCTCGCCGCGCGCACGCCGGGGTCGCTCGTAAACAGCGCGACCCACAGCCAGGGGAACACGGCGACCAGCGCGCCGACGGCTGCAACGGCGGTGAACGAGATCGCGCCGCCGGTCCAGGCGACACGTCGCGCGCGAACCGTGCGCCCCGCGCCGATCGCCATGCCGATCATCGGCACCGAGGCGATGCCGACGGCGAAGGCCACCGAGGTCAGCAGGAACTCGAGCCGGGCTCCGATGCCGTAGGCGGCGAGAACCTCGGTGCCGAAGCGCGAAAGAAGCTGGGTCAGGATCGCGATGGTGAGCACCGACTGCAGCGGCGAGAAACAGGCGATCGCGCCGACCTTGAGAATGTCGACAAACATCTCGCGGCGAAATCGCAGCGGGGCGGTCGCGAGGTTCAGGCGGCTGCGCCCGCTGAACAGAATCCACGCCGCGATGGCGAGGCAGGCAGTGAAGGCGATCAGGGTGCCGCTCGCCACGCCGCGCATGCCGAAGCGCGGAATCGGCCCGAAGCCGAGCCCGAGCAGCCCGCCGAGCGCGATCTGGACGGTGGCGGCGAGCAGGATCAGCGCCGACGGCATCCGCATGTTGCCGGTGCCGCGCAGGATCGACAGGATCGTGTTCATCAGCCACGGCACGATGGCGCCGCTGAAGAAGATGGTGGTGTAGCCCACCGCCTCGGCAAGGACGCGGTCGTGCCCGCCCATCAACGCGAGCAGTCGCGGCCCGAAGGTCAGCATGACGACGGTGAACACGGCGCCGAAACAGGTGCCGATCATCAGCGCGTGCAGCGCGAGCATCGCGGCCCGGGCGGTGTCGCCGGCACCGAGCGCGCGGGCGATCGCCGAGGCGACGCCGCCGCCCATGGCGCCGCTCGACATGGTCATGGTCAGGATCACGAAGGGAAACACCAGCGCCATGGCGGCCAGCGGCTCGGTGCCGAGAATGCCGACATACGAGGTTTCGGCGATGCTGACGCACACGCTGACGCTGAGCGCCACCACGTTGGGCCCGGCGAGCCCGAGCAGCGTGGGGAGGATCGGGCCGTCCAGCAGCGGATTGGCGGTTGACAGAGCCGCGATCCGCAGCAGAGCCGCGTCGAACTCCAGAATCCCCGGATCGGACATGCCGCGTCCCGTTTCTTCCCTTCAGTCGAGATCGCCCGCCGGTTGATCCGGCTTTGGCGTCGATGCGCTGGGTGGTCTGACAGGGGCAAGGGGAGCGGGCAAGCCGCCAAATGGAATGCGGTCCACGCGCGCCGCGCATGCCCCCGCCGCGCTACCAGGGCAGGCCGTGCAGGTCGAGCGTCCCGCTGCGCGGCCGCAGCACCAGATCGAATACCATTGGCTTCATGACGTCGAAGCGAACCTGTCCGCCAGGCTGCTCGGCGACCACCTCGCCGGCGAAATCATGCCAGCCCCGCGCGCGATAGAACGCCTCGTTATGGGGGGCGCAGAACAACAGGCCGAAGCCGATCGAGCCTTCATGTTTCAGGGTCGCGATCGCGGCATTGAGCGCCACGGTGGCGTAGCCGCGGCGCCGATGGTCGGCCCGCGTGACCACCCCGCCGATGCCGCCGATATGAACCGGCCTGCCGTTGAGGCTCGCCCGCCGGCGATAGATCCCGACATGGCCCACGACGCCGTCGTCCTCGCGCTCGACCAGGACGCGGAAATCGGCGTGGGCGAACACGATATGGCCCCAGGGCAGGGTCGCCCGGACCGCGTCCGGCCAGGCTGCCTGCATCAAGGGCTCGACCTTCGGCCAGGCCGCGTCGCCGCTTTCGAGGCCGATGTCGATATCCGGGCCGATCTCCATGTCGTCCTCTCGATGTCCGATGCCCATAATTCGGGCTCAGCTCCACGATTATTGCCATTTTGCACGGGCGCCGGTGCGTTCATCACCCCATATCCAAGCGGCGCGGAAACTTCTATAACGGTTCCGCGTTGAACGCCTGTACCCCATCACCGCGGACATTCCCATGACCTTCAAACTCCCCGACCTGCCTTACGCCTACGATGCGCTCCAGCCCTATATGTCGAAGGAAACCCTGGAGTATCATCACGACAAGCACCATCAGGCCTATGTCACCAACGGCAACAACCTGCTGAAAGGCACCGAACTCGAGGGCAAATCCCTCGAGGAGATCGTGAAGGGATCGTTCGGCAAGAATGCGCCGCTCTTCAACAATGCCGGCCAGCACTTCAATCACCTCCACTTCTGGAACTGGATGAAGCCGAACGGCGGCGGCGACAAGCTGCCCGGCCGCCTGCAGAAGCAGATCGATTCCGATCTCGGCGGCTACGCCAAGTTCAAGGAGGACTTCATCGCCGCCGGCGTCGGCCAGTTCGGCTCCGGCTGGGCCTGGCTGTCGGTGAAGAACGGCAAGCTCGAAATCTCGAAGACCGCCAACGGCGAGAGCCCGTTGGTCCACGGCGCGACCCCGATCCTCGGCGTCGACGTGTGGGAGCACTCCTACTACATCGACTACCGCAATCGCCGGCCGGACTACCTCAAAGCCTTCGTCGAGAACCTCGTGAACTGGGACTACGTCGAGCAGCTGTTCAGCAAGGCTGGCTGAGCCATCTGGCTTCGGCCGTTCCAGGAACGGCATTCTTCACTGATCGAGAGCGGCCCCGTTCGGGGCCGCTTTTTTGCGACTGTTCACCCCGTCGTGCCCGTGACACAAACCCGGTATCCCGGGCTGCGGCGTCACGGTAGACAGAACGGGTCGAGTCGGGATCTTGTTCGGAGCGACCATGAACTATCTTCTGGTTTTCGTGGGCGGCGGGCTCGGCGCGGCCCTGCGCCACGCGGTCAATGTCGCCAGCGGCCGGGCGTTCGGCACCGCCTTTCCCTACGGCACGTTCATCATCAACATCTCGGGCTCGCTGGTGATGGGGCTGATCGCCGGCTATCTCGCCTTCAAGGGCGATGCCGCCCAGCCCTGGCGACTGTTCATCATGACCGGGGTCCTGGGGGGCTACACCACGTTCTCGGCCTTTTCGCTGGATTCCATCCTGCTGTACGAGCGCGGAGAGCTTGCGCTGGCGGCGTTTTACGTGATCGGGTCGGTTGCGCTGGCCATTCTGGGGCTGTTTGCCGGCTTGACCCTGATGCGTCAGCTTACCTGAACCGGGTTCCCCTCGGTCGGCACCCCGGGGCATTTGGGCCCTGGCCCGTTCCCCAGGGTTGCTTCCGTCAAAAATGTAATATTATAACATTTCGGACAGCGATGGACCCGCCCTTGGCCCCCCTCCCGGACCCCGCCCATGCCCACGATCATGGCCATGCGCCGCACGCGCACCCGGCCCAGCCGCTGCCGTGGTCACTGCTGCGGATGGGCATGGGGGCGCGGCTTGGCCTCGCCATCGGCCTCAGCGCCGGCCTCTGGCTGACGGTCTGGCTGGTCTCGTGATGACCGCCGTCTCCCAGCTGACGTTCGATGACCTGACGCTTGGCTACGAGCGCCACCCCGCGGTCCATCACCTCACCGGCACGGTCGAGGCCGGCGCGCTGCTGGCGGTGATCGGGCCCAACGGCGCCGGCAAATCGACCCTGTTGCGGGCCATCGCCGGCATTCTGCCGCCGCTGGCCGGCACCATCGCCCGCAACGGTCTCGACCCGCGCGACATCGCCTATCTGCCGCAGATCGCCGAGATCGATCGCAGCTTCCCGATTCCCGTCTTCGATTTCGTCTCCACCGGCCTGTGGCGGACGCGCGGCGCCTTCGGGCGCATCGGCGAGGCGGAGCGTGGCCGGATCGGCCACGCGCTCTCGGCCGTCGGGTTGAACGGGTTCGAGCGCCGCGGCATCGGCACGCTGTCGGGGGGCCAGACCCAGCGCATGCTGTTCGCCCGGATGCTGCTGCAGGACGCCTCGGTGATCGTGCTCGACGAGCCGTTCAATGCCATCGACAGCAAGACCGTCGAGGACCTGTTCGCGCTGGTCGCGCACTGGCACGGCGAGGGTCGCACCATCGTGGTGGCGCTGCACGACCTCGACCTGGTCAGGGCGCGGTTTCCCCAGACCCTGCTGCTGGCACGCACGCCGGTCGCGTGGGGCGCAACGGCGCAGGTGCTGACCGCCGACAACATGCTGGCGGCGCGGCGCATGTGCGAAGCCTTCGACGATCATGCCGCCGCCTGCGCGGCGCCGTCGCGGGCGGCCTGATCCGCCATGATCGTCGACGCGCTGTTTTCCCCGTTCGCCGAATTCGAGTTCATGCGCCGCGCGCTGGTCGGCGTCTTCGCGCTTGCGCTGGGCGGCGCGCCGATCGGCGTGCTCCTGCTGCTCCGACGCATGAGCCTGGTCGGTGACGCCATGGCGCACGCGATCCTGCCCGGCGCGGCCATCGGTTTCCTGGTCTCGGGCCTCAACCTGTTCGCGATGACCTTCGGCGGCCTGATCGCCGGGTTTTCCGTGGCCATTCTCGCCGGCCTGGTGACGCGCGACACCGAACTGCGCGAAGACGCGACGCTCGCCGCGTTCTACCTGATCTCGCTCGCGCTCGGCGTGGCGATCGTGTCGATCCGCGGCACCAACATCGACCTGCTGCACGTGCTGTTCGGCGACGTGCTGGCGATGGACGGCGCGACGCTCATGGTGATCGCCTTCAACGCCACCCTCACGCTGGTGGTCCTTGCGGTGATCTGGCGGCCGCTGGTGGTCGAGTGCGTCGACCCGCTGTTCCTGCGAGCGGTGAGCCGCGCCGGCGCGCCGGTGCACCTCGTCTTCCTGGCGCTGGTGGTGGTCAATCTCGTCAACGGCTTCCAGGCGCTGGGGACGCTGCTCGCGGTCGGCCTGATGGTGCTGCCCGCCGGCATCGCCAGGTTCTGGTCGCGCGACATCACCGCCATGCTCGCGGTCGCGGTGGCCGCCGCCGCGGCGTCGGGCTATGCCGGGCTGGTGCTGTCGTTCCACACCCGCGTGCCGGCCGGTCCCGCGATCATCCTGGTGGCGGCGGCGCTCTACTTCCTGTCGCTGGTATTCGGCCGCGCCGGCGGCCTGTGGTCGCGCCTGTTCCCGGCGCCACACCTGGAGGCCTGAATGGCATCGCGCGGCAGGGGCCTGGTCGGTGGGCTCTTGGGACTGGCGATGGCGGCGCTCGCCACGGCACTGGCCGCCGCCGAGGCGCGCCTCAACGTGGTGGCGAGCTTCTCGATCGTCGGCGACTTCGCGCGCGAGGTCGGCGGTGACCGCATCGCGCTCACCACGCTGGTCGGCCCCGACGGCGACAGCCACGTCTACCGCCCGACGCCCGACGACGTGCGGCGGGTCGGCGAGGCAAGGCTGGTGATCATCAACGGCCTCGGGCTCGAGGGCTGGCTGCCGCGGCTGGTATCAGCCGCCGGTAACCGCGCCAGGATCGTCACCGCGACCGACGGCATCGCGCCGCGCCGGCCCGCGGGGCAGGCCAGCCATGACGTCGATCCCCACGCCTGGCAGTCGGTCCCCGATGCCAAGGTCTATGTCGCCAACATCCGTGACGCGCTGATCGCTGCCGATCCGGCCGGCACCGCGGTCTACCGGAGCAATGCGGAAGCCTATCTCGCCCGCCTCGACGACCTCGACCGCGAGGTGCGCGCCGCGGTCGAACGGATTCCGGCCTCACGCCGGCGGGTGATCTCCACCCACGACGCCTTCGGCTACTTCGCCGACGCCTACGGTATTGCCTTCATCGCGCCGCAGGGGGTCTCGACCGACAGCGAGGTCAGCGCCCGCGACCTCGCCGCCATCGTCCGGCAGGTCAAGGCCGAAGCGGTTCCGGCGGTGTTTCTGGAGAACATTTCCGATCCGCGGCTGATGCGCCAGATCGCCGCCGAGACCGGGGCCAGGATCGGCGGCACGCTGTATTCCGATTCCCTGACCGCCGAAAACGGCGCCGCCCCTACTTACATTGACCTGGTCAGGCACAATATAAAGGCCCTGACCGATGCCCTGGCCCGCTAGGCTGGCCTGTATCCCGCCCCGATCCGGAGTTTCCATGTCCGCTGCGCCCGCTCCCTCGTCCGCCTCCGACAAGATCCCCGTCACCGTGCTGACCGGCTATCTCGGCGCCGGCAAGACCACGCTGCTCAACCGCATCCTGTCGGAAAACCACGGCAAGAAATACGCGGTGATCGTCAACGAATTCGGCGAGATCGGCATCGACAACGACCTCGTCATCGGCGCCGACGAGGAAGTGTTCGAGATGAACAACGGCTGCGTCTGCTGCACCGTGCGCGGCGACCTCGTGCGCATCATGGAAGGGCTGATGAAGCGGCGCGGCAAGTTCGACGCCATCATCCTGGAAACCACCGGGCTCGCCGATCCCGCGCCGGTGGCCCAGACCTTCTTCGTCGACGAAGACGTGCAGACCAAGGCGCGGCTCGACGCAGTGGTCACGGTGGCCGACGCCAAGTGGCTGAGCGAACGGCTGAAGGACGCCCCCGAGGCCAAGAACCAGATCGCCTTCGCCGACGTCATCGTGCTCAACAAGACCGACCTGGTCTCGGCGTCCGAACTCGCCGAGGTCGAGGCCCGCATCCGCGCCATCAACCCCTATGCCAAGCTGCACCGCACCGAGCGCTGCCAAGTGGCGCTCGCCGACGTGCTGGAGCGCAATGCCTTCGATCTCGACCGCATCCTCGACATCGAGCCGGACTTCCTCGAAGCCGGCGATGATCATGACCACGATCATGACCATGACCACGGCCACCATCACCACGATCATGGCCACGGGCTGAAGCACTATCACGACGAGGACATGCAGTCGCTGTCGCTGCGGACCGACCAGCCGGTCGATGCCGACAAGTTCATGACCTGGCTGCAGGACCTGGTGGCGCGCGACGGCGCCCGCATCCTGCGCTCCAAGGGCATCCTGGCGTTCAAGGACGACGACGAGCGCTACGTCTTCCAGGGCGTCCACATGATGCTGGAGGGCGACCACCAGCGCAAATGGAACGACGGCGAAGCGCGCGAGAGCCGGGTGGTGTTCATCGGCCGCGACCTGCCGGAGCAGGCGATCCGCGACGGCTTCGCCAAGTGCGTCGCGGCGTGATGGCCGGCCTCGACCCGTCCGCTCCGGCGGCCTCGATCGCCTCCGTCACCGATCGCGTCAGCGCGCTGAGCCTGCCGCAGCCGGCAGCCTCGGTGCATTTTCTCGGCACCATCGCGGCCTTCGTCGGCAGCGAGGACAACGTGATGCTGGTCGACGGCACCGCCGAGGCCCGCACGATCGCCGCCCATGGCGGCGGCATCCTGTGCGCGGCCACCGACGGCAAGCGTCTCGTCACCGGAGGCGACGACGGCCGGGTCGTGGCGATCGATCGCCGCGGCGAGGTCGCGGAGCTCGCGGCCGATGCCAAGCGCCGCTGGATCGATTCCGTCGCGCTGCATCCCGACGGCGCGGTGGCGTGGTCGGCCGGCAAGACCGCCTTCGTCCGCGCCCCCAAGCAGGAGGTCAAGAGCTTCGAGGCGCCGTCGACCGTCGGCGGGCTCGCCTTCGCGCCCAAGGGTCTGAGGCTCGCGATCGCCCACTACAACGGCGTGACCCTGTGGTTTCCGAACATGGCGGCCAAGCCCGAATTCCTGGAGTGGAAGGGTTCGCATCTCGGGGTGGCGTTTTCCGCCGACAACCGCTTCCTGGTGACGGCAATGCACGAGGCGGCGCTGCATGGCTGGCGGCTGGCCGACAACAAGCACATGCGCATGACCGGCTATCCCGGCCGCGTGCGCTCGATGGACTGGACCGCCGGCGGCAAGTTCCTCGCCACCTCGGGCGCCGACACCGTGATCCTGTGGCCGTTCGCCAGCAAGGACGGCCCGATGGGCAAGGAGCCGTTGATGCTGGCGCCGCTGAAGGCGCGGGTCAACGTGGTCGCCTGTCATCCCAAGGAGGAGATCCTGGCCGCGGGCTACAGCGACGGCACCATCCTGATGGTGCGGATCACCGACGGCGGCGAGCTGCTGGTGCGCCGGAAGGCCGGCGACGCGGTCGCGGCGCTGGCCTGGAGCGCCGATGGCAGCCGGCTCGCCTTCGCCAGCGAAGGCGGCGAGGCCGGATTGCTGGTGCTGTAGAGGCCGCGGCGCCGCGCTCTATTGCCCGGCGGCCCAGCGCGTCACCGCGTTGAGGTGCCAGACCTGGACGCCGGCCATGATCACCGACAGCGCCATCGAGGCCAGCCACATTTTTCCGGCGGCCGGGCCGGTGGCGACATGCGCCAGCGCCAGCAGGCCGCCGCCGAGCGCGACCGCGAGGTAGAGCATCCACCACAGGCCGATGACGCGCGGCGCATACCAGGTGGGCCGACCGTCGGTACCCCATTGCATGGGGATGTCCTGCGCGGCGATGCGCTGGCCGAAGTGGATCGACGCCGCGGCGATCACCATCAGGGATGCCGCGAACACCGCCAGCGCCACCGTTTCAAGCGTATCGAATCTCATGGTTCGCTCCGGGAATTTTTGGTCTATCTACGCCCCGAACCACAATTGACCCTTGATGACGTGCATCGCAATGTCTTCAATGGTCCGCGACGGCGTCTTCCGCGTCGTGGTCCTTCATTGGCTTGTCGTCGCCTTCCAACTTCTGCCCTCATTGATCGCATGCGCTTCATCACCACGTTCCAGCTCTACGACTTCTTCGATACGCTGATCAGCCTGGGCGTCGCCTTCGTCCTCGGCACCCTGATCGGCGCCGAGCGACAGCTGCGGCTGCGCACCGCCGGGCTGCGGACCAACGTGCTGGTCGCGGTCGGCGCCTCGGCCTTCGTCGATCTCGCCATGCATCTCGACGGCGCCGGCGGCGCGGTCCGAGTGATCGCCTATGTGGTGTCCGGGATCGGCTTCCTCGGTGCCGGCGTGATCATGAAGGAAGGCACCAATGTGCGGGGCCTCAACACCGCCGCGACGCTGTGGGGGTCGGCCGCGGTCGGCAGCTGCGCCGGGGCCGACATGGTGGCGCAGGCCGCGGCGCTGACCGTGTTCGTGCTGGCCGGCAATACCCTGCTGCGGCCGCTGGTCAACGCCATCAACCGCACCCCGCTCGACGTCCAGACCGCGGAGGTCGACTTCGACGTCACCCTGACCGTCGACAACGAGGCGGTCGCGGACCTGCGCGACAAGCTGGTGGAGCGGCTCGAGGCGGCGCACTATCCGGTCGGCGATGTCGAGGTGATCGACCGCGCCGACTGGGCCGAGATCGTCGCCCGGCTGACCAGCACCGCGGTCAATTCCGCCGAGCTCGACGACGTGGTCGCGGCGCTGGAACGCATTCCCGGCGTCCGTCACGCCACCTGGGACAGCAGCACGCGGGATTAAGGCGGCGGTTGAGAAGACGATCTGGTGGCAATTCTTCGTCATGCCCGCGCTTGTCGCGGGCATCCACGTCTTCACGACGTCTCAACAAGCAAGACATGGATGGCCGGGAGGCCTTAGTCCTAGCGATCCGTTAGGGACGGATCGCGCTGCCCGGCCATGACGGAGGAGTGGGTTAATGCGGCGGTCAACGCACCAGGATGTTGCGGAACTGCCAGGGATCGCTGGGGTCGATGTCTTCCGGGAACAGGCCCGGACGGTCGGTCAGCGGCGTCCAGTCGGTATAGTAGCCCTTCACCGGACCGAGATAGGGGGTCTGGATCTCCAGGCAGCGCCGGAAGTCCATCTCGTCGGCCTCGACGATGCCGGCCTGCGGGTTTTCCAGCGCCCACACCATGCCGGCGAGCACCGCGGACGACACCTGCATGCCGGTCGCGTTCTGGTAGGGGGCGAGGTGGCGGGTTTCCGTGATCGAGAGCTGGGAGCCGTACCAGTAGGCGTTCTTGGCATGGCCGTAGAGCAGCACGCCGAGCTCGTCGACGCCGCTGACGATCTCGGTCTCGTCCAGAATGTGCCATGAGGGCTGCATCTTGCCCGCGGCGCCGAACATTTCCTGCAGCGACAGCACGGCGTCGTTCGACGGATGATAGGCGTAGTGGCAGGTCGGGCGGTAGACCACCTTGTCGCCGTCGCGCACGGTGAAGTAGTCCGAAATCGAGATCGCCTCGTTGTGGGTGACCAGGAAGCCGTATTGCGGCCCGGGCGTCGGGCACCATGAGCGCACCCGGGTGTTGGCGCCCTCCTGCAGCAGATAGATCGCGGCCTGGCAGCCTTTGGCGTGGGTGCGGCCGTTTGCCGGCATCCACTTCTCGTGGGTGCCCCAGCCGAGCTCGGCCGGCTGCATGCCTTCGGAGACGAAGCCTTCGACCGACCAGGTGTTGACGAACACGTTCATCGGCTTCGGGTTCTTGGAATGCTGGGTGTCGCGCTCGGCGATGTGGATGCCCTTGACGCCGAGCCGCTGCGCGAGCTGGCCCCAGCCCAGGCGGGACTTCGGTTCTTGGAAGGCGAGGCCGGCGTCCATCGCCAGGTTGATCAGCGCCTGCTTCACGAACCACGACACCATGCCGGGGTTGGCGCCGCAGGTGGAGACCGCGGTGGTGCCGCCGGGTGCGTTGTGCTTGGCGGCGAGCAGCGTCTCGCGCAGCGCATAGTTCGAGCGTTCCTCGGGGCCGGCGCTCTTGTCGAAATAGAAGCCGGTCCACGGCTCGATCACGGTGTCGATGTAGAGGGCACCGATCTCACGGCACATCGTCATGATGTCGACCGACGAGGTGTCGACCGACAGGTTGACGCAGAAGCCCTGGCCGCCGCCTTCGGTCAGCAGCGGGATCAGCACGTCGCGGTAGTTGTCGCGGGTCACGGCCTGCCTGAGGAAGCGCACCCCGTGCTCCGTCGCCAGTTCGCCGTCCTCATGCGGGTCGATGATGACGAAGCGCGACTTGTCGTAATGGAAGTGCTTCTCGATCAACGGCAGCGTGCCTTTGCCGATCGAGCCGAAGCCGATCATGACGATGGGGCCGGAAATGCGCGCATGCACGTGGGAGGACATCCATTTTCTCCAGAAGGCGGGATTGCATGACGCCCCACTCGCGACGGGGCGATGGTCGTTCAAAACGACAAATGGCCGCTGAAATCAAGCCCGACATGTGGCTTGGCGCGGCACCGGCGGTCGCCGGCGCCGGCTGTCATGCTGCCGTTACACGACGTGGTCGGGCGCCAGCGTGCAGGACGGCACGGTGGCGACCTCGATCTGCAGCGTGGCGTGGCCGATGCCGAAGCGCCGGGCCAGTTCCCGGCAGGTCTCGACCAGAAAATCATCGCCGGGATGGCCGGCCGGCGTCACCAGATGGGCGGTGAGGGCGGTCTCGGTGGTGCTCATCGGCCAGATGTGGAGATCGTGGATCGAGGCCACGCCGGGCCTGCCGCCGAGATAGGCGCGGACTGCCCTGGGATCGATGCCGCTGGGAACCGCCGCCAGCGACATGGCGGTACTTTCGCGCAGCAGGCCCCACGTTCCCGCCACGATGACCGCGACGATCACGAGGCTGGCCAGCGGGTCGATCCACAACCAGCCGGTCGCCATGATGACGCCGCCGGCCACCACCACTCCCGCCGAGATCGCCGCGTCCGCGGCCATGTGGAGGTAGGCGCCGCGGATGTTGAGGTCGCGGTCGCGTCCAGCGGCGAACAGCCACGCGGTGACGCCGTTGATGGCGATACCGATCGCCGCGACGACGATGACCGTCATGGTCGCCACCGGTGCCGGTTCTAGCAGGCGCTGCACCGCCTCCAGAATGATCGCGCCCGAAGCGATCAGCAGCATCACCGCGTTGAGCAGCGCCGCCAGGATCGAGGTGTTGCGCAGCCCGTAGGTCAGGCGCGGCGTCGGCGGCCGGCGCGACAGCACCGCCGCGATCCATGCCACCGCGAGCCCCAGCACGTCGGAGAGATTATGCCCGGCATCGGCCAACAGCGCCGTCGAATTGGCGACGAAGCCGTAGCCGGTCTCGATCAGCACGAAGCCGGTATTCAGCGCGATGCCGATGGCGAAGGCGCGGCCGAACGTCGCCGGAGCATGGCTGTGGCCATGGTGATCATGTTCATGATGATCATGACCGTGGCCGTCATGATCGTGGGGCTGGTGTCGCGCGTCGTCCATGGCGCCGTTCTATCACCGCTCGTGCACGCAGGCGACAGCGGCGATTCTCAATCGCCGCCGATGCGATGTTATAACCTTGCGTTCGCCGGATGCCGCGATCAGGCGCTGCGGCGCTTGGCGGTGACCTCGATCTCGATCTTCATTTCCGGCTTGTAGAGCGCCGCCACCGCGACGATGGTGGCCGCGGGGCGGATCTCGCCGAGCGTCTCACCGCACACCGCAAAGACCGCGTCGGCGTCCTTGATGTCGGCGACGTAGTAGGTCGCCCGCACGATATCGGCCATGGCGAAGCCGGCCTCGGCCAGCGCCGCGCCGATGGTCTTGAAGCAGTTCCGGGTCTGGGCGGTGACGTCGGCGGGCATCGACATGGTGGTGTAGTCGTAGCCCGTGGTGCCGGACACGAAGGCGAATTCCCCGTCGACGACGGCGCGGCTGTAGCCGGCGGTCTTTTCGAAGGGCGAACCGGTGGAAATGAGACGACGGGTCATGGGCACCTCTGTTCAGCGGCCGGCCGGGGATGTGGCTTGATGGGACGTAAGGTCCAGCCGGCCGGTCTCGCTACCGCATGACGCGCGGGGAGTCATGCCCGGATTTCAAGGCGCGCGGCGGCGCCCGGCTTGCGCCTGAAGATATCCACGATGATCCTGGCCGCCAGCACGATCAGCAGCGCGCTGGCGACGGTGCGGGGGCCCACGCGGGGCGCCGCGGGCAGCTTCAGCGGTGTGGTCGGCAGCCTCATGGGCTCAAGCCGCCCGCCGGGTGGCCGCGACGGCCGAACGCGGCTGCGCCAGCGTCGAGCCGGTGGCCGCGATCATCCCGGTGACGCCGTCGAGCGCGCCGTCACGCAGTTCGCAGGCGAGCAGGCGGTCACGCTCGAACGGGCCGGGCATCGCCAGCGCCGCGGTCTTCCCGGCCGAGAAGCCGAAGCGGGCGTAGTAAGGCGCGTCGCCCAGCAGGACGACGGCGTCGTGCCCGCGCGCGGCGGCGGCCGTCAGGGCGTGGCGCATCAGCGCCGCGCCGAGGCCGAGCTCGCGGCTGGCCGGATCGACCGCGAGCGGCCCGAGCATCAGCGCCGGGCGCCCGCCGGCGCTGACGTGCCACAACCGCACGGTGCCCACGACCTTGCCCCGGCGCACCGCCACGAAGGCGAGGCCTTCGGCGGGCTTGCGTCCGTCGCGCAGGCGCTGGCAGGTGCGTGCGAACCGGCCGGGGCCGAAGCACACATCGAGCAGCGCCTCGCGCGCCGCGACGTCGGAGGGGCGTTCCGCACGGATCGCGAACGGAGCGGCCTCGGAAGTCGGGGCGGCAGGAACAGTCATGGCGGTTTTCACAGCGGTCATGGCACGTCAGTCCCCGCTCCCACGGCGACAGGGCCGCGGAGCGTTGTCAGCAAGCTTGCATGTGACAGGAGGGGAGCCGGCGCACCGGCTCCCGCGGCTTCAGGGCGTCAAGGCCCGGATCAGATGTGGTAGGTTCTCAGCGGCGGGATGCCGTTGAACGCCACCGCCGAGTAGGTCGACGTATAGGCCCCGGTGCCCTCGATCAGCAGCTTGTCGCCGATCTCGAGCGTCACCGGGAGCGGATACGGCAGCTTCTCGTACAGCACGTCGGCCGAATCGCAGGTCGGACCCGCCAGCACGCAGGGCGTCATGTCGGCGCCGTCATGCGGCGTGCGGATGGCGTAGCGGATCGACTCGTCCATGGTCTCGGCGAGACCGCCGAACTTGCCGATGTCGAGATAGACCCAGCGCACCTCGTCCTCGTCGCTCTTCCTGGAGATCAGGACGACCTCGGTCTCGATGACGCCGGCATTGCCCACCATGCCGCGGCCCGGCTCGATGATGGTTTCCGGGATCTGGTTGCCGAAGTGCTTGCGCAGCGCCCGGAAGATCGAACGGCCGTACTGCACCACGGGCGGCACGTCCTTGAGGTATTTGGTCGGGAAGCCGCCGCCCATGTTGACCATGGTGAGGCTGATGCCGCGCTCGGCGCAGTCGCGGAACACGGTCGAGGCCATCGCCAGCGCCCGGTCCCACGCCTTCACCTTGCGTTGCTGCGAACCGACATGGAACGAGATGCCGCAGGGCTCCAGTCCCAGCCGCTTGGCCAGGTCGAGCACGTCGACCGCCATCTCCGGGTCGCAGCCGAACTTGCGCGACAGCGGCCATTCGGCGCCGGCGCAGTCGTAGAGGATGCGGCAGAACACCCGCGCTCCCGGCGCCACCCGCGCGATCTTCTCGACCTCCGCGGCGCAGTCCACCGCGAACAGCCGGATGCCGAGCGCATAGGCGCGGGCGATGTCGCGCTCCTTCTTGATGGTGTTGCCATAGGAGATGCGGTCCGGCGTCGCGCCGGCGGCGAGCGCCATCTCGATCTCCGCGACGGTGGCGGTGTCGAAGCAGGAGCCCATCGCGGCGAGCAGCGACAGCACCTCCGGAGCCGGGTTCGCCTTGACGGCGTAGAACACGCGGCTGTCGGGCAGCGCCTTGGCGAAGGTCTGGTAGTTGTCGCGCACGACCTCGAGGTCGACGACGAGGCACGGCTCGGTGTCGAGGCCTTCGCGGCGGCGCTGCGCCAGGAATTCCTGAATGCGCTCGGTCATAGCACCCTCCAAACGGTCCAGCGACGGACCGCTCAAACGTGACGTTCGACAGGAGCTTGCGACCAGGTCACGCGATGGAGGCGCGACACGGCCATAAACTCGAATCGAACTGTGCTGCCGTGGATTGGAGGGGAGATCCCATCCGCACACCTGGCAATGAAGGACAAGCCTCTTCGGTATTCGCGCCAGCCGGTGGAGGACTGGCAGAGACCAAAAAAGCCCGCTCCGTCGTTGCTTTAAGTCGCGTCCCCCGTTGAGCGCGGGGTGCGCCGGTTCGCCTCCGGCTGCCGATCACGGTTGCAAGGATGAGAGGACCCTTGAGTGGCGCACCGCCTGAGGGACGATGCTGGGCTTACTCGCTTCCTTGGCGGCTGTCCGGCCTCTTGTCCGGATACCTACCGACCGACACACGACCACAGGCACGTGCGAAATTGGGCAAGACGGGAAATAGGTCTTTTGCGAGAGGGGCGCAAGAATTTTTTCACCGCGAGCGCGAATTTCTCGCGCGAGCGCGCGAAGTGTTGCCGCGAGAGCGCGCTTGGCATGCGCGCGATGAACATTCGTTAAAATTGCTTAACCAATGTTGGCCGTGGCGTGACGCAGGTGCGGCCCCGCGGCGGTGCGAATCGCCGCGCGGCGATCAGGCGCCGCGGGTGAACGGTTCGATGCGCTGCGCGCCGCGGACGAAACCCACCATGATGATGACGCCGACCACGAACAGCAGCCCCTGCATGACGTGAGCGCCGGAGTCGTCGAGCCCGAACAGGATGGCAAGCGCCCAGCCGCCGGCAAACGCAGCGCCGAACACTTCCGCGCCGATCAGGATCGCTGCGGAGATCACGGTGATGACGCTGGGCCAGGCGATCTGGCGGGGCGCGGAGCTCTTGGTCGGCGAGGTCATGGAATATGGGTCCTGTTGCGGCCGGCAATGTCTGCGAAAACGCCGGCGCAATCAAGCACCAGGGGCTTCAAAACCGGCCTCGGAGCGCTAAATCGAGTGCTATAAGTCTGCCTCCGGTCCCTGCCACAGCCAGGTTTTTTCATGTCAGAAGCCCCCGCCGCGCCCCCGACCACCGCCTCGAACCCGCTGCTCGCCAGCTGGCAGACGCCGTTCGAGACCCCGCCGTTCGGCGAGATCCGGCCTGAGCACTTCATGCCGGCCTTCGAGCGGGCCTTCGCCGACCACAGCCGCGAGATCGACGCCATCGTCAACGACGCTGCCGAGCCGGATTTCGACAACACGGTGGCGGCGTGGGAGCGCTCGGGCAAGCTGCTCAACCGGGTCTCGGCGGTGTTCTACGACCTGGTGTCGGCGCATTCGAGCCCGGAGCTGCTCGCCATCGAGAGCGAGGTGGCGCTGAGGTCGGCGCGGCACTGGAATCCGATCATGATGAACGCCGTGCTGTTCGGACGGCTTGCCCGGCTCTACGAGAACCGCGCCGCGCTCGGGCTGACGCCCGAGCAGGCGCGGCTGCTGGAGCGCAGCTACACCGCCATGCGCCGCGCCGGCGCCGGCCTCTCCGAGGTCGCCAAGGCGCGCATGGCCGACATCAACGAGCGGCTGGCGCAGCTCGGCACCAGCTTCAGCCACCACCTGCTCGGCGACGAGCAGGCCTGGACGCTCGAACTCAGCCCCGACGACCTCGGCGGCCTGAGTCCGGCCTTCGTCGCCGCGGCAGAGCGTTCCGCCGCCGAGCGCGGCCTCGACGGCAAGGCGGTGGTGACCCTGTCGCGGTCCTCGGTCGAGCCGTTCCTGCAGAGCTCGACCCGCCGCGACTTGCGGGAGAAGGTGTTCAAGGCGTTCACGGCGCGGGGCGACAACGGCAACGCCAACGACAACAACGCCACCATCCGCGAGATCCTGGCGCTGCGCGAGGAGACCGCGAAGATCCTCGGCTTCCCGAATTTCGCCGCCTACCGGCTCGAGGATTCCATGGCGAAAACGCCCGAGGCGGTGCGCGGCCTGCTCGAGCGGGTCTGGGTTCCGGCCCGCGCCAGGGCGCTGGCCGACCGCGACGCCCTGCAGGAACTGGTCCGCGACGAAGGCGGCAATTTCGAGCTGGCGCCGTGGGACTGGCGCTACTACGCCGAAAAGCTGCGCCAGCGCCGCGCCAATTTCGACGACGCGGCGATCAAGCCCTATCTGGTGCTCGACCACATGATCGAGGCCGCCTTCGACGTCGCCCACCGGCTGTTCGGCCTGTCCTTCGTCGAGCGCAAGGACGTCGCGGTCTGGCATCCCGACGTCCGGGTCTGGGAGGTGCGGGATGCCGCCGGAGCCCACAAGGCGCTGTTCTACGGCGACTACTTCGCCCGCGCCTCGAAGCGTTCGGGCGCCTGGATGACGTCGCTGCGCGACCAGCAGAAGCTTGACGGTGCGGTTACGCCGCTGATCATCAACGTCATGAACTTCGCCAAGGGCGCCGAGGGCCATCCGTCGCTGCTGTCGCCGGACGACGCCCGCACCCTGTTCCACGAGTTCGGCCACGGCCTGCACGGCATGCTGTCCAACGTGGTCTACCCCTCGCTGTCCGGCACCAGCGTGTTCACCGATTTCGTCGAACTGCCGTCCCAGCTCTACGAGCACTGGCAGCAGCGGCCCGAGGTGCTGCGGCGGTTCGCCCGGCACTACCAGACCGGCGAGCCGCTGCCCGACGAGCTGCTGCAGCGGTTCCTGGCGGCGCGCCGCTTCAATCAGGGTTTCGCCACCGTGGAGTTCGTGGCCTCGGCGCTGATGGACCTGGAATTCCACACCCAGCCGGCGGCGGCGGTGGGCGACGTGCGGGCCTTCGAGGCCCGCGAGCTCGAAAAGATCGGGATGCCGGCCGAGATCGCCATGCGCCACCGGCCGCAGCAGTTCGGCCACGTCTTCTCCGGCGGCCACTACGCGGCGGGCTATTACAGCTACATGTGGTCGGAGGTGATGGACGCCGACGCCTTCGCCGCGTTCGAGGAGGCTGGCGACGTGTTCGACCCGGCGATCGCCAGGCGCCTGCACGACGACATCTATTCCTCGGGCGGCTCACGCGACCCGGAAGAGGCCTATATCGCCTTCCGCGGCCGCAGGCCCGAGGTCGATGCCCTGCTGCGGGGCCGCGGGTTGCTGGAGACGCCGGATGCGGCATAATTCGGTTCACGATTGACCATTCCCCTCACCCTGAGGAACTCGCGTCGCGGGCATCTCCAAGGGTGAGGCTCACCTGACCTGCTCGCCCTCGTGGTTGGTGACGCGGCCAAGCGGCCGCTCCTCACTGCGAGGGGGAGCGCCCCGGTCCGAGCCGAGTGCTGGAAACGCCATGACCCTCTCTTCTTCAGGACACCGGCGCGGCGTGGTCGCCGCGCCCCACGGCGGCGCCGTTGAGGCCGGGCGCCACGTGCTGGCCGAGGGCGGCAACGCGCTCGAGGCCATGGTGGCGATGGCGGCGTCGATCGCCGCGGTCTATCCGCACATGAACCACATCGGCGGCGACGGCTTCTGGCTGATCCGCGAGCCGTCCGGCCGCGTGCGCGCCATCATGGCGCCCGGTCCCGCCGGCCGTAATGCGCGGCCGGAGCTTTATCGCGACTACGAAACCGTCCCGACGCGCGGCGCGCTTGCCGCGCTCACCGTGCCGGGCGCCATCGGCGGCTGGATGCTGGCGCTGCAGGCGGCGAAGGCCAATGGCGGCAAGCTGCCGCTCGATGTCCTGATGAGCAACGCCTGCGGCCATGCCCGCGATGGCTATCAGGTAACGCTCAGCCAGAATCGACT
>JARLJA010000057.1 GCA_031291445.1 Xanthobacteraceae bacterium | reverse complement strand
TCGGCCTGCAGCTCCGGTGCGCCGGCCTCGGCAAAGCCCGAGGGGATCAGCACCGCGCCGGGGATCTTCTTCTCGCCGCACTCGGTCAGCGCGGCGGCGACCAGCTTGGCGGGAATCGCAAACACCGCCACGTCGATGACGCCCGGGACGTCCTTGACGCTGGCATAGGCCCGCCGGCCCATGATCTCGGTGGCCTTGGGGTGGATCGGGTAGATCATGCCCTCGTAGCCGCCGTTGATGAGGTTCTTCATCACCGAGTTGCCGATCTTGCCGTCCTCGTTGGACGCCCCGATGACCGCGACGGCCTCGGGCCTCATGATGCGGTTCATCTGGCGGACGATCAGCTCCTGCGGCGGCCGGTAGCGCGCCGGTGGCGGCGCGAAGTCGACCACGATGCGCACGTCGGCGGCGATCGCGTTCGCCTTGGTGGCGAACACCGGGTTGAGGTCGAGCTCGACGATCTCGGGGAAATCGCTGACCAGCTGCGACACCTTGACGATGACGCCGGCCAGCGCCTCGCGGCTGACCGGCTCGCCGCCGCGGACGCCTTTCAGCATCTCGTGGGCCTGGATGCCGTCGAGCATCGACAGCGCGTCGTCGTTGGTCGCCGGCGCCAGCCGGAAGGTGACGTCCTTCAGCACCTCGACCAGCACGCCGCCGAGGCCGAAGGCGACCAGCTTGCCGAACGAACCGTCGGTGATCGACCCGACGATGACCTCAGTGCCGCCCAGCAGCATCTGCTGGACCTGGACGCCCTCGATCTTCGCGTCGGCCTTGTATGTCTTGGCATTGCCGAGGATGCGGTCGTAGGCCGCCTCGGCCTCCTGGGCGCTCTTGACGCCGACCACCACGCCGCCGGCCTCGGTCTTGTGGAGGATGTCGGGGGAAACGATCTTCATCACCACCGGGAAGCCCATGGCCGCGGCGAGCTTGCCGGCCTCGGCGCCGGAATGCGCCAGCGCCTCCTGCGGAACCGGGATGCCGTAGGCGTCGCACACCGCCTTGCCTTCCGGCGCCGTCAGGCTGTTCCGCCCGGCCGCCTTCACCGCATCGAGAACCGTGCGCACCGTGGTCCGGGCGTCCTGGGTCATGCCTTCCTCCTGTTGATTTTGTTGCGAGAACCGCCCGCGGGCCGGCCCGGCAGCCTGCCACGCGCACCCGCCACCAAGGGGACGAGCCCGCGCGGGGCCCTCTCTGGTATTTGGCATACCAAGAACCGCGCTTGTCAAGACCGTTGCTGCCGAGAAGTCCGTAAAAACCGCGCCGCTTGACGTCGTGGCATCTGGTATGCCAATAGCAACTGACTGAGGCCGTGCTAGTGTTCCTGATACCAGAGGAAGAGGAATCAGTATGGCAGCCAGACCAACCAGGGCGAACCCGATGGCCGAAGCGGATATCGCGATCATGCGGATCGCGCCGGAGACCAGCTTCAAGACCAAGGCCTACGACGCCTTGAAGGACGCCATCCTCAAGATGGACATCTACGCCACGCCCGAGCCGGTGATGCTCGACGAGCGCGCGCTGTCGGAACGGCTCGGGGTCAGCCGCACGCCGATCCGCGAGGCGATCGCGATGCTGGAGCAGGACGGCTTCGTCAAGACCGTGCCGCGCCGCGGCATCGTGGTGGTGCGCAAGAGCAAGACCGAGGTGGTCGACATGATCCGCGCCTGGGCGGCGCTGGAAAGCATGGCGGCGCGGCTGATCACCACGACCGCGCGCAAGAAGGACATCTCGGCGCTGCGCAACTTCTTCAAGGAGTTCGGCAAGGACCGCCTGCCCCAGGAGCACATCGAGGAGTATTCGCGCGCCAACATCGCCTTCCACCAGGCGGTGCTGGCTTTGAGCGAATCCCAGGTGCTGGTCGACATGACCAACGACATCCTGCTGCACGTGCGCGGCTATCGCCAGCTCACCATCGGCCGCGAGGAGCGCCTCGCCAAATCGCTGCCGGAGCATCTCGCCATCATCGGAGCGCTCGAGGAGCGCGACACCGAGCTCGCCGAGAAGCTGTCGCGCGACCACACCCTCGGCCTCGCGTCCTATGTCGAGGCCCATGGCGACCAGATCTTTTCTTGAACCGGTGGACGAGGTCGGTGACGAAGCGACGATCACGCGAAGGCGAATGAAGACCCGTCATCCTTGAGGAGCGGCCTCTTTGGCCGCGTCTCGAAGGATGACAGGCCCGGGCCGTTCATCCTTCGAGACGCACCGCTGCGCGGTGCTCCTCAGGATGACGGAACGGAGGTCGGAACAGAGATCAGAACGGACGAACAAGTCAGAAGAGACGAAAAAGAAGCGTACGGGGAGAGAGCGGACATGTCGGCAGTGGCCCAGAGCATCGAGACCAGGACCGAAGAGCAGGAGCTGACGGACGGCTTCCACCTCGTCATCGACGCGCTCAAGCTCAACGGCGTCACCACCATCTACGGCGTGCCCGGGATTCCGATCACCGACCTCGGCCGCATGGCGCAGGCCGCCGGCATCCGCGTCATCTCGTTCCGCCACGAGCAGAACGCCGGCAACGCGGCGGCGATCGCCGGCTTCCTGACCAGGAAGCCGGGCATCTGCCTCACCGTGTCGGCGCCCGGCTTCCTCAACGGTCTCACCGCGCTCGCCAACGCCACCACCAACTGCTTCCCGATGATCCTGATCTCGGGTTCGTCGGAGCGCGAGATCGTCGACCTGCAACAGGGCGACTACGAGGAGATGGACCAGCTCGCGGTGGCGCGGCCGCTGTGCAAGGCCGCGTTCCGGGTGCTGCACGCCGCCGACATCGGCATCGGCGTGGCGCGCGCGATCCGCGCCGCGGTGTCGGGCCGCCCCGGCGGCGTCTATCTCGACCTGCCGGCCAAGCTGTTCGGCCAGGTGATGAACGCCGACGCCGGCGCGAAGTCGCTGGTCAAGGTGATCGATCCGGCGCCGGCGCAGATCCCCGCCCCCGCCGCGGTCAGGCGCGCGCTCGACCTCTTGAAGGGCGCGCGGCGCCCGCTGATCATCCTCGGCAAGGGCGCGGCCTATGCCCAGGCCGACGAGGCGATCAGGACGCTGGTCGAGAAGAGCGGCGTGCCGTTCCTGCCCATGAGCATGGCCAAGGGGCTTCTGCCCGACACCCATCCGCAATGCGCAGGCGCGGCGCGCTCCACCGTGCTCAAGGACGCCGACGTGGTGATGCTGATCGGCGCCCGGCTCAACTGGCTGTTGTCCCACGGCAAGGGCAAGACCTGGGGCGACGCGCCGAAGAAGTTCATTCAGATCGACATCGAGCCCAGGGAAATGGACTCCAATGTCGAGATCGCCGCTCCGCTGGTCGGCGACATCGGCTCCTGCGTCGCCGCCCTGGTCGACGGCCTGGGAAGCAACTGGCCGGCGCCGCCGGCGGAGTGGACCGCCGCGGTCGGCGCCAAGCGCGAGGAGAACGTCGCCAAGATGGCGCCGCGGCTGATGAAGAACACCGCGCCGATGGATTTCCACGGCGCGCTCGGCGCGCTGCGCACGGTGATCAGGGAACGGCCCGACGCCATCCTGGTCAACGAGGGCGCCAACACGCTGGACCTCGCCCGCGGCGTCATCGACATGTACCAGCCGCGCAAGCGCCTCGACGTCGGCACCTGGGGCGTGATGGGCATCGGCATGGGCTACGCCGTCGCCGCGGCGATCGAGACCGGCAAGCCGGTGCTGGCGGTGGAAGGCGACTCGGCGTTCGGCTTCTCCGGCATGGAGGTCGAGACCATCTGCCGCTACAATCTTCCGGTCTGCATCGTCATCTTCAACAACAACGGCATCTATCGCGGCACCGACGTCAACCCGGCGGGCGGCGACGTCGCCACCACCGTGTTCGTGAAGAACGCGCGCTACGACCGCATGATGGAGGCGTTCGGCGGGGTCGGCGTCAACGTCACCACCCCCGACGAGCTCAAGCGCGCCGTCGACGCGGCGCTGAGTTCCGGCAAGCCGACCCTGATCAACGCGGTGATCGATCCGGCCGCCGGAACCGAAAGCGGCCGCATCGGCAACCTCAACCCGCAGAGCGTGGTGAAGAAGAAATGAGGATTTGAGACGTGTGCGCGCGCCGCCCCTTCGGCGTCACCCGCGGGCTTGACCCGCGGGTCCACGCTTTGCGAGGCTGCAAGCAAGTAAAGAGTGGATGGCCGGGTCAAGCCCGGCCATGACGACATACACAGAGTCACCTTGTTGAATTGAGAGCCGAGAGGAACCCACGACCATGACCCAGGCGCTGAAGGGCGTAAAAATTCTCGATTTCACCCACGTCCAGTCGGGCCCGACCTGCACCCAGCTGCTGGCCTGGTTCGGCGCCGACGTCATCAAGGTCGAGCGCCCCGGCGTCGGCGACATCACGCGCGGCCAGCTGCGCGACGTCAAGGATGCCGACAGCCTGTATTTCACCATGCTCAACCACAACAAGCGCTCGATCACGCTGGACACCAAGAACCCCAAGGGCAAGGAGGTTCTCACCGAGCTGATGAAGACCTGCGACGTGCTGGTGGAGAATTTCGGCCCCGGCGTGCTCGACCGCATGGGCTTTCCCTGGGAGACCATCCAGAAGATCAACCCGAAGCTGATCGTCGCCTCGATCAAGGGCTTCGGCCCCGGGCCGTACGAGGACTGCAAGGTCTACGAGAACGTCGCCCAGTGCACCGGCGGCGCGGCCTCGACCACCGGTTTCCGCGAGGGTCCGCCGCTCGTCACCGGCGCCCAGATCGGCGATTCCGGCACCGGCCTTCACCTCGCCCTCGGCATCGTCACCGCGCTCTACCAGCGCACCGTGACCGGCAAGGGCCAGAAGGTCACCGCGGCGATGCAGGACGGCGTGCTCAACCTCACCCGCGTCAAGCTGCGCGACCAGCAGCGCCTCGCCCACGGCCCGCTCACCGAATACAGCCAGTACGGCGAGGGCGTACCGTTCGGCAACGCCGTGCCGCGCGCCGGCAACGACTCCGGCGGCGGCCAGCCCGGCCGCATCCTCAAGTGCAGGGGCTGGGAGCAGGATCCCAACGCCTACATTTATTTCATCACCCAGGCGCCGGTATGGGTGAAGTTCTGCGACGTCATCGGCGAGCCGACCTGGAAGACCCACCCCGACTACGCCAAGCCGGCGGCGCGGCTGCCGCGGCTGAACGAGATCTTCGGGCGCATCGAGCAGTGGACCATGACCAAGACCAAGTTCGAGGCCATGGAGATCCTCAACAAGGTCGACATCCCCTGCGGGCCGATCCTGTCGATGAAGGAGCTCGCCGAGGACCCCTCGCTGCGCGCCACCGGCACGGTGGTCGAGGTCGATCACCCGGTGCGCGGCAAGTATCTCTCGGTCGGCAACCCGATCAAGCTGTCGGATTCGCCGACGGTGGTGACCCGCTCGCCGCTGCTCGGCGAGCACACCGACGAGATCCTGAAACAGGTGCTCGGCTTCTCCGACGCCCAGGTCGCCGAAGCCCACCAGTCCGGCGCGCTCGACCCGCCGCGGCAGCAGGCGGCGGAGTGAGGCGCCTCGGCGCCCGGCATTGATACGACAAAAAGCCGCCGGGACCCGGCGGCTTTTTTGCGAATCGGACCGGAAGATGCGGACGGCCCACTCGCCGTGGCGCGCGGCGCGATCAGGCCTTGACCTTGACCTCGTAATGGCCGGGCACGCACTTGTACCGCTCGATATGCCAATCCTCGGAGCGATAGACCGGGTGTTCGCCCTTCCACTGGGCAAGGCCGGCCTGGCCTCCGATCATGCAGCTCTGGAACGTGACCCTGGTATCCAGCGAAGAGTCGGTGACGATTTCCTCGACACAAACCTTGCCCATGGAACAGAGCACGGCAACGACGGTGACAAACATCGGGCCCCCAGGAGAATTCGATCCGGCTCACCGTGCCTCGATTCCGCACTGCGGGAAACGCGATTATGTGGGCTTTTCACGCCCATTTCTTGATCAGCGGCGGGGATGGGTGGAGGTATTTCCAGCCATCGCGCCCGGACGCGACGGATCCGCCGTCGTCGTCAGGCGGCGCGGATCCTGGCGAGGAAGCTGTCGACGTCGGCGCGCAGCGTGTCCGACTGTCGGCTGAGTTCTTCCGCCGAGGCGAGGACGTTTTCCGCCGCCGATCCGGTCTGGCTCGCCGCCTGGTTGACCCCGACGATGGTGTGCGACACCACCCCGGTGCCCTGCGCCGCCTGCTGGACGTTGCGGGCGATCTCCTGGGTTGCCGCGCCCTGCTCCTCGACCGCGGAAGCGATGGTGGCGGCGATCTCGTTGATCGCCGAAATCGTGCCGCCGATGCTCTCGATGGCTTGCACCGCCTCGGTGGTCGCGCCCTGCATGGCGGCGACCTGGGCCGCGATCTCCTCGGTGGCCTTGGCGGTTTGGGTCGCCAGCGACTTGACCTCGTTGGCGACCACGGCGAAGCCGCGGCCGGCCTCGCCCGCCCGCGCCGCCTCGATGGTGGCGTTGAGCGCCAGCAGGTTGGTCTGCTCGGCGATGTCGCTGATCAGCCGCACCACGTCGCCGATCTTCTGCGCCGCGTTGGAGAGGCCCTGCACCGTCATGTTGGTGCGGTTCGCCTCGGCCACGGCCTTGGCCGCGATCTGGGTCGACTGACTGACCTGGCGGCCGATCTCCGTCACCGACGACGACAGCTCCTCGGTCGCCGCCGCGACGGTCTGGACGTTGGTGGTGGCCTCGCCGGCCGCCACCGCCACGGTGGCCGCCTGGTTGCTGGCATCCTTCGCGGTCGACGACATGTCCTGCGACATCGTCCGCATGACGTCCGCCGACCTGGTCAGCGCATCGAGCGAGGCGCGGACGCCGCTCTGGAATTCGTCCGCGGTCCGGCTGAGCAACTGCTTTCGCTCGGATTCCGCGGTCTGCTTGAGCGCATCCTGCTCGCCGCGCAGCCGCGCGGTCTCGATCATGTTGTCCTTGAAGACCTGGACCGACTGCGCCATGGCGCCGACCTCGTCGCCGCGGTCGCGGGCGGGAACCTCGGCCGCGGTATCGCCCGCGGCGAGCTTGCGCATCGCCTGCGTCATGCCGGCGATCGGCTTGACGATGCTGCGGGTCAGGAGCAGCGAGGCGCCGATCACGATGAACAGCCCGACCGCGATCAGCGCGCCGATCTGCATCAGCTGCTTGAAGAAGATCGCGTCGACGTCGTCGATGTAGATGCCGCTGCCGATGATCCAGTCATAGGGCTTGAACGCGACCTGGTAGGAAATCTTCGCCATCGGGGTATCGCCGCCGGCCTTGGGAAACCGGTAGGCGACGAAGCCGCTGCCCTGGGAATGCACGATGTCGACCTGCTGGCGCGCGAACAGCACGCCGTCCGGATCCTTGAAGTCGGCCATGTTCTTGCCTTCGACCTTCGGATTCGGGTGCGCCTGGGTCGTCACGTCGGAGCTGGTGGCGTAGAAGTAGTCGGTGCCGAAATGCATGCGGCGGATCAGGACGCGGGTGCGCTCCTTGGCGTCCTCATCGGACAGCCCCGCCTTCTTCGACACCTCGTAGTCGTTCTGCACCGCCTCGCGCGCGACCTCGACCAGGTCCTGCAGCTTTGCCTTGCGGTCTTCCAGCAGGTTGTGGCGCAGCGCCGAGAGACTGACGAAGGCCACCGCCAGCACGCTGACGATCGCCAGCCCGACCATGATCATGAGCTTGGAGGAAATTCGCAGACTGCCGAGCATCGGGTGCCTTTCGCGATCAAGAACGACGGTCGACCAGGCCCGGCAGCGCGGCGGCGATCAGTCGGCGCCGGTCGCCTTCAACGCGGTCCCTCGGGGAGCTGGACGACGTCCGGCGGCTCATCGCCCCGCCGATCAGGATCCAGCCGAGCGATCCGGGCCGCCTCATTTACAATCAATCATCATAAAATCTAATGCGCACCGCTTAAGGAACTCTTAGCGGCACATACCGGCAGCGCCACGCACGAGGCGTGCATGCGACCGAGGCGCACAACCCTGACCTGAAATCCGGATGAAACGCCGCGCGTCGGCGGATCAATCGCGCGCGATCCATCGGGCCGACAGGGCGGCCCGCGGGATTTCGGCGCCGCGCAGGTACACGGCGGCGATGCGGCGGGTGTTGGCGATGTCGTCCAGCGGGTTGGCGTCGAGCACGATGAAATCGGCGCTCTTGCCTGGCGCCACGGTGCCGAGCCGGTCGAGCCCGAGGATGGCGGCCGCATCGCGGGTGCCGATGGTGATCGCCTGCATCGGCGTCAGTCCGACCCACCGGACCAGGAGCTCGAGCTCGACATGGGAGCCGAGGCCGAAGAACTGCCCACCATTGTTGCCGCCGGTATCGGTGCCGAGCCCGAGCCGCACCCCGACCGCAACAAGCCTGGCCGTGTTGCGGAAATTGGTCTCCTCCATGGCCCGCGCCCGCGCGAGCTTGCGCGGATCGGCGGCCGGATCGGGCGTCAGCTGACCGGCGAGCTGCTTGAGATCCTCAGCGGTGAATGCCTCGCGCAGCAGGGGCTCGTCGAGCCAGGCCGGGGGCGCGGTGTAGATCGCGCGCCGTTCGCCCCACAGCGTGTTGAGGAAGAAGACGTCGGGCCGCTCCCGCAGCAGTGCCAGCAACTCGTCGTCGACGTCGCGGTCGCGGATCATGTGGGCGAAGCCGTCGACGCCCGCCCGCAGCAGGTCCTTGGCGTCGGCGAGATCGACCATATGCGCCATGACCTTGAGATGATGCCGGTGGGCCTCGTCGATGATCGCGCGATAGAGATCGGGCCTCAGCTTCTCCACCGTGCCGTCGCGGTCGTCGACCCAGATCTTGACCATGTCCGGCTTGCGGGCGGCGAGCTCGCGCACGTCGGCGCGGGCCTCGTCCACGGTGGTGACGCCGTAGGCTGCCTCGGCCATCGGGCCGCCGGGGCCCGCGCCGGGCATGGCGAAGCCGCGGCCGGCGGTGAGGGAGCGCGTGCCGGCGCGCGCCGCGTCGCGCATCTCGTAAGGCAGCTCGCCGCGGCCGGTCCCGGTCTCGAGCACCGCGGCGACGCCGAAGAAGGCGAAACGATCGAGCTGGTCGCGGAGGTTCTCGGCGGTGTAGTTGACGGCCGAGAAGCTGGTGCCCTTGCGGTAGCCCATGTGAACGTGATCGTCGATCAGCGCCGGCATCACGGTCCTGCCCGCAAGGTCGACCCGCGTCGCGCCCGGCGGGATCGCCACCTCGCCGCGCCGGCCGACCGCGATGAACTCGCCGCCGGCGACCACGAAGGCGGCGTCCTCGATCGCCGCGCCGCCGTCCCCGGTGATGAGCCGCGCGCCCTCGAACACCGTGGCGCCGCCGGCCTCGCCCGCCGCCGGCGCGGCCGAGGCCACGCACCACGCCAGCGCCGCGACCAGGAAACGCCACTGCGCCGGTTTCGTCACAGCCATCGCGACCTCCGACGCAGTAAGAAGCGATGATTGTGAGGTTGAATCAGTCCCGTCATCCTGAGGCGCGAGCCAACGGGTCCGCGCGAAGCGCGGCCCGATGACAGGCTCCGCGAGCCTCGAAGGATGAACGGCCCGGGCCGCCGCCCTTCGAGGGCCGCGCTTCGCGCGGCCACCTCAGGACGACGGATCAAGTCGAGCAAGCCAGGGACCACCTGGGCTACCGGCCGGTGAACGCCGCCGGACGCTTCTCCATGAAATGCGCGACGCCTTCCTTGAAGTCCTCCGAGCCGAACGAGCTCACCATCTCGACGTCGGCCAGCGACCAGGCTTCCGCCAGCGTCTGGAAGTGCGACTGGTAGACCTGCCGCTTGATGACGCCGATCGAGCGCGGCGAGGCGGCCGTCACCAGCTCCCGCGCGATCGTCTGCACCGCGCCGAGGAAATTCTCCGCCGGCAGCCGGCGCACCAGGCCCATGCGCTCGGCCTCGGCGGCGTCGACGGTGCGCGCCGAGCACAGCAGGTCCAGCGCGTTCATGGTGCCGACCAGGCGCGGCAGCATCCACGAGCTGCCGTGCTCGGCGATCAGGCCGCGCTTGGCGAACGCCGTGGTCAGCCTGGCGCCGTTGGCCATGTAGCGAAAATCGCCGAACAGGCTGAGGCAGAAGCCGATCCCGGCGATCGGCCCGTTGATGGCCATGAACACCGGCTTGGGCACCGCCAGCAGATAGCTGAACTTCTGGCCGAAATTGTCCCCGGCCGCGGCCGGCGTCCCGCTCTCGCGGCTCTCGCGGCTGGTGCGGGCCTCGCCGCCCGCGGAGATGTCGGACAGGATCGACATGTCGGCGCCGGCGCAGAAGCCGCGGCCGGCGCCGGTGATGACGATGGCGCGCACGGCGTCGTCGGCCGCGGCCGCCGTCACCGCGCTGCGCACCTCGGCCTCCATCTGGCCGTTCCAGGCGTTCAGCTTGTCCGGGCGATTGAGCGTGATGGTCGACACATGGCTTTCGACCGCGACGAGGATATCCGTGTACATGTCCGTTCCTTCCCGAGCTTTTTTTCATTGGCAGGTCGTAGTGAAGCTTAGACGCGCGCGCGGGTGGCGTAAACGCGCGATGCGCGGCCATGACGACGGGAAAGGCCGGTGGGCGCTGAGGGCTTTCTGGTTCACGGGACAAGGCCAAGACCTTGCTCCATGTTCGGAGTTATCGCCCAGCACGGAGCGACCGCGCGACAACGAAACGAGGCCCCCCCGATGTGGAGCCCGTAGTAGCACCTGACATCGATCCCAGACCGCAAGGGTCAACATCCTAGCCGCCGTCGTACGCGGCTCCGTCAAGGGCAAAATCTTGCCATAGCTCGGTCAGCACCAATCTACTGTACTGCCGCCGGTATCAAGAGAAGGCTCCGCACTGCTACGGGAGGGACCAATGGGAAACCAGCCGGATGACAATCCCAACAACGTTATCGATCAGGATCAAATCGAGAAGGCTAGCTACTCCCATTCTCGTTCATTGCCGCAACTCGCAAATTCGCTCAGCGCACTTGTGCCGGTGTTTTGGTTCGCATTCGCGCTCATCGCTTTTGTGAGACTGTATCCGTTGGCCCAGGTGGCCGTATCCAAAGGCTGGATCGACTCGGTAAAAGTTGGAGTCTTCGAACTTCACTTGCGTGCAGTGCCCGCCTCTTTGGACGACCACAACAAGCAAATCGGAAAAAATAATTCAATTCCCGCAAAAGATCGAACGGTCCTCGCTGCGCGCTTTGCCCAACTGGCCGAGATCACGAATGGGGCAACCGTGCTCTGGGTGGACGACAAGCACCCTTATCAAAATGCAAACGAACGCCGGGTTCTCTTGGCAGCCCACATTTCAGTAGACCTAGCCAGAACCACAAATGAAGCTATGGAATGGCTAGAGCGTGCAAAATACGACGTGATCATCACCGACCTTGGTCGAGATCAAGTACAAGACTACTCTGCTCGCTGCCATATTAACTCGGCTTTTTGCGAATCGCCAGTTTCCGATCCGCCCGCACCTTGCTTTGCCAGCCCCACCCCAGCTGAAGCGGGCTGTGAGCTTTTGCGAAGGGTTGGCACGTGCTTCGACACGCAATCACCGGAGAGGACATCACCCTCAAGAGAGTGCAAATCGATCATCTCCGCACAAGGGGAACGGCCCCCAACGATGCTTATCTATTCGGCAAAAGTTGTTTCATCCCGCGGAACGCCGGCCTATGCGAGCCGCGCGACCAACAGAGCAGCTGAACTCTTCAATTTTGTCCTAGATGCGCTGGATCGCGAGCATACCGCCGCTGCAAGCGCGAGTTCGGTTGACAACTGAAACGAGTTCAGAATCTCCCAGCGACGCCGGCGGCGACTGGGGCTCCGGTTAAGCCGGGCGACGACCACCTTGTGCCTATGACCTGAACAGCGCGAAGAAGATCACGTAGATCCAGCCCAGAATGCCGTCGATGATCGCCCACAGGATCGAATGATTGTTGGTGTAGGAAATCGCGATCGCCAGCGCCGAGCCGAAGCCAACGCCGTATTTGGCTCCCTCGACGCGAAACGCGAACTGACGATCCATTGGCCCCTCCCCCTTGACTTGGACACCCCGAACCGACGACGGGCGGTCGATGACCGCGCGGCGTCGGCAGTGGCGCGAAAGATACCATCGGCCGGCGGGATTGCCTAACCGCGTCACCAAAGTGCGGCGAATGGCCCGTGTTCCGCACGCCTGCCACACCCCCCGCGCGCCGCCCTCCTTTTTCCCGATCAAGAGGCATAGACTCAAACATCAAGGGCAGGATGAACGAGACCGCGATCCGCGCGTTGGGATCGGGGCGCCGCGTCCCGACGGGCCGCGGCCAATCCGATCGTGACCGAACGGGAGGAGCGACATGACATCCGAGATGCAGATCCACCTGATCGCCCGGCAGATGCTCGAGCAGCACGGCCTCGCGGCGATCGCCCAGGCCGCCCAGCAGGCAGCCGGCTGCGAGAGCAAGGGCGACAGCGAACAGGCGCGGGAGTGGCGCCATATCGAGGACGCCCTCAAGCTCATGCGGGGCCCGCACCAGAGCTGAGTGGAAGCCCGCGGCCTCTGCCAACGCGCGCGGCGTCTCGCAGGAGCGCACACCCTCTCGCATCCTCCGCGTCACCCGCGGGCAACCGGATCCGGCCTTCGGCCGGTCCGGCTGTAAACTCGACCCGCGGGTCCACTCTTTGCGGCGGTGGCTGAAAGGAAGAACGCGTGGATGGCCGGGTCAAGCCCGGCCATGACGGAGGCACTCAATACCCGGTCAATTCCAGATAGCCGACGCCACGCTGGCTGCCGCTGACGCTGATCGGGCCTTCCCAGTACTTGAACCTTGTGTCCATCCAGCTCAGCGGATTGAGCGGCGCCACTGCGACGGAAAGCCCGCGCGACGCGATCGCGAGCTGCCAGCCGGTCGGCAGCTCGCGTCCGGCAATGAGCGTGGTCGCGGTCGGCGTCAGCACGATGTCGCCGGGATCGAGCGGCTGCGCGCGGCCGTCGCGCCCGATCCAGGTGCCGGCGAAGAAATGCGCGCCGTCGGCATGGCGCAGCCGGAACAGCATCAACTTGTCGCCGCTCTCCAGATGCATCGAGAACCAGTCCCACCCGGTCTGGTCGGAGGCGAGCGGCTGGCTGCTCCATTCGTGGTCGAACCAGGCCTGGCCGGTGACGTCGATGGCCTTGCCGTCGATGGTGACCGATCCCGAGACCGAAAGATCCGGCTGGCTGTAGTAATACGAGGCCTGGTCGCGCTCCGACTTGCGGCTGAAGCCGGCGTCGCCCTGCGGCACCGGCCGCGCGTCACCGGTGAGCCGCAGCGCATAGGAGAAATCCGCGGCTGACGCGGTCAGTTGCAGCGGCGCCAGCGTCGGCGCCTCCGACGGCGCGCGGCGCATCTGCCAGTCGTCGATGAAGGCCGCGAACGGTGACGCCTCGACGCCGGCCTGCCCGACGCCGCCGCGCGCGAAGCGCTCGGCGAAACGGTGGGTCGCGGCGCTGGTGACCGCCGCGTGCCCCATCCAGATCTGCCGGTTGTCCCAGCCCTCGCCGCGATCGGCCGGCACCGTGGCCTGCCGGAACAGGGTCCACTGCACGCCGTAGCGCGCGCCCTGGGCGTCGACCAGGTTCGCGGTGAGGTACCACCACTCGATGCGGAACTGCGGATGCGCGCCGTGATCGGCCGGGAAGGTCAGCGGCCGGCCGCGCACCACCTCGGCGAAGCCACCGGCGTCGGTGCCGAGCCCGGCGAAGCCCTGGGCCCGCGCCGGCGCGACCGCCAGCGCGGCGAGGAGCATGGCGGCGAGGAGAGAGAGTGTGGTGCGGAGGGACATGTTCGAGCTTGTCCGATGACATGGACTTATCCTGCTCGTCATGGCCGGGCTTGACCCGGCCATCCACGCTTTGCTTCGCGTCCGCGGCCTGAAAGCGTGGATGCGCGGGTCAAGCCCGCGCATGACGGGGACATGTTCGAGCCTACCTCTCATCGGCAAAGATCTTCAACAGCGTGACCGGCGGGATCCGCGCCAGTTTGAGCACCGGCAGCAGCGCGGCGAGGAACGCGGCGAGCATCGCCACCCCCAATAGCCGCACGAGCTCGGCCGGAAACACCGCGAGCGGCAGCCGCCAGCCGAACGCCTTGACGTTGACCACCTCGATCAGGCACCACGCCACCACCAGCCCCAGCGGCAGCGCCAGCAGCGCGGTGCCGAGGGTCAGCGCCAGCGTCTTGCAGAGTTCGAGCGCGGCGAGACGGCCGCGGGTGATCCCCATGGCCCACAGCGGCGCCAGCTGCGGCAGCCGCGACTGCGCCAGGGTCAAGAGACTGGTGAGCAGCGCCACCGCGGCGACCGCCAGCGTGAAGGCGTTGAGCGCGGCGGTGACCGCGAAGGTCTGGTTGAAGACGCGGTGCGATTCCGCCTTCACCGTGGCCTGGTCGGCGAGATTGCGGCCGCCGAGCCCGAAGGTGCTCTCGAGCGCCGCCATCAGCGCCGGCGCATCGGCCGGCGCGACGCGGACGCCGAAGCGGGTCCGGCTGGCGTCGGGGAAACGTCGCGACAGCTGATCGACATTCACCGCGATCTGCCCGCGCGGATTGCCGTAGTCGGCGTAGAGCCCGCCCACCACCGCGGTCCAGTCGCCGCCCGGCGCGGGAATCCGGATGGTGTCACCCAGCCGCAGGCCGAGCCGGCGGCCGAGCTGCTCGCTGACCAGCACGGCATCGCCGTCGCGCAGGCGGTCCCAGACGGTGTCGGATTTTTCCAGCAGCGGCCACAGGTCGCGATAGGTGGCGTGGTCGGCGACTCCGAGCAGCTCGATGGTCTCGCCGCCGAGCTGGATCTCGGCGCGGGCGCTCGGCAGCACCGCCGCGACCTCGGGCCGCCGGCGCAGCCACGCCGCGATCTCGGCGCCCTGGCCGTCGTCCTTCGCCGCGACATAGACGTCGGCGGCGAGCCGGCCGTCGAGCCAGTGCAGGAAGGTCGCGCTGAAGCTGCCGACCATGGTTCCGACCCCGACATTGACCGACAGCGCAAGCAGCAGCGCCATCATCGCCAGCGACAGTCCCGGCAGCTGCTGGCGGCTGTCGGCCCAGGCCCACCGCGCCAGTGGACCGCGCGTCATGCGCTCGCCGGCGCGCAGCACCACACTGATGATCACCGGCAGCGTGAGCGCGGCGCCGAGCATGATCCCGGCGAGCACCGCGAAGCCCGCGACCAGACTGGTGCCGAACACGAACGCGGCGGCGGCTGCGGCCAGCGCCACCAGCGCGAGGCCGGCCTGCCCGGTCAGCCAGCGCTGCTGCGCCCGCTGCCAGGCCTGCGGCTGGGCCGAGGCCAGCAGCGGCAGCCGCAGCACCTTGACCAGCGCCTGCGCCGCCGCGACGAGCGCACCGGCGATGCTCATGGCAAGCCCGGCGAGCCACCATTGCGGCGACAGCGCGAGCTCGCCCGGAACGCTGGCGCCGTAGAGGCCGCGCAGGCTGGCGGCGACGTCCGGCAACAGCGCCGCGGCGATGAGATAGCCGCACGCCACGCCGGCGAGGCCGGCGGCGAGCGCCAGCAGCACCAGTTCGGCCGCCAGCACGCCGACCAGCCCGCGCGCGGAGACGCCGCAGGCGCGCAACGTCCGCAGCATCGGCAGCCGCTGCTCGAAGGCGAGCCCGATCGCCGAGTGAACGATGAACAGCCCGACCAGGAAGGACAACAGGCCGAACGCGGTGAGGTTGAGGTGAAAGCTCGCGGTGAGGCGCTGCAGGTCGGTCTCGGCGCCCGCCGCGACGAAGCGCAGGCTGTCGCCGGCGACCTCCTCGAGCGGCCGCCGCGCGCCGCCCGGCGCGGGATCGAGCAGGAAGCGCGAGATGCGGTCCGGCTTCTTCAAGATCCGCTGCGCCCAGCCGATATCCGTCACCAGCAGGCCGGGGACGAGATCGGCGACCGGCTTGAGCAGCGGCAATCGCGTGCCAGTCTCGGTGACGAGCCGCGCGCCGGCGCCGGCGCCGAGCAGCCGCGCGGTTTCCGGCGCCACCAGGGTTTCGCCGTCGGCCGCGAAAAACTCCTGCAATGCGGTTTGCGCGATGGCGGGCGCCGGCCCGGCGCCGCGCGGCAGGCTGATCGGCTCGATGCCGATCAGCCGCACCTGCTGTTCGCCGATCCGGACGCGGCCTTCGACCAGCGGCGACACCGGCCAGCCGGCGCGCCGCAGCCGCGCGAACAGCCCCTCGGGCACGCTGGTCTCGCGCGCCGGCACCAGCATGGCGGTGGTGCCGCCGCCGAACGCCGCGGCGGCGCGGTCGTAGCTGAGGCGCGCCTGGGTGTTGATGGCCTGCACGCCGCTCCACAGCGCGGTCGCCGCCATCAGCCCGACCAGCAGGGTCGCCAGCTGCATCGGATGGCGGCGCCAGTGGCTGAGCAGGACCTTCATGACCCACAGCGTGGGAGTCATGACAGCTGCCCGGCGGTGAGATGCAGGCGGCGGTCGAGCAGCCCGGCGAGCCGCAGGCTGTGGGTCACCATCAACAGGCCGCATCCGCTGCGCTTCACCAGTTCGTGCATCAGCGCCACCACGCCGTCCGCCGTCGCCTCGTCGAGATTGCCGGTGGGCTCGTCGGCGAGCAGCAGCGCAGGCTTCACCGCCAGCGCGCGGCCGATGGCGACGCGCTGCTGCTGCCCGCCGGAAATCTGTTCGGGATAGCGGTCGAGCAGGCCGGTGAGCCCGAGCCGCTCGACGAGTTCGTCGTACCAGGCGGCATCGAAGCGCCCGGCGATGTTGGCCTGGAACGCCAGATTGTCGCCGACCTTGAGGCTCGGAATCAGGTTGAACTGCTGGAACACGAGGCCGACCCGGTCGCGCCGCAGCCGCGCGCGGCCGCTTTCGGACAGGTTCGACACCACCGCACCGTCGAGCGCGACCTCGCCACCGTCCGGCTCGTCGAGCCCCGCGACCAGATGCAGCAGCGTGCTCTTGCCGCTGCCGGATTCGCCGGTGAGCGCGACGCTCTCGCCGGCCTCGACCGCGAGATCGACCGCGCGCAGCACCGACAGCCGGCCTTGCGGCAACGCGTAGCTCTTGCTCAGGCGGGTGACTTTCAGCATGGGGAGGCAGTCTTACCCGCCGCGGGACGAGTGCGCCAGCCGGTGCATGGTCCGTGCTGCCGGGGAGCTTCGTTGCTCACGACACGTTGAGGTCGTCGTTCCGCGGCACGTCGGTGCTCACCGTAGCCGGCACCTGCGCCCCTAAGGGAATGCGGGCGATAGAAGATGCAGATGCGATCCGTTCTCTCGTCGAAGGATGATGGGACAGAGTGCTCGCGTGCCGTGACCGGCCGGCGTCAATCGCCCGTCACCTTGCCCCCGCCCACCATCGATTAACCCTGGTGCAAAACCATACGCCGCATCGCCGGGACCGGTTCCACTTTTGCGGTTTGTTCAGCATTGCCCGGCAGGAAGAAGACCGGAGTTGGGGCGACGACATGCGACAGACGGACATTGCCATCATCGGCGGCGGGCTCGCCGGATCGATCGCGGCGACCATGCTCGGCCGCGCCGGCATTTCGGCCGTCCTGATCGAGCCCAACCAGCTGTTTCCGCCGGATTTCCGCTGCGAGAAGCTCGCCGGCGGGCCGCAGCTCGACCGCCTGCGCCGCACCGGCCTCGCCGACGTCGTGCTGCCGGCCACCACCTATGACGGCGGCCTGTGGATCGCCCGCTTCGGCCGCCTGATCGAGAAGCGCCCGGGCCACCAATACGGCATCCGCTACGACACCCTGGTCAACACCGTGCGCGCCGCGATCCCGCCCGCGGTCGAGACCATCCACGCCAGGGCGACCGCGCTCGCGACCGGCACCGGGCGGCAGACCGTGACGCTCGCGGGGGGCGAGCAGATCTCGGCGCGCCTGGTCGTGCTCGCCACCGGGCCCGCCACCAGCGTGCTGGCCCACCAGCTCGGCATCACGCGGCGCGTGGTCAGCAGGTTTCACTCGGTCTCGATCGGCTTCGACATGGCGCCGGCCGGCCGCGACGCCTTCGCCTTTCCGGCGCTGACCTATTTCGCCGAGGACACGGTCCACCGCACCGCCTACCTGACCATGTTTCCGATCGGCGACACCATGCGGGCCAACCTGTTCGTCTACCGCGAGGCGCAGGATCCGTGGCTCACGCAATTCCGCCGGGCGCCGGAAGCGACCATGGACGCCTGCCTGCCGCGGCTGCGCGACCTGATCGGCGACTACACCATCACCGGCGAGGTCAGGATCCGGCCCGGCGATCTCTACGACACCGAGGGCCACCGCCAGGCCGGCGTGGTGCTGGTGGGCGACGCCTTCATGGCGCCCTGCCCGTGCACCGGGACCGGCACCGACAAGGTGTTCACCGATGTCGAGCGGCTGTGCAACGTCCACATTCCGGCATGGCTCAGGACCCCGGGCATGGGCGCGGACAAGATCGCGGCGTTCTACGACGATCCCGACAAGGTCGCCTGCGACGCATGGTCCCGCAGCGAGGCCTACCGCATCCGCGCCATGACCACCGACGACGGCGCGTACTGGCGCATGCAGCGCTGGATCCGCTTCCTCGGCCGCCTCGCGCTCGGCTTCGCCCGCGACGCCACCGCCGCGCTCGGCTTCCGCGACGTCGCCGACGCGCCGGCGCATCCGCCGCATGGCGACGAGCATGCCCGCGACATCCTCAGGGCGCTGGGCTTTCACCACGACATGGATGCCAGGCCGAAGGCGGACAGCGCCGAACGCCAACGCGCCGCCGCGCGCGCCCCGGCGGAGAACGCCTCCGCCGAGTGACGGCGCCTGCGAAAGCGGTTGTCACATTGCGAGGGCCGTGGAACTCTCCACGGCCCTTTCTGTTTCGCGGCTTTGCTGCCTCGCCGGTCGCGACCCACCCGACATCTTAACAATAAACAACAACGCAAATTTTCCAGGGACCGCTTCACAAGGACACCACGTCACATGACCACGACGGCCGATTCCTCTCCCACCTTCGACTACATCGTGGTCGGCGCCGGCTCCGCCGGCTGCGTGCTGGCCAACCGCCTGTCGGAGTCCGGCAAGCATTCGGTGCTGCTGCTGGAGGCCGGGCCGAAGGACACCAATCCGTGGATCCACATTCCGCTCGGCTATGGGCTCCTGTTCAAGAACAAGACCGTCAACTGGATGTATCAGACCGAGCCGGAGCCCGGGCTCAATGGACGGCAGGTGTTCCAGCCGCGCGGCAAGGTGCTCGGCGGCTCGAGCTCGATCAACGGGCTGTTGTACGTGCGCGGCCAGCGCGAGGACTATGACGGCTGGCGCCAGCTCGGCAACGCCGGCTGGGGGTTCGACGACGTGCTGCCGTATTTCAGGAAGTCCGAGGACCAGGCCCGCGGCGCCGACGCCTTCCACGGCGCCGGCGGCCCGCTGTCGGTGTCGGACTGGCGCCATCCCGATCCGCTGTCGGAGGCCTTCGTCGCGGCGGCGGCGGAAACCGGCCTGCCGGTCAACCGCGATTTCAACGGCGCCAGCCAGGAAGGCGCCGGCTTCTTCCAGACCACGTCGCGGAACGGCCGCCGCGCCTCGGCGGCGGTGGCGTATCTGCGGCCGGCGAAGGGCCGCGCCAACCTGCGGGTCGAGACCGGCGCCCATTCCGACCGCATCCTGTTCGAGGGCCGCCGCGCCACCGGCGTGGCCTGGACGCAAGGCGGCGCGGCGCGCACCGCGCGCGCGGCGAAGGAGGTGATCGTCGCCGGCGGCGCCTTCAACTCGCCGAAGCTTTTGCAGCTCTCGGGCGTCGGACCCGCCGAGCTGCTGAAGCGGCACGGCATCGCCGTGGTGCTCGACGCCCCCGGCGTCGGCCACGACCTGCAAGACCACATGCAGGTGCGCATCGTGATGCGCTGCGCCCAGAAGATCACGCTCAACGACATCGTCAATCATCCGGTGCGCCGCGTGCTCGCCGGCTTGCAGTATTTCGTGCAGCGCAAGGGCCCGCTGACGATCTCGGCGGGCACCGCGGCGGCGTTCTTCAGAACCGATCCGCGGCTCGCCACCCCCGACATCCAGATCCACTTCATCCCGTTCTCGACCACGAAGATGGGCGACCGGCTCCACGATTTCTCCGGCTTCACCGCCTCGGTGTGCCAGCTGCGGCCCGAGAGCCGCGGCACCGTGACCATCCGCAGCGCCGATCCGCGCGACCCGCCGGAAATCCGCGTCAATTACCTGGCGACCGAAACCGACCGCGCCACCAATGTCGCGGGCCTGAAGATCCTGAGAAAGATCCTCGCCGCTCCCGCGCTGCGGCCGTTCGTGGTCGACGAGCTCGATCCGGGCAAAGCGGTGCAGAGCGACGACGAGTTGCTCGCCTTCTGCCGCAAGGTCGGCAGCACGATCTATCACCCGACCTCGACCTGCCGCATGGGCAGCGACGCGCTGGCGGTGGTCGACCAGTCGCTGCGCGTGCGCGGGGTCGAAGCCCTCCGGGTGGTCGACGGCTCTGTGATGCCGTGCCTGGTCTCCGGCAACACCAACGCGCCGATCATCATGATCGCCGAGAAGGCGTCCGAGATGATCCTGGCGGCCGCGCGCGGCTGAGGGCGGGGCGCTGGCCCACCCATTGACGATGCCGCTACAAGTAAGAAAGCGTGGATTGCCGGGTCAAGTTTACAGCCGGACCGGCCGCAGGCCGGATCCGGTTGCCCGGCAATGACGCAGTGCTTGCAGATGCGTCGGCGATTGACCGATCGCGCCGCGATATATTCTGCGTCACCCGCGGGCTTGACCCGCGGGTCCACTCTTCCCACAGCCGTCATCCCGCATTGACATAATAGAGTTAAGCAGCGGCGGTAGTTTGCCACCACAGCGTGGCACCCGCCGACGCCGCGTCGGTCGCATGCCGACAGGAACAAGAAGACGCCAAGATGTCACCCGAAAACTGGAATGATCGCGCGCGCCGCGCCATCGTGCTGCCGCTGTGCGCGCTCGGCATCACCGCCGCGGCGGCAGCCGCCGGCACCGACACCACGCCGCCGCTCGACGCCGCGATGGAACGCTATCGCGCCGCGCTGGCGCAGGACGTCGAGCGCACCGTCGCCGGCGCCGAGACCCTGCGCGCCCGGATCGCGGCCCGCGATCTCGCCGGCGCCAAGCAGGCCTGGCTCGAGGCCCGGGTCGGCTGGGAACGCTCCGAGGTGTTCACCGGCGGCTTCGTCCCCGACCTCGACCGCGACATCGACGCCTGGCCGAACGGCACCACCGGCTTCCACGCCATCGAGGCCAGGCTGTTCGGCGCCGAACAGACCGACGTCGCCGACGAGACCGAGGCGCTGGTGCGGAATCTCGCGACGCTGCGCACCCAGGTCCGCGGCACCACGCTGACGGCCCAGGGCCTGCTCAACGGCATCACCCGCCTCGCCTACGAGGTCGGCGAGAGCAAGATCGACGGCGGCGAATCGCGGGTCAGCGGCACCTCGATCGACGACATGCGGAACAACGTCGCCGGCATCGATCTCGCCTGGCGCACCATCTTCGCGCCCGCACTCACTGCCCGCGACGGCGCGGCCGCGGCCGAGGTCCAGCACCGGATCGACGACCTCGAGACCATGTTCGCGAACCAGGATCTGCGCCATCTCGACCCGGATGGGCTGCGCGCCGCCAGCGAACAGCTGGTGCTGGCGCTGCAGACCGCGGCGCCGCACCTGGCGCTGTCGCGGCCGACGCTGGAGTGACGCCGCTTCCCGGCGGCCGGGCGCTCTGAACCGACATGATGGAATTTCGACCGAAGGGGAATGACGTGACAGCGATGCGGACGGTCTGGACGGCGATGGCGTGCCTGCTCGTGGTGTTGACGCTGCGCCAGGCGGCGGCGTTTCCGCTCACCGGCGACCAGACCGTGCTGCCGCCGGGCACCGACCTCAACGAGGAGGCGTTCGCGCGCCCCACCGAGGTGTTCCACTCCGAGGCCCACGGCGGGTTCAAGTCCTACATGGTCGACCTCGGCGACCTGGCGTTCAATTCACCGACCGTGCTGGGCGGAGCCGCCCGCAGCGCCGGAATGAGCTGCGGCACCTGCCACGTCAACGGCGCCGGCAATCCCAGACTCTACGTCCCCGGCATGTCGACCCGGCCGGGTAATTTCGACACCACCGGAGCGCTGTTCAATCCCAAGGCCCACAACGGCGTGCTCGACCCGGTGCGGATTCCGAGCCTGCGCGGCGCGCGCTTCCTCGCCCCCTACGGCAATGACGGGCGGATCGCCTCGCTGCGCGAGTTCATCCGCAACGTCATCGTCAACGAGTTCTCGGGCCCGGAGCCCTCGCCGGCCATCCTCGATGCCATGGTCGCCTATGTCGAGGACATCGATTTCCTGCCCAACCTGAGCCTCGACTCCGCCGGCCGGCTCACCGCGCGATCGAACGAGGCCGAGCGGCGCGGCGAGGCGATCTTCTCGCGGCCTTTCCCCCACGATCCCGCCATGAGCTGCGCCACCTGCCACATCCCGTCCGGCGGGTTCGTCGATCACAAGCAGCACGATGTCGGCTCCGGCGGGCTGTTCAAGACGCCGACGCTGCGCAACGTCGATTTCAACGGGCCGTATTTCCACGACGGCCGCTTCGACAGGTTCGACCAGGTGGTGGCGCACTTCGACAAGCTGTTCGACCTCAACCTGACGCCGCAGGAACGATCCGACCTCGTCGCCTATCTCACCGCCGTCGGCGACGGTCTGCAGCCGTTCGAGCGCGACGGCGTGTCGGCCCAGCTCAAGGAGATCAACGACTTCGCCAGCGTGCTCGAGATCGCCATTCCGGCCCACGACCTTCCGGTGATCGAGCTCGCCACCACCACCGTCGGCCAGGAGTTGCGCGACCTGGTCGAGCAGTTTCCGGATCGCCGCGACGCCGCGGTGACCGGCGGCCTCCAGGAGCGCCTCGCCGCGCGCGGAGTGCTGAAGGATGCGGTGATCCGGTTCCGCCACATCGGAACCGCCGCGGCGACGGGACGCTTCGACGAAGCGCAGGCCGAATTCATGACCTACCGCAAGATGTCGGTCGCGGTGCTGCCGGTGCTGCTGGCGACCGCCCAGCCATGGTCGCTGTTCAATCCGAAGATCCACGCCGCCCATTACGCCGGGCTGCGCCAATTGCTCGAGCAGGCCGGCAAACTGCCGCGGCACGCCTCCGCGACCGCCCCAGCGCCCGCCGCCGGCGCGGCGACCGCGACCGCCGCGCGCTGACGCGGCGCAGATCGTGCCGGCCCGTCGCGGC
>JARLJA010000056.1 GCA_031291445.1 Xanthobacteraceae bacterium | reverse complement strand
TGGCGCGCGTCCCCCGGGTAATGCGGCGCGCCGTCCGGGTCGCGCGGCCAGCCGCCGGCGGCGTCGCGCGCGGCGGTGAGTTCGGCGATCCGGGCCCGGCTCTCGAACGCCGGATAGACCAGGCCCGCGGCCTCGAGCCGCGCCAGCGCGGCGCGGTAGGTCTCGATGTGCTCGGACTGGCGCCGCACCGGCTCGGCCCAAGCGATGCCCAGCCAGGCGAGATCCTCGTAGACCGCGGCCTCGAATTCCGGCCGGCAGCGGGTCGGGTCGATGTCCTCGATCCGCAGCAGCAGCGTTCCGCCGCCACGGCGCGCCAGGTCGAAATTCAGCAGCGCCGAATAGGCGTGGCCGAGGTGCAGGTAGCCGTTCGGGCTCGGAGCGAAACGGAAAACGGGTGGCATCGGGGCGCACTATGGCCGCAGGTCGCCGGAGCGACAACCGATCCGATTCGCGCGCGGCTCCGCCGTGAATTGCGCCCTGCCGGGATTCGCGCCAAGCTTGCTGTTCAGATGACCACCCACCTCGCCACCCAGGACGATCTGGCGCGCGCGCTGTCCGCCCTCGCCGTGCAGGATCCCCGGCTGCAGCCGCTGCTGGCGCTCACCGGCATGCCGGCGTTGCGCCGGCGCGAGGCCGGCTTCGCCGGACTGGCTTCCGCGATCTGCGGCCAGCAGCTGTCGACCAGGGCGGCCGCCGCGATCTGGGCGCGGGTGGCCGCGGCGTTCGACCCGTTCGACCACCATGCGGTTCGCCGGGCGCGCGCGGAGCGGCTCGGCCAGCTCGGGCTGTCGGCCGCCAAGATAAAGACCCTCAAGGCCATCGCCGGCGAGATCAACAAGGGGCGTCTCGACCTCGCCGCACTGGCCGAGATGCCGGCCGACGACGCCCACGCCGCGCTCACCGCGCTGCACGGGATCGGGCCGTGGACCGCCGACGTCTATCTGCTGTTCTGCCTCGGCCACGGCGACGCCTGGCCGGCCGGCGACCTGGCGCTGCAGGAGGCGATCCGCGTCGCCTTCGGATTGGCGAGCCGCCCCACCGCGAAGGCCATGGTGGGCCTCGGCGACGGCTGGCGGCCGTGGCGCGGCGCCGCCGCGCACCTGTTCTGGGCCTATTACCGCATCGCCAAGGCCCCCGGCTTCGACGCGCTGCCGGCGGCGGGCCCGACCGAATCATCCCCCAAGGCGCCACGAAACGCGCGCACGGTTGGCGCGGCCGGCGCCGCGAAAACGCCCCGCGGCGCGCCCGGCGCGAGACAATCGCAACTGCCAGCGAAGCCGCGAAAGCGCGGCATCCCGTGAAGCCATGCTGTCGCTGCATTTTTCTGCGAGAGATCGCTCGGAACACGGGGGGAATCGGCTCTTCACAATCCCGTCACGCTGCATGTAGTATGTGAGTTACAGGTGCTTCGCAGCCGTTGGGCTCATGCCATTCCTTGGAATGGCGCCCCGTCGAATTCGCCATGCGACGTCGAAGGGCAGGCCGGGTGGCTGCGGGCTTCGAATTTGGGGACACCAGGAGCGTTACTTGAACGCGCATGTTCCACAAGGCGGGTGGCCGGCACTGGTTTTGAACGCGGACTTCCGGCCGCTCAGTTACTACCCGCTCTCGCTGTGGTCGTGGCAGGACGCGATCAAGGCGGTGTTCCTCGACCGCGTCAACATCGTCGCCAATTACGACCATGCCGTGCACAGCCCGTCGTTCGAGATGCCGCTGCCGAGCGTGGTGTCGCTGAAGTCCTTCGTCAAGCCGAGCACGCACCCGGCCTTCACGCGGTTCAACGTCTTCCTGCGCGACAGGTTTTCCTGCCAGTACTGCCACTCCAACGACGACCTGACGTTCGACCATATCATCCCGCGCTCCAAGGGCGGCCAGACCACGTGGGAAAACGTCGTCGCGGCCTGCTCGCCGTGCAACCTGCGCAAGGGCAACCTGACGCCGCAGCAGGCCAACATGTTCCCGCGCCAGACGCCGTACGCGCCCACCGTGCACCAGCTGCATCGCAACGGCCGGCTGTTTCCGCCGAACTACCTGCACGAGAGCTGGCTCGACTATCTCTACTGGGACACCGAGCTCGATCCGTAGGGGGTGGGCGCTGTCCTCCTCCTGCAGCAATTCACGGGTGGACAGGCCCGTAGGGCGCAATAAGCGCAGCGCATTGCGCCGCTCCGCATTCCATCGCGACGTACGAGCTGGACTGGTCCCGGAGGATTGGGCTGGCGAGGCCGCGGAGGCCGAGTTCGGAGAACGCAGGTAAAACAAGGCGGCGCAATCGACGGCGCAATGCGCTGCGCTTATTGCGCCCTACACGCTCAGGCACTCGGCCTCGCGTTCGCCCTCGCCACGAATCGGCCCTACTTCAGGTTGTTAAAATAGGGTATGGGAGCGCGTGTTCGGGCGGACGTTGCCGCGTTGATCGTCGCTGTATTGGTACCTGGCGCGCTCGCGCAGGAAAAACAATTGGAGCCGACTCCGGCCGGCATGGCCATCCTGCAAAGCGGGCTCGCGGTCGACGGCCAGCCGTTGGCCGACCGGCCCGGGCCGACCCAACCCATCACCTTTCCGTTGGCGATGTGCACGTTTCCAGGCGGCCTGTGCGGAGCGGTCCGTCGCGACGGCACGGTCGCGGTATCCCCGCGATACGATTGGATCGGCACGTTCTCCGACAACCGGGCCGCTGTCCGCCTTGGCGGTCTCTACGGCTTCGTCGACGAAGACGGGCGCGAGATCGTCAGGCCGCAATATCGCATCGTCGACGATTACAAGTTCGGCTTCGCGCAGATCGACGTCGATGGCAAATCAGGCCTGATCAATCGCGACGGCAAGATGGTCATCGCGCCGAAATATGGATCTATCCGCGCGATAGCTCCCGATCGCTTCCGCGTGTCGGAAACGCGCCAGCTCGGCGGATGGATTGGCGGTGAGGATTTTTCCGGCACGAGGGTCGCAGCCACCCCGGACGGCGGCGTGAGCATTGGGTTGCTTCTCTTCGAGTTTCGCAATTCGGCGGCAACCGGCATCATTGACATGTCGGGCCAATGGATAGAACCGCCGGGAGCGCCATGGGCCCCCACATTCGACAAGACCGATCCGTCGATCCGCTGGGTGCGAAACGACAAGCTTTGGGGGCTCGCGCGCGCCGATGGGACCTGGCTCATCGAGCCTAAATTCCAGCAGGGCGGTGCGCTAACCGACGGGCTGGCGCGTGTGACGCTGAACGGCAAGGCCGGCTTCATCGACCGGAAGGGGATTTTCGTCATCGCGCCGGTCTTCGACCAGGCGTCGGCGTTCAAGCCGGGCCTCGGACGCACATCTGTTGAGCGAGGCGGCATCTCTGGCGTGATCGACAAGACCGGCGCGTGGGTGTTCCAAACGAACTACCAGCAAATTCATCCTGCTATCGCCCTCGATAAGGACAACAACGCCAGTGCCCAGTTCGGCTGGAACTTCAGGGAGGCTGACAGGTGGGGACTTTTGGACCTCGATGGCCACGTGGTGCTGGGTGCGGAATTCGATCAACCCGTCGAGCGTTGCCATGATGGTCGCTTGGTCGCGTACAAGAACAAGGAATGGCTCTACTACAAAGCGGATGGCGACCCGCTGCAGCCCCCGGCCGGCCGTCTCATCGACGCGTGGTGTGGTAGCGCACCGCCGTACACTTTGAAAATCGGCGACAAGTTCGGACTGGTTGGCGCCGATTTCAATCCTTTGACAGCCGTGCATTTCGACGCAATCGCCCGGGCGGGACCGGCTGCGAGGAATGTAAAGATCGATTGCAAGTGGGGTCGCGTCGCCCTCGATGGAAGCTGGCTGCTGGTGCCGAAGTTCGACTACCTGTCCAGTGAGGCCGATAGTTTCGTTGCGTCGATGGACGGCAAGCGCGGCTTCATGCGATCGGACGGCAGTTGGCTGATCGAGCCACGATTCGAGGCTGCCGCGAGGCGGCGCGACGACGACACCGCCTTCGTCACGATCGCGGGCGCGACTGGGATGATGCGGCTCAAGGATCAATCCTTTGTCATCCCACCGCGTCCCGGTATCTTGTGCGATATCGACCACGCGATCATGTCCGAAGCCGACGGCAAGCGCGTGATCCTGTCGCCGACGGGAGAGACCTGGATCGACATCGGCGCCGAGCGGATCGGCACCAACCTCGATTTTGGCCTCCTCACCTTTCTGAGAAACGGCAAATGGGGACTGGTCGACACCGCTGGACAGGTGATGGTCGAACCACGGTTCGATGAACCGGTCTACTTTGCGCCCACGCTACGCGGCGTCGCCTGGGCCAAGCGCGACGGCATTTGGTGCGCCATCGACCGGCGCGGCCAATCCGTGCCGGACATTGCGTGCACAGACGCCAGTCCCATGGGACCCACCCGGCGCTTCGAATGTAAGGTCGAGCCCTGACTTCGGCGCGGCACGAGGTATTCATGCAACGTCCGGATATCTCTATCCACCCCCGTGAACATGCTGTTTCGTGGGGCGAGGCTTGAGGGTCAGGATCCGGGCGGGCAGGATCGGCATTCCGTAGTCGATCAACAACATGGGCACCTCTCACCACGAGCCGCACGCATGGCGGCGCTGACGTGACGATGCCAGGACGCGTTTGCAGGCTGATAACAATTACAGATGGAATGCCCGAATTGTCGATTGTCGGCGCAACCGCCTGAGTTCCGTCACGCTCCTGCGAGTCCCAGCATACCAGGCCCGCAAATCCCGGCGTTGAGCCGCTAATCCGTCGGGCCGTGCCGGCGGACCATGGTGAGCGTGAGGTCCCAGGCGTTACGGATGTTGACGATTGCCAGCAACAAGAGAGCCCCTGCCAGAGCGTCCAGCCCAAAGTCCTGCTCCAGATAGATCGACGCCGCGGCCGCGAGCAGCGCGAGATAGCCGAGGCCGGGCAACAAGCCGTAGGCCAGGTAATCCTCCAGATAGTTCGTGATGTCGGTGCGCACGACCTGGAGGGTGATGCGGGTCGAAAGGATCGCGCCGATAACAGCGGTGACGCCGATCAGCGCGGCGAGGACTTCGATCCGATGCCAGGGGAACAAGGCGATCGCGGACAAGAAGAACACGCTGGTAAAATGGACGACGACCGGGCTCATGAAGGTGTGCGTCGCCGACCGGCTTTCCTCGGTCAAAACACCGATACCGAGGGATACGGCGACGAACAGCAGGGCGAGCAGGGTCGCCCCTGCCGTTCCGACCAGAACGTAGAAGTCGTGCCATTCCTTCGATGCGTCTATCGCCCGCATGAACCAGCCCGTGCTTTCACGACCGTGACGCCTCGACGCGTGTGTTTCCGCGTCCGATGCCCCCCCGCGTGTCCCGTGCGACACTTTTATGGGTCATGCTCGAAGAGGTAAAGTCGTCGACCTGCATCTCATCGTCATGGACTGCTGCCGACCGCCCGGCTTCTGGGACGGCAATCCATCGGCTATAACGGACCGGGACAAACGCCGCGACGGGGAGCAGCATGAGCGCAGAGGCCGGCCCGCGGAAGGTTCACGGCTTCTGCGGCCTGTGCATCGCCCGCTGCGGCACGGTGGCGACGGTCGAGAACGGCCGCTTCACGCGGCTCGACCCGGACCCCTCGCACCCGACAGGCCGGGCGATTTGCGCCAAGGGGTACGCCGCGCCCGAGCTCGTCCATCACAAGGATCGCCTGACCCAGCCGCTGCGCCGCACGCGACCCAAAGGCGACGCCGATCCCGGTTGGGCACCGATTTCTTGGGATGAGGCGCTCGATAGAACCGCCGGCGCCATGCGCGATATCGCGGCGCGCCACGGTCCTCACGCGGTCGCGTTCAGCCAGTCGTCGCCCTCGACGACCGCGATCGGGGACTCGGCGGGCTTCATTCGGCGGCTGATGCATGCTTTCGGCACGCCGAACCTGGTATGGCCGCTGGATCTGTGCGGCTGGAGCCGCGGCTTCGCCACCCGCTTCGCTTATGGCGTCGGCAGCGTGGGAACCGGCAGCGCCGGCGGCGCCATGCCCGACATCGCCCGTTCCGGATGCCTGATCCTGTGGGGCTACAATCCGTCCCATTCGCGCCTCACCCATGCGACCGCGATCGTGGACGCGCTGAAGCGCGGCATGAAGCTGATCGTCGTCGATCCGCGGCATGTGGGGCTGGCCAACAAGGCCGACGTCTGGCTGCGGGTGCGGCCGGGCACCGACGGCGCGCTGGCGCTGGGTCTCGCCAACATGATGATCGCGCGCGGCTGGTTCGATCAGGCCTTCATCCGCGACTGGAGCAACGGTCCGCACCTGGTGCGCACCGATACCGGGACGCTGCTGCACGCCGACGAACTGGCGTCGGGAGGCGACGCTCGGCATTTCGTCGTCTGGGATTCGGTCGCCGCCCGCCCGGTGGCCTACGACCCTGCCGCGGGCCGATACACGGAGCCCGCCGAGCGGCCCGCGCTGACCGGCGCGTATGACGTGGCCTGCAGGGAGGGACCGATACCGTGCCGGCCGGTCTTCGACCTCTACGCGGAACTGTGCCGCGCCTGGACGCCGGAAGCGGTGGAAGCGACATGCTGGATTCCCCGCGGTCAGGTTGAAGACGCGGCGCGCCTGATCTGGCAGGCGCGCCCGGTCTCGTACTACGCCTGGAGCGGACATGAGCACCATGCCAACACGACCCAGACCGCGCGTGCGATCGCGCTGCTCTATGCCTTGACCGGCAGCTTCGACATGCCCGGCGGCAACGTCCCGCTGCCGGCGGTTGCTGCCGCGCCGATCACCGGCGAGGATCTTCCCGCCGCCAAGACCATGGCCCCGACCATCGGCGCCGCCGAACGGCCGCTGGGACCGGCACGCTGGAACAGCGTTTCGGTCCTCGACTTCTACCGGGCCGTGCTGGACGGCATGCCCTATCCGGTGCGCGGCCTGATCGGCTTCGGCCACAACATGCTGCTGGCCCAGTCCGACCCGGTGCGCGGCCGCGACGCTCTGGCGGCGCTGGACTTCTACGCGCACGCCGACCTGTTCATGAGCCCGACCGCCGCGCTCGCCGATATCATCCTGCCGATCGCCTCGTGTTTCGAGCGGGACGCGCTGAAGATCGGCTTCGAGATCAGCGAAGAGGCTCAATCCCTCGTGCAGTATCGCCAGGCCGTGGTGCCGCCGCAGGGCGCGGCACGGCCGGACACCGAGGTGATCTTCGATCTGGCGCGCCGCCTGGGTCTCGCCGAACAGTTCTGGGGCGGCGACGTCGACGCCGCATACCGCCATCAGCTGAAGCCCAGCGGCATCGGCCTGGAACAACTCCGCGACAGCCCCGGTGGCGTGCGCGCTCCTTTGGTCACGAGACATGCAAAGCATGCCGAACCGGACGCCGAAGGAACTCCGCGGGGCTTTGCCACCCCGTCGCGCAGGATCGAGCTGTGGTCGGAGACGCTGCGCCAAGCCGGCTATGCCGCGCTGCCAGCGTTCGTCGAACCGCGAACCAGTCCGGTCGCCGCCCCGGCGCAGGCGACCCGCTTCCCGCTGGTGCTGACCTGCGCCAAACCCGCCCTGTTCTGCCAGAGCCAGCATCGTGCCGCGCCGACCCTTCGCCGGCGCGCGCCGGATCCCGAGATTGAAATGCATCCCGTTGCCGCCGCCGCGCGCGGCATCTCGGCCGGCGACTGGGTATCAGTCGAGACCGCCGTCGGCGGCATGCGCGTCCGCGTTCGTCTGAACGCGCACCTGGATCCCCGGGTTGTCGTCGGCGAGCATGGCTGGTGGCAGGGCTGCGACGAGCTGGGCCTGCCGGGCTACGACCCGTTCAGCGCCGCGGGCGCCAATTTCAACCTGACCGTGGACCCGACCTTGCGCGACCCGATCAGCGGCACCCCCGAGCACCGCGCCAACCTGTGCGAGGTCCGGCTGGTGACCGAGGGCGCATGAACCACCGCATCGCGGCGTCGGCTGTTCATACATTGATATGATCGGCTTCCACCGAAGGCTTGATGGCGGACCGATCGGTCGCGACCCAAGTTGCGCATCGAGACGTGAAATGCGCAGCCACGGGAGCAACGAAGTGAACAATACCCAAAAGACCGTCATCGTGACCGGCGCCTCGCAGGGCATCGGAGCCGGCGTGGTGAATGCCTTTCTGGATCGCGGCTACAGGGTGGTGGCGAATTCCCGCAACATTACCAAGTCGGGCGCGTTCACGGCATCGGAGAAGCTGGCGCTGGTCGACGGCAACATCGCCGAAGCAGCGACCGCAGCGGCGATCGCCGGGACCGCCACCAGAAAGTTCGGCTCGATCGATGCGCTGGTCAACAATGCCGGCATCTACTTCTCCAAGAAATTCACCGACTACACCGTCGACGATCTGAGGGCGCTCCAGTCCGTCAACATCGAGGGCTTTCTCCACATCAGCCAGCTCGCGATCAGGCAGATGCTGGAGCAGAAAACCGGCGGAAGCATCGTCAACATCTCGTCGACGCTGGTCGACCACCCGATCGCCGGCGCGAATTCGGCGGTACCGATGATCACGAAGGGCGGCATCGAGGCCGTCACGCGAAACCTGGCGATGGAGTACGTGAAGCAGGGCATACGGGTCAACGCCGTGGCGCCGGGCATCGTCGATACGCCGATGCACAAGGACGACCCGAAGGATGTGCTCCGGACGCTGCAGCCGACGGGCAGTATTTCGGACGTGAAGGATATCGTCGACGCGATCCTCTATCTCACCGAAGCCGGCCAGGTCACCGGCGAGGTGTTGCACGTCGATGGCGGCGCCCATGTCGGCAAGTGGTAGCCCTGGACTCTCCCGGTCGGCGACCGCCGAGCAGCGGTTGACCGAACTCGGCATCAGGCTGCCGGCTCCGCCGGAGCCGTTCGGCGCTTACGTGGAAGCGGTTCGGGCCGGGCATCTGCTCTTTCTCAGTGGCATGCTGCCCACCGAGGGCCGCGCGGCGAAGTTCGTCGGTCGCATCGGCGCGGAACTCGAGGTCGAGGACGGCCGGAGGGCGGCGCGTCTCGCCGCGCTCAACGGCCTCGCGCTGGCGCGGCAGCATCTGGGATCGCTCGACGCCGTGGCGCGGGTCGTCCGGCTCGGCGTTTCGGTGGCCACGGCGGGCGATGTACGCGAGCACCCGAAGATCGCCGACGGCGCGTCGGAGCTGCTCCAGGACGTGTTCGGAAAGGACAAGGATCCCTGCCGGCTGGTGGTGGGCGTCGCAAGCCTTCCGTTCCGCGCCCCGGTCGCGCTGGAACTCATATTTGAAATTCTGGCGCCTTAAAGCTTGGAGACTGGGTCGCGGGATAACGGTGACATCATACCAACGTATGGGCGAACCAAAACCTGGGTTGAATGGTTGGGGCCTGATCCACGCAGTATTCAGACCCTTGTGGCAGCAGGCGCTGCGGTCGGTCACGCACTCTGGGAGTGCTTCTCGGCAGCAAACAGATCGCGCGGTGTCCAAGCAGCACTGAAGTTGGGAGACATCGCATGATCCGCAAGGCGAAGGCAGTGTGGCGCGGCAGCGGTCGCGCCGGAAGCGGCCATCTCTCCACCGACTCCGGCGTGCTCGCGGAGACCCTCTATTCCTTCAAGACCCGGTTCGAGAACGAGAAGGGCACCAATCCCGAGGAACTGATCGCCGCCGCCCACGCCGGATGCTTCACCATGGCGCTGGCCTTTCAGCTGCAGGGCGAAGGCTTCACGCCCACGGAGATCGAGACCGAGTGCGCGGTCACTCTTGAACCGGACGGCAAGGGATTCCGCATCAGTCGCTCGGCGCTGACGCTGTGCGCGCGGGTGCCGAAGCTGGACGCGACGGCATTTGCACGATTGGCGGGTGAGGCCGAGAAGAACTGTCCGGTCTCGAAAGTCCTCAACGCCGCGATCACACTGGACGCCAAACTGGTCTGAGGCGTTCCGTTTCCCCGGGGCCGGCGCCGACGCAGGCGGATCGGCGCCGACCTCCGGCGCCCCAAGCTGGCCTCAATCCCCTAGAGCGAAGCGATGGCACAGGCCTACGAAATCATCGAACACCGGTATGACGTGGTGATCGTGGGCGCCGGCGGCGCCGGCCTGCGGGCGGCGCTCGGGATGGCGTCGTCGGGGCTCCGGACCGCCTGCGTCACCAAGGTGTTTCCGACGCGCAGTCATACCGTCGCGGCCCAGGGCGGCATGGCCGCCTCGCTCGGCAACATGGGCGACGGGGACGACTGGCGCTTTCACATGTACGACACAGTCAAGGGGTCCGACTGGCTCGGCGACCAGGACGCGATCGAGTACATGTGCCGCGAGGCGGTGCCGGCGGTGCTCGAGCTGGAACACTTTGGCGTCCCCTTCTCTCGCACCGACGATGGCCGGATCTATCAGCGCCCGTTCGGCGGCCAGACCATCGGCTACGGCAAGGCAATGGCGCAGCGGACCTGTGCGGCCGCCGACCGGACCGGCCACGCCATCCTGCACGCGCTCTATCAGCAGTGCGTGAAGCACGGCACTGAGTTCTTCGTCGAATACGTGGCGCTCGACCTGTTGATGGACGATGACGGCGCCTGTCGCGGCCTGCTGGCATGGAACATGGAGGACGGGACGTTGCACCTGTTCCGTGCCCATCGCGCAGTCCTGGCGACCGGCGGCTACGGGCGGGTCTACTTCTCCTGCACGGCGGCCCATACCTGCACCGGCGACGGCAACGCCATGGCCTTGCGCGCCGGGCTGCCGCTCGAGGACATGGAATTCACCCAGTTTCACCCCACCGGCATTTACGGCTCGGGCTGCCTCATCACCGAGGGCTCCCGCGGCGAGGGAGGCTATCTCACCAATGCCGAGGGCGAGCGGTTCATGGAGCGGTATGCGCCGTCCGCCAAGGATCTGGCCGGGCGCGACGTCGTCTGCCGCTCGATGACCATCGAAATCAACGAGGGACGCGGCTGCGGGCCGCTCAAGGACCACATCGATCTCCACCTCGAGCATCTCGGCACCGAACTGCTGCATCAGCGGTTGCCGGGCATCAGCGAGACCGCCAGGATTTTCGCCGGCGTCGACGTCACGCGGCAGCCGATTCCCGTGCTGCCCACCGTCCACTACAACATGGGCGGCGTGCCCACCAACCTGCATGGCGAGGTGACCACGATGCGGGACGGTAATCCGGAAGCCGTCGTCTCCGGCCTGATGGCCATCGGCGAGGCGGCCTGCGTCTCGGTTCACGGCGCCAACCGGCTGGGTTCGAACTCGCTGCTCGACATCATCGTGTTCGGACGGGCCGCCGCGTTGCGCGTGCTGGAGGCGGTCCGGCCCGGCGAGAGCCACGCGGACCTTCCGGATCGGGCGATCGATCGGGCGATCGCCAGGCTCGACCGCATCAGGTGGTCGAAGGGCGGCACCTCCGCCGGAACCATCAGACTGGCGATGCAGCGTACCATGCAGCGCCATTGCGCGGTCTTCCGCGATGGGCCGTTGCTGGACGAGGGGCTGGCCAAACTCGATGAGATCATCGATCTGATGCGCACGGATCTCGGCGTCACCGACGCGTCGATGATCTTCAACTCGGACCTCGCCGAAACGCTCGAACTGGACAACATGCTGGCCCAGGCGAGCGTCAGTCTCCATTCCGCCATCGGGCGGAAGGAAAGCCGCGGCGCGCATGCGCGGGAGGACTTTCCGAAGCGAGACGACGAAAACTGGCTCAAGCACACCCTCTCATGGCTCGATGACGACGGCGGCGTCCGGCTCGACTACAGGCCTATTCACCTGCAACCGCTTTCCAACGAGGTGTCGTCGATCCCGCCGAAGGAACGGGTGTACTGATCGAGCCCGGCCGGGGAGGCCGAATTCAGCCCGATACCGCTGCAAGACGTCCACGGGACATATCCCTGGATGAATGCATCGAGCAGCCTCCCGCCCCTGTCAGACCAAGGCGTCAGGCCGGTCATACCTTGGTTTGATCCCGCCGCGGGTTGTGCCATGCTACGTTCCAGCTTGAGAGAAGACGCTCCAATGCCCGACAAGGCGATCATACACGTCGTTGATGATGATGCGTCGATGCGCGGCGCGCTCGAGAGCCTGTTTGAATCCGTCGGGCTGGGCACTCAGACCTACGGGGCGGCTGGAGATTTTCTGGCGGCGAGTTTCGCGGACATGCCGGGATGTATCGTCATCGACGTCCGGCTGCCCGACATGAACGGGCTGGATTTTCAGGCCAAGCTGACCCAGATGGGTGTTCGGCTGCCGGTCGTGATGATGACGGGATACGGTGACATACCCACCTCGGTTCGTGCTCTCAAGCGCGGAGCCGTGGACTTCCTGCCGAAGCCCTTCCGCGACCAGGACATGCTGGACGCGGTGATGGCCGCCATCGATCGGGATCGGCAGCGGCGCGCGATCGATGGCGACGTTTCGCAGGTGCGGCAACGATTTGAGACGCTCTCTCCCCGCGAGCAGCAGGTGATGCTGCTGGTGACGGCCGGCAAGATGAACAAGCAGGTCGCGGGTGATCTGGGTATCACCGAGATCACGGTGAAAATTCATCGGGGCGCGGCCATGCGCAAGATGGGAGCCCGTACCCTGGTCGATCTCGTTCACATGGCCGAACTGGTCAAGCCCAGACGACCATAGGAGGCCAAGAATCGCACCAGAGTATAGTTCCTGGGCGCCCAGGTTATATGGGACCGTGGCCGACAACCCTGCGGTGTGCAGCTGATCCAGGGGGAAAGGGAAATGAGTGTCCAGGGAGCACCTCGTTGCGGTTATTGACGATGACGACCCATTCCGAACCGCGCTGGTGGAATTGCTCGGCTCGTTTCAATACGTCGTGCGCGATTTCGCATCCGCAGAGGATTTCCTCGCGGCAGACGTGACGAGCGCATGCGCGTGCATCATCACCGACATTCACCTCCCGGGGATGAGCGGGCTCGATCTCATGCAACAGCTCACGGCCGGAGGCTCGACGGTGCCGGTCGTGATGATCACCGCGCGCGCGGATTCGCGCCTGGAAGCCAAGGCCGCAGCGGGTGGGGCGGTCTGCCTGCTCCGAAAGCCGTTCGATTCAAACGCGCTGATTGATTGTCTCGAAGCACTGTGACCGCCCGGCCGCATGCCGGCGCGATAGCGGTGGCGCTCAGCTCAACGATACGCCGGGAAGCATGAGGGCCACGGTGGTGCCGCTCGCCGACGTGTGCTCGATTGCGGCGGAGCCGCCGATCGACTTCGCGAACGCGGCGACCATTGCAAGGCCCAATCCGGTTCCGGCGCCATCGCTCTTCGTCGTGAAATACGGCTCGAATGCCCTCGCCGCGACGCCGGCGTCCATTCCAAGGCCGGTGTCGTGGACGCGCACAACAACGCCCTTTCCCGCACTCACCGGAGAACCGCGATCGACGGCGATCGTCACCCGGCCGCCATTCGGCATGGCGTCCCTGGCATTGGTGACGAGGTTCAGGATCGCGTTCTCGAATTCGCTCGCGACGCAGTAGACCGATGGCAGGTCGGGCCCGATGGCGATCACCAATTCATCGGCGGCGCCGAGGGCCCAGTGCAACGAGGGGCCCAGCCGGGTGAGCACTTGCTCGATATCGGCAACGGTCTTCCGGCTTTCGGCCGGATTGCGCAGCGTCCGGTTGACAAGCGCGCCCGCCCTGTCCACGGCCTCGCCGATCCTGGCGAGGATCTCCTGCACCTCGTCGACCCGCCCCTGGCGCATGCGGCTCTCCGCGATCGAGATCCCGCTCGCGACCGTCTGAAGCACGTTCCTGAGATCGTGCGCGATTCCGTTGGGGAACAGGAGGCGCCGATGGTCGGAGACCTCCTGCACGACACGGTATTCTCCTGCCGCGGCCGTCGGCCGCATTCCGACGCCTTCAGGATTGTCTTTCAGACCCGATCGCTTGGCGCGGGGAAGCTCGAGCCCGTCCAGATTCGCCTTCCGCATCCGTGCCCCCATCTGTGTCGCCCCCGCGTGTCCCGCTACTGGAGCTCGCCGGTCAAAAATTGCGCTCGTCCCGCTCCGAAGGACCAGTCCTCGTCGGCATTGGTCACGAAATTCACCACGACGTCGCTCGGCGGGATTCCGCACCGCGACTCGAGCCGGTCGACGAGCATGCGATAGAAGGCCTCCTTCATCTCGCGGCTGCGTGGGCGGCTGGTGAGCTGGAGCACGACCGCGCGGTCGGACCGGGCAAAGCCAAGGCCGGTGTCTTCCAGGACCACTTGGGAGGGCCTGTGCTCGTGGACCACCTGATAACGGTCGCGCTTCGGAATCTTGAGGGTCTGGAGCAAGACCTCATGGGTCACATCGAGAATCATCTTCACTTCGGCCTCTGAACGACCCTCGATGAGGTCGAAACGCAGAAATGGCATGGGCATCGTTCCTGGGTTGTGAGGGGCGGATATCGCCGCAGCGTCTCGTTCGCAGAGCGTGCCGCGAGTGCCTCAACCATAGTTCGACGGCCGGCTCTGACCATCAAACAGGAGTGTATTTCAATTAAACGGAGGTCTTAGTCGACCGGAAACGCCTCGGCCGTAACTGGGACCGTTCAATCCGGCAAGAACGCAACAGAATGCGCACCGAGCGGAGCATAGGATCACCAGTGTCCGATGCGGAGCCGCATCAAGCCAGGACCGCAGAGGATCATCCGAATGCCTGTCGAAGTTCAGAGTACGATTCCAGCGGTCAACGCCATTGCCGCGTTTGCGACTCGCGCGTCGGCCGGCGCACTGAAGCCGGACGCCCGCAGGCTGCTCAAGCGCAACATACTCGACAGCCTGGGATGCGCCATCGCCGCGCTGCCTGGAGCGCCGTTCGCGGCGTTGCGCGATCAATTCGCGGAATACCGATCCGGTGGCTCATGCTCGTTGATCGGCGGCGGCCGGACTGCGCCCGACCAGGCCGCGCTGTTCAATTCCGGGCTGGTCCGCTACGTCGACCTGCTCGACAGCCACATGTCGCCCGGAGGGCTGTGCCATCCCGCCGACAATTTCGGTGCGATCCTCGCCGCGGCGGAGCACGCGCAGGCGTCCGGCGAGGCTTTCATGCTCGCGCTTGCCGTCGCCTACGAGATCCAGTGCAGATTCTCCGCGGTCGTCCCCGTCATGGAGAAGGGTTTCAATCACGCGACCCAGCTCGCGATTTCGGCGGCGGCCGGCACCGGCAAGCTGCTCGGACTGTCGGAGCGGGAGATCGCCCATGCGATCTCGATCGCGACGGCAGACAACATCTCGCTGGCCTGCGTCCACACCGAGCCGGTCTCGCAGTGGAAGGGGTTTTCACCCGGAATGACCGGCATGCGCGCCGTCTATTCAGCGTCGCTCGCCAAGCGGGGCTTCACCGGCCCGTCGGGATTGTTCGAAGGTCCGAACGGCCTGGAGCGGATGTTCGGCCAGAAACTCGACGTCGACTGGTCCGACGATTCGCTGGAGATCATTCACCAGACCATCCTGAAGAGGTTCTGCTCGCTGATCCATGGCCAGCCGGTGCTGGAGGCGGTTCTCGGCCTGAAACGCGACAACTGGCTGGACCCCAGGGACATCGAGACCGTCCGCTGCGACATCTTTCAGTCGGGATTCGACATCGGCGGCGGAGGTTCCTTCGGGTCGAAGGACGGGCCGCGGTTCAAGGAGCAGGCCGACTACAATCTGAAGTACCTGATCGCCGTGGCACTGCTCGATGACCAGGTCGGGCCCGTGCAGCTCGAGCAATCCCGGATCCGGGCCGACGACGTGCAGGGGCTGCTGCGCAGGGTGGACATTCGTCCGGACGACGACTTTTCCGCGCGCTACCCGCGCGAGCTGAATACCCGCATTAGCATCCAGCTCAAGAACGGGAAGGCCCTGGTGCGCGAGCAACTGGGATACGAAGGCGACCTCTCACGCCCGCTGTCGTGGGAGCGCGAAGTCGAGAAGTTCAACTGGCTGAGCGAACCGTTCGCGGATGCGGCGCTTCGAAGCGACATCATCCAGATGGTCGCCAGGCTGGAGGAACATACGGTCGCGGACCTGACGGGTCTGCTCATGAAGGTGAGTCCGACGGCAGTATTCCCCGTCAACAATCCCGGCATCCAGTAACCGCAGCCAACACCAGCAAGGAGAGAGACAAAGATGGCAATGATCTCATGCGACATGCGCCACGGCCGGACCGACGCGCAGAAGCGGGCGCTTTCAGCCGGCCTTCTTCGGGTCGTCAGCGAGGCGACCGGCGAGCCGGCGGACAACATCTTTTTCGTGATCCGCGAAGGGCGCGGCATCAATTTCGTCGAGCACGGCAAGCACCTGCCCGAATTCGTCGAGGGCAACGCCAATGACAAGGACCTCGTCGCCAGCCTCAAGTGAACCAGGAGAACCCATCATGCCGTTCATCGAATGCCATATCGCCTCCGGCCTGTCCTCGCGCCGCAAGGCGCAACTCATTCGGGACATCGTCGCCGTGACGCACCAGTCCATCGGCTCCGATCCCAAGATCATCAACGTGATCCTGCTCGAGCATCCAGAAGAGAACATGAGCGTTTCCGGGCGCATCCACGGCGACACGCCGTCGTGATTGTCGCACCGCTCCGTCGCATTCACACCCGCTCATCCCGGCCGCACTGACCTTTCGAACCAACAGGAGACTATCGTGACGATATCGACCAGGCTCACCAAGCGCTTTGGCATCAAGCATCCGATTGTGCTGGCACCCATGACCCCGGCTTCCGGTGGGGAGCTGGCCTCGGCCGTGGCCGCGGCCGGGGGTCTCGGCCTGCTCGGAGGGGGCTATGTCGACCGCGTCTGGTTCGAGCGGGAGTCGGCCAAGGTGACCCGACCGGACGTCGGCGCGGGATTCATCACCTGGACCATCCCGGAGGATCCAGGGTTGCTCGACATCGCGCTCGAGCGGCATCCCCGCGCGATGATGCTGTCCTTCTCGGATCCTGGCCCCTACGCGGCGCGCATCAAGAAGGCCGGCGTGCCGTTGATCTGCCAGGTCCATACCCTCGATCACGTCTTCCGGGCGGTCGACGTGGGCGCCGACGTGGTGGTCGCGCAGGGGACCGAGGCCGGCGGGCATGGCTGGGCCGTGCGTTCCACCATGCCGTTCGTGCCGACAGTGGTGGATGCGGTGGCGAAGCGAGCGCCGCAGGTCCTGGTTCTCGCCGCCGGCGGCATTGCCGATGGCCGCGGCCTTGCCGCGTCGTTGATGCTCGGCGCCGACGGCGTGCTGATGGGCACCCGATTCTGGGCAACGCGGGAGGCCCTTATCCCGGACGCGGCGAAAGCGAAGGTCCTTGCCGCGACGGGCGACGAAACCATCCGCACCAGCGTCTACGACATCGCACACCAGCGATTCTGGCCGCCGGGCTACACTGGCCGACTGATGCGGAATGAATTCATCGAGAAATGGCAGGGCCACGAAAAGGAGCTTGCGGCCACGGCGGCGCAAGAACTCAAGAAAATCGAAGATGCCCAGGGCGCCGATGATTTCGAGATCGCGAACGTCACGGTCGGCGAGTCCATCGGCCTGGTCCACGACATTCCGAAAGCGGGCGACCTGATCAACCGGATCGTCGCCGAAGCCGAGGCCAGCTTCTCGAGATTCTCGTCTTCGGCCGCGGCCGCGTAGTTCGGCACGCCCGGGCCTGCGCGCCGAGAAGAGCTGGCGCGCCGGCGCCGGCGAAGGAACGGATCCGGCGCGGTGCGCCGGCGGATCTCCACCGTGCGATCCAGCAAAATCCCGACATAACCAGCATTGGAAGATCTCTACCATTCTGCTGTCGTACCGGGGGGCCTGCAGATGGACAGGCCAGCACGATCCTGCGCCCACGAAACATGGTGTCCCATGACAACCCTGACGATCAACGGTCAACAGAAGTCGTTCGACGCGCCCGCCGACATGCCACTGCTCTGGGTGCTGCGCGACGTGCTCGGCATGACGGGAACGAAATTCGGATGCGGCATCGCCCAATGCGGCGCGTGCACCGTGCATATCGACGGCAAACCGGTTCGCTCCTGCATGCTGCCGGTGGGCGCGGTGCGAGACCGCGCCATCACAACCATCGAAGGCGTCGGCGCGACCCCCATCGGCGCGAGGGTGCAGAAGGCCTGGCTGGATCTCGAAGTCGTCCAGTGCGGCTACTGCCAGTCCGGCCAGATCATGTCGGCGACGGCGCTGCTGGCGACCACGCCCAATCCGGACGATTCCGACATCGACGCCGCGATGGCGGGAAACATCTGCCGCTGCGGGACGTATGTGCGCATCCGCGCCGCGATCAAGCGCGCGGCCTCCGAACGTCAATCGTAGGAGCCTCACTATGGCCGTCACCAGAAACGACCTCGAAGGCGTGTCACGCCGCGCCGTGCTGGTCGGCGGAGCGGCGAGCGGATTCCTGTTCGCGTTTCATCTCCCCGCGCGCGCGGTCAACGAGCCGGTGCAGCCGCCGGATCGGACCGACGGCAGATTCGCGCCGAATGCCTTTATCCGGATCGATCGTTCCGGCACCACGACGCTGATCATGCCCCAGGTCGAGATGGGACAGGGAGTCTACACCTCCATTTCGATGGTTCTCGCCGAGGAGCTCGACGCCGATTTCGCACAGGTGGCGGTCGCGCATGCCCCGCCGAACGACAAGCTCTACGCCAATCCGATTTTCGGCATTCAGGTGACCGGAAATTCCAACTCCGTCCGGGCGTTCTGGAAGCCGCTGCGCACGGCGGGCGCCACCGCGCGCGCGATGCTGGTTCAGGCCGCCGCACAGCAATGGCAGGTCGATCCGGCCGGTTGCAGCACGGCTAACGGCCGCGTGATCCATGCGGCCGGCGGGCGCAGCCTCGCCTATGGCGACCTGGCGGATGCCGCGAGCAGGCTGCCGCCGCCGAAAGACGTCGCGCTCAAGGATCCGGAAAAATTCGTCCTGATCGGCCAGCCGCTGAAGCGCATCGACACGCCGGACAAGGTCAACGGCAAGGCGGTCTACGGCATCGACGCGATGCTTCCCGGCATGAAGTTCGCGACGCTCGGGGCGTGTCCCGTGTTCGGCGGCAAGGTCGGCGCGGTCGACGACCGCGCGGCCCTGAAAATTCCCGGCGTGCGGCAGGTGATCGTGCTCGACGACCTGGTCGCCGTGGTCGGCGACCACATGTGGGCCGCCAGGAAGGGGCTGGACGCCCTGGTGGTGACCTGGGACGAAGGCGCCAACGCGCACCTCAGTTCGAACGACATCTGGGAGGACCTGCGCGCCGCAAGCAGGAAAGACGGTGTCGTCGCGAGGTCGGCAGGCGACGTGGCCAAAGGGCTCGCCGAGGGCGACCGGTTCGAGGCGTCGTACGAGCTTCCTTTTCTCGCGCATGCCACGATGGAGCCGCTGAATTGCACCGTCCACCTCACGCCGGATTCGTGCGAGATCTGGACCGGCTCACAGGTGATCGCCCGGGCGCAATCAGCCGCCGCGAAGGCCGCCGGGCTCCCGGTCGAGAAGGTCACCGCGAACAACCATCTGCTCGGCGGCGGCTTCGGCCGCAGGCTCGAGCCGGACATGGTGGTCGCGGCGGTTCGCATCGCCAAGCACGTCGACGGGCCGGTCAAGGTGGTCTGGACCCGCGAGGAGGACATCCAGCACGACATCTACCGCCCCGTCTACCGCGACACCATCGCCGCCAGCCTGTCGAACGGCAGGATCGTCGGCTGGAAATACCGCATTGCCGGATCGTCCGTCATCGCGCGCTGGCTGCCGCCGGCGTTCCAGAAGGGTATCGACATCGACGCGGTCGATAGCGCCGTGGACATTCCCTACGATATTCCGAATTTCAGCGCCGAATACGTCCGGGCCGAACCGCCCGCGGTGCCGACCGGCTTCTGGCGCGGCGTCGGTCCCAACAACAACGTCTTCGCCATCGAGAGCTTCATCGATGAACTGGCGCGGAAGGCGGGCAAGGACCCGGTGGTGTTTCGCCGCGACATGCTGGACAAGAACCCGCGCATGCTGGCCGCGCTCAACCTGGCCGCCGAGAGGTCGAATTGGGGCCAGCCGCTCCCGGCCCGGATCGGGCGCGGCGTCTGCGTGCAGCCGTCGTTCGCCAGCTTCATCGCGACGGTGGTGGAAGCGGAAGTGGACGAGCAGGGCGAGGTGTACCTGCATCGCGTCACGTCCGCGGTCGACACCGGGATCGCAGTCAATCCGGATACGATCCGGGCGCAGCTCGAGGGCGGCCTGATCTTCGGCCTGACCGCCGCGCTCTACGGCGAAATCACCATCGAGAACGGGCGGGTCAAGCAATCCAACTTCAACGACTACCGCATGCTGCGCATCGATCAGGCGCCGAAGATCGACATTCACCTGATCAAGAGCGGTGAGCCGCCGGGTGGCATCGGCGAAACCGGCGCGACCGCCGGACCGCCGGCGCTGCGCAACGCAATCTACGCCGCGACCCGCGTCGCCCTGCGCAGGCTGCCCATCGACCGCTCGCTGATAGCCGTAGGGAACAGGTCATGACACTCTCCGCCCGCAGCGTGCTTTTTCCCGTCGTCGTCGTGGTTCTGGTGGTGGCCGGAGTCTGGTTTGTCCGCGGCCCCGGACCGATGGCGTTTTCGGGTGGCCCGAAGGTCGCGCTGGCGGACTACAAGTCTAACGACCCCACCGGCGTCCCCGCCTCGCTCGCCAAGGCCGACCTCATCGCGCGGGGGGAATACCTCGCCCGGGCGGCCGATTGCGTGGTCTGCCACACCTCGCAGGGTGGCAAGGCCTACGCCGGAGGACTGGCGTTCAACCTGCCCTTCGGAACGCTTTACTCCACCAACATCACGCCCGACAAGGAGACCGGCATCGGCAACTACACCGATCAGCAATTTCTGAACGCGTTGCACCGGGGAATTCGCCGCGACGGCGCGAGGCTTTATCCGGCAATGCCCTATACATCCTATACTTATATGTCCGACGCGGATGCGTTGGCGATCAAGGCCTTTCTGCTCAGCCTTGCGCCGGTGCAGGCGACGCCGCCTGCGAACACGCTGACGTTTCCGTTCAACCAGCGCTGGGCGATGGGCTTCTGGTCGGCGCTGTTCAACCCGGACACGCGCTTCGAGCCCGACAGCTCGAAAACCGCGGAATGGAACCGGGGCGCCTATCTCGCTGAGGCGTTGGCCCACTGCGGCGAATGTCATACGCCGCGGAACCTGGCGTTCGCGCTGAACAACCGCAACAAGTTCGCCGGCGCGCTGACCGCGGGCTGGCACGCCTTCAACATCAGCTCGGACAAGAACACCGGCCTCGGCGCCTGGCGCGACCAGGATGTCGCGTCCTACCTCGCCAGCGGGCATGCCGATGGTCACGGCACCGCTTCCGGTCCCATGGGCGAGGCGGTGGACGAGAGCTTCAGCCAGCTCGATCCCGCAGACGTTCGCGCCATCGTGGCCTATCTGCGCAGCGTCCCTGCGGTGGCTTCGACCAGCCTGCCGGCGGCAGTGGCTCCGCCGGCGCCTGCGTCGCCTCGGGAAGGGGCCATGGCCGACGCTCATGGCAAGATGGTGTTCGAAGGCGCCTGCGTCAGCTGCCACGGCTGGACCGGAGAGAGCTCGATCTCGCCTTTCGCCACGTTGACGGGCGCATGGGCCGTCAACGATCCCGACGCAACCAATGTCGCCCAGATCGTGATCGCCGGGACCAAGCGACATGCTCCAGACGGCGCGATCTCGATGCCGGCGTTCGGCAACGCCTATTCCGACGGCGAAATCGCCGCGGTCGCGAACTACGTCACCGCGCGGTTCGGAAGCAAGGGATCACGTCTCACCGCTCGGGACGTCGCCGACCTGCGGAAGCAGACCGCACGGTAGAAACGCCTCTTCCGGGGCGAAACCATCACCCGGGCGGTGGGAATGAACCGGTCGGTGCGCCGCGGGCAGGCCATCGGGATAGCAGGACCAAACGAGGGCATCATGGACTACGAAGCTCACTTCAGCCGTCAGCTCGAGGGCCTCCACCGCGAAGGGCGTTACCGCGTCTTTGCCGATCTGCAACGCCGGGCGGGCGCCTTCCCCCGCGCCAGGCTCCGCCATCCGCGAGGTTCCCGCGAGATCACCGTCTGGTGCTCCAACGATTATCTCGGGATGGGCCAGCATCCCGCCGTGCTGGCCGCGATGCACGAGGCGCTCGACAGTTGCGGCGCGGGTGCCGGCGGAACCCGCAACATCGCCGGCACCAATCACTACCACGTGCTGCTCGAGCAGGAGCTGGCCAGTCTGCATGACAAGGAGGCCGCGCTGCTCTTCACCTCGGGCTACGTTTCGAACCTGGCAACGCTGAGCACCCTCGCCGCCCATATGCCGTGCTGCACGATCCTTTCGGACGAACTCAACCACGCCTCGATGATCGAGGGCATCCGGCACAGCCGATGTCCGACGCGGATATTCGCCCACAACGATCCGGCCGATCTCGCGCGCAAACTGTCGGACCTGGATCCGCTTGCCCCGAAGCTGGTCGCGTTCGAATCGGTGTACTCGATGGACGGCGATATCGCCCCCATCGCGCAGCTGTGCGACGTCGCAGAAGCCCACAATGCCATGACCTATCTCGATGAAGTGCACGCGGTCGGCCTCTATGGCCCGCACGGCGGCGGCATCGCCGAGCGCGACGGCCTGAGTCATCGCCTGACGGTGATCGAAGGGACCCTTGCGAAGGCGTTCGGCGTGATCGGCGGCTACGTGGCCGCGTCCGCCACGATCTGCGATTTCATCCGCAGCTTTGCCTCGGGCTTTATCTTTACGACATCACTGCCGCCGGCCGTGGCGGCCGGAGCGCTGGGCAGTGTTCGCCATCTGAAGGCGAGTTCGATGGAGCGCCGGCAGCACCAGGATCGCGTCGCCCGGCTGCGCCTGCGGCTCGATCAGGCCGGCGTCGCGCATCTCAACAACCCCGGCCACATCGTCCCCGTGATGGTGCGCGATCCCGTGCTGTGCAAACTGATCAGCGACGCGTTGATCGAGCGCTATGGCATCTATGTTCAGCCGATCAATTATCCCACGGTGCCGCGCGGCACGGAACGGCTGCGGATCACGCCGACGCCGCACCATACCGACGCCGATATCGACCATTTGGTTCAGGCGCTGGCGGAGATCTGGGCTGAGGTCGGTTTGGCCAAGGCCGCCTGATCCGGCGGAGGATCCGGTCCCGCTGCGTCCGTGGTCCACGGGCTGCCGCGTGCGGGACACGCGCCTGGCTTTCGGCGCACCGGCAACAGCGCGTCAGGCAGCGGGGTCCCGGCCGAGCCACCTGAGGTCGCTGAGCTCACGGATCCTGAAGCGCTCGCAGCAGTTCCTCGAGCACAGGGCGGCCCGCCACATATAGTGGCGGACCATGCCGAATCTTCCGCCGCAGACAGCGCAGCGCTTGCCTGAGGCACCGCTGATCTTCTGGTGATTCTTATGCATTGCCGCCTCCTTCACGCCTATTCGAGGGCTCGGTGATATTGGCTTGGCGTCTGGCCGGTGACCTTGCGGAACACGGCCGTAAAGGAACTTGATCCGCTGAAGCCGAGATTCATGCCGACCTCGGTCACCGAGAACCTTCTTTCGGCCAGCATGGCCTTGGCGCGTTCGATCCGCCGGCTGGTATGATAGCGATGCGGCGGAATTCCCAGCGACTGCTTGAATGCACGGCAAAAGTGGAACGTGCTCAGCCGTGCGAGGCGCGCGAGCGAGGCGAGCGGAATCTGGTCGGCGAGATGCTCTTCGATGTACGCGGTCACGATCCGCTGCTGCCACGCAGCCAAACCGCCACTGACGGGAGCCCCGACACGAGAACTTGCGCCGTTGAGGCGGGTCAGTTCGTGAATCAGGACGACGCCGAGCGCCTCGACGTAGAGCCGATTGGCGTCGGTCGGGGACTCGATCGCCTGCTTGAGCTTTGCCGCGGTATTCCAGAGCATCTCGTCCTCGAAGAACAGTCGAGGTGAAAGCGGCATGCCAGCGGCAATCCCCTCGGAATCCAGCTGGAACTGGGCGGGATCGAAGTAGAAATAGGTGATCGCGGGCGCGATGCGGGGGTCGTGCCACTCGTGATAGACGTGCCCAGCGGGCGCGAATGTGAGCTTCCTGGCCACGTCGCGCAGCTTGGAGCGCGGCGCGCCCTCGACGTAGGATTCGCCTTCGCGGCGCACGCCCTGTTCGTAGACGGCAAGCAGGTGCACCGGCGAGCGAGAGCTGAAGTCGACGCGCTGATGGGAGGTTATCTTGACGCATTCGGCGCCGATGCCGTTCCATTCGATACCGCGCCGCGCAACGGCGCGTTGAGGCGTGATGTCAACGGCCGGACACGACATGACCGTCAACTGCCGGCCCCGCCGGCGCATTTCGACCAGAACCGGCGAACGGGCGACGGGCACCGTGTCGTTGGGGTGAGACGGTGTACCGCGGCCGAACGGCTTCAACGGCACAGCGCTGATCGAAAGGGGGCTGTTCAACATCGCGCTTGACCCTCGGATTTCGGCGGGCGCTCGCTGGCCCTCGCCGCGCTTGAATTGTCAATTGCAGCGTATGAGTTGCAGCCGACCCCTTCCATCGCACTTAGGTCTTTGTTCACCGGCAGTAGACTTATACCTAGGTTTAGCGCGACCCACGGGCGGCGCGCGTGGAGACTGCGCGGAACAAGCTGACCGATGAACGGGAAAAAGGGCCGGTGCGCGCATCGCCACCGGCCCATATCGCCTGCATTCTCTGCGAAGCCCTGGGGGAGGACAGCGGCTTCGCATCTTCAGTCGCGGCCTGGGAGCGGACGACCGGGGCCAGGACCCGATGCGGACGTGGCAACGGAAGAGGCACGACGCAGACCACGAGGCCTCATCCGATGACGACCGCAGTGCTACCCGATCGCGGGATCGCAAGCTGATCCGTCGTTGCCGCATCCGGCTCGATCTTGCGTCAACCCTGCGCGCGCCGACCGGCCGCCGAAGGCGATGCAGGCGAACCCGACTGTCCGAAGGTGCCGGCAAGAATGCGACAGAATACGCATTGAAAGCCCGCCACGGTTCCCTCTTCCCGGCGGCCGCGCGCCGTCCAGCAATGGAACGATCAGAAATGCCCAACCCATCGCTCGACACCGTCGCCGCTTCCTCGGCGCCGGCGCCACGGCCGTTGCGGCCGCCCTGTTCGCGCTGGCCATCTCGATGAATCTTGCACCGTCAACATCGAATCGATTGCTCTTGAACCACGCAACGGTTGTCAGATGAACGATCCCGCCGGGCTTCCGAAACATTCTCCGCCTGCCGTCGCGCGGCGACGCAGCTCCCGTTCGACCGACGCGAACGCTGAAGACCCGGAATGGAAGCGGGCGGACGAATTGCTCGACGAGGCACTCAGGGAGACGTTTCCTGCAAGCGATGCGCTGTCGATCACGCGGACCGCGCCTTAGGACATGTGAAATGAAAAAGCCAGACTTCATGGCGCGGATTGGGAGATGGACCGGCGCCACGGGTGGCCGCAGTCGCCCGATGTCATTCTGGTCTGTCGTTGCTTGTCTTGGCCTCGTTGCATCCGCTCATGCGATGCTCTGGGTCGTGAGCTATCCCCGCGCGACCGCGGCCCCGGTCGAGACAAGACTGCCGAGCGTCTCCTACAACCGGTTCGCCGGAACGCCCGCCGGATCACTCGTTCCCGAGGCGCGCGTCCGTGCCGACCTCGGCGTGATTGCGTCCTATGCCCGGTCGGTCCGGACGTATTCGTCGACCCGGGGCCTCGAGCACGTTCCGGAAATCGCGCGCGAACTCGGCCTGACCGTCACGCTTGGCGTCTGGATCGACACTGACGATGCACGAAACGAACGCGAGATCGCGAGCGCCCTGAACCTGGCGCGACGCTATCCCAATGTCACCCGACTGGTGGTCGGCAATGAAACAGTCCACCGGAAGGAGCTGTCGCCGACCGCGCTCGCCGCCCTTGTCCGGCGCGTGAAGCGAGACAGCCCCGTGCCGGTGGCGACAGCCGACAACTGGCGGACGTTCATCGAGCATCCCGAACTGGTCGACGCCGTCGATGAGGTTTTTGCCCACATCATTCCCTATTGGGAGGGGGCATCGGGCGGCGCGGCGACGCAGACGTCCCTCGCAATCTACCAAAAGCTGCGCGCGGCATATCCCGACAAGCCCATCGTCATTGGTGAATTCGGTTGGCCGAGCGCCGGCCACAACCACCTGCAAGCCGTGCCCGGCCCGATGACCCAGGCCGTCGTGCTGCGCGACTTTGTCGCCCGCGCCAACGAGGACGGCATCGACTACAACATCATCGAGGCGATCGACCAACCCGAGAAGCTCTTCGAAGGCAATGTCGGCCCTTACTGGGGGATTCTGGACACATCGCTGCGGCCAAAATTCTCCTGGGTGGGGCCGCTTGAAGATCCCGAGTATTGGAAGGCTACTCTGCTGGCCGTGCTGGTGGGCGCATTGCTGTCAATTTCGGCGTTTGCCCTTCGGGACGCGACCGTGGGTCAGGTCACCTTGCTCGGCGGGGCAGACCAGGTCATCGGCGACTGGTGGGCGCATGCGCTGCTCTACTGGAACGGCCACTATTTTCTTCGGGGCGAAGTGATCGCGTTCGCCATAGGGCTTCCGCTCCTCAGTCTCCTCACCCCGATCGTTCTGTCCAAGGTGGGCGAGCTGGCGAGGGTCGCCTTTGGTCGCGGGCCGGTGCGCCTGCTGCGGCCCGCCCCGATGGCCCCGGATGGCAGCACGCCGACGGTCTCGATCCATATTCCCGCCTTTCGGGAACCGCCCGAGATGCTGCTGCGCTCGATCGAGTCGGTGGCGCGGCTCGATTATCCGAACTTCGAGTGCATCGTGGTCATCAACAACACGCCGGATCCCGCGTTCTGGACGCCGATCGAGAGGCGGTGCCGCGAACTCGGTCCACGCTTCAAGTTCCTGCGGGTCGACGACCTCGCGGGGTTCAAGGCGGGAGCGCTCCGGCTCGCGCTGACGGAGACCTCGGCGGATACCGAGATCATCGGCGTGATCGACGCCGACTACATCGTCGATCCGCAATGGCTCAAGGACCTTGTGCCCGGCTTTCGCGACCCTGAAGTGGGGCTCATCCAGGCGCCCCAGGATCATCGTGACAGCCACCGCAGTCCGATCCACGCCGCCATGAACGCCGAATACGCCGGCTTCTTCGATATCGGCATGGTGGAGCGCAACGAAGTCAACGCCATCATCGTCCACGGCACCATGTGCCTCATTCGCCGTGCGGCGCTCGAGGCGGCCGGCAACTGGTCGAGCGATACGATCTGCGAGGACAGCGACCTTGGCCTCACCATCCTGGAACTCGGGTGGCAAGCCCGCTATACCAACCGTCGATATGGCTGGGGGCTGTTGCCGCGGGACTACGCCGCGTTCAAGACGCAGCGCGCGCGATGGGCCGGTGGCGCCGTCCAGATCGTGAAGAAGCACTGGCGTCGATTCCTGCCGGGCGGCAGCAAGCTCGATCGCGATCAAAAACGGGAATTCGCCCGCGGCTGGCTGAACTGGCTCGGGGCCGACGTCGTCGCCGTCGCGGCGGCGATCCTCAACCTGATCGGGGTCCCATTCATCGTCCTCAACATCGTCGCCATCCCGAACCTGTTGCTGACCCTGCCCGTCATCGCCGCCTCGCTGCTGTCGCTGGTCCACTTCGCCTGTGCCTACCGGCTGCGTGTTGCAATTCCCTGCCGGCAGATGCTGGGCGCGATGGTGGTGCTCATGTCCGTTCAGTGGACGGTTGCCAGCGCGGCCTTCAAGGCTGCGTTTCCGGCTCGTCAAGCCGTGTTCGTTCGAACCCGCAAGGGCAGCGGCGCGGGGAGGAATTCACGCTTTACGGAGATGCCTGAAGCCGTCCTCGCGACCTTGCTCATGGCCGGCGCCTGCATTGTCCATGCCTCGAACCCTTACCGGCTGGTCGAGACCGACGTGTTTGCCGCGATCCTTCTCATCCAGGCCCTTCCCTTCTTGTCGTCGGTCGCACTGGGGGTGTTCGAGCGCCGCCGCAGATCCGGCCGCGGGCGAGCCGTCGCTCTCAGACCGGAATGCCCGTTTGCTTCGCCGACATGTGGCGGGCGAATCGAGAGACAGCCGCAGCACGGAGATCTGGCCCCGTGACCATCACGCGGGCAGTTCCACTCCAACATCATCGGCCGGTCCGCCGAGGCGCGTGACAGGACTTCGGCGCCGCTGCCATTTAACGAGCGGAGCCGGAGATCTATCCCCGTCCCCCCGACGGCGAATTTCCAATTCAAATTCAGATGATTAAGACAGGGCCCGAGGTCAGGTTCCCGTCCTGGCATGTCCACCCGCTCCCAATCGCTAACAAACGCTAACAAGGGATAACGGGCAATCATCCTGCCGCTGGGCGAATAATCGACAATGAGATCTTGGGCGAACCGACGACGGGCAGCACGCCCACCAGGAAATTGATCGATGACCGCTTGCACGACAACAGGCAGGAAGGAAAAGGGCACCATGACCCAGCCCGCGAAACCGCGTGCCGGCCCCCGTGCCGGAAAGGTGGTGTATACGGCCAAGACCCACACCACCGGCGGGCGGGAAAACGGGTCGTCTCGCAGCTGCGATGGTCGCCTGGACGTCAAGCTCTCCCTCCCCGGCACCGTGCGCATCGGGACCAACCCGGAGCAGTTGCTGGCCTCCGGCTGGTCGGCCTGTTTCGAAAGTGCGATCGGGATCTCCGCCCACCGGAGAAAGATCGCCCTGCCGGCCGGGCTTTCCATCGATGCCGAAGTCGACCTTCATCTGGCGGACAGCGGCTACTTTCTCAGCGCGCGCCTGAACGTCAGCCTGCCGGGTTTGGCGCGCGAAGCCGCCGAGACCCTCGTCAACGACGCCCACGAGATTTGTCCATACTCGAAGGCCACACGCGGCAACATCGACGTTACGATCAACCTGATCTGAGGCCGGATCGCAGCGCCCCTTAACGACGGAGTGAAGGCGTTCCCCACGGCAATGCCTTCCTCGCCCGCAACGTAATTCTCTACATTCGGAATCACAGTCACCGTCAACATCACAAGCGGCTTCGAAAAGAGGTTCGTGATGAGCGAAGAACGCAACGGAGCGATCGTTTACAAACAGCCCAACTCGACAGCGGCGAGCGCCGCCTTGTCGGACATCGCCCGATCGCGCATTCTCGCGAGGCAGATCTTCGACGTTGGCGCACTGTCCGGCGCCCTCATCCCCGAAAGCATCGGCAACCGCTTCGCGCAGTGGCCGCGCCCGGTGCAGGAGACTGTTCCCGACACGCGCCTCGCCACCACGCGGCGCCGGATACTGGGCGTCCTGGTGATTGCCTCGCTCGTGATCCTGGCCGGCACGTTGCCCTTCTTGTCGATCGGGACGCCGGACCTCGACGCCTTCCTTCCGCTCGCCGCCGCCCTGCAGTCCGCCCAATTCCCCGCGCTGCGCCAATGGGGGCTGCTGGTTGTTGCCAACGACCGCCTGTTTGGGCCCGGGTCCGGCGCGGCGCGGACCCGCTTGATGCAGCAGCGCGAACGGGACGCCAGCCTGGCGACCCTGGAAGCGGCCATTGCCTCGATCGCACATGAGGTGAGACAGCCGCTGTCGACCATCGCCACGCGTGCCGATGCGTCGCTGCGTTTCCTCGAGCGAGGCCTCATGGACCTGGAGAGGGTCAGATCGAATCTCGCCGCGATCGTCGAGGAAAGCCATCGCGCCAGCGAGGTGTTCGACAACGTCCGCGCCCTGTTCAGCAGCACGGACCTGGAACAACAGGCGATCGACATCAACCAGATCGCCGTCGGTGCCCTGCGCATCCTGCGGGAGGAGCTCGAAGAGCGTGGCGTCACGACGCACACCGAGCTGAGCCCCGGGTTGCCGCTCATCCTGGGTCACAGCGGTCAAATACAGGAGGTCATTCTCAATCTGGTCCACAACGCGGTCGAGGCCATGGACACCATCAAGGAGGGCCGCCGGGTGCTGGTCGTCAGGACCGAACGTCACGATCAGGACGCGATCGCCCTCGCGATCGAGGACTCTGGTCCTGGAATCGATCCAGCGAAACTCGAGAGCATATTTGATCCGTTCGTGACGACGAAACCGCGGGGAACGGGGTTGGGGCTGGCGATTTGCCGGATGACCATTGAGCGTCATGGCGGTCAACTGTCGGCGTCGCCGGGGATGATGGGCGCGCTGTTTCAATTCGTGCTCCCCGTCAGGTTGACGGCGAGCGCGACGGCTGCCGAGTTTCCGGCGCTCTGACGTGCAAGGCGACCCGCAATTGTCCACCGGAAGTCTTTCGCGAGCGTCGCAAGGTCTACGAAAGACAGGTTCTATGAACCGCCTCGATAAAGTCGCGGGGGCTGTGTCACGGTGGGTGCGGCGTTCACAGCTCGGCATATCCAGATATCAGTCGAAGCTCCTGGGGCGGCGCGAGGCACACTCCGGCGCGAAGAAGGCACGCCTTTCCGACGAGCCTCGGCTCGTCCTCGACAGCATTCCGGGGCTCATATGTACCATGAGTTCGACCGGAGCCTTCGAGCTTTTCAACCGGCAGTTCGTCGAATATTTCGGCAGGGCGCCGGCCGAACTGCGGGCGTGGATGACCGATGGCGCGGTTCATCCGGATGACCGCGCCGGCGCCACCTCCGCCCTCGGGCGATCCATCGCGACCGGCACTCCCTACGATACGGAAATCCGATGTCGCGGCGCCGATGGCGCTTATCGATGGTTTCAGGTGCGCGCCCTTCCGGTACCGAACGCCGTCAACCGGATCTGCGGATGGTACGTTCTGCTGGTCGACATCGATGATCGCAAGCGTGCCGAGCAGGCGGCGCGAACCAGCGAGCGCGACCTCAGCACAATCATCAACGCAATTCCGATGCCCGCGTGGTCGACCCGCCCCGATGGCTTCTGCGACTTCATCAACCAACGTTGGCTCGAATATACCGGCCTCTCCGCCGAAGAGGCGCGCGGCTGGGGATGGGGATCGGCGATCCATCCGGATGACGTCAAGGGCGTTGCGGAGTACTGGCGGACGTGCCCGGTGTCCGGCCAGCGCCTCGACATGGAAGCGCGCATACGCCGCTTCGACGGCGACTACCGATGGTTTCTGTTCCGCGCCAGCCCGCTGCGCGACGACGCCGCGAACATCGTCGCGTGGTACGGGACAAATACCGACATCGAGGACCTCAAGACGTCCGAGCGCGCGCTGCGTGACAGCGAACAGCGGTATCGCCACCTCTTTCACCATATGCCGGTCGCCATGATGAAGCTCGACGGCCGCGATCTGAGGGAGATCTTCAATGGCCTGCGTGCCGCCGGCGTAAAGGACCTCAGCACCTACCTGGACCGGGATCAGGATTTTCTCGGTCGGGCCATGGACACGCTCGTCATCGAGGAAGCCAACGAACAAGCCGTCAGGATGCTTGGCGCAAGCCGGCGCGAGCAACTCCTGGGCTCCGGCGCCAATTTCTGGCAGCTCAGCCCCAGGACATTTCGCCGCTCCATCGAGTCGAGCTTTCGCGGGGCGACCGCGTTTCAGGAAGAGACTAGATTGATCACGCTGGATGGGCGGGCCGTCGATGTCCTCTTTACGGCCGCCAACCTTCGGCCGATGGATGAAAGCGTGATGATCTATGGCATCGTGGACATCACCGATCGAGTCCGCGCCCAGGAGACGATTCAGCAATTGCGCGCCGAATTCGCCCATGCAGCACGGATTTCCATGCTCGGCGAGCTCGCCGCGTCGATCGCTCATGAGATCAACCAACCGTTGGCCGCCATAAGAACGAACAGCGAGACCAGCCTCAGATACCTGGATCGCCCCGTTGCCGACATAGCCAAGGCGCGCCAGTTGATCGAGCGCAGCGTCGATGACGCGGCTCGTGCCGTCGACATCATCTCGCATATTCGCGCAATGGCCGCGGGGAAGCCTCCGCAACAGACGATGCTGTCCCTGCGAAACGTCATCGAGGAAGCGCTCATCTTCCTTCGCAGCGAGCTGCAATCGACCGCCGTATCCGTTTCCCTCGATCTGGCGCCGGCGCTCCCGCCGGTGATCGGAGACCGCGTCCAGCTTCAACAGGTCATCGTCAATCTTGCGATCAACGCAGTGCAGGCGATGACGCAATCGGCATCGGCGCAGCGCAGACTTCTCATTCGAACGGAGCTCGCCGAGGCGTGCATCTCGTGTACGTTCGAGGACAGCGGGCCGGGAATCGACCCGCAGAAGCTCGGCCAGCTGTTCCGCAGCTTCTTCACGACAAAGGATTCGGGCATGGGGATGGGCCTTCCGGTCTGCCGTTCCATTGTCGAAGCTCACGGCGGCGAGCTTCGCGCGGACAACCAGTCAGAGCTTGGTGGAGCTCGCTTCAGCTTCCTGCTGCCTTTGAGCGATACCTCGCTGGATTGATTGGCCAATACCCTGCGAGGAGAGTGGCGCGAAGCGGCCATCGGCAGCGCGTGCAACCGGTTGGTTTCCCAAGGTACTGGAGCTCGATCTTTCCCCCGCATCCTCCAATTCATCAGTAAGACGATTTGCACCGCAGTTCCATTTTTTTGGTATTTTACAATTGGCTTGGAACCCGGCCCTCACATAGAATGCGCTTCAGAACGCGGCAGGGCACGAACACGACACCATGATGACACCGCCGGTGCAGGCCAAAGAGGTCATTTCATTCGGTCCTTTCAGCCTGATCTTGAACGAAAGACTTCTGACAAGAGGCGGCGCCAGTCCGGTGGACCTGAGCCCGAGGGCGCTCGACATCCTGATTGCTCTTTTGTCCAATCCCAACGAGGTGGTGAGCAAAGGCAATCTACTGACTCGCGTTTGGCCCGACGTCACCGTGGAAGAAGGCAGTCTGCGGTTTCACATTGCCAACCTTCGCAAGGCGCTGGGCGACGGAAAGGATGGCGCACGATACATCACGACCATGCCGGGACGCGGTTACTGTTTCGTCGCCCCGATTTCACGGTCAATCGAACAGGAGCGGGCGCCGGCGGCCGCGTCGATCGGCTTTCCTCATGCCAATCTGCCTGGCCGCCTGATCGGGATGGTCGGGCGCGACGACGACATCCTCAAGCTTTCGGCCCGGGTGAACGCCACGCGCTTCGTCACCATCGTCGGCTCCGGCGGCGTCGGCAAGACGACGGTTGCGATCGCGGTTGGACATCATCTGATGGAGGCCTTTGCCGGCGCGGTCGTCATCGCCGATCTCAGCATGATAAGCGACCCCAACCTGGTGCCCACGGTGGTCGCATCCATGCTGGGGCTGTCGATCCAGTCCGATGATCCGACGCCCGGCCTGATCACCTATCTGCGGGACAAGCGAATTCTCCTGATCCTCGATACCTGCGAGCACGTCATCGAAGCGGCAGCGTCCCTGACATCGCAAATCCACGCCGCCGCGCTGCAGGTGCACATCCTGGCGACCAGCCGCGAGACGCTCCAGGTCGAGGGCGAGCACGTCTACAGGCTGGATCCGCTGGCCTGTCCACCGGACGACGCCGGAATCACGGCGGCGGTCGCGCAGGCGTTCCCCGCGCCAAAGCTGTTCGTCGAGCGCGCGATCGCGAGCGGCGCGCAGCTGGACTACAGCGACGCCGAAGCCGCCATCGTGGTTGGGATTTGCCGAAAGCTCGACGGCGTGGCGCTGGCGATCGAACTCGCGGCAAGGCGGGTCGAGGCCTACGGCCTGCAGCAGACCGCCGCCCTTCTCGACCAGCGGCTGACCCTGCTCTGGCTGGGTCCGCGCACCGCGCCGCCACGCCAGAAGACGCTGCAGGCCACCCTGGACTGGAGCTACGGGCTGCTGGACGAAACCGAGCGCCTGGTGCTGCGCCGGCTCGCCGTGTTCGTCGGACATTTCACTCTCGACGCGGCGCTGGCGGTCGTGACCAGCGCGACCCTCGATCAGGCGGTGGTGTTTGGCACCATCGACAGCCTGGTAGCCAAGTCGATGGTGGCGACCCGCCCGATCGGCGCCATGATGCGCTATCGGCTTCTGGACACGACTCGCGCCTATGCGCTCGAAATGAGCATCGGCGACACCGAGCTCGCCGAGCTCTCCGTGCGTCATGCCTGCTACTACCGGAGATGGCTCGAGCAGGCGGGCACGGAATGGTCGAACCTGTCGAACGGGGAGGAGCGCGCGCCCTACTTCGCCGGCCTCAACAATGTCCGAGCGGCCCTCGAATGGTGTTTTGGCGCCAACGGCAATGCGCAATTCGGGGTCCGACTTGCCGCCGCCGCGGCCCCCTTTTTCCTGGCGATGTCCCTGCTCGCGGAATGCCACAACTGGTCGGAACGGGCGATTCTCGTCCTCGACGACGGGTCGCGCGGCGGGGGCGCGGAAATGCATCTTCAGGCGGGCCTGGGAATCGCGCTGATGCAGATGCACGGTGCAAGCGACGGCGCGCTTGCCGCCTTGAACAGAAGCCTCGTGATCGCCGAGCAGCGGGAAGACGCCCTTCAGCAGGCGGGATTGCTCGGCATGCTGCACATGTTCCACTTCCGCTGCGCGAATTTCGCGATTGCCCTGGAATACGCTTCCCGCTGCCGAACGCTGGCCGAGCGCATCGACGATTCGGCCGCCGTCACGCTGGCCCATTCGATTCTGGGCAGGTCACTCCTGCTGAAGGGTGACCTCGAGGGCGCGCGCACCGAACTGGAAGCGTTGCTGCAGGTCTGGTCGCCTTCTCAGGACATCAATTCCATCTACCTGGCCTACGATCGCCACTATCGGGCCGTCGTCGCGCTGGCGCGAACGTTATGGCTGCAGGGCTATCCGACCCGGGCCGTCGAGCGCGCGCACCAGGCGATCGAAAACGCCGAACGGATGGATCATCCGGCGTCGCTGGTCGTGGTCCTGGCGTGGTCGGCATCGGTTTTTCTCTGGACTGGCGATCTCCGGAGCGCCGGTGATTATATCGACTCCTGCATCGCCCAGGCCGAGGCCTATTCGCTGGGACCCCTCGTCGCGGTGGGACAGGCCCGCAAAGCCGAGCTGGCCATCCGCTGGGGCGCGGCCGAGGACGGCGTCCAGAGTTTGCGGGCGTCGCTCAAGAAGATTCACGCCGTGCGTTACGAGCTGATCACCACGGAATTCGACATCTCGCTCGCTCAAGGACTTGGCGCGATGAGGCGGCAATCCGAAGCCGTCGCGCTGATCGACGAAACGATCCAGCGCGTGGAAACAAACGGCGATGCCGTGTACATGCCGGAACTGCTGCGGGTGAAGGGCGGCCTTCTGCTGTCGATGCCGAAGCCCCGCGCCGACGACGCGGAGGCGCTCTTCACGCAGTCGATCGAGCTCAGCCGGCGCCAGGGCGCGCGCGCATGGGAGTTGCGGGCCGCCATCGATCTGGCCTCTCTCTTCTCCGGCCAGGGACGACCGGAACGCGGCCGCGCGCTGCTGCAGCCCGTGTTCGGGCAATTCACCGAAGGTCTGGACACTGTGGATCTCACGGCTGCCAAACGCACGCTGGCGACGCTGGGTTAGGATGCGGATCAGGACGGAGGCGAGATGGCGATCGATTTCACGCTGACTTCATATCAGCGGCGTCTGCAACGCGTCGCCCGCGGGTTTGCCAATGAAATCCTCGCCCCGCTGGTGAGCGCCGCTGACGAGAATCCGGATCCGCAGAAGGCCTTTCAGGCGATCCGGGGTTCGCCACCATCCTGCTGGTCGACGGGTTGGCCCTGATGCCACTGGTCTGGTTCGGATCGGAACGCAGAAGCAGCAGTGGTTGGTGCCGGCCACGACCGATCCGCGCGGCGAGTACCTGGCCGGCTGGACCGTGAGTGAAGCTGCGGAAAGTCCCGGCGGGACCGCCAACTTCGACGGCCCGGCGCCGTATACAATTTCGGCAAGTATCTGCGCGAGGCCTCGGTGCTGCCGATCTATGACGGCGGCAACATGGGGATGCAGCGCCGCCGCGTGCACGGCATCATCGCCGACGAAAACCTCAATCCACGCGCGATCACGGACGACGAATTCATCCGTTTCGACAAGACGATGGAGCCGATCGGAACGGTTGCCGATCCGCTGCCGAGGTCGCGCGGCATGGTGCGGCCCGCGGAACGATAGGGAGTCGTTCCCTGCCGGCACCGCTCGCCCTCAATTGCGGCGGTCGACCGCCCGGGCGTCGACCGGTTCCTGGCTTTGCCTCGGATCGCTCTCATCGCCGACCCTCAGTTCAGGCTGCACCTGTCCCATCGACGGCGACCTCCCGGTTACAGGCGACTCGCGCGATTTGCTCTCCTCGGCGCGGACCTCACTTTCCATTGTCAGGCAGACCAGGAGCTCGACGTAGCTTGCGATCCCGCCGATGGAGGTCACCTCGGTGAGGCAGGTCCTCTTGTCCGCGGCAACAAACTGCGCCCACTGCTCCTGGAGCTCCTGAAACGCCTCGGCTTCATCCTTCGAGCAGCGCTCGAAAGCCTCGGTCGATTCGCTTTCAAAACGGCACTCGCTGACGATACTGAACGCCGGCACCTTGTCAGAAGCAGCAATAGGCGAAAGCATCGCCATCATGGCGATCGGCAGATGAAGCAGCATGTCTGGCTCCTGCGCGACAATCCTGTGAGGCACGGGTTCGTTCACACATCCCGTTCAGCCCGTCGCCCCGTGTCGAACATGCCGTACGCACCAACGCGTTTCCATTCACCGATGGTGTCGTCGGCAGTATACCTTTGGATCGGGAGGTGCAGCGACGTCCGCACAAGCAGTCGGAGATCGTCTGTCGGATGCAGCGGGGACCACAGCCCCGGAGCCGGCTTGGCCGCGCGTGCCGCTGAGGTTTGAACGACACTACATCGGCCCCGGCGGCCCCAGCGTGAACTCCGGCGCCGGTCTTTCATCGGATATGGCCAACTCTTCGCCGTGACGCACCGCCGGGCCAAACTCGGCGACGATGAGAAGGATGATCAGTGCAACCACGATCAAGGCCAATAGCCTGGTTGCAGCGACGCTCATGGTCCACATCCTCCGACAGTCTGCCTTACGGGAAATCCTGTCTGCACGCTGTGCGATGCTCGTTCTGTCGCGGTCTTGCGGTTCCTGAGGGCGACGGCCGAAACCCATTCCGCGGGCGCCAGGTGCGCATGCCGACAAGCGAACCAGTTTGTGGCGGCACAACTTTTGTCAGGCCGCACGATCGCGGCAAAAATCGCAATTTGGAACAATTCCCGCCCCGCCGGCTTCAGGTATGATCGGTGGATCGCTGTGGATCATGGCCACTCTCAACGCCAACATGATGCCGATGGACCGGATCATGCAGATGCAGCGGTGATGGATGCGAGGCCCCGGTGTCCCGCCTTGTCCTGCACGCATCTAGTCCTGCATGTGCCTGAGTTCATCGACCAGGACCCGGACGTTCTCGCTGTAGTCGATCGGAACGACGACCACGTGCAATCCGCCCTGCGAAAATGCCTCCTCCAGCGCCGGGGCCAGTTCCGCAGCCGACGTGACCCGCCGCCCGCGGGCGCCATACGCGGCGGCGTAGGCGACGAAATCCGGATTGCCGAAGGTGAGGCCAAAGTCCGGCATTGCGTCCACGGCCTGCTTCCAGCGGATCATGCCGTAGGCGTGATCTTCGATGACGAGAACCACGAGGTTCAGCTTCAGGCGCCGCGCGGTCTCCAGCTCCTGGCTGTTCATCATGAACCCGCCGTCGCCAGCGACCACCAGCACGCGGCGTCCGGGATAAAGCAGGGCCGCCATCATGCCGGACGGCAGACCTGCTCCCATGGTCGCCAGCGCATTGTCGAGCAGAAGCGTGTTGGCGACGTCGGTGCGATAGTTGCGCGCAAACCAGATCTTGTACATGCCGTTGTCGAGCGCCACGATTCCGTCGGGCGGCATGACTTTCCGGACGTCGTGGACGATGCGTTGCGGGGTCAAGGGGAAGCGATCCTCCTCCTCGCGGTCGGTAATGTGATCGAGAATATCCCGACGCAGGGCGACCCAGTCCGGGTTCATCTTCAGCCTGCCCTCCAGCAGTTCGCCCGCAAGCAGGTCGAGGCCTCGGGCGATGTCGCCGATGATTTCCGTCTGGGGAAAATACACCTCCTCGACCGCCGCCGGCGTAAAGCCGACATGAATGACCTGGTGCCGGCCGCGCGCCATGAGGAACGGCGGCTTCTCGACCGTTTCGTGCCCGATCGTCACAATGACGTCGGCGCGATCGATGGCCTGATGGACATAGTCGCGTTCGCTCAGGGCGGCGGTGCCGAGATAGAACTCCGACGCGCCGCCGACCGCTCCCTTTCCCATCTGGGTGTTGAAGAACGGCATGCGGACGCGGCGGACGAAATCGGCCAATGCGGGCGCGAGCTGGGGACGGCTTGCGCCGGCGCCGAACATCAGCAGCGGAAACCTGGCGGCCAGGATGAGCTCGGCCGCGCGCCTGACGTCGGCCGTCGACGGCACCGGGAGGTCCGCGGCATGGGGGGGCACCAGTGCGACGTCGCCGGCCTCCTCGGCCGCGACGTCTTCGGGCAATTCGAGATGCACCGGACCGGGGCGTTCTTCGGTGGCGATGCGAAACGCGTTTCGGACCAGGGTCGGAATGCTCGATGCGCTCACGATCTGCTGGGACTGCTTGGTGAGCGGCCGCATCGCCCCGACCACGTCAACGATCTGGAAATGGGCCTGCCGGCTTTGACGAATGGGCTTCTGACCGGTGATCAGCACCATCGGCATGCCGCCGAGAAAGCCATAGGCGGCACCGGTGACCAGGTTGAGTGCTCCCGGGCCGAGCGTGCTGAGCGCCACCCCCGGCTTTCCCGTGAGCCGCCCATAGGTGGCGGCCAGGAAGGCGGCCGGCTGTTCGTGGCGCGTCACGACCAGTTCGATGGAGGACTGCCGAAGGCTTTCGACCACATCGAGGTTCTCCTCGCCGGGAACCCCGAAAATGCGATCAACGCCCTCGTTTTCCAGGGCGGCAACCAGGAGATCCGATCCCTTCATCCGCGATTCCTCCTGTGCGCCCCGAGACTCCGGGACACTTCGTCCGGTCCATGCCGCTGCAAGAACAAAGAACCGTTGATCGGCTCGCGCGCCATCCGCAAAACCCTAGCAGATCGCGGCAGCACGGGCGAGCTGCCGCGCCCGGTTCCAATGCGGCGTCTTGACTTTATCGGGGCCGATCTTTTCTCTCCGCACCTGGGCTTTATCGCCGCAGCTCTGGACGGACGGCGGCTCACCACACGGCCAGGCGGAAGATCCGCCGGATACGGGACGACGATTCCACACGGCATTCTTCGAGTTCAGTATACTTAGGGTTTAAGGCAGATGGCGATTGCAGCGTTGTCCGGCTGGACCAGCGAACAGAAGCATGTGGTCGCGGCGAGCTTTCTCGGATGGTCGCTCGACGCCTTCGATTTTTTCCTCATGGTGTTCGTGCTGAAGGACATCGCCGCCGAGTTCCATACCGATATTTCGAATGTCACTCTCGCCATCCTGCTGACGCTGGCGACGCGGCCGATCGGGGCCTTCATTTTCGGCCGTGCCGCCGATCGCTGGGGCCGCCGTCCGACCCTGATGGTCGATATCCTGCTGTACTCGATCCTCGAATTCGCATCCGGCTTCGCGCCAAGCCTGACCGTCCTGATCGTACTGCGCGCGCTCTATGGCGTCGCCATGGGCGGCGAGTGGGGCGTGGGGGCTTCGCTCACCATGGAGACGATCCCGCCGCACGCCCGCGGTTTTGTCTCCGGGCTCCTGCAATCGGGGTATCCAACCGGGTATTTCATGGCGTCGATCCTCTACGGCGCCCTGTTCCCGTATCTCGGCTGGCGCGGAATGTTCATGGTCGGCGTCATTCCCGCCCTTCTCGTCTTCTACATCCGCCGCAACGTGCCTGAGTCGCCCAGCTGGAGCCGGCGGGCGAGCGAAGCCCGCGGCGACACGCTGACGGTGCTGAAATCGCATTGGCGCCTCGCCGTCTATGCCGTCGTGCTCATGACCGCGTTCAATTTCTTCAGCCACGGCACCCAGGACCTCTACCCGACCTTCCTGCAGGTCGAACACGGGCTGTCGCCGCACGCCGTCGGCACCATCGCGGTCATCTACAACATCGGCGCCATTTGCGGTGGCATCCTGTTCGGCACGCTGTCGGAGCGTTTCGGCCGGCGTCGCTGCATCATCGTCGCGGCCCTGCTGTCGCTCCCGGTCATTCCGCTGTGGGCGTTCTCCCACAGCAGCACCATGCTCGCGGCCGGCGCCTTCCTGATGCAGTTCATGGTCCAGGGCGCCTGGGGCGTCGTGCCCGTTCACCTCAACGAGATGTCGCCCGATACGGCGCGAGGGACGTTTCCCGGGTTCGTCTACCAGCTGGGCAACCTGCTGGCGTCCGTGAACGCGACGCTTCAGGCCGGCATCGCCTCGTATTTCGGCGCCAACTACGGCCTCGCCCTTGCCGCCGTGGCGGGTTCCGTCGCCATCATCATTGCCTTGCTGACGGCGGTCGGGACCGAAGCCAAGGGCGTCGTCTTCGGCCAGGGCGACGCGCGTCCTGGTGCGCGCAGCTGAGTGCGTTGGTCGAACAGCGGCTAACGGAGACCGACGATCGGGCCCCACCGGTCGCGCCGAGCCCCCGCTTCTGGATATCAGGTGAACGTCAGCCCTCGAACCGCTTGACCAGGAAATCGATCAACAGCCGGACCTTCACCGCGAGGTGCCGGGTCGGCGGATAGATCGCATAGAGCGCCAGCGGCGGGGCGTGATAGTCGTCGAGGCAGGTGCGCAACCTGCCGTCCCGCAACGCCTCGACCGCGACGAAGGTCGGCAGCAGCGCGATGCCCCGCCCCTTGATCGCGACGTCGCGCAACACCTCGGCGTTGTTGACGCACAGCGTCCACGGCGGCTGGATCCAGTGCTCGCCGTCCGCACCGGTCAGCTTCCACTGGTTGCCGGTCGAGAGATAGCCGTACGTCAGGCAGGTGTGGTCGCGCAGCGCCGTCGGGTGCAGCGGCGTGCCATGATGCTGGAAATAGTCCGGCGAGGCGCAGATCGCGCGCGCGATCGGCATGACCTTGCGGGCGATCAGGCTCGAGGATTCGAGATCGGCGATGCGCAGGGTGATGTCGAGACCGTCCTGGACCGGATCGACGCTCTCGTCGCTCAGGGTGAGCTGGATCCGCAATTCAGGATAGAGCGCCATGAAGTCGGCGATCGCAGGCCCGAGCACGAGCGTGCCGAACGACATCGGCGCGTTGACCCGCAACAGACCGCGCGGCGTCACCTGCAGATCGGCGACCGCGCGGTCGGCGGCCTCGAGATCGCCCAGAATGCCGAGCACCCGCTCGAAATAGGCCTGGCCGTTTTCGGTGGGGCTGACGTGGCGGGTGGTGCGGTGGAGCAGTTGCACGCCGAGGTCATTCTCGAGATCGCCGACATATTTGCTGATCGCCGAGCGCGACAGCCGCAGCGCCCGCCCCGCTTCGGCAAAGCTGCCGAGTTCGACCACCTTCACGAAGGCCCGGAGGCCCTCCAGTTTGTCCACGGCACAGCCTCCGGCTGGTTGATTGTCGACAAATCATAGACAGTCACGTCATATCTGGCGAGATTGTCTTTGTTTGAGCCCGCACCAATATTTGCGTCGAGACGCGCACGAAGCGCTCGAACAAAGGAGAATGTCGATGTCCGCCACCCCCGCAGCCGGCCTCCACCACGTCACGGCGATCGCCGGCAACCCCCTGCGTAACTTGAACTTCTACACCAGGACCCTGGGCCTTCGACTGGTCAAGAAGACGGTCAATTTCGACGATCCGGGCACCTATCACTTCTATTTCGGCGATGAGGCCGGCCAGCCCGGATCGATCCTGACCTTCTTCCCGTGGGAGCACGCGGCGCCGGGCCGCGGCGGCCTCGGCCAGACCCAGCAGACCACCTTTCGGGTGCCGGCTCGCGCCATCGGCTACTGGACCCATCGCTTCATCGCCAACGGCGTGGCCTACGAGGCGCTGGAGAAGCGCTTCGGCGAGACCGTGCTGTCGTTCACCGATCCGGACGGCATGAGTCTGGCGCTGGTCGGCGTCCCGGGCGCGGAGACCGAGGCCGGCTGGAGCAACGGCGACGTCCCCGCCGAACACGCCATCCGCGGCTTCCACGGCGTGACGCTGCTGATCGATGACGCCAGCCGGACCGGCGCCATTCTCACCGACGTGCTCGGCTTCGCCGAAGCCGGCCGCGAAGGCTCGATCATCCGCTATCGCGCGCCCGGCGCCGGCTTCGGCCGCATCGTCGACATCTACGAGGCCAAGGGCTTTTTGCCGGGGCGCATGGGGCGCGGGTCCGTGCACCACATCGCGTTTCGCGCGGCCGACGACAAGGCCCAGGCCGAGATGGCCCACAAACTGGTGCAGGATCATGGCATGCATCCGACCGAGCAGAAGGACCGAAACTACTTCCGCTCGATCTACTTCCGCGAGCCGGGCGGCGTCCTGTTCGAGATCGCAACCGACATTCCGGGCTTTGCCGTCGACGAGCCGCTCGCCGCGCTCGGCGAGGCGCTGAAGCTGCCCGCGTTCCTCGAGCCCCATCGCAAGGACATCGAGGGCGTGCTGCCCGCGCTGGACGAGAAGGTGGCGTGATGTCGGTGTCCTCTTCCTTCGTTCACCGCTTCGAGCCGGCGACGCGGCGCGACGCGCCGCCGTTGCTGCTGCTGCACGGCACCGGCGGCGACGAGAACGACCTGCTGCCGCTCGGCGCCGCGGTGGCGCCGGGCGCGGCGCTGCTCGCGGTGCGCGGCAAGGTTCTGGAGCACGGCATGCCCCGCTTCTTCCGCCGTGTCGCCGAAGGCGTGTTCGACGAGGCCGACGTGATCCGGCGCGCCAACGAGCTCGCCGATTTCGTCGAGGCGGCACGGGCCGAATACGGCCTCGCGGCGCCGATCGCGCTCGGCTATTCCAACGGCGCCAACATCACCGCGGCGATGCTGCTGCTGCGGCCGCAGACGCTGCGCGGCGCCGTTCTGTTGCGCGCCATGGTGCCGCTCGCGGAGCCGCCGCGCGCCGACCTCGCCGGACGCCCGGTCCTGATGCTGTCGGGCCTGCGCGACCCCATCGTTCCACCGGCCAATGGCGAACGCCTTGCCGCGATGCTGGCGGCCGCGGGCGCGCGGGTCGACCGACAGGTCGTTCCGGTCGGCCATGCGCTCTCGCAAGCGGACGCCGCGCTGGCGCAACGCTGGGTGCAGGGCGTAGTCGCCGGCATCGACACAGCGGCGGCCGAATGAGCGAGCGCGCATCACCGATCGCGGCCGACGACTTCGGCGTGGCCGAACCGGACTGGGGTGGGGATCGCGAGGCGTCGGCCACCGCCGACGCTATCGTCGCCTACCTTGCACGGCTTCCTCACCACGAAGCGTGGAGCGGCGGCCGACCGCTGCTGGCGCCAGCCCCCTGCGCGACCGCGCTGCAGCTGGCGAATCTTGTCAGCGAAATCGCCGCCCGCGCTGCCTTCGCCGACCCATCCTGCAGATCGCGGCCGGCGCGGTCGGCGAAGGTTCCCGGAATCGTCGATCCCGTGCTCGACCATCTCGCCGAAGCGCTTGCGGCATCCCGGAGCTCGCACACCGTCAACCGGCGGCTGATCCATTCCATCGTCTTGGCGGTTCGCGCGCACCTCGCCGCCAAATACGGTACTGCGTCGCCGCCGGCGCAACGGCGCAAGAGCGGCGCGCTGCAGGACAGCCAGCTCCGTATCGCCAAGGCGCTCTTGACCGGCAACCTCGGCGGCGAGGTCCGGCTCGCCGAAATTGCACGGCGGTGCGGACTTTCGCGGCAGTACTTCGCCAAGGCGTTCAAGGCTTCGACCGGCATGCCGCCGCGCCGCTGGCTGCGGCACTACCGGGTCGAGAGCGCGAAGCGGATGCTTCGGGAGGGCTCCTTGCCGGTCGCGGACATCGCGATCGCCTGCGGCTTCGCCGACCAGAGCCATTTTACCCGCGTGTTTGCCATGGCGGTCGGAACCAGTCCTGCAGCGTGGCGGCGGGAGAATCGCTGAACCATTGCGATGCTCGATCGGCTCCGCCGGTTCCATCGTTGTGATCACAAGCCGGCGGACATGACGAAATCAACAGGCGACAAACAGAAAATTCACGCGACGGTCGTTCAAGAAATGGTCGTCAGCCTGAGGTATCACTTGCCGCAACTGCGAAGCAGAGGAGAAGATACCCATGCCCACGATCAAGACCGGGGACGGCACCGAAATCTTCTACAAGGATTGGGGAAGCGGTCCGCCCATCGTGTTCAGCCATGGCTGGCCCCTATCATCGGATGACTGGGACACCCAGATGCTGTTCTTCCTCAATCACGGCTATCGCGTCATCGCCCTCGACCGTCGCGGTCACGGCCGCTCGAGCCAGGTCGCCGACGGCCACGACATGGACCACTACGCCGACGACCTCGCGGCGCTGACGGCGCATCTCGACCTGAAGAACGCCATCCACGTCGGCCACTCGACCGGCGGCGGAGAGGTCGTGCGTTATCTGGCTCGCCACGGCGAAAGCCGGGTCGCGAAGGCCGTGCTCATCGCCGCCGTGCCGCCACTGATGGTGAAGACGCCGGCAAATCCCGGCGGGCTGCCCAAGGAAGTATTCGACGGCCTGCAGGCCCAGGTCGCCACCAATCGCGCGCAGTTTTATCGCGACCTGCCGGCGGGGCCGTTCTACGGCTTCAATCGTCCCGGCGCCAAGCCGTCCGAGGGCGTCATCCAGAACTGGTGGCGTCAAGGCATGACGGGAAGCGCGAAAGCGCATTATGACGGCATCGTCGCGTTCTCGCAGACCGACTTCACCGACGACCTGAAGAAGATCACGATCCCCGTGCTGGTGATGCATGGCGACGACGATCAGATCGTGCCGTACGCGGATTCAGGCCCGTTGTCGGCGAAGCTTCTGAAGAATGGGACGCTGAAGACCTACAAGGGCTTTCCGCACGGCATGCCGACAACGGAAGCCGAGACCATCAACGCCGACCTGCTCGCCTTCATCAAGAGCTAGCGACCGAGTTCAACCGGCCGGACAGACCACGAAACCCGCCGCTGGCGGGAACGGTGAAGCTTTGCCCGCGCCAAGCCCTTCAACACTCCCACCGAAGAGGATCAACGATGCCCACCGCCACGCCGACGCCCGGATCGCGCCTTCTCAGCCCCTCGAACCATGCCCTGATCCTGATCGACTTCCAGTCGCAGATGTCGTTCGCGACCAAGTCGATCGACGCGGTGCTGCTGCGCACCAACGCCGCGCTGGTTTCCCAGGCCGCCGCCGGCTTCAAGGTGCCGACGATCCTGACCACCGTGGCGGAGAAGAGCTTTTCGGGGCCGATGTTCAGCGAGATCACCGACGCCTTCCCAGGCCAGAAGATGCTGGACCGCACCTCGATGAACACCTGGGAGGACGCGAACGTGATCAAGGAGGTCAACCGCATCGGCAAGGACCGGCTGGTGTTCGCCGGGCTTTGGACCTCGGTCTGCATCGTCGGCCCCGCGCTGTCGGCGATCGACCAGGGGTATGAGGCCTACGTCATCGCCGATGCCTGCGGCGACGTCTCCGACGAAGCGCACCAGCGGGCGATGGAGCGCATGATCCAGACCGGCGTCCGACCGATGACCTCGGTGCAGTATCTTCTGGAATTGCAGCGCGACTGGGCCCGCAGCGAAACCTACGAGATGACGACCGGCATCGCCAAGCGGCTCGGCGGCGCCTACGGCCTCGGTCTGATCTACGCCAAGACCATGTTCGGTGCCTCCGAGGGCCATTGACGCCGATCGGCTGAAAGCGAAGCCATGAAGATGTATCTGCTGTCGCTCGGTGCCGGCCTTCTGGTCGGCATCGTCTACAGCCTGCTCAACGTGCGCTCGCCGGCGCCACCGCTGGTGGCGCTGGTCGGACTGTTCGGCATTCTGGCCGGCGAGCAGATCCTCCCGGCAGCGCGGCAGCTCATTGCCGGTAGCTCGCTGACCGCCGCGTGGCGCCAGGCCAAATGCGCACCGCACATGTTCGGCACGCTGCCGGGACACCCCGCCGGCCGAACAACAACCACCGTCGCCGACGTCCCGGAGAAACATTCATGAGCGCCCGTTCCACTCCCCCCGACCTGATCCTGCATCGCGGCCTATTCACCACGCTGGACCGCTCCAATCCGGTCGCGAGCGCGGTGGCCATCACCGACGGGCGCTTCACCGCGGTCGGCCGCGACCACGAGGTCATGCCGCTCGCAGGGCCCTCGACCCGGATCGTCGACCTTGAAGGCCGTCGCGTGCTGCCGGGCCTGATCGACAATCACCTCCACATCATCCGCGGCGGATTGAATTTCAACATGGAGCTGCGCTGGGACGGCGTGCGCTCGCTGGCCGACGCCATGAACATGCTGAAGCGCCAGGTCGCGGTGACGCCGCCGCCTCAATGGGTCCGCGTGGTCGGCGGCTTCACCGAGCACCAGTTCGCCGAAAAGCGGCTGCCGACCATCGAAGAGCTCAACGCTGTCGCGCCCGAGACGCCGGTCTTCATCCTGCACCTCTACGACCGCGCGCTGCTCAACGGCGCGGCGCTGCGCGCGGTCGGCTACACCCGCGAGACGCCCGAGCCGCCCGGCGGCGAGATCATTCGCGACGCCCGCGGCAATCCGACGGGCTTGCTGCTCGCCAAACCCAACGCCAACATCCTCTATGCGACGCTCGCCAGGGGGCCGAAGCTGCCGTTCGACTACCAGGTCAACTCGACGCGTCACTTCATGCGCGAGCTCAACCGACTGGGCGTGACCGGCGCCATTGATGCCGGCGGCGGCTTCCAGAACTACCCGGACGACTACGCGGTCATCCAGAAGCTCAGCGACGACGGCCTGCTCACCATTCGCCTCGCCTACAACTTGTTCACCCAGAAGCCCAAGGGCGAGAAGGACGATTTCCTGAACTGGACCAAGACCTCGGTCTACAAGCAGGGCACCGACTATTTCCGCCACAACGGCGCCGGCGAGATGCTGGTGTTCTCCGCCGCCGACTTCGAGGACTTTCGCGTCGCCCGCCCCGACATGTCGCCGGAGATGGAGGGCGAGCTCGAGGACGTGGTGCGGATCCTGGCGGCCAACCGCTGGCCGTGGCGGCTGCACGCCACCTACGACGAGACCATCTCGCGCGCCCTCGACGTGTTCGAGAAGGTCGACCAGGATCTGCCGCTCGCCGGCCTGAACTGGTTCTTCGATCATGCCGAGACGATCTCGGACGCCTCCATCGACCGCATCGCCGCGCTCGGCGGCGGCATCGCCGTGCAGCACCGCATGGCCTACCAGGGCGAGTATTTCGTCGAGCGCTACGGGCTCGGCGCAGCCGAAGCGACGCCGCCGGTGAAGAAGATTCTCGCCAGCGGCGTCAAGATATCCGCCGGCACCGACGCCACCCGCGTCGCTTCCTACAACCCCTGGGTCTCGCTGGCCTGGCTGGTCACGGGCAGGACGGTGGGCGGCATGCAGATCTATCCCCAGCGCAACTGCCTCGACCGCGAGACTGCGCTGCGGATGTGGACCGAGAACGTCACCTGGTTCTCCAACGAGGAAGGCCGCAAGGGGCGCATCGAGTCTGGCCAGTTCGCCGATCTGATCGTCCCCGACCGCGACTACTTCAGCTGCGCGGAGGACGAGATCGCAGGCACCACGTCGCTGCTGACCGTGGTCGGCGGCAAGGTGGTGTATGGCGCCGGGGCTTTCGCCAAGCTCGACGACGGCATCCCCCCGCCGGCGATGCCCGACTGGTCGCCGGTCCGCACCTTCCGCGGCTACGGCGCCTGGGGCGAGGCCAAGCCATCCGGGTCGCTGACCATGAAGGCGGCGTCGCTCTGCGGCTGCGCCAATGCCTGCACCATGCACGGCCACAATCATGCCCGGGCGTGGTCGGAAAAGCTGCCGGTCTCCGACCTGAAATCGTTCTGGGGCGCGCTCGGCTGCGCCTGCTGGGCGGTCTGACATGGACGCGAATTCCGCGCGCGATCCGCATTGGGTCGATGCCCTGCTCGACTGGCGTGGCACCTGGATCGCGGTTCGCGTGGTGCTGACCTCCGCCTATCTGCTCGGGGGCATCACCAAGCTGCTCGACTTTCCGGCGGCAGCGGCCGAGCAGGACCATTTCGGTCTCACGCCGGGCTGGCTATGGGCTGCGCTCGCCATCGTGGTCGAACTGGCGGGCTCGGTGCTGGTGATCTCGGGCCGGCTAGTATGGCTTGGCGCCGGCGCGCTCGGCGTGCTGACCATGGTCGCCATGCTTGCGGCCAACCGGTTCTGGACGCTCAATGGCCACGCCCGGCTGACGATGGCCAACACGTTTTTCGAGCATGCGGGGCTGATCTCCGGTTTCGTCATGGTGGCGCTGATCGCCGCCCATGCCGAGCGCCGGGGCAGCGCCTCGCCCCACACGATTTCGTCTTCCCTCCCTTGATACTGGAGTTGCCCCGATGCGTTTCATACATGCCGCCCTCCTCGCAACCGTCTCGCTGGCCGGCGCGGCGATCGCCTGCAACGCGGAGGCGAGGCCAGCGTCATCGCAGCCGCCGGCCGTCGCCGTCGCGCCGCAATACGACACCACCCATGTCTATGTCGCGCCAGAGGACGTCGACCGCTTTGTCTCGGCGTTCCTGGCCACCTTCGGCGGCCAGAGCACCAGACAGGTGGTCGCCACCGTGACGCCGACGCCCAGCAGCACCACCTCGCAGCTGTTGCAGACGCCGGTCGGAACCGTATCGCTGTTCGGATTCAAGACGCCGATTCCCTATCCGTTCGGCGCGGAGCGCACCGGCTATCTCGTCACCGATCTGGATGAGGCCATCAAGTCCGCGCGCGCCGCCGGCGCCGACGTGCTGGTGACACCGTTCCCCGATCCGATCGGCCGCGACGCCGTCATCCAGTGGCCCGGCGGCGTCAACATGCAGCTCTACTGGCACACGACCAAGCCCTCCTACGCCGAATTCAGGACGGTGCCGGAAAATCGCGTCTACGTCTCGCCGGACCGCGCCGATGCGCTGGTGCGAAGCTTCCTGCGCTTCGCTCGCGGCAAGGTGGTCTCCGACGATGCTCACGCGAGCGGAATCGAGATCGGGCGTCCCACCGGCACCTTCCGCCGCATCCGCCTGGAGTCGCCGTTCGGCCGGATGACGATCCACGTCACCGACGGCCACCTGCCTTTTCCCTACGGCCGAGAACTGACCGGCTATGAAGTCACCGACCTCCCCGACACCCTCCGCAAGGCCACGGCCGCCGGCGTGACGACGCTGGTGGAGCCCTATACGTCCGATGGCCGCAGCGCCGCGATGGTGCAATTCCCGGGCGGATACGTCGCCGAGATCCATGCGATCGCTCCGAAATAGGCGCGCGGTCGCCGCGGCGGCGATCGCGCTCGACCTCGTCGCGCTCGCCGCTCGCGCGGATGATGGCGCGGTCCCGCAGCGCCCGCCGAACATGTTCAACCGCTGGCAGGAGGACTGGTCGGCGCTGGCCGATCCGCGCGTGCCGCGCCAACCGTTCGACGAACTGAAATACATCCCGCTGTCGGCGATCGATCCGAAGACCTACCTGTCGCTTGGCGCCGACGTGCGGGAGCGCTTCGAAGCCAACGCCGCCCAGGGCTTCGGCTCCGGCCCGAACCGCAATCAGGACTACGTCATCAGCCGCGCCGAGTGGCACGCCGATCTGCGCCTGGCCTCCCAGGTCCAGGTGTTCACCCAGTTCCAGAGCGACTTCGCGCCGTGGAAGACGATGCTCTCGCCGGTCGATCAGGACCGGCTGGATCTGGAACAGGCCTTCGTCGCCCTGACTGAGCCGGTCGACGACGGAACCCTTAAACTCCGCCTCGGGCGACAGCAGTTCGCCTTCGACCTTCAGCGCTTCGTGTCCGTGCGCGACGGCCCCAACGTCCGGCAGTCCTATGATGCCGCCTGGGCCGACTACGAGAACGGACCGTGGCGGTTCATCACCTTCTACAGCCATCCCGTCCAGGTGCAGGACGACCGAGCCTTCGACGACGACAGCAGCAACCGGCAGACCTTCGGCGGCGTGAGGTTGGAGCGCAAGCTCTCGGCCTCCACCAGCCTGACCGCCTACTACGCCCAGTTCACCCAGGCCAGTGTGCGTTTCCCCAATGCCAGCGGCGACGAGCGGCGCGACATCCTCGATCTCCACGCCACCGGCACCAACGGCCGCATCGACTGGGACCTCGAGGCGATGGGACAGGGCGGCCGGATCGGCGCGGACAGCATCCGGGCCTGGGCACTCGGCTCGCTGGCCGGCTACACCTTCGCGGATGTCGGCTGGAGTCCGCGGCTCGGCCTGCAGGTCGACGCCGCCTCCGGCGACCGCAATTCTCCGGGGCATTTCGGCACCTTCAATCCGCTGTTCCCCAACGGCTACTACGTCACGCTGGCGGGCTACACCGGCTATGTCAATTTCATCCACGTCAAACCGTCGCTAACCCTGCACCCGGATCCCGCGCTGAAGGTGACGGTCGCGGTCGCATCGCAATGGCGCGAGACCACCGCCGACGCGGTCTACACCCAACCCGACATCCCGATCGCCAACACCGCCGGCCGGTCCGGCAGCTATACCGGCAGCTACGGCCAGCTTCGGCTGGACTGGTCGGTGGACCGCGCCACCGCTTTTGCGGTGGAGGCCGTCCACTTCGTCGTCGGCGATGCGCTCCGCGCAGCTGGTGGGCACGACTCCAACTATCTCGGCGTCGAGGTCAAACACGGGTGGTAATGCTGAGCCCGCGCTTTTCGCCGACCGGCCACGCTTCCGCGACTGCGAACAAAGCGGGAATGCCAGCGCGGTGACGAGGCGCTCTCGACGGAGCCCCCACAAGTGGTCAGGGTCATCCTTCGGATGGAACCCGCTCTGACGCGACCATCATGACCGGCGATCCGCGCGCACTCGTCTTGATCGATTGACGATACCGCGCCACTATTGCGGCCGTCGCGCGGGCAGCGCATCATCTGCACGTATGTTGCAGTAGGCACAACCGTGAGAGAGGCCGGGCAATTCGGTCAGTCCCGGCCCCGGAGCGGACAACAGGGGAGCCGAGTAGCACCATGATCGAGATCCCATTTTTGCTGCAGATCCACATCATCCTCAGCCTGGTTGGAATCCTGTCGGGGCTCGTCGTCGCCTATGGATGGCTGACGGGGCGGCCGCTTGCGGGCTGGACTGCCTTGTTTCTTGCCACCACCGCGCTCACCAGCATCACCGGCTTTCCGTTGCCGCCCTTCGGCTTCGACCCGGCGCGGGTGGTGGGCGCACTCTCGCTGATCCTGCTCGCCGTCGCCGCGCTGGCGCGTTACCGGTTCGACCTCTCCGGCGCATGGCGCCCGATCTATGTCGGCACCGCGTGCGCGGCGCTCTATCTGAACGTCTTCGTGGCGGTCGTGCAGTCGTTTCAGAAGCTGCCGGCGGTTCACGCGCTCGCCCCGACCCAGTCGGAGCCGCCCTTCCTGATCGCGCAGGTCGTGGTGCTCGCGGCTTTCGTTGCCCTCGGCGTGATCGCCGCCCTGCGGTTTCATCCCTCACCGGGCGGCGCGACGCTGAGCCCGATGCGGGGCTGACGTCGGTCGCGCAGGCTGGCCGGATCGGCCGGACGGCCCCGGTAACGCGGTCCCGCGGTTTTCACCGCAGGGCCGCGCTACAGCGATTGCGAACAAAGCGGGAATGGACCATCGTCCGGTCGATTGACCTGGGACCGATTCGTGCCGGCCGCTGCAGCGAACTTAGACCCCACTTCCTATCTGGAGAGCCTCAATCCGGAGCAGCGCCGTGCCGTCGAGCATGGCGTCGGGCCGGACGGCGATGGCGGCCGGCCGCTTCTCGTCATTGCCGGCGCCGGCTCGGGCAAGACCAACACGCTCGCCCACCGCGTCGCGCATCTGATCGTCAGCGGCGCCGATCCACGTCGCATCCTGCTGATGACGTTCTCGCGCCGCGCCGCCGCCGAGATGACCAGGCGGGTCGAGCGCATCGCCCGCAAGGTGCTCGGCAACGATGCCGGCGTCATGACCGATGCGCTGAGCTGGGCCGGCACTTTTCACGGCATCGGCGCCCGGCTGCTGCGGGAATATTCCGAACAGATCGGCCTCGATCCCGCTTTCACGATCCACGACCGCGAGGATTCCGCCGACCTGATGAACCTGGTCCGCCACGACCTCGGCCTGTCGAAGACGGAGAGCCGGTTTCCCACCAAGGGAACGTGCCTTGCGATCTATTCCCGCTGCGTCAACGCCGAGACGGCGCTCGACCAGGTGCTGGGCCAGAGCTTTCCGTGGTGCGCCGCCTGGGCGGCCGAACTGAGGGACCTGTTCGCGGCCTACGTCGAGGCCAAGCAGAAGCAGAACGTGCTCGATTACGACGACCTCCTGCTCTACTGGGCGCAGATGGTGTCGGATCGCGGACTCGCCGAGGAGATCGGCGGACGGTTCGACCATGTGCTGGTCGACGAATATCAGGACACCAACCGCCTGCAATCGTCGATCCTGCTGGCGCTGAAGCCCGGCGGGCGCGGGCTCACCGTGGTCGGCGACGATGCCCAGGCGATCTATTCGTTCCGCGCCGCCACCGTGCGTAACATTCTCGACTTCCCCGACCACTTCAGCCCGCGGGCCGAGGTCGTCACGCTCGATCGCAACTATCGCTCGACCCAGCCGATCCTCGCCGCGGCCAACGGCGTCATCGGTCTCGCCAGGGAGCGCTTCACCAAGAACCTGTGGACCGAGCGGGCCTCGGCGCGCAAGCCGCAGCTGGTGGCGGTGCGCGACGAGGCCGACCAGGCGCGCTACATCGTCGAGCGCGTGCTCGAGACCCGCGAGCAGGGCGCGCTGCTCAAGCACCAGGCCGTGCTGTTCCGGACCTCGTCCCACAGCGGCCCGCTCGAGATCGAGCTGACCCGGCGCAACATCCCGTTCGTGAAGTTCGGCGGTCTCAAGTTTCTCGATGCCGCCCACGTCAAGGACATGCTGGCGCTGTTGCGCTTCGTCGAGAACCCGCGCGACCGCGTCGCCGGCTTCCGCATCCTGCATCTGTTGCCGGGCGTCGGTCCGGCGTCGGCGCAGCGGGTGCTCGACGCCATGGCGGCGGCCACCGATCCGCTCGGTGCGCTCGGCGCGATGCCGCAGCCGCCGCGCGCCGGCGACGACTGGACGGGGTTCGTGCGGACCATCGGCGAGCTGCGACGGTCGGACTGGCCGGCGGACCTCGCGCGCGCGCGGCTATGGTACGAGCCGCATCTCGAGCGCGTCCACGAAGACGTCGAGGTCCGCCGCGCCGACCTGATCCAGCTCGAGCAGATCGCTGGCGGCTATCCCTCCCGCGAGCGCTTTCTCACCGAGCTGACGCTCGATCCGCCCGATGCCACCAGCGATCAGGCCGGCGTGCCGCTGCGCGACGAGGATTACCTGATCCTGTCCACGATCCACTCCGCCAAGGGGCAGGAGTGGAAGTCGGTCTACGTGCTCAACGTGGTCGACGGCTGCATGCCGTCCGACCTCGGCGCCGGCACCTCGGCGGAACTGGAGGAGGAGCGCCGCCTGCTCTATGTCGCGATGACGCGCGCCAGGGACGAACTGCACCTCACGGTGCCGCAGCGTTTCTTCACCCATGGCCAGCAGGCCCAGGGCGGCCGGCATGTTTACGCCTCGCGGACCCGGTTCATCCCGGAAGCGCTGCTGCCGTCGTTCGAGCGCACCGCCTGGCCGCCGGCCGCGGCTGCCGCCGCGCGCGCCGCCGGCGAGCGGCCGCGCATCGACATCGGCGCCAAGATGCGCGGGATGTGGCGCTGAAGCGAGTTCAGCGCGTGGGCGCGGCGAGCCGCGCATCGATCGACCAGCGGCCGGCGCCCACGATCAGGAGATAGAGCAGGGCGAGCAACATCGTGAGATCGGCGCGGGCCTCGTGCTGGGCGCTCCAGAAGCCGGTGCGCTTGATGTCCGCGGCGAGATGAAATGGCCCGACGTCGTGACCGAGCAGAATCGGAATCTTGGTCGAAACGATCGCAACCACCATCACGACCACCAGCGGCAGTGCCGCCAGCCGGGTCATCAGCCCGACGATGATCAGGAGGCCGCAGACGGTCTCGACCACGCCGACGAACGGCCCCATCAGGTCGGGATGGGGAATACCGATCCGGGCGAAGCGGCCAGCCCCCAGCACCGCCGGGAACAGGAGCTTCTGCAGCCCTTCCGGAAAGAACACGACGAGGCCAACCAACAGGCGCACCAGAATGATCCAGCCACCCTCGGACGTCGCGGCAAGTCGTTTCCACAGCGGCATCGATGGGCCCCCTTGCTGGCGGCGGTGCGGGCGGCCGGCGCCGCTCCCCACGGATGGACCATCAAGATATCACTTGCCGGCCCTCAATTCCCGACTAACCATGCTGATGGCAAGAATACGCTGCCTGCACCCTTGGGCACGGCAGCGATCCGGAAAGCCAACCGTCAGCCATGACGATCACCCGATGACACCCACCCGTCGCTCGGTTCTCGCCCACGGCGCGGCGCTGTCCCTGGCAGGAGTGGTCCCCCGCGTGCTGCGGGCCGCGACCGAGGCAGGCCCCGACAAGGCCGACTCCACCTTGCGCATCGCCACCGGACTGGTCGAACTGGCGCCCGGCCACATCGTCTCGACCACACTCTATAATGGCCAGTTTCCCGGCCCCCTGCTGCGCTTCACCGAGGGTCAAAAGGTCGTCGTCGACGTGGTCAACGACACCGACACGCCGGAGCTGGTGCATTGGCACGGCCAGACCATTCCGAGCGACGTCGACGGCGCCGCCGAGGAAGGCTCGCCCTATATCGCGCCGCACGGCATGCGGCGGCTGGTCTTCACGCCGAAGCCGGCGGGCTTCCGCTTTTATCACACCCATGTGGTGGCCGGCGGCGATCTCAATCGCGGCACCTATACCGGGCAGGCCGGGCCGGTCTACATCGAGCCGCGGCACAATCCCGGCGCCTACGACCGCGAGGTCTTCCTCGTGCTCAAGGAGTTTGCGCCGACCTTCAGCCGCGGCGGCGACATGGCGATGGAGGCGTTGCCCGACGTTCCCGTCCCGGAGCTGCAACGGATCGGACAACGGGCCGACGCCGACGCCCACGAGAAGACCAAGGGCTTCGAGGTCGGCTACGAGCTGTTCGCCATCAATGGCAAGATGCTGGGACAGGGCGAGCCGGTTCGCGTCCGACGCGGGGAACGCGTCCTGTTCCATGTGCTCAACGCCAGCGCGACGGAGATCCGCAGCCTGGCGCTGCCCGGCCACGCGTTCACGGTGGTGGCGCTCGACGGCAACCCGGTGCCGACGCCGGCGAGCGTGCCGCTGCTGTGGATCGGAACCGCCGAACGGGTGTCGGCGATCGTCGAGATGAACCACCCCGGCGTCTGGGTGATGGGCGATCTCGCCGACGACGACCGCAAGCGCGGCATGGGCATCGTCGTCGAATACGCCGGCCGCCGCGGTCCGCCGCAATGGGTCAAGCCCAGGCCCTATCGGTGGGACTACACGCGGTTCGGCGCGGCGGGACCATCGACCAGCGCGCCCGACGAAACCATCGAGATCACCATCGTCAAGCGCAACGCCGCGCTCGGCGGCTTCAACCAGTGGACCCTGAACGGCGAAGCCTTCGCCATGGACTCCATGAAGCCGGCGTTTACGATGCGCGAGGGCCGCCGCTACCGGCTCAGGTTCCGCAACGCCAGCGACGACATCCACCCGCTGCACCTGCATCGGCACAGCTTCGAGCTGGTGCGCGTCAGTGGCAGGCCGACCCGCGGCGTGATCAAGGACGTGGTGATGCTCGGCGGCTTCCAGGAAGCCGAGGTCGATTTCGTCGCCGACAATCCCGGGCCCACCTTGTTTCATTGCCATCAGCAACTGCATATGGATTTCGGCTTCATGGCGATGTTCAACTACGCCTAGAGCATGATCCGGAAAAATGGACACCGGTTTTCCGAAAAGCATGCCCTCGGACTCGATCCGAGGGATCATGCTCAAATAGAGTGATGTGATCATGATGCAATTCCATCGAATCGCATCATGATCTCAAGGGAGCGCCCGCCGTTGAGCAGCCACGATCTTCCTGATGCCCCGGCCGCCGATGGCGGCGCTGTTGCATGCCCCACGGGCGCCGGCTCGGCGCTCGAGGTGCTGCGGGTCTTTCTCAGGCTCGGGCTTACCAGCTTCGGCGGACCGGTCGCCCATATCGGCTATTTTCGCGAGGAATTCGTGGTCCGCCGGCGCTGGCTCGCAGACGCCGCTTTCGCCGACCTGGTGGCGCTGTGCCAGTTTCTGCCCGGCCCCGCCAGCAGCCAGGTCGGCTTCTCGATCGGCTTGGCGCGGGCTGGTTTCGGCGGCGCGCTGGCGGCCTGGACCGGCTTCACCCTGCCCTCGGCCATCGCGCTGGTGCTGTTCGCGTATGCCGCCGACGCGCTCGCCGGTCCACTCGGGCGCGGGCTGATCCACGGCCTCAAGCTGGTCGCGGTCGCGATCGTGGCCCAGGCGGTCTGGGGCATGGCGCGCACGCTGTGCCCCGATCGCGAGCGCGCGTCGATTGCGCTGGTCGCGGTGCTCATGATCGTGGGCCTGAATTCGTCCGTCGGCCAGATCGGCGCCATCGTCATGGGGGGCGTCGCGGGGCTGTGGCTGTGCCGTCAGGCGCCGCCGAGCGGATCGACCCACATGACGATGCCGGTGTCGCGCGCCGCGGGGCTGACCTGCCTCGCGGCATTTTTCGTCCTGCTGGTCGGCCTGCCGCTGCTGCGCCAGGCCTGGCCGTCAGGCGGCATCGCGCTGTTCGACGCGTTCTACCGTTCCGGCGCGCTGGTGTTCGGCGGCGGCCATGTCGTGCTGCCGCTGCTGCGCGAGGCGGTGGTCGCGCCCGGCTGGGTGAGCGACGATGCGTTTCTCGCCGGCTACGGCGCCGCGCAGGCGGTGCCGGGACCGCTGTTCACCTTCGCCGCCTATCTCGGCGCGGTGGTCACCACCGAGCCCCATGGCGTGGTCGGCGCCATCATCGGCCTGGTCGGAATCTTCGTCCCGGGCCTTCTCGTCCTGGTCGGCGCCTTGCCGTTCTGGGACGGCTTCCGCCAGCGCGCCGATGCCCAGGCGATCATGCGCGGCGTCAACGCCGCGGTGGTCGGCATCCTCGTTGCCGCGCTCTACAGTCCGGTGTGGTCGAGCGCGGTGCTGACACCGCGCGACTTCGCGCTGGCGCTGGTCGGCTTCGTGCTGCTGACGGTGTGGAAGGCGCCGCCGCTGGTGGTCGTCGCCGTCGGCGCCCTCGGCGGCGTCGCCCTGGCGGCGCTCGGTTCAGGCGCCGGTTCGGACTGAGCTAGATCAAATCCCGTCGGCCCGGGCTGCCTATCGTTGCCATGGTAGCGAGTAGCCTTGATCGACTCCGGAGAACCGATGACCCCGTCCCGACCGCTGCTCCTGACCCGGCGCATCCATCTCGACACCGGACGCGAGAACGTGGTGGTGATCTCGCGGCGTTCGCGCGCCCTGAGGCCGGAGATCTTCCGCGGCTTCAGCCGGGTCGAGATCCGCAGCGACCCCAAGGTGCTGCTCGCCACCCTGCTGATCACCGACGACGACGCGCTGGTCGGCCCGGACCAACTCGGCCTCGCCGAGCCGGCCTTCCGCCGCTTCGGCGAGCCCGAAGGCCGGCGGGTCTCGGTTACGCCGGCGCCGCCGCCGGACAGTCTCGATGCGGTCCGCGCCAAGATCCAGGGGCGCTCGCTGACGGCGGCCGAAATCGGCGCGATCGTCACCGATCTCGCCCACTACCGCTATTCCGACATGGAGATCGCGGCTTTCCTGATCAGTTCCGCGAGCTTCATGACCAGCGAGGAACTGCTGGCGCTGGTCGGCGCCATGGCCAACGCCGGCACCAGGCTGTCATGGAGCGAGTCGATGGTGGTCGACAAGCACTGCGTCGGCGGCATTCCCGGCAACCGCACCTCCATGGTGGTGGTGCCGATCGTCGCGGCGCACGGCCTGACCATCCCCAAGACCTCGTCGCGGGCGATCACCTCGCCGGCGGGCACCGCCGACACCATGGAGGTGCTGGCGCGGGTCGACGTCTCGGTCGACGAGATGCGGGAGGTGGTCGCCACCTGCCGGGGCTGCCTGGTGTGGGGCGGGCACGTCAACCTGTCGCCCGCCGACGACATCCTGATCTCGGTCGAACGCCCCCTCAGTCTCGACACCCAGGAGCAGATGGTCGCCTCCATCATGTCGAAGAAGCTGGCGGCCGGCTCGACCCATCTCCTGATCGACATTCCGGTCGGACCGACCGCGAAGGTGACCTCGGCCGCGGAGGCGATGCGGCTGCGCAAGCTGTTCGAATTCGTCGGCGATCACTTCGGCATCGCCGTCGAGGTCATCACCACCGACGGCCGCCAGCCGATCGGCAACGGCATCGGGCCGGTGCTCGAGGCCCGCGACGTCATGGCCGTCCTCGCCAACGAACCCGGCGCGCCGGCCGACCTGCGGGAGAAGTCGCTGCGGCTGGCCGCCCACCTGCTCGAATACGACCCGCAGCTGCGCGGCGGCACCGGCTATACCCGCGCCCGCGAGCTGCTCGACAGCGGCGCGGCGCTGAAGCAGATGCAGAAGATCGTCGACGCCCAGGGGCCGTCGATGTGCCGCACCGACCTCGGCACCCTGACCTTCGATGTCACCGCCACGTCGGACGGCACCGTCACCGCGATCGACTGCCTGCAGATCAACCGCCTGGCGCGCACCGCCGGCGCCCCGATCGACAAGGGCGCCGGCATCCGCCTGTTCAAGAAGGTCGGCGACCGGGTCGCGGCGGGAGAGCCGCTCTACCGCGTTTTCACCTTTGGCGAATCGGAGCATGATCTCGCCCTCGCCGCCGCCAGGGCCCATGCCGGCTACACCATCGACGGACACACCGGCGCGGCCGGCGGGGCTGCGCCATGAGCCAGGTCGTGCTTCAGGAGCTGCCGCCCGTGGGCAGCGACGGCGCCGCGATCGCGGCGCGGCTCGGCATTGCGCGGCACGACATCATCGTGCACCCGTTTCCCGACGGCGAGCTCCGGGTCACGGTGGGGCCGGCGGCGCCGGTCACCATCATCCATGCCTCGCTCGACCGGCCGAACGACAAGCTGGTGGCGCTGCTGCTGGCCTGCGAGGCCCTGCGGCGCGGCGGCTGCCGGCGCATCGTCCTGGTCGCACCCTATCTTTGCTACATGCGCCAGGACGCCGCGTTCCATGCCGGCGAGGCGATCAGCCAGCGCGCCGTCGGCCGGCTGCTGGCGGAGCTGTGCGACCGCGTCATCACCGTGGACGCCCATCTTCATCGCACTCCGACCATCGGCGAGGTGTTCCCCGGCATCGCGGCGCAAAATCTGTCGGCGATGCCGGCGATCGCGGACGCGCTCGGCGCGCGGCTCGACCGCGCCAGCGTCGTGGTCGGGCCCGACGCGGAATCGCTGCCGTGGGTGCGCGATCTCGCCGGCCGGCTCGGGCTCGATCACGCCGTGGCGCACAAGCTCAGGCACGGCGACCGCGCGGTAACTGTGGAGTTTCCCGACCCGGCGCGGCTGCAGGGCCGGCCCATCCTGCTGGTCGACGACATCGTCTCCTCGGGCGGCACGTTGATCGCCTGCGCCGAGGCGCTCAAGGCCGCGAACGTCGCCGCGATCGATGCCGTGGTCACCCACGCGCTGTTTCCCGACGGCCTGCGCGATGCCTTCACCGCCGCCGGGATCCGGTCGATCCGCTCGACCACCGGCGTGATCCATTCCACCAACGCCATCTCTCTCGCCGGCCTGCTGGCCGAGGCCCTGCGCGGCGAGATCGATGCCGCCACTTCGGAGCCGAAACCATGAGCGTGACGATCCGGTTTTGCGGCGCGACCCGCACGGTCACCGGCTCCTGCCATCTGTTCCAGACGCCGCGGGGCAGCTTTCTGGTCGACTGCGGCCTGTTCCAGGGACACAAGACGCTGAAGGAGCTCAACTACGGCGACTTCCCGTTCCGTCCCGCCGACATCGGCGCCGTGCTCCTGACCCACGCCCATATCGACCACAGCGGGCTGTTGCCCAAGCTGGTGCGGCAGGGCTTCGCCGGGCGCATCCACGCCACCCGCGGCACCATCGAACTGTGCTCCTACATGCTGCCGGACGCCGGCAGCATCCAGGAATCCGAAGTGGCCGCGCTCAACCGCCGCAACGCCGCGCGCGGCCGCGCCGAGGTGCTTCCGATCTATACCCAGGCCGACGCCGTGGCCGCGCTGCGGTCGTTCGCGGCGGTCGAATATCAGGCCTGGGTCGATGTCCTTCCCGGCGTGCGGGCGCGCTACTGGAACGCCGGCCACCTGCTGGGCTCGGCCTCCATCGAGATCGAGATCGATGCCGACGAGCGATCGCGGCGGCCGCTGCGCATCCTCGCCTCGGGCGACGTCGGGCCCGAGACCAAGCTGCTGGAAGTCGATCCCGAGGCGCCGGCCGACTTCGACTACGTGCTCTCGGAATCGACCTATGGCGGCACCGAGCGCGAGCCGGTGACGCCGGAGACGCGGCGCAGCCGCCTCGCCCAGGAGGTCCGCGAGGCCGCCGCCAGCGACGGCGCGCTGCTGATTCCGGCGTTTGCCGTCGAGCGCACCCAGGAGCTGATCGTCGATCTCGTCGCCCTGATGGATCGCGGCACGTTGCCGCCCGCGCCGATCTTTCTCGACTCGCCGCTGGCGATCCACGCCACCGAGGTGTTCCGCAGGAATGCGTCCGAGCTCGATCCATCGGTCGACGCGGCCCGCCTGCTGACCTCGCCGCACCTGCGCTTCACCGAGACCGTCGAGGAGAGCAAGGCGCTGGCCCGGCTCTCCGGCTTCCACATCATCATCGCCGCCAGCGGCATGTGCGATGCCGGCCGGATCCGCCACCACCTGCGCAACTGGCTGTGGAACAAGCGCGCCACCGTGCTGCTGGTCGGCTTCCAGGCCCGCGGCACGCTGGGCCGGTTTCTCGAGGACGGCGCCAAAGCGGTGCGCCTGCAGGGCGACGAGATCAAGGTCAACGCCCGCATCCGCAAGATCGACGCCTATTCGGGTCACGCCGACGGGCCGGAGCTTGCCAAATGGATCGCCGCGCGGCGCCCGATCCATCGCGGGTTGTTTCTGGTGCACGGCGAGGAGCCCGCCATCGCCGGCCTCGCCGCGCGGGTTTCGGAACGGATCATTCCGGCGGCACGGATCTTCCAGCCGGAGCTCGACGACGTCTTCGAACTCTCCGGCTCGGCGCCGAAGCCGCTCGAGGTGACGCACCGCCGCCGGCTCGCGCCGGAAGCCGTGGTGGCGCTCGACTGGCACAACGACATGTCGAAGCTCGTGCTCGACATCAACGCGCAGATCGAGGCCGCGGCCGACGATCGCGCCCGCGGCGTCATCATTCGAAGGTTGCAGCGCGCGCTGGAAGCAAGGGAGTAGAAAAGACGAGATCAGGTTGATCTCGTCGACCCGAAGAACGGCCGCGCGGCTATTTGTCGTCATTGCCGGGCTTGACCCGGCAATCCACACTTTCTTCTTTTCAGCCGCTGTTAGGAAGCGTGGACCCGCGGGTCAAGTTTACAGCCGGACCGGCCGAAGGCCGGATCCGGTTGCCCGCGGGTGACTCAACATGAGCGGGAATGCATCGCCACAACGCGGCAGCCCCGGGCATATAACACCTCAGCCGTCGACCGACGTCTCGGCATCGCCGGGCTCGGTGGCGAACACCGCGCTCGCCACGCTCACCAGCGCGACGTGATTGCGCGCGGCGTCGCCGGCCGCTTGCGCATCGCCCCGGATGATCGCGTCGACGATCAGGTCGTGCTCCTTCCACGATTTCTCGAGCCGCCCCTCCAGCCTGAACTGGGCGCGCCGGAACGGCGCCAAGCGGCTGCGGGTCGAGGTCGCGAGCTCGTAGATGTGGGCGCTGTGGGCGCCACGGTAGAGCCTGGTGTGGAAGTCGGAGTTGAACAGCTCGTAGTCGGCCTCCTGGCGCTGCGCCACCAGTTGCGCCGCGGCGCGGTGTTCGATCTCGAGCGCGCGGCGCTCCTGGGCCGTCATGCGTTGGGCCGAGAACCGCGCGCAGATCGCCTCGAGCTCGGCCATGCTCTCGAACATCGACGCGAGGTCATCGGGCTTCACCACCGCCACGATGGCGCCGCGGTTGGGGCGGCGGTCGACCAGCCCCATGGCGGCGAGTTGGCGCAGCGCCTCCCGCACCGGCGTGCGCGACACGTCATAGCGATTGGCCAGCGACACCTCGTCGAGCTTCTCGCCCGGGCGCATGATGCCGGTGACAATCCGGTCGGAGATCGCGCGGACCATCTGATCGACCATGGTGCCGGCGCGCACGAGCTTGCGACGGCGCCGCGGCTCCGCTTCCACCTCGGATAGGTCTGGTCGTTCAAGGGTCAATCAACCCTCCCTGACACAGAGCGCCGGCCTGCGCGCGCTGTATTTCCCGGCAGCCCGCGACCTCTGGTTAATTTCCGTGCACAAAGTGCATACACTTGCCATTCCATAAGGCAGACGTCGAATCGCAAGGCTCTATAATCTTTGAATAAACTGCAATTTCTAAACTGGCCTGTCAATTGCATACACTTTTCCGACCGCAATCCAAAACGTCTCATATCAGGGGAGAAATCTATGACGCAGCGACTGCTCTTCAACCGCAGGCAATTCCTCCAGACCACCTCCGCCACCGCCGCCCTCGGCGTGCTGGGTGCGGGCTCGGCCGTGGCGGCGACGGCCACCATCGGCTTCATCTATGTGGGGCCGAAGGACGACTATGGCTACAACCAGGCCCACGCCGAGGGCGCCGCGGCGCTGAAGGGCATGGCCGGGATCACCGTGGTCGAGGAAGAGAAGGTCCCCGAGACCGTCGACGTTCTCAAGACCATGGAATCGATGATCAACCTCGAGGGCGCCGGGCTCCTGTTCCCGACCTCGTTCGGCTATTTCGACCCCTTCATGCTGCAGGCCGCGACCAAGTATCCCAAGGTCCAGTTCCGCCACTGCGGCGGCCTGTGGACCGACAAGAACCCGAAGAATGCGGGCTCCTATTTCGGCTACATCGGCACCTGCCAGTACCTCAACGGCATCGTCGCCGGACACATGACCAAGAGCAAGAAGCTCGGCTTCGTCGCGGCCAAGCCGATCCCGCAGGTCCTGCTCAACATCAATTCCTTCCTGCTCGGCGCCCGCGCCGTCGACCCCTCCATCACCTGCCAGGTCATCTTCACCGGCGAGTGGTCGCTGGCGGTCAAGGAGGCCGAGGCCACCAACGCGCTGCTCGACCAGGGCGCCGACGTGGTCACGTGCCATGTCGACAGCCCGAAGGTCGTGGTCCAGACTGCGGCCGGACGCGGCGCCTATGTCTGCGGCTATCACGCCAACCAGTCGCCGCTGGCGCCCCAGAAGTATCTCACCGGCGCCGAATGGAATTGGGCGAACGTGTACCAGATGTACGCCAAGACGTTTCTCGCCGGCGAGACGCTGCCGAACTTCACCCGCGGCGGCCTGGCCGAAGGCTTCGTCAAGATGAGCCCGCTCGGGCCCGCGGTGACCGAGCCGGCGCGCAAGCAGTTCGAGGCCACGCTCGCCGAGATGAAGAAGGGCAACTACGCCATCATCAAGGGGCCGCTCAAGGACAACAAGGGAGCCGAGGTCGTCGCCGGCGGCAAGGCCTATATCGAGACCGCAATCGAGCTGGAAAGCATGAACTATCTCGTCGAAGGCGTGATCGGCGCAACCTCCTGAGCCAGGGGCCCGGCACGCCGGGAATGACGCGATGAGCGAGGCGGCGAGCGAGACCACGTTCGAGACGGTCGGCGGACGGCGCAATGCGGGCTCCAGGGCATGGATCGCCCGGCGCGCGGAAGGCGTCGTCATCCCGCTCGGCGCCCTGCTGGTGGGCATGGCCGCCTTCAGCATCTTCCTGCTCGCGATCGGCAAGTCGCCGATCGAACTGTTCGACCTGATGTGGCGCGGCGGCTTCAGCTCCTGGTTCTCGATCCAGAACACGCTGTCGCGCACCGCGCCGCTCTTGCTGGCGGGCCTCTGCGTCGCGCTGCCGGCGCGGCTCGGCCTCGCCGTGATCGGCGGCGAGGGCGCCATCGTGCTCGGCGGCGTCGCCACCGCCGCGGTCGGCGAGGCGCTCGCCGGCAGCGGCGTGCCGGGACCGATCGGCATCGTCGCCATGGCGCTCGGCGGCATGGCGGCCGGCGGCCTGTGGATCGGCGCCGTCGGCGCGCTGCGCCACTATCGCGCCGTCAACGAGACCATCTCCAGCCTGCTGATGGCCTACATCGCCATCGCCCTCATGAACCACCTGGTCGAAGGCCCGCTGCGCGATCCGGCGTCGCTCAACAAACCCTCGACCCAGCCGATCGAGGCGATCTACCGCATCGGCGCGATCCCCGGGACCGACGTCCATTGGGGGCTCGCCGTCGGCGTCGTCGCCTGCATCCTGTGCTGGGTGCTGATCGAGAAGACGAGCTGGGGCTTCGCCGCGCGGGTCGCCGGCGGCAACATGCGCGCCGCCCAGATCCAGGGCCTGCCGGTCGGCCCGCTGATCGTCGGCTTCTGCGCCATCGCCGGCGCCTGCGCCGGCCTCGGCGGCACGCTCGAGGTCGCCGCCGTGCACGGCAACGCCAATGCCTCGCTCGCCGCCGGCTACGGCTACACCGGCATCCTCGTCGCCTTCCTCGCCCGCCAGAACCCGCTCGCGATCATTCCGGTCGCCATCCTGCTCGGCGGCATCGACGCCTCGGGCGGCCTGATCCAGCGCCGCATGCACCTGCCGGACGCCACCGTGCTGGTGCTGCAGGGCATGATCTTCATCTCCATCCTGTTCAGCGACACGGTCTACGGACGCTGGAAGATCTTCAATCCCGAACTCTGGACCGAGAAGGGCTAGGGCCATGGCGACCACCGACATCGGTCTCTGGGGCGTGCCGCTCGCCATCCTCGGCGGCGCCATCCGGGTCTCGACGCCGTTCATCTTCGTCTCGCTCGGCGAGACCATCACCGAGCGCTCCGGCCGCATCAATCTCGGCCTCGAGGGCATCCTGGTGTTCGGCGCCATGACCGCCTACGCGGTCGCGGTGATGACGGCCTCACCGTGGCTCGGCCTGCTCGCCGCCGCCGGCGCCGGCGCCTGTTTCGGTCTGTTTCACGGCTGGATCTGCAAGTTTCCGAGGGTCAACGACATCGCGATCGGCATCGCGCTGATGCTGTTCGGCACCGGGCTTGCCTTCTTCTTCGGCAAATCCTTCATCCAGCCGCTGGCGCCGCACCTGCCGGCGCTGCCGTTCGGCTTCTGGTCGGACGTCCCGCAGGTGCGCGCCGCGCTCGACGTCAACGTCCTGTTCCTGATCGGGGCGTTCCTCGCCGCCGCGCTGTGGTGGGCGTTCCGCAACACCCGCATCGGCCTGATCATCCGCGTGGTCGGCGACAGCGCCGACGCCGCCCGCGCCATGGGCGTCAATCCCGACCGGGTGAGACTGCTCGCCACCGCGGCCGGCAGCGCGCTGGCCGCGATCGGCGGCGGCTACCTGTCGCTCTACTATCCCGGCAGCTGGAACGAGAGCATCTCGTCGGGCCAGGGACTGATGGCGGTCGCCCTCGTGATCTTCTCGCGCTGGAACCCGCTCGGCTGCTTCGCCGCCGCCATCCTGTTCGGCGGCGCCGGCGCGCTCGGCCCGGCGCTGCAGTCGGTCGGCGTCAGCCACGGCTACTACCTGTTCTATGCCGCGCCCTACGTGCTGACGCTGGCGATCATGATCGCCACCTCGTCGCCGGGCCGCACGCTCGCCGGCGCGCCGGGCGAGCTCTCGATCACCAAGTGAGGACGCCGTGATCCGACCGCACAGGAGAACCCGCTGATGAACGCTCCCGCCGCCATCACCGAACGCACCATCGACGCCGATCCCTATCCCTGGCCCTACAACGGCGCGCTGCGGCCCGACAACACCGCGCTGATCGTCATCGACATGCAGACCGATTTCTGCGGCAAGGGCGGCTACGTCGATTCGATGGGCTACGACCTGTCGCTGGTGCGCGCGCCGATCGCGCCGATCAAGGCGGTGCTGGCGGCGATGCGGGCCAAGGGCTACCACATCCTCCACACCCGCGAGGGGCATCGCCCCGATCTCGCCGACCTGCCTCCCAACAAGCGCTGGCGGTCGCGCCGCATCCACGCCGGCATCGGCGATCCCGGCCCGTGCGGCCGCATCCTGGTGCGCGGCGAGCCCGGCTGGGAGATCATCGACGAGCTCAAGCCGCTGCCGGGCGAGCCGATCATCGACAAGCCCGGCAAGGGCTCGTTCTGCGCCACCGACCTCGAACTGATCCTCAAGCAGCGCGGCATCGAGAACATCGTGCTGACCGGAATCACCACCGACGTCTGCGTCCACACCACCATGCGCGAGGCCAACGACCGCGGCTTCGAATGCCTGCTGCTGGAGGACTGCTGCGGCGCCACCGACTACGGCAACCATCTCGCCGCGATCAAGATGGTCAAGATGCAGGGCGGCGTGTTCGGCTCGGTGTCGAATTCCGCGGCCCTCGTCGCGCAGCTGCCGTGAGCCGCCGCCGTGGCTGAGGACGGACAGAAGGCCATCAGCGTCGAGGCCGTCGGCATGACCATGCGCTTCGGCGGCTTCACCGCGCTCGACGACGTCTCCATCAGGATCCCGGCCGGCTCGTTCCACGCCCTGCTCGGCGAGAACGGCGCCGGCAAGTCCACGCTGGTCAAATGCATGATGGGCTTCTACCGCCCGACCGCCGGCCAGATGATGGTCGAGGGCCGCGAGGAACTGGTCGATTCGCCGCGCGCGGCGGCCGCGTTCGGGCTCGGCATGGTGTACCAGCATTTCACCCTGGTGCCCTCGCTGACCGGCGCGGAGAACCTCGTCATCAACCGCACCGATACGCCCCAGGTGATCGACTGGGGCAAGGAGCGCGCCGCGCTCCACGCCTTCATGCAGGCAATGCCGTTCCAGGTTCCGCTCGACGAGCCGGTCGCGCGCCTCGCCGCCGGCGAGAAGCAGAAGCTCGAGATCATCAAGCAGCTCTATCTCGGCCGGCGCTTCATCGTGCTCGATGAGCCGACCTCGGTGCTGACGCCTGGCGAGGCCGACGAAGTGCTCGGCCATGTCCGCCGCATGACCAAACGCGGCGAGCTCACGGTGCTGATGATCTCGCACAAGTTCAACGAGGTGATGACCTTCGCTGACGACGTCACCGTGCTGCGCAAGGGACAGCGCGCGGGCGGCGGCAAGGTCGCCGAGCTCGATCATCAGGCCATGGCGGCGATGATGATCGGCGACCAGAAGATCGCGACGCTGGACGTCCGCCAGCCGGTGGCGGCCGACGCCGCGGCGGCGCTGACGGCGACCGACGTCAAGGCGCTGGACCGCACCGGCCTGAAGTCGATCACCATCGCCGGCCTCACCGTGCGCGCCGGCGAGATCGTCGGCATCGCCGGGATTTCCGGCAACGGCCAGAAGGAGTTCCTCGAGGTGCTGGCCGGCCAGCGCCATCGCGAGACCGGTGAGATCACGGTCAAGGGCGCCCGCTACCACGCCACCCGCGGCGAGGCGCACGCGCTCAATGTCCGCTTCATCCCCGAGGAGCCGCTGCGCAACGCCTGCGCGCCGCGCATGACGGTCGCCGACAACCTCGCGTTCCGGACCTTCGACCTCGACAAACGCGGCCGGCATTCGTTCTGGATCGACGCCGGCGCCATCCGCCGCAACGCCGATCGGCTGGTCACCCGCTTCAAGGTGAAAACCGCCTCGCTCGACACGCCGATCGCGGCGCTGTCCGGCGGCAACGTGCAGCGCGCCGTGCTGGCGCGCGAACTGACCGGCGAGGTCGACGTCCTGATCGTCGCCAACCCCTGCTTCGGCCTCGACTTCGCCGCGGTCGCCGACATCCGCGCCCGGATCATGCAGGCGCGCAACGCCGGCGCCGCCGTGCTGCTGGTGTCCGAGGACCTCGACGAACTGCTCGAACTGTCGGACCGCATCCTGGTGATGTCGGAGGGATCGATCGTCTACGAAACGCCGATCGCGGGCGCGGATTCGCGCGTCATCGGCCAGCACATGGCAGGGCACCACTGATGGGCACGATCGCGGCCGAGCCGTTTGTCTTCACCTTCGAGCCCCGTTCGCTGGCGCTGATCGTCATCGACATGCAGCGCGACTTCGCCGAACCGGGCGGCTTCGGTGAAAGCCTGGGCAACGACGTGTCGCGCATCCAGGCCATCGTGCCGACCGTGCGGCGCCTGATCGAGGGTTTTCGGGCGCGGCACCTGCCGGTCATTCACACCATGGAATGCCATCGCCCGGACCTGTCCGACTGTCCGCCGGCCAAGCGCGACCGCGGCCAGCCGCGGCTGCGGATCGGCGACGCCGGACCGATGGGACGGGTGCTGATCGCCGGCGAAGCCGGCACGGCGATCCTGCCCGAGCTGGCGCCGATCGCGGGCGAGATCGTGATCGAGAAGCCGGGCAAGGGCGCGTTCTACGCCACCGCGCTGCAGGATCACCTGACGCGCCTCGGCGCGAGGCAGCTGGTGTTCGCCGGCGTCACCACCGAGGTCTGCGTGCAGACCACCATGCGCGAGGCCAACGACCGCGGCTACGAATGTCTGCTCGCCGAGGACGCCACGGAGAGCTATTTTCCCCAGTTCAAGGTCGCCGCGCTGGAGATGATTCGCGCCCAGGGCGCGATCGTCGGTTGGACCGCACGGGTCGATCAGGTTCTGGAAGGACTCAACCATGGCTAACCGGAGTTTTCCCGGGATTCTCTCCGGTGGCTGGGGAACTCTCGCCTTTGAGCCGTTCCGCCGTGGCATCGAAATCCACTGGCTGGAGAAAGGCGCCACCGCCGATGACCCGTCGCTGGCGCTGTTGCGCTACGCGCCGGGCGCGGCGGTGCCGCGCCACCGCCATCTCGGCCTCGAGACCATCGTGGTGCTGGAGGGAATCCAGAGCGACGACAACGGCGACTATGCGCAGGGCGCCGTGGTCCTCAACGCCGCCGGCAGCGAACACAGGGTATGGTCGAACGACGGCTGCGTCGTGCTGATTCACTGGACCAGGCCGGTGGTCATGCTGGGAGACGAGTGATGAACGAACTGCCATTCGACCTCGACAGCCTGCATCGGGCCTACGCGGCCGGCCTGTCGCCGAAGGTCGTCGTGGACACGGTCTTCCAGCGCATCGCGGCGGCGGCCGATCCCGGAATCTTCATCCATCTCGCCGACCGCGAGGCGCTGGCGCGCGAGGCCGCGGCGCTCGGGCCTTTCGATCCCGTCGGCAAACCGCTGTGGGGAATTCCCTTCGCCGTGAAGGACAACATCGACGTCGCCGGGATGCCGACGACGGCCGCCTGCCCCGCCTTCGCCTATCAGGCCGCCGAGGACGCGACTGTGGTCGCGCTGTTGCGACAGGCCGGCGCGCTGGTGGTCGGCAAGACCAATCTCGATCAGTTCGCCACCGGGCTGGTCGGGGTCCGAACGCCCTACCCGGTGCCGCGCAACGCCGTCGACCCGGCGCTGGTGCCCGGCGGCTCGTCGTCGGGCTCGGCGGTCGCCACCGCGCTCGGCATCGTGTCGTTCGCGCTCGGCACCGACACCGCCGGCTCCGGCCGCGTGCCCGCCGGGCTCAACAACGTGGTCGGGCTGAAGCCGACCTTCGGCGCGCTGTCGGCCCAGGGCATGGTGCCGGCCTGCAAGAGCATCGACTGCATCTCGATCTTCGCGCTGACGGTGGATGACGCCTATCGCGTCTACAGCGTCGCGGCGCGCCACGACGCCCGCGACAGCTATTCGCGAAGCGTCGCGGTGCCGCCGCTGGGCGCGCGACCGCCGGCGCTCACGGTCGGCGTGCCGGCCCGCGGCGACCGCCGCTTCTTCGGCGACACCATCATGGAGGCCGGCTACGACGCGGCGCTGGCGCAGCTTCAGGCCATGGGCTGCACCCTGAAGGAACTGCCGTTCGCGGACTTCTACGCCGCCGCCGCGCTGCTCTATGAGGGCGCCTTCGTCGCCGAACGCTTCGCCGCCGTCGGCGACTTCATGGCAGCCCACGAGGACGCGCTCCATCCGGTGACGCGGACCATCATCGCCGGCGCCCGCAAGTTCTCCGCCGCCGACGCGTTCAAGGGGATCTACGCGCTGCAGGCGCTGCGCGCCAAGCTCGCGCCGCTGATCGCCGCGGTCGACCTGATCTGCGTGCCGACCACGCCGTCGTACTATTCGCTCGCCGCTGTCGCGGCCGAACCGGTCGCGGCCAACAGCCGGCTCGGCACCTACACCAATTTCGTCAATCTGCTGGACATGTGCGGGATCGCCGTTCCCTGCGGCCCGCTGCCGAAGGGGCCGTCGATGAGCGTGACCCTGCTGGCGCCGGCCGGACAGGATGCGCTGGTTGCCGCGCTCGGCCGCGACCTCCACGCTGCCAGCGATCTTTCGCTCGGCGCCACCGGCTGGCGCCTGCCGCCACGCGCTGCCGCGCCCGCCGGCAATGACACCAGCATCGAGATCGCCGTGGTCGGCGCGCATCTCTCCGGCATGCCGCTCAACCGCGAACTGACCGAGCTCGGCGCGAGCTTCCGCCGCGCGGCCAAGACCACCGCCGGCTACCGGCTCTACGCGCTCGCCGGCCAGCAGCCGCCAAAACCCGGACTGGTCCGCGACGCGGCCGGGACGGGCGCCATCGAGGTCGAGGTCTGGAGCCTGTCGCCGGACGCCTTCGGGCGCTTCGTCGCGGCGATCCCCGCGCCGCTCTGCGTCGGCACCGTCCGGCTCGCCGACGGCACCGCGCCGAAGGGCTTCCTGGTCGAAGCCGCCGGCCTCGCCGACGCCACCGACATCACCGAAACCGGTGGCTGGCGCCGCTATATGGCGGGGTCGTCGGCAGCCATGCCGGCCTGACGGCGGGCGGCGGGTCTCACAGCCCCCACTTGTGCACGAACCAGACTTTCACGAAGTGCGTGAGCGTGGCGTAAGCCAGCATCATGGCCGCGACCAGCGGCCAATACAGGGCGGGCAGCGGCACAAAGCCGAGGGCTGCACCGGCCCACGTGAACGGCAACACCATGCCGACCGTGCAGATGATGACGGTGGTCGCGATCAGCGCCGGGCTGGCGCGGCTTTCGATGAACGGAATCCGCGCGGTCCGGATGATGTGAATGATCAGGGTCTGGGTCAGCAGGGACTCGACGAACCAGCCGGTCTGGAACAGCGCCGGATTGGTCCAGCAGTCGAACACGTAAAGCATCATGCCGTAGGTCAGGTAGTCGAAGATCGAGCTGAGCGGCCCGATGAAGATCATGAACTTGAAGATGTTGCTGATGTCCCAGCGCCGCGGCGTCGCCAGATACTCCTCGTCGACGTTGTCGGTGGGAATGGTGGTCTGGGAAAAATCATAGAGCAGGTTGTTGGTCAGGACCTGGATCGGGGCCATCGGCAGGAACGGCAGAAACATGCTCGCGCCAAGCACGCTGAACATGTTTCCGAAGTTCGAGCTCGCTCCCATCTTGATGTACTTGGTGATGTTGGCGAAGACCCGCCGCCCCTCGATCACGCCGTCGCGCAGCACCAGGAGATTCTTCTCCAGCAGGATGACGTCGGCGGATTCCTTGGCGATGTCCACCGCGGTGTCGACCGAGACCCCGACGTCGGCGACCTTCAGCGCCGGGCTGTCGTTGATGCCGTCGCCGAGAAAGCCGACGACGTGGCCCTTGGCATGCAGGGCGCGCACGACCCGTTCCTTCTGCGCCGGCGTGAGCTTGGCAAATACCGTGGTGCGGTCGGCGACGTCGGCCAGCTCGGAATCGGAGAGTTCGGTGACGCGGTTGCCGAGCAGGATCTCGCCCGCATCGAGCCCGACCTCCCGGCAGATCTTCCGGGTGATCACCTCGTTGTCGCCGGTCAGGATCTTGACGCGAACGCCGCAGTTGGCGAGCGCCGCAAGCGCGGCCCCCGCGCTTTCCTTCGGCGGGTCGAGGAACGCGATGTATCCGAGCAGGGTCAAATTGGCTTCGTCGGCGAGCGTATAGGCCGACCGCGACGCATCCATGGTCTTGTAGGCCACCGCGACCACCCGGAAGCCGTCGGCGTTCAGCGCCGCGGTCTCGGCCTTCGCCGCCTCCAGATGACCGGCGTCGAGCTGCCCGGTTTCTCCGTCGACCTCGTAGTGATCGCAGACCGCGAGGATCTCCTCGACGGCGCCCTTGCAGATCAGGATATGCCGATCGCTGCCCTGCGCGACCACCACCGAGAGCCGCCGCCGCGAGAAATCGAACGGGATCTCGTCGATCTTGGAATAGCCGCTGTCGATCCCGAGCGCGGCATGGAGATCGACGTGGGCCAGAACGGCCTCGTCCAGCAAGTTCCTGAGGCCCGACTGGAAATGACTGTTGAGATAGGCGAATTCCAGCACGCGCGCGGACTCGTCGCCATGAATATCGAGGCAGCGCTTCAGGATGATGCGGTCCTGGGTCAGCGTTCCCGTCTTATCGGTGCACAGCACGTCCATCGCGCCGAAATTCTGGATCGCGTTCAGGCGCTTGACGATCACCTTCGCCCGCGACATCGTCATCGCGCCCTTGGCGAGATTGACGGTCACGATCATCGGCAGCATTTCCGGGGTCAGCCCCACGGCGACGGCCACGGCGAACAGGAACGCCTCGAGCCAATCGTGCTTGGTCAAGCCGTTGATCAGGAAGACGGTCGGGACCATCACCAGGATGAAGCTGATCATCAGCCACGTGAAGCGGTTGATGCCCCGATCGAACGCCGTCGGCACGTGCTTGCCCGCGACCTCCTCGGCAAGCTGGCCGAAGAACGTCCGCGGGCCGGTACGGACCAGGACTCCGGTGGCGTAGCCGGACACCACGTTGGCTCCCATGAAGCAGAGATTCGCGGCATCGAACGGCGATTCGAGCTCACCATTGCCGGCCGGTGCCGACTTTTCCGCCGGCATCGCTTCGCCGTTGAGCGCCGACTGGTTGATAAAGAGATCCTTGGCCTCCAACAGGCGGAGATCGGCGGGAATCATGTCGCCGGCCGACAGCCGGACGATGTCGCCGGGCACCAGCTGATCCATCGGAATCTCGGCGAAGTCGCCCCCGCCGCTCTCGCGCTTGCGCCTGACGCTCGCGGTCGTATGCACCATTGCCCGCAGCCGCGCCGCCGCCTCGTTCGAACGGTGCTCCTGGACGAACGCCGTCATGATCGCGAGAATCACCATGAGGCAGATCACGATGGCGGCCCGCATGTCGCCGGTCAGGTAGGACACTCCGGCGAGCGTCAGCAGCAAGGCATTGAGCGGATTGCGCGCGCGGCCCCACAGTTCCTGCAGCATGGTGGCCTTGCGCTCGCGCGTCACACTGTTGGGTCCCTCGCGCGACAGGCGGGCCGCCGCTTCCTGTTCGGTGAGCCCATCCGGATCGGCGCTGACGCGCGCGCATGCCTCGGCACCGGTCAGCCTCGATATCTCCAGGAGTTTGGCGTCATCCGCCGACAGCTGCTTTAGACGCTCGGCGCGGCGGGTTTGCAATTGGCTCATAGGTCGACTTCCATCGCTGGACAGCACGCCGGAATCCGGCGCGGCCTGTCTCTGACTACCAATCTTGCCGCCGCCGAGGCTTGAGCCAGATCAGTCATGAGATTGTCGCATTGCCACAACCCGGCAGGCTTGACTCGCGCCTCAAGTCGCCTGCGCGACGCTGGCGCGGAAGCGCAGGATTGCCAGCCAGAGAAACAGCGCGCCGATCGCGGCGACGGCGACGAATTCCCGCCACACCACGTCGATGCCCGCGCCGCGGTACAGGATCGACTGCGCGAATGACACGAAGTGGGTCGATGGCGAGACTTGCATGATGGTCGCGAGCCACGGCGGCATGCTCTCCAGCGGCGTCGACGAGCCGGACAGGATGTTCATCGGCACCGCGACCAGCATGTAGAGCAGCCCGAGCTGCGGCATCGAGCGGGCGATGGTGCCGAGGAACACCCCGATCGAGGTCGAAAAGAACAGGTAGATCGCCGCGCCGGCGAGAAACAGCCCGACCGAGCCCGCGATCGGAACCCCGAGCAGAGCGCGCACCACGAACTGCAGCGACAGCCCGACCGCGACGGCGATGACGAGGCCGTTGGCCCAGATCTTCGACATCGCGATCTCGAACGGGGACAGCGGCATCACCAGCAGATGATCCATGGTGCCGCGCTCGCGCTCGCGCACGATCGCCGCGCCCGCCAGTACGATCGCCAGCATGGTGACGTTGTTGATGATGCCCATCACGCTGGTGAACCATGCGGTGTCGACATTGGGATTGAAGGCGACGCGGATGGCGAGATTGACCGGCGACGGCGGCAGTTTTTCGGTGCGCGACAGGAAATTGGCGATCTCGGTCGAGATGATCTGCTCGGCGTAGCTCGATCCCAGCCCCGCCTGTACCATCGCGGTGGCGTCGACGTCGACCTGCAGGCCGGGGTGGCGCCCCGCCAGCAGGTCCCGCTCGAAATTCGGCGGAATGTCCACCACGAAGGTGTACTGGCCGCCGTTCATGAGGCGGTCGATCTCATTGTGCTGGACCTGGGCGGGCGGCTTGAAGTAGGGCGGCAGGAAGGCGGCGGCGATCCGGCGCGAAACCTCCGAATGATCCTCGTCGGCGATGGCGAGGGAGGCGTTGTGCAGCTCCTGCGAATAGCTCTGCGCCTGGGCGATCACGGCCAGCGAGAACGTGTAGACGACGAGCCCGAGCAGCACGTAGTCCTTCAGGAAGCTGCGCAGCTCCTTGGTGCCGAGCCAGAAGATGTTGGCGAGCATGCGCATGAGACCTACCGCTCCTGCTTGCGCAACAGCGACATGCTGATCCCGGTCAGGATCGGAACGAAGGCCATCAGCGCGACGAGATAGAAACCGAGATCCTCGAAGCCGAGCCCCTTGGTGAAGGTGCCGACGCTGATCGGCAGGAAGTAGGACATCGGAAAGCAGCGGCCGATCAGGCGTGCCGAGCCGGACAGCGACGACACCGGCGCCAGCATGCCGGCGAACTGGGTCGCCGGCAGGATGGTCAGGATCGCGGTTCCGAACAGGGCGGCGATCTGGGTCGAGCAGAACGCCGAGATCAGCATGCCGTAACTCGTGGTGGTAAAGACGTAGACGACCACCCCGGCAAGCAACACCGGCAGGCTGCCCTTCAGCGGCACCTGAAAGAAGAACAGCGCCAGCGCGAACATGATCATGAAATTGATGAGCGCCACGGCGACATAGGGCAGCTGCTTGCCGATCAGGAATTCCAGCCGCGTCACCGGCGTGACGTAGAGGTTGGTGATCGAGCCGAGCTCCTTCTCGCGCACGACCGCCAGCGCCATCAGGATGGCCGGAAACAACGCCAGCATCATCGCAATGGTCGACGGTACCATGGCGTAGACGCTGTCGAAATCCTGGTTGTACTTGAAGCGGATCTCGATGTCGGACGGCGCAGCCTGCTGCGGCGCGGTGGTCTTGATGATCGGATCGGCGAGATAGAGCTGGTGCATGGCCTGCAGATAGCCGCGGATGGTCTCCGCCCGGAACGGCATGGCGCCGTCGATCCAGGCCGAGGCCCAGGCCGGACGGCCGCGCTTGATGTTCTCGCCGAAGCCCGGCGGGATCTCGATGCTGGCCTTGATGTCCCCGCTCTTGAGGCGCCGGTCGAGATCGGCGTAGTCCTTGATCGACCGCTTCTCGACGAAATAGGGCGAGCCGCGGACCTCCTCGAGATAGGCCCGGCTCTCGTGGGTCTGGTCGCGATCGAGCACCGCGAAGGTCAGGTTGTTGACGTCGGTGGAGATGCCGGCGCCGAACACCACCATCAGCAGCGTGGTTCCGAACAACGCGAAGGTCAACCGGATCGGATCGCGGATCAGTTCCAGCCCCTCGCGGATGGTGCAGGCGAACAGGCGCTGAAAGCTGAACAGCTTCCGCCGCGGCGTTTCGGAACTGGCCGCGGCCGGCGCCGCCGGCAGTCCGGCGCCGGCGGCCGCGGGTTCGTCTTCGGCCTCGGCCGCCGGCGCGACCTCGCCGCCGGCCTCCTCGAGAAACGAAATGAAGGCGTCTTCGAGCGTGGTGACGCCGCGCGCGGCGATCAGCCGGGCCGGCGTATCGGTGGCGAGGACGCGGCCGGCATGCATCAGCGACAGGCGGTCGCACAGCGACGCCTCGCTCATGAAGTGGGTCGACACGAAGATGGTGACGCCCTGGCGCCGCGACAGGTCGACCAGCAGCTCCCAGAAGCGGTCGCGCGCCAGCGGATCGACGCCGGAGGTCGGCTCGTCGAGGATCAGGAGTTCCGGCTGGTGCACGATCGCCACCGCGAGCGACACCCGCTGGCGAATTCCCAAAGGCAGATCCGCAGTGCCGACGTCGAGATAGCGCTCCAGATCGAAGGTCTTCGCCAATTCGGCGACCCGCGGCTTCCACATGGCGGGGGCGAGGTGAAACAGCCGGGCGTGCAGGGTCAGGTTCTGGCGCACCGTCAGTTCGCCATAGAGCGAAAAGGACTGCGACATGTAGCCGACCCGGCTGCGCGCGGCGAGATCGGTGGCGTCGATCGGCTTGCCGAACAGCAGCGCTTCGCCGTCGCTGGCCGGCAACAGGCCGGTCAGGATCTTCATGGTGGTGGTCTTGCCCGAGCCGTTGGAGCCGACGAAACCGAAGATCTCGCCGCGCTGGATGCTGAAGCTGACCCGGTCCACGGCGGTGAAATCGCCGAACCGGCACGACAGGTCGCGCGCCACGATCATCGGCTCGCCGTCGATTTCCTGCCGGGGCGGAATCAGCAGCTTGTGATGATCGCCGCGGATCCGGTCCGGCAGCAGCGCAACGAAGGCATCCTCGATGGTGGCCTTGCCGGTCTTCGCCTTGATGTCGGCCGGCGCGCCAGTCGCCAGCACCACGCCGGCGTTCAGCGCCAGCAGCCAGTCGAACTGCTCGGCCTCCTCCATGTAGGCGGTGGCGACGATCACGCTCATGCCGGGGCGCCGGGAGCGGATGCGGGCGATCAGCTCCCAGAACTGGCGGCGCGACAGCGGATCGACGCCCGTGGTGGGTTCGTCAAGGATCAGGAGGTCCGGATCGTGGATCAGCGAGCAGCACAGCCCGAGCTTCTGGCGCATGCCGCCGGACAGATTCTTGGCCGGACGGTCGGCGAACGGTGCCAGCGCCGTGCTGTCCAGCAATTCCGCGATCCGCCACACCCGTTCCTGGCGCGACAGACCGAACAGCCGGGCGAAGTATTCGATGTTTTCGCGCACGCTGAGATCGGGATAGAGATTCTTGCCGAGCCCCTGGGGCATGTAGGCGATGCGCGCGCACACCGCCCGCCGGTGCGCGGCGGCGGCGATGTCGCCGTCGAGCACCAGCGCGCCGCCATCCTGGATCTCCCGGGCGCCGGCGATGATGGCGAGCAGCGTCGATTTCCCGACCCCGTCGGGCCCGATCAGGCCGACCATGCAGTCGGAGGGAATCTCGATCGAGACGTTGTCGAGCGCGGTGACCTTGCCGTAGCGCTGCGTCAGCCCCTCGATCCGGGCGACCGGCCGCTCACCGTTGATCACGGCGCCGCCTGCAGCCGCGCCGGCCATGCCACCGAGGGATCCCAGCGAATATAGGCAAGCCCCGGCAGGCCGCTGCGTACGGCGTCGGCGTGCGCGAGCGACCGCGCCTCGTCGATCCGGACTCGAACCCGGAACACCAGCTTGTCGCGTTCGTTCTGGGTCTCGACCGTCTTCGGCGTGAACTGGGCTTCCTTGGCGACGAACGACACCGTGGCGGGGATCGGGTGCTCGGGATAGGCGTCGAGCACGATGCGGGCCTCGCTGCCGAGCTTGATCTTGCCGGCGTCCAGCGTCGGCAGATAGACGTCCATGTAGACATAGCCGATGTCGAGCATGGTGAAGACCTTGCCGCCCGCCGGCAGCACTTCCCCGATATTGGCGACCCGGTACTCGATGCGGCCGGCCTTCGGCGCGAACAGGTCGTTGTCCTTGATGTTGACGGTGTAGAGGCCGACATCGTGCTCGGCGGCCTGCAGCGAATGCTCGGCCTCGGCGATCCTGGCCTCGCCCGACGTCAGCGCGGCATTGGCGCCGTCGAGCGCCTGCTTGCGCTGGTCGAAGGTCTCTTTCGTGGTCCAGCCCTGCTTGACCAGCGCCTGCGCGCGGTCGAGTTCCTGGGCCGCGAAGACCTGCTGGGTCTTCAATTGCTCGAGATTGGCCTTGGTTTCCTCGACAGCGCGCTGCGCGAGCTTGCGCTGGGCCTCGGCCTTCTGAAGCGATTCCTGGAGGTCGCGGGTGTCCATCCGCGCCACCACCTGGCCTGCGGTGACCATATCGCCGATGTCGGCGTGCAATTCGAGGATGCGGCCGGCGAATTTGGTGTCGATGTCGATCTCGTCGGCCTCGATCCGGCCGTTGCTCCAGGCAATGCCCACGGGAACGACTGGCTGGGAGTGCTTCCAGAGATAGAAGCCTATGCCCCCGGCGAGCGCCGCCAGCGCGACGACCACAACACTGACGCGCAGCCGCCGCCGTCCCGCCCCCGCATGATGTTGCGGAACGGGCACATGCGGTGCGGCCACCGCTATGGGCGGCGCTGGCGCCACAAGTCCGGGGCTGTCCTGAACAATGGGCACATCACCCGCTTGGCGATCTTTCTGGTCCAACGGTCATCTCCGCACGTCCAATGGCTTTCGACAAATACTGCCACCGCAGTGCAAGAAGCCCTTGAGCTAGCTCAATACCTTTGGAGAAGCGCCGCCGCGGGCGGACACATCCGATCCTGGAACCCCGTCAAAACGCGGAGGAATCGCGCCGACCGAGGGAATAACCGTGGGCTGATGACGAAGGCGTGATCACCGGCCAAATCGCGCGGTCCATCCGGCGATGATCTGCATCACCACGCCGACCAGCCAGCCGATCGCGATCATCACCACCCACACCGGCCGCGGCTCGATGTCCAGGATGATGTCGATGACCGCGATCAGCGCGGCCACCGGCGCGAGAAACGTGCCGACCGCGCTCAGGAGCTCGACCCGATCGGTGACCGGTGGGGCGCCCGCCTGAGTTTCGCGGGGCGGCAGGTCGATCCCGAGATAGAAGCCGATCGCGCCGCCGACCATCATGGCGAACACGAAGCCGAGCGACATCAGGGCTGGCACGCCTTCCTTGACCACGAAGGCCGCGACAAACAGCCCGCACGACGCCCCCGCGGTGGCGAGCCCCGCGCGTTCCAACAGATGCTCGATCCGACTGCTTCGCGAACTAATCGCCATGACACGACCTCCCGGCAAATGGCTATTCTGAAATCATCCTGCGGGGAGATTGTCGCGCGCGGCGTGATCGAAATCAATTCACCGCCACGTTCGGTGCCGTCGCGGCCGGCCGGGAGACGGATCGGCCCCGGCGGCACAGCCGCACCGGGGCCGATCCGTCGGTCAGGCCAGGCCGCGGGTGAGCATGCGACCGAGACGCTCGGCGAAGGCCTGCGCGTCGGCCGGCGGCTCGCCGTCGAGAATCCGCGCCTCGTCGAACAGCAGGCGCACGGCATCGTCGCGAACCTCCTTGTCGTCGTCGCTCCGGGCGGCGAGCGCGGTGACCACCGCGTGACGCGGGTTGATCTCCAGCACCGGCTTGCTGCCGCCCGGAAGCCGGCCGGCGCTCGCCAGCAGGCGTTCGAGCTGGCGGTCCATGCCGCTCTCCGGCGCGACCAGGCAGACCGCGCTGGTGGTCAGGCGATCGGAGGCCCGCACGTCGGAAACCAGGTCACCGAGGGCATCCTTGGCAAAGGCGATCAGGCGGGTCACCGCCTCGCCGGCGGCGGTGTCGGGCGCCGGCGGGGTCTCGAGCGGCGGAATGAGGTCGAGCTCGGCGGCGCCGTGGGTCACCGACTTGAACGGCTTGCCCTCGTAGTCGAGCCCGGCCGAGGCCCAGAAGCTGTCGACCGGATCGCTCAGCAGCAGCACCTCGATGCCGCGGGCCCGGAAGCCCTCGAGATGGGGCGAGTTCGCGATCCGCGCCGGGTCCTCGCCGACCAGGTAGTAGATCGCGGTCTGGTTCGGCTTCAGCGCGGCGACGTAGTCCTTCAGCGTCCGCCACTCCGCGCCCGAGGCGGTGGTCTTGAAGCGGGCGAGCTCGAGCAGCTGCGGCCGGCGCTCGAAATCCTCGTAGAGGCCTTCCTTGATCACGGCACCGAAGGCGGTCCACAGCGTGTCGTAGGCGGCGGCGTCGGATTTCGCGAGCTTCTCGATCTCCGAGAGGATGCGGCTCGCCACCCCCTTCTTGATCGCCGTGAAGACCGGGCTGTCCTGGATCATCTCGCGCGATACGTTCAGCGGCAGGTCGGCGGAATCGACCAGGCCGCGGACGAAACGCAGGTAACGCGGCGCCAGTTCGGCGTCGTCGGTGATCAGCACGCGCTTGACGTAGAGCTTGATCCGCCCCTTGCGGTCGGGATCGAACAGGTCGAACGGCTTGGTGCCGGGCACGAACAGCAGCATGGTGTATTCGTGCCGGCCCTCGGCGCGGGTGTGGATGGTCAGGAGCGGCTCGTCGAACTGGCCGGCGAAGCTGCGGTAGAAGTCGGTGTACTGCTCGGCGGTGATCTCCGCCTTCGGCCGGGTCCACAGCGCCGCGCCGCTGCCGACCTCGGCAGCCTCGCCGCCAGGCTTGTCGATCAGCGCGATCGCCACCGGGATGTGGCCGGACCGCGCCTTGATGATGCGTTCGAGCTGATAGCGCTCCAGATAGGTCTTGGCGTCCTCCAGCAGGTGCAGGACGATGCGGGTGCCGCGGCTCGGCGCCTCGGCGGCGGCGATCGGCGCGACGGTGTAGGAGCCCTGGCCGTCGGACGACCAGATCCAGGCCTGATCGGTGCCGGCGCGCCGGCTGATGACGTCGACCCGGTCGGCGACCATGAAGGCGGAGTAGAAGCCGACCCCGAACTGGCCGATCAGCTGGGCGCTGTCGCCCTCGGCGGCGTCGGCCTTGGCGGCGGCGACGCGCTCCATGAAGGCGCGGGTGCCGGAATTGGCGATGGTGCCCAGCGACGCCACCAAGTCGTCATGGTCCATGCCGAAGCCGTTGTCCTCGACGGTGAGGCGGCGCTGGTCGGCATCGATGGCGATGGTGATCTTCGGCTTGGGATCGTCGCCGAGCAGCGCCGGGGTGGCGATCGCCTCGTAGCGCAGCTTCTCGCAGGCATCGGCGGCGTTGGAAATCAGCTCGCGGAGAAACACATCCCGGTCGGAATAGACCGAATGCACCAGAAGCCGCAGCAGTTTGGCGACATCGGCCTCGAAGGCCCGGCTTTCGGGGGCAGCAGTGGTCGTCATGGTTCTAGGATCCTCAGCAATCAGGTCTTGACGGACAGGGCGAGAGCCCGGCGCCCGGTCTGGGGCAAGCCGGGGCCGGCGGCGCTTATATGGAAACGCCCCCGGCCCGGGGGCAAGGGGCCATGCGTCATCGCGTGTGGACGGGCCGGACGCAATGGTCCTAAAAGACGTCAACAAGCAACAACAGGGCGGCGGCCGGGCGGGACCGGCGGCCCCACCGGGAGGCCGTTCATGCTGATTCCACTCGCCGAGGTACCGCGCTGGTACGCCGAGCGCAAACCTCGGGGCACCGTGGCGGTGCGTCACGGCGACGACCACCTGACCTGGGACGAGCTCGAACGCGGCGCCAACCGGCGGGCCCGCGCCTTCGCGGCGCTGGGCGTCAATGCCGGGGATTTCGTCGCCATCGGCCTGCCCAACGGCAACGCGTTCTACGAGACCAGCTTCGCCATCTGGAAGCTCGGGGCGACCCCGACCTCGCTGTCGCACCGGCTGCCCCGCGGCGAGGCCGCCGCGATCCTCGATATCCTCAAGCCCGCGCTGGTGGTGGGCGGCGAGCCGGACTGGAATGCGCCGCGGTCGGTGCCGCGGGATTTCGTTCCCGAGGGGGTCTCCGACGAGCCGCTCGATCGCCCGGTGGCGCGCTACTGGAAGGCCATGACCAGCGGCGGCTCGACCGGCCGCCCCAAGGTCATCGTCGACCACCAGCCCGCGGTCACCGACACCGCCGCCGCCCCGCCGCTGCAGATGGAGCCCGGCGCCGCCCTGCTCAATCCCGGGCCGCTCTATCACAACGCCCCCTTCATCGTGTCGCACTTCGCCCTGTTCGCCGGCGGCAGCGTCACCGGCATGGCGAAATTCGACGCCGAGACCGCGCTGCGCCTGATCGACGCCCACCGGCTCGAATGGGTGAATTTCGTGCCCACCATGATGCACCGGATCTGGGCGCTGCCCCAGGAGGTGCGCGAGCGCTACGACGTCTCCAGCCTCAAGACCGTGTTCCACATGGCGGCGCCGATGCCGGCCTGGCTCAAGGAAAAATGGATCGAATGGCTGGGCCCGGAGAAGATCTGGGAGCTCTATGGCGGCACCGAGCGCCAGGGCCGCACCGTGATTTCCGGAACCGAATGGCTGGCGCACCGGGGATCGGTCGGCAAGGTCGACGCCACCTGCGGGCTCCGGATCATCGGCGAGGACGGCGAGGACGTGCCGCCCGGCGAGACCGGCGAAGTCTATTTCCTGCCGGCCGACGGCGTCGGCTCGACCTACCATTATCTCGGCGCCGCGCCGAAGCGCCGCTCCGACGGCTGGGAATCGATCGGCGACATCGGCCGGCTCGACGCCGACGGCTATCTCTATCTCGGCGACCGGCTCACCGACATGATCCTGCGCGGTGGCGCCAACGTCTATCCGGCGGAGGTCGAAGCCGCGGTGATGGCCCATCCCGACGTGCGCTCGACCCTGGTGGTTGGCCTGCCCGACCCGGAACTCGGCAACCGCATCCACGCCATCATCGAGATCAACGACGAGGCCGATCCGCAGCAGGTCATCGACGGCATGGCCGCGGTGCTGTCCGACCTGCTCAGCCGCAACAAGCATCCGGAAAGCTACGAGATCACGCCCGTCAGCCTGCGCGACGATGCCGGCAAGACCCGCCGGACCCTGGTGCGGGACGAGCGCGTGGCCTGGCTGCAGGAAGGCCGGCAGTTTCGCCTCTCTGTGTCGACACCGAAGCGGGGCTGACGCGACGCCGCGATGGGATTAAAGTCATTACCATGAGTGCATCGCACGACCATGATCACGACCACGACCACTCGGAGCTGTCGGAGACCGAGCTGCGCGTGCGCGCGCTGGAGACGGTGCTGACCGAGAAGGGCTATGTCGATCCGGCCGCGCTCGACCTGCTGATCGAGACCTACGAGACCAAGGTGGGACCGCGCAACGGCGCGCGCGTCGTCGCCCGGGCCTGGACCGACCCCGCCTACCGGGCGCGGCTGCTCGCCGACGCCACCGCGGCGATCGCCGAGTTCGGCTTCACCGGCCGGCAGGGCGAACACGTGGTCGCGGTCGAGAACACGCCGCGGCTGCACAACATGGTCGTGTGCACGCTGTGCTCCTGCTATCCGTGGCCGGTCCTCGGGCTGCCGCCGGTGTGGTACAAGTCGGCGCCGTACCGCTCGCGCGCGGTGAAGGATCCGCGCGGCGTGCTCGCCGATTTCGGCGTCACGTTGCCCGACGACGTCGTCATCCGGGTCTGGGACTCCACCGCCGAGATTCGTTATCTCGTGCTGCCGCAGCGTCCCGACGGCACCGCGGACTGGAGCGAGGAGCGCCTCGCCGATCTCGTCACCCGCGACAGCATGATCGGCACCGGCCTCGCCAGATCGCCGCAGGATCCCGCCTGATGGACGGCGCCCACGACATGGGCGGCGTGGCGGGCTTCGGGCCGGTCGAACCCGAGCGCGACGAGCCGGTGTTTCATGCCGACTGGGAGCGGCGCGCCTTCGCGCTGACGCTGGCCATGGGGAAACCCGGCGGCTGGACCATCGACATGTCCCGCTTCGCGCGCGAGAACCGCCCGCCCGCCGACTACCTCGTCATGAGCTACTACCAGATCTGGCTCGCCGGCCTCGAACGGCTGATGGCCGAGCGCGACCTGGTCCAACCCGACGAAATCGCCGCCGGCCGCGCGCTCCATCCTGCGTCGCCGCGGCCGGCGCTCTCCCGTGACGAGGTCGCGCCGGTGCTGGCGCGCGGGGCGCCGACCACGCGCCCGGCGCAGGCTCCGGCGCGCTTCGCCCCCGGCGACAGGGTCCGCGCCCGCGACCTGACGACACCGGCCCACACCCGGCTGCCGGCTTACGTCCGCGGCCATGTCGGCGTGGTCGACCTCATGCACGGCTGCCATGTCTTCGCCGACGCCAGCGCGGCCGGCGCCGGCGAAGCGCCGCAATGGCTCTACACCGTGCGCTTCGACGCCCGCGAATTGTGGGGCGACGACACCACCGCCGGCGCGGTCTCGGTGGACGCGTGGGAGTCCTATCTCGAACCCCTCGACGGCGAGGGCGGCCGACACAAATGACGGCAATGACGGTCTCGCCCGAAGCCGCGCGCCGCGCCGCCGCGGCGCTGCCGGATCTGCCCCGCGACGCCGAGGGACCGGTGTTTCGCGAACCGTGGGAAGCGAGGGCTTTCGCGCTGGCGGTGGCGCTCCACGGCCGCGGCGTGTTCAGCTGGAGCGAGTGGGCCGCGACGCTGGCCGACGAGATCGCCCGCGCCCAGCGCCACGGCGACCCGGACACCGGCGAGACCTACTACCATCACTGGCTGGCGACGCTGGAGCGGCTGGTCGCCGACAAGCGCGTGACAACAGCCGAGACGCTGGAACGCACCCGCATCGCCTGGGATCGCGCCGCCGACCGCACGCCCCACGGCACGCCGATTGAACTGCGGGATGAGGACTTCGACCTGCCGCGGTCGCCATCGACCCGCGATTGACCGAGCTCGGCAATTCACCGCATGCTCGCCGGCCTGACTGGCATAGAATTCCGAGCAGGATTTCATCGGCATGAATGAATTCGGTGAGATGGGAGCGATCGCGGCCGGTCGCGGCGACGCGATGTCCCGGGACGCCGGCCTCGACGTCCTTGCCAGTTCCGCGTTCGATCCGTTGTTCTGGCCCGCCGCGCGGCTCGGCGCGCCGAGCGCATGGTGGCAGCACGTGCCGTTCGCGCACTGGATCGTGTCTGCCGCGCGGCCGGATGTGCTGGTCGAACTCGGCACCCACACCGGCGTATCCTATGCCGCGTTCTGCCAGGCGGTACAGCGCGCCGGCCTGCCGACCCGCTGTACCGCCATCGACACCTGGCGCGGCGACCAGCATGCGGGGCACTATGACGAGGCGGTGTTCGCCGAATTCAGCCGTTACCACGACGCGCATTTCGCCGGCTTCTCGACCCTGCTTCGCAGCACCTTCGACGACGCACTCGGCCACGTCGAGAACGGATCGATCGATCTGCTCCACATCGACGGCATGCACACCTACGAGGCGGTGCGGCACGACTTTCAGAGCTGGCTGCCCAAGTTGTCCGGCCGGGCCGTCGTGCTGTTTCACGACGTCACCGAGCGGACGGGAGATTTCGGCGTCTGGAAGCTCTGGGACGAACTGCGGGAGCGCTATCCGAGCTTTACCTTCCTGCATGGCCACGGCCTGGGCGTCCTCGCCGTCGGCGGTGACGCGCCCGAGGCCGTGTGCGCGCTGTGCCGCATCGAGGATGCCGGACTGACGGCCGCGGTGCGGGCGCGGTTCGCCCGGCTTGGCGAACGCGACGCCGCGCTCGCGGGAGCGCAGCTCGCGCTGCAGGCCGGCGCCGAGCGCGAACGCGAGGCTATGCGCGGACGCGAACGCGCGGAGCAACAGGCCGCCCTGGCGCGGCATGAGGCGGGCGCCGCCACTGAAGCGGAGCGGCACAGCCAGGCCGAGACCGAGGCCGCGCGGCGGATCGCGGCCGAAACGGAAACACAGCGCCTCAAGCTGCAGGAGAGCGTTGCCGTGTTGCAAGCCGCGCTCGGGCGGATCGAGGCGCGGGCCCGGGAGGTCGAGCAGCTCCACGATCAGGTGATCAATTCGACGGCCTGGCGGATGACCCTGCCGCTGCGCCGGGCCGGCAGGCACATCCCGCGGCCGCTCCGCCGCGGCCTGCGCGGCGCGGCGAAGCTTGCATGGTGGACGGCGACGCTCAACCTTCCGTCAAGGTTGCGGGAGCGCGGGCGGCGGTTTCCACTCGCCGCGGCCCCGGCCGAAGGCGCGCAGCCCGTTGTTCCGGGTGTTGCTCCGGCTGCCGCCCCGGCCGCGGCCAGCCTCGACGCGCTGCGCGTGGTCTATATCAGCGGGGAGCCAGACACGCCCGGTCACCACTATCGGATCACGCTCCATGCCGCGGCCATCGCGGCGCTCGGCGGCTACGCCCTGTCGCTGCGGCTCGACGACATCCCGGCGCATCTCGCCGACATCGCGGCCGCCACGATCGTGGTGATATGGCGCGCGCCCTGGGACGAGCAGGTCGCCGCCGGCGTCGCGGCGGCAAGGCGCGGCGGCGCCCGCATCGTGCTCGACGTCGACGATCTGATGATCGATCCCGACATCGCCCGGCTCGACATCATCGACGGCATCCGTTCGCAGGGCCTGCGCGAGGATCAGGTCAGGACCCATTACGCACGCATGCGCCAAACCCTGCAGGGTGCCGATCTCTGCTTCACCACAAGCGAGGAACTCGCCTCCCACGCGCGCCGGGAACGCAAGACGGTGCATGTGCTCCCCAATGGCTTCGACCAGGCGACCCACGATGTCTCGCGCCGCGCCGCGCGCGAGTGGCGGCGCAGCCGCGCCGACACGCTTGTCCGCATCGGCTATGCCGGCGGCACGCGCACCCATCAGCGCGACCTCGGGCTCGCCGTTCCCGCTCTGGCGCGCCTGTTGCGCGAGAACGCCGATTGCCGGCTGGTGCTGTTCCGCACGGCCGACGGGACCCCGATGATCGACGTCGACGACTACCCCGAGCTGGCCGGACTTCAGGACGCGATCGAATGGCGATCGCTGCAGCCGCACGCCGATCTGCCGCTGGAGCTGGCGCGGTTCGACATCAACATCGCGCCGCTCGAATACGGCAATCCCTTTTGCGAAGCCAAGAGCGAACTGAAATTCTTCGAGGCCGCGCTGGTCGACGTTCCGACCGTCGCGTCCCCGACCGGGCCGTTCCGGCGGGCGATCGCACACGGCCGCACCGGCTTCCTCGCCGCGACCGCGACCGACTGGTATGTCTTTGTGAGGAGGCTGGCCGAGGATTCGGCGCTGCGCCGGCAGATCGCCCGCAGCGCCTATCATGCGACGCTGGCGAGCTTCGGGCCGTTGCGGCGAACGGCGCATGTGGCGCGCGTCGTCGACCAGGTGCTCGGCGGCGTCCGCGGCGCCACCGGATTCGCGCTTCAAGCGCAGCTGGCCGGCCAGCCTCGACGGGAGCCGACGATCGTTCCCTCGGACATCGTGTTCACGCATGATACCCAGAGTCACGCCGAGGTCACCGTCGTCATTCCGCTCCACAACTACGCACACCATGTCGTGGAGGCGCTGGACTCGGTACGTGCGCAGACCCTCGTCGCGCTCGACCTGATCATCGTCGATGACTGCTCGACCGACACGTCGCTCGCGGTAGCGACCGAATGGGCCCGGCGCCATGCCAAGCGCTTCAATCGCGTCGCCGTGCTGCACCACCCCAGCAATGGCGGTCTCGCCTGCAGCCGCAACACCGGCTTCGACGCCGCCGACACGGCGTATGTCCTGCCGCTCGACGCCGACAACGTGCTGCAGCCGGCCTGCTGCGAAAAACTGCTGGCGACGATCCGGCGCACCGGCGCCGCCTTCGTCTACCCGACGATCCAGCAGTTCGGCGGCTGGGCCGGCCGGATGGGCGATTTGCCCTACGATCCGCAGCACTTCGTGGGCGGCAATTACATCGACGCCATGGCGCTTGTCGCCAAGGAGGCCTGGGCGATGGTCGGCGGCTACCACCGGGTCCGGAGCTGGGAGGATTTCGATCTCTGGAGCAGCATCGCCGAGCAGGGATTGCGCGGCGAGTGGCATGCCGAGGTGCTGGCGCGCTATCGCGTGCACGATGCCTCGATGCTGAGGACGTGGACCAGCCTGCCGGCAAACTCCCGCTGGCTGTGGGCCGAATTCACGCGGCGTCACCCCTGGGCCTTTCTTCACGAGCAGCATTTCGATCGCCGCTACCCCGCGCTCGCGCCAGCACTGCCCGCGCCGGGGGCGCAGACGCGACTCGACCGGCTTCTGCCGCTGCTGCGCTGTCCGGTCAGCGGCGAGCGGCTCGGCTACAACGGCGATCGAACCGCGCTCGTTTCGGCGGACGGCCTGCACACCTGGACGATCCGCCACGGCCGAGCGGTGCTGGCGCCCGGCGCGGACGAGCCCACCGTGCATCCCGACCAGCACCTCAGCAACGCGCTTCCCGAGGACGCGATCGCATTGATTCGCGCCGCCACCGGCCCCGTCCTCAACCTCAGCGCCGGCGGAACGCGCGAGCCGTTCGACCATGTGGTGGAGGTCGAGTACGGGATCTTCCGCCATACCGACGTGGTCGCGGACGCCCATGTCCTGCCGTTCCACGACGACAGCTTCGAAGCGGTCGTGGTGATGAATGCGTTCGAGCACTACCGCGACCCGCAGCGCGTCGCCGCGGAGCTCTTGCGCGTGCTCAAGCCGGGCGGGCGGATCCTGGTCCACACCGCTTTCCTGCAGCCGCTGCACGAACGTCCGTGGCATTTCTTCAACTGCACCCGCTACGGCGCGGCGGAATGGTTCAGGGAGTTCGAGATCGAGCGGCTGCAGGTATCCGGGAATTTCTCGCCAAATCATTCCATCGCCTGGCTCGCCTCGGAAGCCGAGGCGGCCTTGCGGACGGAGGTGTCGGAGGCGTCCGCGGATGCCTTCGCGCAGGCACGGTTGGGCGAATTCGCCGCGATGTGGCGCGATCCGGCCCGGCGGGCGACGCCGCTGTGGACCGATTTCGAGAGGCTCTCGCAGGCGGCCCAGGAGGTCACGGCCGCGGGCTTCGAGATCTTCGGCCGCAAGCCGCAGGCGCCGCCGCGTCAAGGTGATCATCGCGTGACGCGAAGATAGCCGTTCGGGTTGTAGGTCGCGTTCGGCCCGAACAGGTCGCAGTAGTTGGCCATGATCTCGAACCGGCAGGACGGCTCGGCCAGGAATTCACCGATCGCGCGATTGGGTCCCCCATCATACTGGTCCGAGAGGTCGAGTTCGTCGAGCACGCCGTCCTCGACGATCATCACGTCGCCGGCGCCCAGCACGTGATTGAAGAAGCGCAGCGCCGCGAGCGTCGCGTCATGGGTATGGGCGCTGTCCTCGACGACGAGAATTGGATGTGAGAAGCCAGCCATCCGCTCCGGCGTCAGCACATGGCCGAGACCACGGACGTCGCCCTTCAGGAATTCGATGCGATGGTCCGACGTCTCCGGGCGACATTCGGCATCGATCGACAGGATACGGGTCGAAAGGTCGAAGGAGGAGCACGGGTCGGCAAACCACAGCGCGCTGCCGCCCTTGTAGGTTCCGATCTCGATCAGGGTCCGCGGTTTGAGGTCCCAGATCAGCTTGGTGTAGATCGCGAGATCGAGCGGGCTCTTGAGGCAGGCGATGCCCTTGTAGGTGTAATCGAGCACCCCGCGCTGCAACGCGGACAGGAAGTCCGGATCGAATGCAGTCTTGAATGGGCGCATGGCGCGACCTCCGTGTAGTTGGCGCGACGCGATCGCTACCGCACCAGCAGCGTCACCGCGAGCGGCACCAAGAGCGACGTCACCAGGGCGTTCAGGCTCATGGCGATGCCGGCGAAAGTCCCCGCCAGCTCGTCGACCTGGAATGCGCGCGCGGTGCCGATGCCGTGGGAGGCGAGCCCGGCGGCGAAGCCGCGGGCGCGGAAGTCGGTGATGCCGAGGCGGTTCATCATCGGCGTCACCACGATGGCGCCCATGATCCCGGTCAGGATCACCGCCACCGCGGTGAGCGCCGGATCGGCGCCGAGCGTCTCGCTGATCCCCATGGCGACGCCGGCGGTCACCGATTTCGGTGCCAGCGACAACACGATGTCGCGCGGCAGGCCGACGAGTTCGGCCAGCACCACGACGGAGCTGACGGCGGTGGCCGAACCGACCACCAGCGCCAGCAGCATCGCCACCAGCGCGCGGCGCACCACGCGGCGGTTCTCGTAGAGCGGCACCGCCAGCGCCACGGTGACCGGGCCGAGCAGGAAATGCACGAACTGCGCGCCGCCGAAATAGACCTGGTAGGGCGTTCCGGTGAGGTGGAGAAAGACCCCGATCACCCACAGCGCGTGCAGCACCGGATTGAGCAGCGGGTTGCGGCCGCTCGCCTGCGACAGCGCGTCGGCGAGCGCATAGACCACCAGCGTCACCGTCAGCCACAGCAGCGGCGTCTGCGACAGGTAGACCCAGAGCGAGAACGGCGACGCGGTCATTGGCGGTCTCCTTCCGGCGCCACCACGCGGCCGACCACCAGGAAGGTCAGGACCGTGGCCAGCATCGTCAGGATGACCGAACCCGCCAGCACGGCGACGATGGCGACGCCGTGCGCGGCGATGAGGTCGAGCTTCTGCACCACCCCGACCCCGGCGGGAACGAACAGCAGCGACATGTGCGCCAGAAACCCCTTGGCGGTGCCCTCGATGCGGCCCGGCGCCAGCGGCCCCCGCGCCAGCGGCCCGACGCGGTCGCGCAGCAGCAGCACCCCGAACAGCAGCATGAAGCCGAGCACGGGACCGGGCACCGGCACCCGCGCCGCGCGCACCAGGATCTCGCCGGCCAGCTGGCACATCAGGATCAGGCTGAAGCATGCAATCAAAGCGGGGCCTCCATCGGTTCGGCTAAAGCGTTTTCGAGGTCAGTTGACCCATCCTTCGTCATGGCCGGGGGGGGGGGGGGGGGGGGGGGGGGGGGGGGGGGGGGGGGGGGGGGGGGGGGGGGGGGGGGGGGGGGGGGGGGGGGGGGGGGGGGGGGGGGGGGGGGGGGGGGGGGGGGGGGGGGGGGGGGGGGGGGG
>JARLJA010000055.1 GCA_031291445.1 Xanthobacteraceae bacterium | reverse complement strand
GCGGTTTACCCCCCTCCCCGGCCCTCCCCCACAAGGGGGGAGGGAGCACTCAACACCACCACGGTCGCGTGGATCGAGACGTATGAATTCGGCAGAACGTGATCGAAGCAGTGTGCTCAATCAGAAGCGCAGGCCCATTCCTCCCGCACCTGCGGATCGGGCTCGTCGAACGACCGGCGCGCCGCCAGGGCGTCGAACGCGTCGGCCCGCATCAGCCGCGACAGCGCCCACACCGCGGCGCCGCGCACCAGCGGGCTCGCGTCACACGCCAGCCGCAGCGCTTCGGGCACCAGCGGCGGCGCCGCCGCATTGCCGATCGCGATCAGCACATTGCGAAGGAAGCGATCGCGGCCAATGCGCTTGACCGGCGATTTGGTGAAGCGGGCGCGAAACGCCGCGTCGTCGAGGCGGGACAACTCGTCGAGCGCCGGCGCGCGCAGGTCGTCGCGCGCGGCGAGCCGCGCCTCGTGGCCCTCCCGCGCGAACTTGTTCCAGGGACAGACCGCGAGGCAGTCGTCGCAGCCATAGACGCGGTTGCCGATGGCGCCGCGCAGCTCGCGCGCGATCGGGCCCTTGTGCTCGATGGTGAGATAGGAAATGCAGCGCCGCGCATCGAGCTGATAGGGCGCCGGGAACGCCGCGGTCGGGCAAGCGTCGAGGCAGGCCCGGCACGAGCCGCAATGGTCGCGCTCGGCCTCCTCGCGCGGCAGCTCGAGCGTGGTGAAGATGGCGCCGAGGAACAGCCACGATCCGAACTGCCGCGATACCAGGTTGGTGTGCTTGCCCTGCCAGCCGAGCCCGGACTGCTGCGCCAGCGGCTTTTCCATCACCGCCGCGGTGTCGACGAACACCTTGACGTCGCCGCCGGCCGAAGCGACCAGCCAGCGCGCCAGGGCCTTGAGCCGCGGCTTGATCAGGTCGTGATAATCGTCGCCGCGGGCGTAGACGGAGATCGCAGCACTTTGGCGCGCGGCGAGAACCGCCAGCGGATCCTCGTCGGGGCCGTAGTTGACGCCGAGCATGATGACCGAGCGAACCTCGGGCCACAGCACGCGCGGATCGGCGCGACGCCGCGGTTCGTTGGCGAGCCAGCCCATGTCGCCGTGGCCGCCGCTTCGCAGAAAGGCCTCGAGCCGCGGTCCGGCGAAGCCGATGGCGGCGGGATCGGTGATGCCGAGCGCGTCGAAGCCGAGCGCTCGCGCCTCGTGCGCGAGCGCGGCCTTCAACGTTTCCGGTTCACTCAGAAATCGAGATCCACGTAGGTCGGCGACGCCGGCACGCCCGCCAGCCACTCGCTCAGCAGCGGCCGGAACGACGGCCGCGACTTGATCCGCGCGTACCACGCCTTCGCCGCGTCGTCCTCGCTCCATGGCACGTCACCCACATAGTCGATGGCCGACAGATGCGCCGCTGCGGCGAGGTCCGCGTAGGTCAGCGTATCGCCCGCGAGGTAGTTTCGCGAGCGGGCGAGCCAGCCGATATAGGCGAGATGATAGCGCACATTGGCCTGGGCGGCGCGGATCACGTCGGTCGCCGGCGCGCCGCCGCCGTCCTGCTCGGCCATGTAGCGCTTGTAGATCCGCTCGGTGACCAGCGGCCCGCTGGCCTCCTCGAAGAACTTGTCGTTGAACCACGCCGTCAGCCGGCGGACCTCGATACGGTCGCCGGCGGCCGTCGGCAGCAGGCGGTGGTCGCCGAGTTCCGCCCCGTGGGTCTCGTCGAGATATTCGCCGATCACGCCGGCGCCCGGCACGGCGGGCACGCCATGGGCGATCATCACCGGCGTGGTGCCGGCGGGGTTGAGCGCGAGAAAGGCCTCGCGACGCTCCCAGGTCCGCTCCTCGATCAGCCGCACGTCCAGACCGTATTCGCCGAGCGCGAGCCGGACGAAGCGGGAATGCGGACAGAACGGATGGTGGAACAGCGTGAACATCAGACCCCGGGATAGACACCAAAAGCTTAAAAGTTCGTGGCCGTTTGATGACGGCCGGATGACCCAAACTAACCGCGCCGCCGGTGCTGGCAACCGGCAATTGTAGGAAGCCGCATCGCCCCGTTCGGGCGCGATGTCAACCGCGTGGACCGGCCGCTGCCGGCCCTTGGCGACGACCGAGTTTTGCCGTTGCGGCGCGCGGGCGAATGAGCCACAAGAAGCCGCCGTTTTCGGCCCCCACGCGAGACTGACGGATCCCCCGCATGCTGTTCGATATCATCAAGGCGGTGCTTCTGGGCATCGTCGAAGGCGTCACGGAATTCCTGCCGGTGTCCTCCACCGGCCATCTGCTGCTGGTCGAACGCTTTTTCGGCCTCGACGAGAGCGGCTTCTGGAAGAGCTTCGCGGTGCTGATCCAGCTCGGCGCCATCCTCGCCATCCTGGTGATCTATTTCAGCCGGCTGTGGCACATCGCACTCGGCATGTTCTCCGATCCGGCGGCCCGGCGCTTCGTGATCGGCGTGCTGGTGGCGTTCCTGCCGGCGGCGGTGATCGGCGGCGCGCTCGGCGGCATGATCAAGGCCCACCTGTTCAATCCCTGGGTGGTCTGCTTCTCGCTGATCGTCGGCGGCGCGGTGCTGCTGTGGGTCGACCAGGTCGATCACAAGCCGCGCCATCACGACGCCACCGCGTTTCCGCTGCCGATGTACCTGATCATCGGCCTCGCCCAGTGCACGGCGATGGTCCCCGGCGTGTCGCGCTCGGGCGCGACCATCGTCTCGGCCATGCTGCTCGGCGCCGACAAGCGCGCCGCGGCGGAGTTCTCGTTCTTCCTGGCGATCCCGACCATGGTCGGGGCCTTCGTCTACGATTTCTACAAGAACCGCGCCGAGATGAGCACCGACCATCTCCTCATCATCGCGATCGGCTTCGTGGTGTCGTTCATCAGCGCCGCGCTGGTGGTGCGGACCTTCCTCGACTACGTCACCCGCAATGGCTTCGCGTTCTTCGCCTGGTGGCGCGTCACCGTCGGCGTGCTGGGCCTGATCGCGCTGGCGCTGGGGCTGTAATACACAGACTGATGCGCCGGACCCGCCGGCCTCGGCCGATTACGCGGTGCGGAACTGGCCGGTCTTGCGGAACCGCCACAGATAGGACGGCGCCACCGCTTCCAGCGAATCGGCGGCGATCCCGAGGCCTTCCAGGGTCAGCCCCGCGGCCTTGGCCGCATCCGAGACCACGTTGTCGGCGCGCAGCAGATCGACCTGGTCGGGCGTCAGCTTGAACGCGCCGGGGGCGAACTGCAGCACCAGGGCGTTGAGCCTGGCCAGCACGAAGGGCAGCGGCAGCAGCAGCCGGTCGCGCTCGGTGGTCTTCAGGATGAAGGCGAGAATCTCGCGCAAGGTCAGCACTTCCGGACCGCCGAGTTCGTAGGTGGCGCCGGCACGGGCGCGGCCCTCCACGGCCGCCGCGATCGCTTCGGCGACGTCGCCGACGAACACCGGCTGCAGCCGCGTCGCGCCGCCGCCGATCAGCGGCAGCACCGGCGATAGCTGCGCCAGCGTTGCGAAGCGGTTGGTGAACTCGTCCTCGGCCCCGAACACCACCGAGGGGCGGAAGATGACGGCGCCGGGAACCGAGGCGCGCACCGCCTGCTCGCCGGCCGCCTTGGTCTGGGCATAGGCCGACGGTGAATTCGAATCGGCGCCGATGGCGGAGACGTGGATCAGCCGCGCGCCGGCCGCCCGGGCCGACGCCGCCACCGCGCCGGCGC
>JARLJA010000054.1 GCA_031291445.1 Xanthobacteraceae bacterium | reverse complement strand
GATTGGAACTCGATCTGCGATCTCCATCAGGGCCCGCGGTCAAAGGCCGCATCTCGAGGCCGTATACATGACCGCTCCCCGATCCGTTTGCCGAAGCACCAAAAAAGCCCTTGCCGACTGGGGGCCGTCCATACATGACGGCTGTAGATGTGGCGCGCGTGTTTTCCATCGCCGTCATTCCGGGGACCGAGCGCAGCGAGGTAGCCCGGAATCCATACCCCCTGTGCCCATCATGATCCCGGCATCAGCCAACTGTGCCGTCACGCCGGCGCTGCGGCGTATCGATTCCGGGCCCGCGCCGCTTTGGCGGCGCGCCCCGGAATGACTCCTCACGGCGCCACCGCGAGCCCGCTGAGCCCCGCCTCATCGAAGATCCGGCGCAGCGTGCCGTCCTGTTTGGCCGCGATGACGAAGTCGGTGACCGCGGCCAGCGCGGCGGGATGATTCTTCGGCACGGCGATGGCGACCCCGGTGACCTGGAACGCGCCGTCGAGGATGCGCGAGCCCGGCAGCTCCGCCCGCAGCGCCGGCAGGGAATCGTGGGTCAGCGCGATCGCCTGGGCCTGTCCCGCCTTCAACATCGCCACGGCGTCGGCGACCGATTTCGCCGCCACCAGCCGCGCCGCCGTGAGGCTGCGGCCGGCGGCGCGCAGGGTGGTCGACCCCTCGATGCCGACAACGGTCACCTCGGCCCTGTCGACGCCCTCGCGGGTGGTGATGCCCGACGCCGCGGTGGTGAGATAGGTGCTCTCGATCACGAAATAGGGCGGGCTGAAGTCGAGACGCTCACGCCGCGCCTCGTCCACCGGCATGAAGCCGATGTCGATGGTCCCGCCGGCGCAGGACTCCGTCAGCTCGTTGGTGGTGGCCACCGCGGTGACCGTGGAGGGCAATCCGAGCCGGCCCGCCAGGGCCTCGCCGAGCACGCGCGGCACGCCGCGGACCGCGCCCGCCGCCGATTTGACGGCGAACACCGGAGTCGGCGCCGGCGCGTAAGCGACCCCGATCCGCAGCGTGCCGGTGGGAGCGAGATCCCTGGCCGCATCGGGGCCGGCGGCGCCGGCGGTGGCCGTCGAGATCAGGTGGACCACGGCAGCTACGATCAAGGGTTTCCACTGCATTGCAAAACGCTCCGGCGGGCGACCATAATGGCGCGCTCTCGGTCCAGTCCATCGGGGGGCGCGCATGGCCGGCCCGTGGCGAAGTCGGCCAGATTTGGCCGCAATGTTCCCGGCACAATCTGTCAGTAAGGTCGGCGGCATCGCCCGGCGCGGGCACCAAATCCTGGTTGACGCGTTGTCGGGGGTTGGAGCGGCGGTTTCGCAACGGGGATCGGATGACGTACGGGGGCATTGTCGGGCAGGGGGGTAGCGTTTCCGAGGCCGGCGGCCGAACAAGCGAAGGGGGAGCCGAACAGGGGCCCGACGCGGGACCGGCGCGGCGAATCCTCTGCGTGTTTCCCCGCTACACGCCCTCGTTCGGCACCTTCGAATACGCCTACAAGCTGACCGACGGCGTCCGCGCCTTCATGCCGCCGCAGGGACTGCTGCTGATCGCCGCGGTGCTGCCCTCGCATTGGCAGGTCCGATTCGTCGACGAGAACATCGCGCCCGCCGCGCCGGCCGATTTCGCCTGGGCCGACGCCGTCTTCGTCAGCGGCATGCACATCCAACGCCGCCAGATCAACGACATCTGCTCCCGCGCCCACGCGGCGGGCAAGACCGCGGTGCTCGGCGGCCCGTCGGTGTCGTCGAGCCCGGAAAACTATCCCGCCTTCGACTACCTGCATCTCGGCGAGCTCGGCGACGCCACCGAGACCCTGATCGCGACGCTTGCGCGCGACCCGTCGCGGCCGCCGCGCCAGGTGGTGCTGACCACCGCCGAGCGCCGCGACATGACGTCGTTTCCGCAGCCGGCCTACGAGCTGATCCCGCTCGACAAGTATTTCATCGGCAGCATCCAGTTCTCCAGCGGCTGCCCCTACCAGTGCGAGTTCTGCGACATCCCGGCGCTGTACGGCCGCAACCCGCGGCTCAAGACCCCGCAGCAGATCACCGCCGAGCTCGACAAGCTGGTGCAATGCGGGCTGGTCGGCGCGGTCTATTTCGTCGACGACAACCTGATCGGCAACCGCCGCGCGCTGCTCGAGCTGCTGCCGCACCTGATCGACTGGCAGAAGCGCAACGGCTATGCCCTGCAATTCGCCTGCGAGGCGACGCTCAACATCGCCAAGCGGCCGGAGATCCTGGCGCTGATGCGCGAGGCGTTCTTCACCACCATGTTCTGCGGCATCGAGACCCCGGACCACGACGCGCTGAAGGCGATGTCGAAATCCCACAACATGATGGTGCCGATCCTGGAGAGCGTGGCGAGCCTCAACAGCTACGGCATGGAGGTGGTGTCGGGCATCATCCTCGGCCTCGACACCGACCGCCCCAATGCCGGAGAGACCATCCTGCAGTTCATCGAGGAATCCCGGATCCCGATGCTGACCATCAACCTGCTGCAGGCGCTGCCGCGCACGCCGCTGTGGGACCGGCTCTCCCGCGAAAACCGCCTGCTCGACGACGAGGGCCGCGATTCCAACGTCGACTTCCTGCTGCCGCACGACCTCGTGGTCGGCATGTGGCGCGACACCATGGGCCGGGCCTATACGCCGGAAAAGCTGTTCCAGCGCTTCCAGCACCAGGTCACCGCGACCTATCCCAACCGCCTGAAGCCGCCCAACTCGCCGCAGCGCGTCAATGCGCGCAACATCAAGCGCGGCCTCACCATGCTCGCCAAGATCATCTGGACGCTGGGCATCGCCGGCGACTACCGGCGCGCGTTCTGGGCCTTCGCCTGGCCGCGGCTGAAAGCCCTCGACATCGAGATCGTCATCAGCGTCGGGCTGGTCGCCCACCACCTGATCGTGTTTTCCCGCGACGCGGCGCGCGGCCGCCAGACCGCGTCGTACTACTCGACGCGGCTGCACGAGGCGGCGGCGCCGGCGGAATGACGCGGCGTCACGCCGCCGTGGCCCCTTCCATGCGACCGATCTCGTCCAGCTTGCCCTGCAGGGCGAAGCGGTCGAGCGCGTCGAGCGGCAGCGCCATGAAGCTGGCGATGCGCCGGTCGAGCAGGCGGTAGGTCTCCTCGAACGCGGCGGCGATCTCGGCGGCGGTGCCGGTTGCCGCGGCCGGGTCGGGGACGCTCCAGCGCGCCGTCATCGGTTGCCCGGGCCAGGTCGGGCAGGCCTCGGCCGCATTGTCGCAAACGGTGAAGACGAAGTCGAACACCGGTGCGCCGGGCGTCATGAACTCGACCCACGACTTCGAGCGAAACTCGAAGACGGGGTAGCCTAGTCCTCTCAGGAGCTTGGCGGTTTCGCGGTGGATCTGTCCCTTGGGGTGGCTGCCGGCGCTGAAGGCGTGGAATTTCCCCGCGCCGCGGTGGTTCATGACCGCTTCGGCCATGATCGAGCGCGCCGAATTGCCGGTGCAGAGGAACAACACATTGTAGGTCTTGTCGAGCATGACGGGTCCTGGGCGTCGTCCGGCGGGGTGCGAGTCCCGTCAATACTACTGCCTTTTCGTCAATGAAGATTTTAGCGTGCTTGGGAAGGTCCGGCCGACTTTGGCGCCGGGGCGGCAGCGACATACCGCCAAACTGTATGGATCGCGGCATGAATCGCGCCTTGGCGCTGTCACATAGATGCAATGCAACCATGACTGAAGTCCGGGGCGCGGCTTGGTGACGGTGATGGCATTGCTCGAGAATTCGATGGGCTCCTTCCCTGGAGCGTTGCGGCTCGGACTGACCGGCACGGTCCTCGGCTTGGTGCTCGTCGCGATCGCGGTGGACTGCGCCATGGCACAGGCCCCCCAAGAGCCGCCCGACGTCACGGCGCTGCCAGGCAACAGGGAGGAGCCGCCAAGCATCGATCCGTTGTTCGAGTCGCGGCGGCAATCAGAAGCTGCGAAGCAGTCGCTGGCGAACGGCCAGACCTCCTTCCACATCAATCCCTGCGCCGGTGGCGAAAGGACCTGCGACGATCAGCTCGGTCAAATTGGTCGGGACCTCTACACCAGACTGAGGAAATGCTGGCAACCAAAGCCGGGCACTGCTGTTGCAACCGCATTCTGGTTTGGCGAGGAGACCGCAGCGGAACGCCACGCTGCACCGGCGCGGGGCGATATCTCGATCCGTTTCCAACTGACGAGGGACGGACATGTCGCAGGATCGCCGTGGTCGACGGCGCTCGCGACCTCCGACGCCCTGAGCGCCGAAGTGATCGATGCCCTGCGTCGCTGCCAGCCCTACGAGGTCCCGTCCGACCGGTTCGAGACCTGGAGGGATGCCCTGATGCGGATCCAGATCAGGGCGGCGGGGGACAAGACCGCGTTTCACAAGTTCTGATCTTCTTCGTGCACTCCCGCGCGCGCTTTGACACGGACACGATCGTCCGGCTAACTGCCGTCTTGGCCGATATTTCGCGGGATATGCATGCTGCCTGATCTCACTCCCGCTCCCATGGTCGGTGCGGCCGTGGTGCTGGCCGCGTTCGTCGCCGCCTCGCTCTACCTGCTGCGCCGCGCTTTCAGGGCGGTGCGCGCGTTGATCGAGCTCGGCCGCGGGATTCAGGCGTCGCAGCGCGAGGTGGTCGATCTGCTGCGGGAAGCGATCGAGACGCAGCGTGCGCTGCGTACCGCGACCGAGGACATTCGCAAGACGGTGCGGCTCGCCGCGTTCTATCAGCGGCCGGTGGTCAGGGATCACCTGGCGGTGATGGAGCGCAGCGCCGTGGCCGGGTCCGCGGTCAGCCTGCGCCTGGCGCGGGTGGCGGATCGGATCTTTCCGGCCATGGCGTACGCGCCGCCGGGGGATCCCGAAACGGTGCTCTGCACCGTCGCGATCGGCGAGGATTATCGCGCGCGCGTGCAGGCCTGTCTCGACAGCCACAAGGCTTACGCTGCGCGCCACGGCCTTGCCTATTGCGTACTGGAGAAGCCGATCGTGATGTGGGACCGGCTGGCGTCCCATGACCGGGCGCCGTCCTGGTTGAAGATCCCGCTGATCTACAAGCTGCTCGCGCAGGGCTACCGGCGGGTGTTTTATCTGGACGCCGACGCCATGATCACCGACATGGATTTCGTGGTCGATGCGCTGTTTTCCCGGCTGGAGCAAGCAGGCCGCGCAGTGCTGATCACCGAGGACGAGGGCGGCGTCAACTGCGGAGTGATGTTCGTGCGCAACTGCGACGCGGCGTTGAGCCTCGTCGATCTGGTCTGGCACAGCGATGACGACGTCCACAACCCGACGTGGGAGCAGCAGGCGTTGCGGGGGCTGATGGACACCTCGAACGCCGTGGCTGCAACCGTCCTGATCGAGCCGAACCCGAAAATCTTCAACTCCTTTCCGGTCGAGCGTCGGGGCCGGGCATTGACCCGGCCGGACCAGATCTGGTCGCCCGGCGATTTCATCTGTCACTTCTGCGCCATGCGGACGCCGGATCTGGAACGCTGTATAGCGCACTATGTCGAGGCCATCGCCGGCGGCGCGCTTCGCTCGCCGGTACCCGGAGTGCCCCTGGCGGGCGCGGTATCCGCCGGGTGAAGCCCCCGGGGGCGGCAGGGCCGGTCCCGGTCGTCCCGCATGAGCCCGCAGATTTGCCGGGCCAAAGCCGCGGCGTTGCGCTAACCTTGCGCCAACGCCTGTCACGAGCACCGGCGGCGAACGGGAGAGAAAAGGCCATGAACGAGCAGGTCAAGCCGGGGCCGGGCGCCCCGCTGTTCAATCCGCTGTCGCCGGAGTTCATCGCCAACCCCTATCCGGCCTACGACAAGCTGCGCACCACCGACCCGATCCACCTCACCCCGATCGGGGCCTATGCCGCGAGCCGCCATGCCCATGTCAGTGCCGTGCTGCGCGACCGCCGCTTCGGCAAGGATTACGTCAACCGCACCACCAAGCGCTATGGCGCGGCGGCGCTCGACGAGCCGGTGTTCCGCAGCATGCGGCACTGGATGCTGCAGCAGGATCCGCCGGATCACACCCGGCTGCGCGGGCTCGTGGTCCAGGCCTTCACCGCCCGCCGGGTCGAGGACATGCGGCCGCGGATCCAGCAGGTGGTCGACGCCACCATCGACCGGGTGATCGAGCGCGGCCACATGGACCTGATCGCCGACTTCGCCTTCCGCCTGCCAGTCACGGTGATCTGCGATATGCTGGGGATTCCCGACGAGCACCGCGAGCTGTTTCACGCCAGCCTGCGCGCCGGCGGCCGCCTGCTTGATCCGGTGCCGCTGACGCGCGCCGAGATCGACGCCGCCAATACCGGCAACGCGGCGGCGGAGAGCTATTTCAAGCAGCTGTTCGAGTTGCGCCGGCGCGACCCCGGCGACGACCTGACCTCGCAGCTGGTGCAGGCCGAGCAGGACGGCAGCAAGCTGTCGAACGAGGAACTGACCGCCAACATCATCCTGCTGTTCGGCGCCGGCCACGAGACCACCGTCAACCTGATCGGCAACGGCCTCCTGGCGCTGCATCGCAATCCCGATCAGCTCAGGCTGCTCAAGGACCAGCCGGAGCTGATCACCAACGCCATCGAGGAGTTCCTGCGGTACGATTCCTCGGTGCAGTTGACCGGGCGGGTCGCGCTCGAGGATGTCGAACTCGGCGGCAAGCATATCGCCAGGGGCGAGTCGGTGCTCTGCCTGCTCGGCTCCGCCAACCACGATTCGGCGGTCTATCCGGACCACCCGGAGCGGCTCGACATCACGCGGCCCAACGTCCGCCCGCTGTCGTTCGGCGGCGGCATCCATCACTGTCTCGGCGCCCAGCTCGCGCGCATCGAGGCCGAGATCGCCATCGCCACCCTGCTGCGCCGCCTGCCGGATCTTCGGATCGACAATGTCGAAACGCCGAAATGGCGGCCGACCTTCGTGCTGCGCGGCCTGCAGGAACTGCCGGCGAGCTGGTAACCCAAAAGGAGGAACCCATGGCGAAGACCGCCAAACGGCGGCCCGGGACGGCGAAGCGCGCGCCCGCGCGCGGCGCCGCCGTCGCGCCCCGCAAGCGCAAGGCCAAGGCCGCCGCGGCCAAGACTTCAAAAACGAAGACCTCCAGAGCCAAGGCTTCCAAAACGAAGACTTCAAAAACGAAGGCTTCCGCAACCAAGAAGGCGGCGGCGAAAAAGCCGCGGCCGTCCGCGCGGCGGGCGCGGCTTCCGCAGCGCTTCACGGTCAACCATGCCCGCGACGCCCATTTCGATCACGGCCTTCGCAGCTACGCCGCCTACCGCGACCTCGGCATCGCGGCGGCCACCGGCGGCCTGGCGCAGGCCCATGTCATCCGCTTCAAGCCGCCGTTCCGGCCCGAGGAGGCCTCGACCCCGCACTACCACGCCGTCGACTTCCAGATGGTCTACGTGCTGCGGGGCTGGTACCGCACCGAATTCGAGGGCGAGGGTGTCCACACCTTCGAGGCGGGAAGCTGCTGGATCCAGCCGCCGGGGATCAGGCACGCGGTGCTGGGCTATTCCGACGACTGCGAACTGCTCGAGATCGTGCTGCCGGCCGAGTTCGAAACCGTGACGGTGGATGGGATCTAGTTTCGTGAGCGTCCCGTCATCCTTCGAGACGTATCGCGAAGCTTGTAACGGGTCGCGCTTTGCGCGGGCCCGTTGGCGATGCTGCTCAGAGTCAGATTCAGAAAGCAGCGGCAGCAGGCGGGAGTGTCAGCCCCAACCACGACTGTCATCCCCGGCGCGCAGCGACCGCTTGAACTCGCCCAGTATCCAAGGGCGCCGGTGATAGAACCGCGACGTGGCGGCGTACTGGGTCCGTCCCCCGACTCGATCGGGGGATCAAGCCGGGGACGATGGCGGTGGGTGGGGCTGGCGCCTCGGGTCGCACGTGGTGTCACGACTGGCCCTTCCAATCATACTCTCAGGATGACGGCAGCGACCAGACTCGCACCGAGACCATGATCTTGCGTTGAGTCGCTGCGTCCTTGCATCGACACGGCCCGCCCGCTGTGGTTCGATCGGCGGTGATGACGACATCCGAAATTCCATCCGCCGAAACCCCGCCCATGGCCGAGGCGCTGACGCGCCTGGTGCGGCGGCTGTTCGGCGCCTCCTATGCCGCGGGAGCGATCGCGCGGCTGTCCGGCGGGGCGAGCCAGGAGACGTGGGCGTTCGAGGCGGTGTCTGCCGATGCGCCGACGCGGCGGCTGATCCTGCGGCGGGTGCCGTCGCGGCCCAGCGCCAAGGTCGGCGGCATGGCGATCGAGACCGAGGCCGCCCTGATGCGGGCGGCGACGGCGGCCGCGGTGCCGTCGCCCGAGGTGCTGCATGTGCTGACGCCGGACGACGCTCTCGGCCGCGGCTTCGTGATGGCGCGGGTCGAGGGCGAGACCATTCCCCGCAAGATCCTGCGTGACGAGGCCTTCGCAGGCTTGCGCCCGCGGCTCGCGTTCGAGATCGGCGGCATCCTGGCGCGCCTGCACACCATCGATCCCGCCGGCTTCCCCGAGCTCAAGGTGTTGTCCGCCGCCGACGAGCTGGCGCAGCTGAAGGAGACCTACCGCGCCGACGGCCAGCCGCGGCCGGTGTTCGAAGTGGCGTTTCGCTGGATCGCCGAGCACGCGCCCGCAGAGCCGACGCCAGCGCTGGTGCACGGCGATTTCCGGCACGGCAATTTCATCGTCGACGGCGAGGGCGTGCGCGCGATCCTCGACTGGGAGCTCGCCCATCTCGGCGATCCGATGCGCGACCTCGGCTGGATCTGCACCAACTCCTGGCGCTTCGGCGCCATCGATCACGAGGTTGGCGGCTTCGGTTCGCTCGACCAGCTCGCGGCGGGCTACGAGGCGGCGGGCGGCGCCAAGGTCGATCCCGCCCGGGTGCGTTTCTGGGAGGTGTTCGGTTCGCTGCGCTGGGGTGTGATCTGCCTCAGCATGCTGTCGCGCTTCGACCGCGGCGACCGTTCGATCGAGCCCGCCATGATCGGGCGGCGTGCCTCGGAGACCGAGATCGATCTGCTGCGCCTGCTGGCGCCGCGGACGCGGCTCGACAGCGCAGTGAGCGGATGATCGCATGCAGGACCGTCCCGAACCCGTCGATCTGGTGCGCACCGTCGCCGCCACCTTGCGCGACAGGCTGTTGCCGCGGCTCTCCGGCAGCACCGCCTTCGAGGCGCGGGTCTCGATCAACGCGCTGGAGCTGGTGGTCCGCCAGCTCGAACGCCAGGCGACCTCCGACGCCGTCGAGCTGAAGCGTCTCGAGGCGCTGCTCGGCGAGACCGGCCCGCTCGCTGCGCTCAACGCCCGGCTCTGCGCCCGCATCGCCGACGGCAGCCTCGCCGCCGACGATCCGCGGCTCGTCGCCCACCTGTGGGCGACCACGCTCGACAAGCTCGCCGTCGACCAGCCGAGCTACGGCGCCTATCTCGACGAGGTCGATCGCCGCTGACGCGGGCAGGCCTGCACGACACAACAAGAACACCAGGGAGAACCGTCATGGATTTCGCGCTGCCGCCGGACCTCGTCGCCTACCTCGCCGAGCTCGATGCCTTCATCGCCCGCGAGATCAAGCCGCTCGAGCGTGAGAACGACAACGGGCGGTTCTTCGACCATCGCCGCGAGTGGGCGCGCACCGATTTCGAGGCCGGCGGGCTGCCGCGCCACGAATGGGAGCTGCTGCTGCGCGAGGCCAAGACCCGCGCCGACCGCGCCGGGCACCTGCGCTTCGCGTTGCCCAGGCGCTACGGCGGCCGCGGCGGCAGCAACCTGTGGATGGCGGTGATCCGCGAGCACTTCGCGAGCCAAGGGCTGGGCCTGCACAACGATCTGCAGAACGAGCATTCGATCGTCGGCAACTTCCCGCTGGTGACCATGCTCGAGACCTACGGCACCGACGCGCAGAAGGCGGCCTATATCGAGGCCAGCATCAGGGGCGAGGTGCGGATCGCGTTCGGCCTCACCGAGCCGGACCACGGCTCCGACGCCACCCACATGGAGACCCGCGCGGTACGCGAGACCCGGGGCGGGGTCGAGGGCTGGCGGATCGACGGCGAGAAGATGTGGACCACCGGCATGCATGTGGCGACCCATTGCGCCACCTTCGTGCGCACCTCGGGCAAGGACGGCGACGCCAGCGGCATCACCTGCTTCCTGGTGCCCACCTCGACGCCGGGCGTGAAGGTCGAGGAGTATCTGTGGACCTTCAACATGCCGACCGACCATCCCCGGGTGAGCTTCACCGACGTGTTCGTGCCCGACGACGCGCTGTTCGGACCGGTCGACCGCGGGCTGGCGCTGGCGCAATGCTTCGTCCACGAGAACCGCATCCGCCAGGCGGCGAGTTCGCTCGGCGCCGCGGTCTACTGCATCAACGAGAGCGTGACATACGCGCGCGAGCGCAAGCCGTTCGGCAGGCCCTTGGCGGACAACCAGGCGATCCAGTGGCCGCTGGTGGAGCTCGCGACCCAGGCCGAGATGCTGCGGCTCCTGATCCGCAAGACCGCGCACGAGATGGACGGCCTGTCGCGCGACGCCATCGAGCGCACGCTGTCGGACAAGGTCTCGATGTGCAACTACTGGGCCAACCGCATGTGCTGCGAGGCCGCCGACCGCGCCATGCAGGTCCATGGCGGCATCGGCTATTCGCGCCACAAGGCGTTCGAGCACATCTATCGCCATCACCGCCGCTACCGCATCACCGAGGGCAGCGAGGAGATCCAGATGCGCAAGATCGCCGGCTTCCTGTTCGGCTTCATGGGGCCGAACAAGGTGAAGGAGGGGGCGCGGGCCTGAGGCGCGCGCCGTCGCCGAGACGCTGACCGGCGGGCGCGATCGGGCGCCCGCCGGCCTGAGTGATTTCGACCGGATCTACTCGGCGGCGACGGCCAGTCCGTGCAGCCCCTCATCGCCGCGTCCGGCCGCCGGAGGCAGGCCGGCGAAGCGGCGCAGCGCGTCCGCCATCTGGGCGCGACCGCCGGCACCGGTGACCACCACGTCGACCATGACGAACGACGAGTGGAAGTGGCCGCGGGCCTGGAGGTGCTCGACCGAAACGCCAGCGGCCGTGAGGGCTTCCGCGTAGGCGTTGCCCTCGTCCCGCAGCGGGTCGAATTCGCAGGTCACGATGCAGGCCGGTGGCAGGTTCGCGAGCTTGCCGCGGAGCGGCGAGGCGCGCGGGTCGGTGCGGTCGGCCGGCGAGCAGTAGAGGTCCCAGAACCAGAACATCAGCGAGCGGGTCAGGAAGTAGCCGGCCGCGTTCTCGGTGTAGGACGGGCGGTCGAAGCTGCAGTCGGTGACCGGGCAGACCAGGAGCTGGCCCGCGATCTGCGGGCCGCCGCGGTCGCGCGCCAGCTGGCAGGTGACGGCGGCGATATTGGCGCCGGCGCTCCAGCCCGCAACCATCACCGGCCCCGGCCTGCCGCCGAGGTCGGCCGCATGCTCGGCGATCCAGCGGGTCGCGGCGTAGCCGTCCTCGGCCGCGGCCGGGAAACGGTGCTCGGGAGCATGGCGATAACCGACGCTGACGACGGTCATTCCGGTTCGCCGGCAGATGTCCCGGCAGAACGGATCGTCGGATTGCTCGTCGCCCAGCACCCAGCCGCCGCCGTGGAAATAGACCACGATCGGATGCGGTCCCGGCGTCGCCGGCCGATAGAGGCGATAGGGCAGCGCGCCGTCGGCGCCTTGCAGTGTGCCGTCCCTGACCTCGCCGACCGGCCGGCCGGCGGGACGGCTCTTGTTGAACTCGTTGACGAAGTCGCGCGCGCCCTGGGCTCCGAACGACTCGATCGGCGGCAGCTGCATCTGCGCCAGCATGCCCAGCACCAGCCGCACGTCGGGCTGCAGGCGGACGATCTCGCCGTCGTTGCATTGCTCGGCGACCTTGGGCCCGGTGAGCCTGAATCCGAGCATCCCGCGGCCTGCGACTTCGTCGCAGATCGAGCGATAGGGACCGACGCCGCCGGTATAGGGCATCACGCCCCGCGGTTTGCCGGGGACGTTGGCGCCGGTGTACCAGGTGTTCGCCAGCCGGTGCAGCGTCAGCATCGAGCAGTCCGCCAGATGCCGGGTCCAGCCCGCCTGCGCGGTCTCGGTGGCCTCGATGGTGGTGAAGCCGGCCTCGCGCAACGCGGTCAGGCGGTCGACCACCCAGTCGACGTGCTGCTCGATCGACACCGCCATGTTGGACAGCACCGACGGGCTGCCCGGGCCGGTGATCATGAACAGGTTGGGGAAGCCCGCGACGGTCAGCCCGAGATAGCTCTGTGGACCATGCGCCCAAACCTCCGACAGCGACTTGCCGCCGCGCCCGGTGATGGGATGCACCGCCATGATCGCGCCGGTCATGGCGTCGAAGCCGGTGGCGAACACGATGACATCGACGTCGACGCTGCGCTGGTCGGTCCTGATGCCGGTGGCCGTGATCGAGCGGATCGGCTCCTTCCGCAGGTCCACCAGCGTGACGTTGGGACGGTTGTAGGTGGCGTAGTAGTTGGTATCGAGACAGGGACGCTTGGCGCCGAACGGATGGTCGTGCGGGGACAGCGCGGCCGCCGTCTCGGGATCCTTGACGATGGAGCGGATCTTCTCCCGGAACAGCTCGGCCACCAGCCGATTGCCGTCGACGTCGCTGCCCTGGTCGGCCCACAGCTGGGTCAGGATATGAACGAGATCGCCCTTGGCCCAGGCCTCTTCGAAGCGCTCGCGGCGCTCCGCTTCGCTCAGCTGCCAGCTGACGGCGGTCTGCTGCGGCAGCGGCACGCCGACGAGCGACCAGCGTCCCTGTTCGCGGTACGCGGCGCGGTCGCCTTCCAGCAGCGCCTTGCGATCCGCCGGCACCGGGCCGTTGTGGGCGGGCAGGGCGAAGTTCGGCGTGCGCTGGAACACGGTGAGGTGCGCGGCCTGCTCGGCGATCAGCGGGATCGACTGGATCGCCGACGATCCGGTGCCGATCACCGCGACGCGTTTGCCGGCGAACTTGACGTCATGGTGGGGCCAGCGGCCGGTGAAATAGATCTCGCCCTTGAAGTCCTTGACGCCGTCGATTTCCGGCGGCTTGGGCGTGGAGAGGCAGCCGGTCGCCATGATGTAATAGCGGCAGGACACCTTGGCGCCGCTATCGGTCGTGAGCAGCCAGCGCTGCGTGGCCTCGTCCCAGGTCGCCTGCGTCACCCTGGTGCGGAAACGGATGTCGCGCCGCAGGTCGTAGCGGTCGGCGACGAAGCCGAGGTAGCGCAGGATTTCCGGCTGGGTGGCGTATTTCTCCGACCACGTCCACGCCTTCTCCAGGTCCGGATCGAAGCTGTAGCTGTAGTCGATGGTCTGAATGTCGCAGCGCGCGCCGGGATACCGGTTCCAGTACCAGGTGCCGCCGACGTCGTCGGCTTCATCCAGCCCGACCACGGCAAAGCCGGCCTTGCGCAGGCGGTGCAGAAGATAGAGACCGGCGAATCCGGCCCCCACGACGACGACATCGACCTGTTGCGTCGCAATATTGCCGGCTGAATCCGAAGCACGTGCAGCAGCGAGTGCGTCTGGCATACCATCCTCCCTTTGCAGTCATTGTTTTGCTTTAGGATCTTGGCTTCACGATCAACGCCGCGCGCCCGCTTGGTGGTCGGAACGCCGGATCTGCGGCAGCAGTGCGCACCCTTCGCCGCAGCCGGTACGTTGGAAGAGGCGGCAGTACCCCTTCTCAGCTTGGCTGTTTCCTCTCCCGCTCCGGCGCGTTCTTGTTTGATCAGTGGTGGGCGCCGGAACCTGCAACCAGCGTCGCATGGCGCAAACCTCCTTGCAACGGCAGGTATTCGGTTTGGCGTAACGCGAACATGCGACCTGCATCTTCAAGCCACGGCAGCACGCGATTATTGCCTGTCGTCATTGCCGGGCTTGATACCGCAAGCCGATTCTTTTGGCTGCCTTTTTTGAGTCTGCGTCTTGAAGGACGCCGGCCTCATGGTTCGAGATGGCGCAAGGGCGCCTCCTCACCAGGGAGATCACGCGGAGGTCCTCGAGGCCCGAGCCTCAGAACATGCTGTAGCCGCCGTCGATCATGATGGTGTCGGCGGTGTGGTAGGCCGAGGCCCCGCTCATCAGGTAGACGGCGATGCCGGAGAAATCCTGCGGCGTGCCGAAGCGGCGCTGCGGGATACGGGGCATCACATTGGCCATGAACTTGTCGTTGCCCTGCAGCGGCTCGGTCATCTCGGTGTCGATCCAGCCCGGCAGGATGGCGTTGGCGGTGATGCCGAAGCGGGCGTGCTCGACCGCGAGCGCCGCGATCAGCGAGTTGATCGCGGCCTTGGAGGCGGCGTAGTGCTCGTTGCGCGCGGTGCCGAACCGCGTCGACATGCTCGAGGTCGCGACCAGCCGCCCGAAGGCGTCGCCGTCCTTGGCCCGCGCCACCATGTGCCGCGCCACCGGCTGGAAGCTGTGGAAGACGCCGTCGAGGTTGACCGCGAACATCCGCCGCCAGTCCTCCTCGCTGCGGTCGATGAAGGCGGTGCGGCCGCCGCCGCCGATGCCGGCATTGGCGAAGCAGCCGTCGATCCGGCCGAACTGGTCGAGCGTCGCCGCGGTGGCCTGCTCGGCCGCGGCGCGGTCGGCGACGTCGCAGACGATGGTCTGGACCTTGCCGCCGAGCGCGCGCAGCCGCTCCGCGGCGGCGGCGTTCTTGTCGGCGTTGCGGCCCCAGATCGAAACCGCGCAGCCGTGGGCGGCGAGGCCGAGCGCGTAGCCCAGACCGATGCCGCCGTTGCCGCCGGTGACGACCGCGACGCGGCCACTGAGGTCGAACAAAGTTGTCATGGATTTCCGCGCCCCGCTGTGAGTTGTGCGAAACGCTAGCAGCGAGATCGCTGTCAGGAAAGAGGCTGTCGGGGAAGGGGGCGCGGATGCGAAGCCGCGCCCGCGTCAGGGCTGCGTCTCGTAGGCCTGCGCGACGATGCCGATGTCGTGCAGCGTCGGCAAGCCGGCCTCGTTGCCGACATGCTGGATCTTGTGGGCGGCCGCGCGGCGCGCGAACTGGAAATGGTGCTCCCAGTCCCTGGAGGGATCGCTGAGGTAGGAGTAGACATAGGCGCCGTGGAACACGTCGCCCGCGCCACTGGTATCGATGACCCGCGCCGCTGGAATGGCGAGCGCCGGCAGGGTGCGCTCGGTGCCGGTTTCGTCGTACCAGACGAGCCCCCGCTCGCCGAGCGTCACGCCGCCGATGCGGCAGCCGCGGCTCTTGAGATAGGCGAGCATCGCCGCCGGATCGTAACCCATCTGCTCGCACAACCGTTCGGCGACGATGGCGACGTCGATGAATTCCAGGAGCTCGTGGGTATTGGGGCGCAGCCCGCCGCCATCGAGCGAGGTCAGGACGCCGGCCTCGCGGCAGAGTTTGGCATAGTGGATGGCGGCGTCGTGCTGGTGGCCGTCCAGGTGCAGCGCCCGGCAGCCGGTGAGATGCAATTGCGGAAAGGGGTGGAGGTAATCGTCGTCGCGGCAGCGCACGATCGCCCGTTTGCCGTCCTTGGGCATGATGAAGGAGAGCGACGAGGAGCGCACCTTCCGGGGATGGATCGGAATGCCGTATTTCCCCGCCATGTCCAGGAACATGCGCCCCAGCCAATCGTCGGCCAGCGTCGCGATCAAGTCCGGCACGATGCCCAGCCTCGCGCAGCAGAACGCCGCGGTGACCGCGTTGCCGCCGAACGACACCGCGTAGGCCGTGGCGACGTCCTTTTCATCGCCGGTCGGGATCCGGTCGGCCAGGAAGGTGACGTCGATATAGGTCTGTCCGATGAACAGCGCGCGCATGATCCGGGGCCTTCCGAGGAAGCTTCCGGATTCCAGGAAGTTCCAAATCAACCGCTGGAATTTGCCATATCCAGCCGACGGGTCAAACCGCCTGGAAAGGCCGGATCACATTTTCCGAAAGCGCTCCGCTTGCAGAAGCGCGGTCTCTACTTCGCCGGCGAGGTCGGTTTCGCCGATGTGGCGCAGGTGGCCGGCCAGCATGGTCGCCTGGGCCGCCTCCATCGAGAGCGGCTCGCCGTCGTCGTAGCTGAATTTGATGCGCCACAGCCCGTGACGATGGTTCCGGTGCGCCTCGACAAGCGCGGGCGGGGTGCCGGGAAGGCCGCTGTGCGCCAGCACCGCCGAAAGCGTCAGCGGGTGCGACGTCGGGAGTGGCACGATGGCGGCGGTCATGCGGCGCTCACGGTTCGAGGAACCGGGCGCGAAGAGCGCACGGCAACTGAAAAACCCCACGTTCCTGACAAGGAACGCGGGGTCGATAACTGCGTGGCTCGCCGCGGGCCGCCGCGACATGCGCGAGGGCCCTGAGAGAGTGATGCCTGATGGCGATGTGCCTGTGTCAGGTCAGTCGACGAGGCGAAGGTTGTCCGCCGACATCTTGCCGCTCTTGCGGTCGGCGACGAGTTCGTAGCTGACCTTCTGGCCTTCGCGCAGATCGCCGATGCCGGCGCGTTCCACGGCGCTGATGTGGACGAAGGCATCGCTGCCGCCGCTATCCGGGGCAATGAAGCCGAAGCCCTTTTGAGAATTGAACCACTTCACGGTTCCCATAGCCATGGGCAAACCCTTTCCATTCATTAGAGGTGTCGCTTGCCCGCAATTGCCGGCCGTCGAAATCGCGTTTTTCAGGCAAGAAAGAATTATGAAAGGGTAACCATGGGAGAAGCTGACGCCGCGCCGCACAAGCCGTTTCATCTGGCCGTCCATCGACGAGTATCATATGCAGGACTGCACTGCATAAAGCAAGGATGGCGAGGGATGGCCGGGCTCCGCGGCCAGCGGCGTCCCGCAATGCGGCACGACGACCGTCGGGTCGGCGCGCGGCGGTCGGGAGCAGCCGGGCTGCGCCCGGCAATTCGGGAAATCTTCGTCTTCAGCAAGCGGTTGCCGCACTGCCGGCATGTCCGATTCACCGCGAAGTGATCCTCGCGCCGGTCCCCGCTGTGGTTGAGTGCCGAGGGCAGGCGGGTTCCGAGACTGCCACGTTTGAGAGATATTCAATGGTGGCCCATTTCCGGGGCTGCGTCATCCGCGTCACAACCATCGCATGCGATGCATCGCTCCGGCCGCCTCAAGGATCGCCACCCAATCAGGAGGACACCATCATGACCGGACTCAATCGTCGCCATCTTCTCACCGGAACCGCCGCCATCGGCGCCGCAGCCGCGCTGGCGCCGCTGTGGCCGACGCGGGCGACCGCGGCGGTGCCCGCCGCCGGCGCCCAGGCGCCGGGCTTCTACCGCTACAAGGTTGGCAGCTTCGAGTGCACCTCGATCAACGACGGCGTTGCCACGTTCCCGATGCCGGACGCCTTCGTCACCAACGTTTCCAAGACCGAGGCGCTGGCCGCGGCGCAGGCCGCCTACATGCCGGACGGTATGGTCCGGGTGCCGTTCAACCCGCAGCTCATCAACACCGGCAGCAAGCTCGTGCTGATCGACGCCGGCAACGGCGCCGCCGCGTTCGAGCCCTCCAAGGGCGCGGTCGGCCGCACGCTGCAGAACCTCGCCGCCGCCGGGGTCGACCCCAAGACCATCGACGCCGTGGTGATCTCGCACCTGCATCCCGACCACACCAACGGCATCCGCGCCGCCGACGGCTCGCTGGCGTTTCCCAACGCCGAGATCATGGTGCCGGCGAAGGACTGGGAATTCTGGATGAGCGACGCCAACGCCGCCAAGGCCGAGTCCAATCCGATGCTGAAGGGCTATTTCGCCAACGTCCGCAAGGTCTATGCCGGCATCGAGTCCAAGGTGACCCGCTACGATTGGGGCAAGGAGGTCGCGCCGGGCATCACCGCGGTCGCGGCTCCCGGCCACACCCCGGGCCATACCGCCTTCGCGGTCGCCTCGGGCGCCAGCAAGGTGCTGCTGCAGTCGGATGTCACCAACATTCCGGAGTTCTTCCTCCGCAATCCGGACTGGCACGTGGTGTTCGACATCGATCCCGACATGGCGCAGGCGACGCGGCACAAGTTCTACGACATGGCCGCGGCGGAAAAGGCCACGGTGGTCGGCTTCCACTTCTCGTTCCCGTCGATCGGCCATGTCGAGAAGGACGGCGCCGGCTATCGCCTGGTGCCGGTGACGTGGACGCCGGTGTTGTGAGATTTTCTGCGTCGGTTCGGGCTGGTTCGGACGCCGACAACAGGCGCGGCAATCATTGTTTCACTCGTCATGCGCGGGCTTGACCCGCGCATCCACTCTTCAAGGCCTCGCCGCGTCGCCAAGCGTGGATTGCCGGGTCAAGCCCGGCAATGACGAAAGTGAGCTCGGTCGCGAACCTCTTTCACCGCTCGTCGGCGATCATCTTGCCGTCGTTGGGCAGCGCGCCCGGCGCCACCAGTTCGATCGCGCCGCGCAGCTTGGTGACCGCCTGCAGGCTCGCGGCGAGCGCCTCGCGCAAGGCCTCGCCGGCAGCCGCGGTCTCCGCCTTGAGCGTCATGGCGTCGGTCTCGCCGTCGCGGCGCACCACCAGGCGCAGCCGGCCGAGGCCGTCATGGCGCCTGGCGATCTCGGCGATCTGCTCCGGCCGCACGAACATGCCCTTGATCTTGGTGGTCTGGTCGGCGCGCCCCATCCAGCCCTTGATGCGCTGGTTGGTGCGGCCGCACGGGCTTTCGCCCGTCAGCACCGCCGAAAGGTCGCCCAGCGCGAGGCGGATCCACGGATGGTGCGGATCGAGCGAGGTCACGACGATCTCGCCGACCTCGCCGACGGCGACCGGTTCACCGGTGCCCGGCTTGACGATCTCGAGGATGAGGTCCTCGTTGACGACGAGGCTGTCGCGGGCCGTGGTCTCGTAGGCGATGAAGCCGAGGTCGGCGGTGGCGAAGGCCTGGTAGGCATCGACGCCGCGGGCCCTGAATTCGTCCTGCAGCGATTTCGGGAACGCGGCGCCGGACACCAGCGCGCGCGTGATCGAGGAGACGTCGCGGCCGGTGTCGGCGGCGGCGTCGAGCAGGATCTTGAGGAAATCCGGGGTGCCGGAATAGGCCGAGGGCCGGTACGCCTCGATCAGGTCGAGCTGCTGCTCGGTGTTGCCGGGGCCGGCGGGGATCACCGCGCAGCCGAGCGCGCGCGCCGCGCCGTCGAAGATGAAGCCGCCGGGGGTGAGATGATAGCTGAAGGTGTTGATCACCACGTCGCCCTTGCGCAGCCCGGCCGCGAACAGCGCGCGCGCGCCGCGCCAGGGGTCGGCCGCCGCCGACTCCGGCTCGAAGATCGGGCCCGGCGAGGTGAAGAGGCGGGCGAAGGCGCCGGGCTGGTCGGGAACGAAGCCGCCGAACGGCAGCGACGCCTTGTGCAGCGCCGGCAGCGCCGATTTGCGCAGCACCGGCAGCGCGGCCAGCGCCGCGCGGCTGGTCACCGCCTGCGGATCGACGCCCGAGAGGTGGACGGCATAGGCCGGCGCCGCCATGGCGCGGGCCAGGAGGTTCGGCAGCCGCGCGAACAGTTCGCACTCGCGGGCGCCGGGCTCGCGGGTCTCAAGGGCGTCGTAGTGGTCGGTCATGGTTCGGGCCTCAATGTGAACCCGTCATGCCCGCGCTTGTCGCGGGCATCCACGTCTTGGCAGGGCTTCCCCAAGAAAGACGTGGATGGCCGGGACAAGCCCGGCCATGACGACGAATATGTTGCTGGCGGGCGGCCAAACTCCCCCCTCACAGCCAGCGCTTGCGGCGCTTGAAGCTCTTCAGGTTCTTGAAGCTCTTGCGCTGGTCGCCGGCGCCGCCGAGGTAGAATTCCTTGACGTCCTCGTTGTCGCGCAGCTCGTCGGCCGTGCCATCGAGCACCACCTTGCCCTGTTCCATGATGTAGCCGTGGCTCGCCACGCCGAGCGCGGCGCGGGCGTTCTGCTCGACCAGCAGGATGGTGACGCCGAGGTCGCGGTTGATCTGGCGAATGATGGAGAACACCTCCTTCACCAGCAGCGGCGACAGTCCCATCGACGGCTCGTCCATCAGGATCATTTTCGGCCGCGCCATAAGGGCGCGCCCGATCGCCAGCATCTGCTGCTCGCCGCCCGACAGGTAGCCGGCGAGCCCGGTGCGTTCCTTCAGCCGCGGGAAATAGTTGAACACCATCTCGAGGTCGGCCTCGACGGCGCGGTCGCGGCGGGTGAAGGCGCCGAGCCTGAGGTTCTCCAGCGAGGTCATGTCGGAGACGATGCGGCGGCCCTCCATCACCTGGAAGATGCCGCGGCGCACGATCTTGTCGGGGTCGATGCCGTTGATGCGCTCGCCGTCGAACACGATGTCGCCGCGCGTCACCTCGCCGTCTTCGGTCTTCAGGAGCCCCGAGATCGCCTTCAGCGTCGTCGACTTGCCGGCGCCGTTGGCCCCTAACAGGGCGACGATGGCGCCCTTCGGCACCTCGATGCTCAGGCCCCGCAGCACCAGGATGACCTCGTCGTAGACCACCTCGATGTTCTTCACCGACAACAGCGGCGCCGGCGCGGCTGTCGGCGATTGCGCTGGGTTCGATTGCGGGACGGGCTGTAGCATTTGAATGTCTCTCGTTACGCCAGTTTGGCACGGACTCGCGTACTCGCGGCGTCATGCCCGGCCTTGTGCCGGGCATCCACGTCTTCACGGCCTTGCAGCAGAAAAGACGTGGATGGCCGGGAGACCTTAGTCCTAGCGATCCGTCGAAGACGGATCGCGTTGCCCGGCCATGACGAAGCCAAGGCTCACCACCCCAGCCATTCGGCCTTGCGCGGCAGCTCGACGGTCTTGACCTTCTCGATCTTGATGGTGCCCTTGGCCATCAGGTCGTTGAGGTCGCCGTCGGTCGGGCCGCTGACACGCGAGCGATAGAGGTTCACCGTGAGCGTGCCGCGGTGATCCTTCTCGGTCCAGGTCGACGGCGTGCAGACGCCCTCGAGGCCGGCCGGCACCCAGTCCTTCTTCTGGTAGAACCCCTTCTTGATGTTTTCGCCGGTGACGCCGCCGTTGGCCAGCGCCCAGGCGGTCGCCTCCTTCATGTAGAAGGTGGTGCAGACGCCGGCGATGTAGTGCACCGGGCGATAGACCTTGCCGGTGGGGTCGCTCATCTTCGAGATCTCCGTCACCGTCTTCATGCCGGGCGCGTCGCCGCCCCAGCCGACCGCGGTGCGCAGCGGGAAGATCACGCCGTCGGCGGCGTCGCCGGCGGCCTTGGCGCCGTTCTCGTCCATGCCCCAGACGTTGCCCATGAATTGGACGTCGACGCCGGCCGCCTTGCAGGCCTTCATCACCGAGATGTTGGAGGCAGCGGTGTTGCCGAGATAGGCGTAGTTGGCGCCGGAATTCTTCAGGCTCAGGCACTGGGCGCTGTAGTCACCGGGCGACAGCGCGAACACCAGCGGCGGCAGCACCTCGAAGCCGAGCTCCTTGGCCATGGCCTCGCCGGCTTCCTTCGGCGCGTTGGGGAAGGGGTGGTTGGCGCCCATGTGGACGAATTTCGGCTGGCCCGGCTTGCCCTTGGCCTTCCAGTCCTCCGCCGCCCAGGTCAGTTCGGCGCGCAGCGCATCGGAATAGGACGGGCCGTAGAAGAAGTTGTAGGGCGCGGCCTTGGCCTTGCCGCTGGCGCCGGTCGGATCCGCCAGCGCCGCGGCGTACGAGCCGGAGATGTCGGGGATCTGGTCCTGGGCGACGAAGCCGGTCAGCGCCTCGGTGTCGGCGGTGCCCCAGCCCATGATGGCGGCGACCTTCTCGGTGCCCGACCACTTCTTGTACTGGGCGATCGCGCGCGGCACCTGGTAGCCGTAGTCGACGGTGTCGACGTCGAACTTGGTGCCGTTGACGCCGCCGTTCTTGTTGATCCAGGCATAGGCGTCGGCGACGCCCTGGCCGAACGGCGTGCCGACGTCGGAGGTGCCGCCGGAATAGTCGGCGAGGTGGCCGATCTTGATCGGCGACTGCGCCGAGGCGCCGGCGGTCATGAGCACCGCGACGGCGGCCGAGCAGATCAGGGTCTTCAGGGTCATCAGCGTATCCTCCTTGTTATCGTTTGGACGCGATGGCGGTCACGGCCTCGCATTTAGTGAGAGAACGGATAGAGCTTCCAGTAGGCCTTGATCTGGCGCCAGCGGTGCGCGAGCCCGTCGGGCTCGAACACCAGGAACAGGATGATGATCAGGCCGACCGCGATCTCGCGCAGGAAGGTCAGGTTGTTGTTGAGCTGCAGCGCGTGGTCGATGGCGCTGCCCTTCAGCGCCGAGGTGATCCACAGCATCGATTCCGGCAGCAGCACCACGAAGGCGGTGCCCATCAGGGTGCCCATGATCGAGCCGGTGCCGCCGATGATCACCATGGCGAGGAACAGGATCGAGCGGTCGATGCCGAAGCCCTCGTTGGAAACCACGAGCTGGTAGTGGGCGTAGAGCGCGCCGCCGATGCCGGCGAAGAAGGCGGCGAGCCCGAACGACAGCGTGCGGTACTTGGTGAGGTTGATGCCCATGATCTCGGCCGACAGATAGTGGTCGCGCACCGCGACCAGGGCGCGGCCGTCGCGGGTGCGCATCAGGTTGGTGACCAGCACGAAGCTCGCCACCAGATAGGCGAGCACCACGTAGAAGTACTGGCGGTCGCCGTGCACGGTATAGCCGAGGATCGAGAACGGCTCGGCCATCGCCGGCGTAGTCCCGCCGGAGAACCAGTCGGCGCGGGAGAAGAAGTCGAGCAGGATGTATTGGGCGGCGAGGGTGGCGATGGCGAGATAGAGGCCCTTGAGCCGCGCCGCCGGCAGGCCGAACACCAGCCCGACCAGCGCGGTGATGGCGCCCGACAGCGGAATGGCGAAGAACACCGGCACGCCGAGCTTGCTGGACAGGTAGGCCGAGGTAAAGGCGCCGAACAGGAAGAAGGCGGCGTGGCCGATCGAGATCTGGCCGGTGAAGCCGACCAGGATGTTGAGGCCGAGCGCCGCGATGCCGAACAGCCCGATCTGGATCATGATGGCGACCCAGTAATCGCTGAACACCCACGGCGAGATCGCGGCGAGCACAATGCCGAGGATCGCCATGTTGCGGCTGGTCACCGTCGGGAAGATCGTGGTGTCGGCCGCATACGAGGTGCGGAAGTCGCCGGCGGGAATGAGAGACTGGCCTGCCATTTACCTGCGCTCCTCAACCCAGCATTGGCGCACGTGCGTCCGTGGCGCTTCGACACCCGTCGACGTCATGCCCGCGCTTGTCGCGGGCATCCACGTCTTTGCTGAGCCTCGGCAAGCAAGACGTGGATGGCCGGGAGACCTTAGTCCCAGCGATCCGTCGAAGACGGATCGCGCTGCCCGGCCATGACGGGAAGTGGATGACGGGGTCCAACCCAAAATCGAAATATCTGTCGTCGGTGAACCGATCACCATGCTCATATCCGCTCGATGTCGCGGGTGCCGAACAACCCGTAGGGCTTGATCATCAGGATGATGATCAGGACGTAGAACGGCGCCACCTCGAACAGATTGCCCCAGTGCAGGTATTCGCCGTCGACGAACTGGGCGATGTTCTCCAGAAGCCCGATGATGATGCCGCCGATCACCGAGCCCGCGATGCTGTCGAGCCCGCCGAGGATCACCGCCGGAAACACCTTGATGCCGTAGGCGGAGAGCCCCGACGACACCCCGTTGACCACCGCGACCACGACGCCGGCCACCGCGGATACCGTCGCCGAGATCGCCCAGGCCATGGCGAACACGTTCTTGACCGAGATGCCGAGCGACTGCGCGACCTGCTGGTTGAAGGCGGTGGCGCGCATGGCAAGGCCGTATTTGGAGACCCGGAAGAACCACGCCATGCCGGCCATCATCGCCACCGACACCACGAGGCTGAGCACGTAGACGGTCTGCAGCCTGAGCCCGGCGAACTCGACGGTCTGGCTGGCGAAGATCTGCGGGAACGGCTGCGGATTGACGCCGAACATCCACTTCATCAGCGCCTGCAGGATGGTGGAGAGCCCGATGGTGACCATGATCACCGAGATGATCGGCTCGCCGACCATCGGCCGCAGCACCACCATCTGGATGGCGATGCCGAACACGAACATGAACACCAGGGTGATCGGCATGCCGAGCCAGAACGGCACGTGGTAGCGGGTCAAGAGCGCCCAGCACACCCAGGCGCCGACCAGCAGCAGTTCGCCCTGCGCGAAGTTGACGACCTGGGTCGCCTTGTAGATCAGCACGAACGACATCGCGACCACGCCGTAGAGCGTGCCGACCACGAGGCCGTTGACGAGAAGCTGGATCAGGAGGGAGGTGTTCATCGGGCGTCTGTCCTACTCGGCGGCTTCGGCGAGCGCGCCATCGCGGCCCAGATCGACCACCGCCAGCGTGGTGCGGATGCGCTGGGTGGTGCCGTCCTGGAACCGGATCACGGTGTCGACCGGGATCTCGTGGCGGCCGCCGTAGAGCGCGTCGATGATCCCGGCGTATTTCTCGTTGATGACGCTGCGGCGCACCTTGCGGGTGCGGGTCAGTTCGCCGTCGTCGGCGTCGAGTTCCTTGTAGAGCAGCAGGAACCTGGAGATGCGCTGCGCCGGCGGCAGGGTCGCATTGACGGTCTCGACCTCCTTGCGCAACAGGGCGTAGACCTCGGGGCGCGAGGCGAGGTCGGTGTAGGTGGTGAAGGCGATGCGGTTCTTCTCCGCCCATTTCGAGATGATCGAGTAGCGGATGCAGATCATGGCGGCGAGCCGGTCGCGGCCGGCGCCGAGCACCACCGCCTCGGCGATGTAGGGCGAGAACTTCAGCTTGTTCTCGATGTATTGCGGCGAGAAGCGGTCGCCGCGGGTGGTTTCGGCGAGGTCCTTGATGCGGTCGATGACGACCAGCTGGCGCGCCGCGTTGTAGTAGCCGGCGTCGCCGGAATGCATCCAGCCGTCGCGCATGTCGGCGGCCGAGCCCTCCGGGTTCTTGTAGTAGCCGAGGAACATGTTGGGGTGGCGCACCACGATCTCGCCGACGCCGTTGGCGTCGGGGGCCTCGATGCGGATCTCGATGGTCTCGCCCATCGGGACGCCGGTGGTGTCGGGGTCGACGGCCTCGGGCGGATGCAGGGTGTAGGCGCCGAGCAGCTCGGTCTGGCCGTAGAGCGTGCGCAGCGGCACGCCCATGGCGCGGAAGAACTTGAAGGTGTCGGGGCCGAGCGCTGCGCCGCCGGTGGCGGCCGAGCGCAGCCGCGTGAAGCCGAGCCGGTCGCGCAGCGCCCGGAACAGCACCGCGTCGGCCAGGCCTGAGTGCCGGCCCTGCGCCAGCGCGTCGAGCCCGGCCTTCATGCCGATCTCGTAGAGCTTCTGCTTCAGGACGGTGGCATCCATCACCCGGGCGCGGACGTCGGCGGCGATCGCCTCCCAGATCCGCGGCGCGAACAGCACGAAGGTCGGCGCGATCTCGCGGAAGTCGTTCATCAGGGTGTCGGCGTGCTCGACGAAGTTGACCTTCATCCGGCACAGCAGGCCTTTGCCGAGCGCGTAGACCTGCTCCATGATCCAGGGCAGCGGCAGCACCGAGACGTATTCGTCGTCGGGGCCCTTGGGGTCGAACGCGAGATAGGTGGCGCAGTGCCGCAGCACGCGTCCCGCCGCCAGCATCGCCAGCTTGGGGTGGGCGGTGGTGCCCGAGGTGGTGCACAGGATGGCGACGTCCTCGCCGCGGGTGGCGTCGACCATGCGGTCGTAGAGGCCGCCGTCGGCGACGGCGCGGGCGCGGCCGAGCTCGGCGAGCTGGTCGGCGGAGATCAGCCGCGGATCGTCGTATTTGCGCATGCCGCGCGGATCGGAATAGACGATGTGCTTGAGATGCGGGGCGCGGTCGCCGAGACCGAGCAGCTTGTCGACCTGCTCCTCGTCCTCGGCGAAGACCAGCCTCGCCTCGCCGTAGTTGAGCAGGTAGCCGACCTCCTCCTCCAGCGCGTCACGGTAGATGCCGAGACTCATGGCGCCGATGGCGTGGGTGGCGATCTCCGCCGCCACCCAGTCCGGCCGGTTGTCGCCGACGATGCCGACGACGTCGCCCCGGCCGAGGCCGAGCGCGGTCATGCCGAGCGCGAAGTCGTGGACCCGCGCCTGGTAGGCGCTCCAGGTGAATTCGCGCCACAGCCCGAAATCCTTCTCGCGCAGCGCGACCTCGTCGCCGTGCTCGCGCGCGTTGAGGCGCAGCAGCTTGGGATAGGTGTCGGCTTGCGCGATGCGGCCGGCGTAGTCCATCATTGCGCGGCTCCCGCGATCACGGCGGCGTCGTCGGGGTCGACCAGCACCTCGTCCTCCTCGCCGAGATAGGCGCGCTTGACGTGGGGGTCGGCAAGCACCGCCGCCGGCTCGCCCTCGGCGATCTTGCGGCCGAAATCGAGCACCATGACGCGGTGGGAGATGTCCATCACCACCCCCATGTCGTGCTCGATCATCATCACCGTCATGCCGAATTCCTCGTTGAGGTCGACGATGTAGCGGGCCATGTCCTCCTTTTCCTCGAAGTTCATGCCGGCCATCGGCTCGTCGAGCAGGATCAGGTTGGGCTCCAGCGCCATGGCGCGGGCGAGCTCGACGCGCTTGCGCAGCCCGTAGGACAGGGTGCCGGCGGTGGCCTTGCGCACCGCCTGGAGGTCGAGGAAGTCGATGATCTCCTCGACCTTGCGGCGGTGCTCGAGTTCCTCGCGCCGCGCCCCGGTCAGCCAGTACAGCGAGCCGGTGAGGAAGTTGTTCTTCAACAGGTGGTGGCGGCCGACCATGATGTTGTCGAGCACGCTCATGTGGTGGAACAGAGCGAGGTTCTGGAAGGTGCGGCCGATGCCGATCTCGGGGCGGGCGTTGGTGGAGAGATGGGTGATGTCGCGGCCGCGATAGAACAGCCGGCCCTCGGTCGGGCGGTAGCGACCGGAGATGCAGTTGACCATGGAGGTCTTGCCGGCGCCGTTCGGCCCGATGATCGAGAACAGCTCGCCCTCGTTCACGGCGAAGCTGACGCCGTTCAGCGCGCGCACGCCGCCGAACCGCAGCGATACGTCGCGAACCTCCAATGCGTGGTTCACGCCTTCCTTGTCCAATCCATCCTCCTGCCGTGGCGCTTGCCGCGCTCTCGTTCCGGAGCGTTGTCGCCCCAGCGTCCCAACGTAACCCGATCCGGGCCGTCAACCTATTCAACTTAGGGCAAAATCCCAAGAAGCGGAACGCCGATTCCGCCCGCCCGGATCGCCCGGCCGTGGTTGTGGCCCGACCCCCGGCCGTGGTCAGGCGGGGGTGGGCATGGCTCTCACGCAGGGGCGAGCAGCTTCCATCGCTTAGGCGACACAAGCATGAAAAATTTAACTGGTGGGCCAGAGCACCCCTGTGGCGCCCAGTATCCCAGGACGCCGGTTGCGAGGGATTGCCGGGAGGCGGGCGTCTCGCTGCGGCGCGCTATTCGCCGTAGCCGGCGAGGGCGGGGAGATCGAGCACGGTGACGCCGCCGCGCTCGACCCGCAGCAGCCCTTTGGACTCCAGCAGCTTCAGCGCTTCGTTGGTGTGCTGGCGCGACAGCCCGGCCAGCAGGCCCAGTTCCTCCTGGGTGATGTCGAGATGGGTGGCCTTGTCCTGCGGATAGAGCACCGGATTGAACAGCCAGGCGATGTTGCGGGCGACGCGGCTCGGGATGTCGAGCATGCGGTCGTACTCCACCAGGCCGATGAACTGGCTGATGCGCTCGTTGAACTGGTGGATCAGGAAACGGTTGAAGGCCGCGCTGTTGTCGAACAGCCAGAAGAACGCGGCGCGGTTCATCAGCGCCACCCGCGAGTCGCGCAGCGCCACCAGGTCGTAGCGGCGCGGCTCGTCCTTCACCACCGAGCCTTCGCCGAGCCAGCTGCCGTTGCGGCAGCCGGCGAAGGTGGTGGACTTGCCGGTGCTCGACATGGTGCCGACCTTGACGACGCCGTGGACGACGCCCACCCAGTGGTCGAAACGGTCGCCGCGGTGGCAGAGATACTCGCCCTTGGCGAACTCCTTCTCGACCATGCCGCGCCGCGCGTGCTCGATCTCGGTGTCGTTCAGCTCGCGCGCCCAGAACGCGATCTGGCGCAGACGCTCCGCGGAAATCATGACCTTCCTTGCCTTCCCTCGACCTCGAACCGGGTGACCGTCAACAGGGCGTCACGCGGACCGCGGCTCGCGCGGAATTTACACGGATCCGGCGGATGAAGCACCCCGATCGGGCGAATGATCGGTGTATGAAGGCGTAGAGATCCTGGCCGGAGTCCCTTCCGCATGATGCGCGCCTTGCTCCCCGCGGCGGTGTTGCTGCTCGCCCTGGTGATTGGGCCGCCCGCTTCGCCCGCCGCCGGGGCGCAGGACGGGGCTGCCGGGCCCCCATGCGCGGCATGCGTCCGGATCCGGGTGGGGCCGCCCCACGTCGCCCGCGGCCCGGCCGCCGACACCATCGACAACCGGCTCAGCGTGATCCGCCTGTCGGACGGTCGGTTTCGCGGCTTCATCGCTCACGGCGAAACCCGCGCCGTCGACGGGCGCAATCCCGCGGACATGAGCGGACCGGCCCGGCTGGTGCTGGGCAAGGGCCCTCCCGGGAGCTATGCGTCCTGCGGACAGTGGCTCAATCACGCCGAACTGGCCGGCGCGACCGTGCTCGGCCTCGTCCACGACGAGACCGCCTGCAACTACCAGGCGGGTCAGACCCATAAATCCATGTCGCTCGCCACCTCGGTCGACCAGGGCCTGAACTGGAAGGTGCTGGGTCAAGTCATTACCGGCACCGACACCCCGACCGCAGGCAAGAACACCGGCGAGGGCGACTGCACCCTGGTGAACGGGCAGGACGGCTACTACTACGCCTATTGCTTCCGTCCCCGGGACGGCGGGCTGATCGTGGCGCGCGCCGGCGTGTCGGACCCGGGTCCCGGCCACTGGTTCAAGTATTTCCAGGGCCGCTGGGACCAGCCGGGGCTGGGCGGCGACGCCACCCGGCTGATGAACGGCTCGGGCGTCGGCGTGGCGCGGTGGACCACGACTGGCGATCTCGTATTGACCGGCTGGGTGAAGGGCGGTCTCGGCCTCTTCCTCACCGCCGACCACACCACGCTGACGGCACTGGCGGAGCCCTTGCTGGTGCTCGATCCCGGCGAGTGGAAGCGCCCGGCGCCGAGCGAACTCGTGGTCTATCCGGTGCTGCGCGATGCCGGCAACGGCAGCAACCAGCTCTCCAATGTCTGGCTTCTGGCCTATGCCTATTGGCCGCCCGGTGGCGGTCACGCGGCTGAATACCTCGTGTTCCGGGACATCGAGGTGTCGCTTGCGGCGTCGCCGGTGACGCCGCAAGTCGGTGTGCTGCTGGCGCGCTGGTATAGCGCAGGCCTGCACGACCGGTGGTCGACCACGGGTCCGGTTCCGGGCAACGACACCGCCTACAAGCTCGAGAGCCGGTCCGGCTACCTGATGACGGTTGCCGAGTCCGTCAAGCCGACGATCGCGCTCGAGGACTGCGTCAGCGACCGGCCCGGGCACCCCGATCATCTGCTCGCCGAGCCGGGCTTCTGCGAGGCGCACGCCTATCAGCGGCTGCGCACCGCAGGCTTCATCTACCGCGACCAGCAGCCGGGTACGGTGCCGCTCTATCGCTGCTACAACGCGCGCGAGCAGTCGCACTTCGCCTCCAACATGCCGGACTGCGAAGCCCTGGGCGCGCCGGAGAAACTGCTCGGCTACGCGCTCGCGCGGTAGTCGCCGAGTGTGACCCACGGCGCCTGCCTCACCCTGTCGGTCGGTGATGTGGCGGCGCGGTGCGGATTTTCTGCCGTCATCCCGGGACGACGCGAAGCGTCGGGCCCGGGATCCATACGCCCGGTGCCGGCTGGGGCACTGGCGTGCCAGCCGTGCCCTCCCGCGCGCAGTGTACGTCGCAGAACACTTCCGACGCAGGGGATATCCCGGGCTCGGCGCGCGAGAGCGCGCCGCCCCGGGATGACGGTCAGATGTGGTGGTGGCGCGCCGCGCGCCAAGTCCTCCGTGGTCATTTCTCGGGCGCGCGGCGCCGCCCCGGAACGACGGTGGTTTCTGGAGCGAACGACCACCGACGCAGGCGAGGTCGGGCCGCTCAGACTTCCAGCCATTCCTTGCGGACCGCGGCATTGGCCTTGAGGTCGGCGGGGGTGCCCTCGAACACCATGCGGCCGTGGCCCATGACGTAGAGCCGGTGCGAGATCCGCAGGGCGATCGACAGCTTCTGCTCGACCAGCAGGATGGCGAGCCCGCGGCTGGCGATGTCGGCGATCAGGTCGCCGACCTGCTGCACGATCAGCGGCGCCAGCCCCTCGGTCGGCTCGTCGATCATGACGAGATCCGGGTCGCCCATCAGCGTGCGGCAGATCGTCAGCATCTGCTTTTCGCCGCCGGACAGGACGCCGGCGGCGGTGTCGGCGCGGCTGGCGAGGTTGGGAAACATCGAAAGCATGTCGTCGAGCTTCCACTTGCCCGGCCGGCGCGGATCCTTGATGCCCATCTGAAGGTTCTGGCGCACCGTCAGGCTGGGGAAGATGTCGCGGTTTTCCGGGACGTAGCCCAGCCCGAGCCGGGCGATGCGGTAGCTCGGCAGGCCGGCGATCTCCTGGTCCTTGAAGCGGACCGAGCCGCGCGGCGCCACCTCGCCCATGATCGCCTTGACCGTGGTGGAGCGGCCGACCCCGTTGCGGCCGAGCAGGCTGACCACCTCGCCGGAGCCGACATGCATGTCGACGCCCTGCAGGATGTGGCTCTTGCCGTAATAGGCGTGCAGGTCGCGGACCTCGAGCATCACGCCGCCTCCACGCCGAGATAGGCTTCCTGGACGCGGGCGTCGTTGCGGATCTGGTCCGGCGTGCCCGAGGCGATGATCTGGCCGTAGACCAGCACCGAGATCCGGTCGGCGAGGCCGAACACCACGCTCATGTCGTGCTCGACGATCAGCAGCGTGCGGCCCTCGGTGAGGCGGCGGATCAGCGCCACCGCGCGCTCGGTCTCGGCGTGGCTCATGCCGGCGGTGGGCTCGTCGAGCAGGATCACCTTGGCGCCGCCGGCGGTGGTGATGCCGATCTCGAGCGCGCGCTGCTCGGCATAGGTCAGGAGCCCCGCCGGCACCTCGGCCCGGGCGGCGAGCCCGATGTCCTCGAGGATCATGGCGGTGCGCTCGCGCACGTCCGGCAGCCGGTCGACGTTCTTCCAGAACGCGTAGCGGTGGCCGGTGGTCCACAGCAGCGCGCAGCGCACGTTCTCCCACACGCTCATGTGGGCGAACACGTTGGTGACCTGGAAGCTGCGCGACAGGCCGCGGCGGTTGATCTGGAACGGCGGCAGGCCGGAAATCACCTGGCCGTCGAGCCGGACCTCGCCCGAAGTCGGCGCCATGTAGCCGCTGATCAGGTTGAAGGTGGTGGACTTGCCGGCGCCGTTGGGTCCGATGATGGCGTGGCGCTCGCCGGCGGCGACGCTGAGGTTGAGCCCGCGGATGATCTCGAGGCGGCCGAAGCTCTTGCGCACGTCGTCGAGCGCGATGGCCGGGGGAGCGGAGGGCGTCATGCGAGATATCCCTTGGCGCGGGCGACCGTCATGGCGTCGTCGAAGGCGCGGGCGACGTGCTTCCAGGTGAGGCGGGCGAGGGTGAAGCCGACCAGCGTCAGCAGCGCCGCGATCGCCCAGCTGAGCGGCGAGCCGGTGTCGAGGCTGTAGCCGAACAGGTGCATGACCGGGTCGTCGCTGGTGCCGACCGTGTGGCGGACCACGATCTCGATGCCGAGCACGAGCCCGGCCAGCATCACCGCGGTGGGCGGCGCCGCCACGACATAGGCGCGCAGCACCGGCCACATCTGGCCGGCGCGCAGCAGCGGCCGGTGCCGCAGCAGCAGGCCGGCGATGCCGCCCGGCGCGAACGCCACCACGGCGATGAAGATCAGGCCGAAATAGAGCTGCCACACCGAGGAGAGGTCGCTCAGCACCAGCGACAGGTAGGTCACCAGGATGGCGCCGATGACCGGGCCGATGAAGACGCCGATGCCGCCGATATAGGCGGCGAACAGCGCCACCCCCGACTGCTGGGTGCCGAGATAGGCGGAATTGGCGATCTCGAAATTGATCGCCGACAGCGCCCCGGCGATGCCGGCGAACAGGCCGGCGAAGGCGAAGGCGATGTAGCGGACGATGTGGGGGTCGTAGCCGACGAACTGCACGCGCTCGGGATTGTCGCGCACCGCGTTGCACATCCGTCCGAACGGGGTGCGGGTCAGCGCGTACATCGCGATCAGCGCGATCAGGGTCCAGGCCGCGACCAGGTAGTAGATCTGGATCTGCGGGCCGAAGGAGAGGCCGAACAGCTTGAACAGCTTGGTGCGGTTGGCGGTGACGCCGGCCTCGCCGCCGAAGAAGCTGCGCAGGATCAGGGCGGAGGAGGCGACGAGCTCGGCGACGCCCAGCGAGATCATGGCGAAGGCGGTGCCGCTGCGCCGCGTCGAGACCCAGCCGAGGATCAGCGCGAACACCAGTCCCGCCAGTCCGCCGATCAGCGGCACCACCGGCAGCGGCACCGGCCACTTGGCGGCGCCGATGGCGTTCATGGCATGCACCGCGAGGAAGCCGCCGAGCCCGTAATAGACCGCGTGGCCGAACGACAGCATGCCGGTCTGGCCGAGCAGGATGTTGTAGGACAGCGCGAAGATCACCGAAATGCCCATCAGGCTGAAGGTGGTCAGCGCGCCGCCCGAGGAGAAGGCGCGCGGCAGGATCAGCATCACGGCGATCACCGCGAGCCACGCGCCGTAGAACTGCAGGGCGTCGCGGCGCCGCGACGGCGCGGCGGCGAGGGCGAACGGGGTCGAGCTCATGTTTCGCGCGTCCCCAGCAGGCCCATCGGGCGGAAGATCAGGATCAGCACCAAGAGCAGATAGGGCAGCACCGGGGCGATCTGGGCGACGCTGACGTTCCAGACGTCGGTCAGCAGCGAGGGCCCGTGGCCCGCGGCGAGCGGCCCGAACAGGCTCGCCAGCGAGACGTTGATGGCGACCGCGAAGGTCTGCAGCAGGCCGATCAGCAGCGAGGCGATGAAGGCGCCGGGCAGCGAGCCCAGTCCGCCAACCACCACGACCACGAACAGGATCGGCCCGAGCAGCGCCGCCATGTTGGACTGGGTCACCAGCGCCGGGCCGGCGATCACGCCGGCGACCGCGGCCAGCGCGGTGCCGAGCCCGAACACCAGCATGAAGATGCGCCCGACATTGTGGCCGAGATGGCCGACCATGTGGGGATGGGTCAGCGCGGCCTGAACGATCATGCCGATCCGGGTCCGCTTGATGCCGATCAGGAGCGCGGCGAAGATCGCCACCGCGACCGCCAGCATGAAGACCTTGTAGGCCGGGTAGTTGGTCGAGAATACGCTGAAGGCGGGAAAATCGAGCAGCTGCGGCACCCGGTAGTCCACCGGCGCCTTGCCCCAGATCATCTGCACCGTTTCCTCGATGACGAAGGCGAGCCCGAAGGTGAACAGCAGTTCGGCGACGTGGCCGTTGCGGTGGACGTTGCGCAGGCCGTAGCGCTCGACGCCGGCGCCGAGCACGCGGGCGGCGAGCGGCGCGATCACCAGCGCCGGCCAGAAGCCGATCCAGCGGCTGACCTGGTAGCCGAAAAAGGCGCCCAGCATGTAGAAGCTGGCATGGGCGAAGTTGAGCACGCCCAGCATGCTGAAGATCACCGTCAGGCCGCTCGCCATCAGGAACAGCAGCATGCCGAACAGGACGCCGTTGAGGGTGGAGGTGAAGATCAGCTCGAGCACGCGGGCCCCCTGCCACTGACGCAAATCCGCAGCGATCCGTCGATCCAGTATCGGTCCGGTGCGCAGTTTGCTTTGGTCTCCGTCATGGCCGGGCTTGTCCCGGCCATCCACGTCTTGCTTGTTGTCAATCAAGGCGTGGATGCCCGGCACAAGGCCGGGCATGACGCCGAATTTTGAGGGTGCGCATCTTGTCGACGCCGGCGCGCATACTCGAGTGCCGCCGCTTACGGCCGCTCCATCTTGCAGGTGGTGGGCAGCATGGTCTGCGCGGTGTCGATCTTCGCCACCGGGCGCCAGCCCCAGCCGGTCTTTTCCTCGTCGAACGGTTCCTTCTCGGAGCGCTCGCCGAACGAGGCGATGTACATCGGCTGGAAGAACTGGTGGTCGTCCTTGCGCATCACGCCGGTGCCGCCGTCGAGCACCTCGTACTGCATGCCCTCGAGCGCTTCGGCGACCTTGAGCGGCTCGACCGACTTGGCCTTTTCGGCGGCCAGCGCCAGCATCCGCATCTCGTTGACCGCGCGGGGATAGAACACGGTGACGTCGAATTTGGCCCGGAACGCCTTCTCGAACTCGACCGCGGCCGGAGTGCCGAGATTGGGCGAGCCTTCGGTGATCGCGAACACCTGGTGGTCGAGGTTGGCTTGCTTGATCGCGGTCGGGCCGCCGGTGCCGCCGGCGTAGTAGGTGTACCAGTTGACCTTGAGGCCGGCGTCGGCCGCGGCCTTCAGCAGCAGCGCGAAGTCCTGGCCCCAGTTGCCGGTGATGACGCTGTCGGCGCCCGACGCCTTGATCTTGGCGATGTAGGGCGCGAAATCGGTGACCTTGAGCAGCGGATGGAGTTCGTCGCCGACGATCTGGATGTCGGGACGCTTGGCGGCGAGCATCTTGCGGGCCTGGGTGCGCACCGACTCGCCGAAGGAGTAGTCCTGGTTGATCAGGTAGATCTTCTTCACGCCGGGGGCGGTCTTGATGTAGTTGGTGAGCGCCTCCATCTTGATGTCGGAGTTGGCGTCCCAGCGGAAATGCCAGAAGCTGCACTTGTCGTTGGTGAGCACCGGGTCGACCGCGGCGTAGTTGAAGTAGAGCACCTCGTGGCCGGGGTTGCGCTCGTTGTATTTGGTGACGAAGTCGGACAGCGCGGCGCCAACCGCCGAGCCGTTGCCCTGGGTCAGGTAACGGACCCCGGCGTCGATGGCCTTCTGGGCCTGGATCAGGCTCTCCTGCGGATTGGTCTTGTTGTCGAGCGGCACGATCTCGACCTTCTTGCCGAGGATGCCTCCCTTGGCGTTCTGCTGGTCGGCCAGGAGTTGGAAATGCTTGAGGCCGATTTCGCCGACGCTGGCGCCGCCACCGGAGAGGGGGTCGATGTAACCGATCTTCACCGTGTCCTCGGCGCGCGCGACGCCGCCCGCCAGGGGCAGTGCGAGCAGCAGGGTGGCGATGAGCTTGCGCATGGGGGTGTCCTCCAGTGTTGTTTTGATTGTCGCGTTCTTTTGATTGTTACGTCGGGCCGCTATGAGGGGGCGGCGCTGGTGCTCTTCACATCGTCGAGAACGGTCCTTTTGCCAAGCAAAATTTACCGCCAGGCTGAAATTTGGGCACCGGGCCCGCGGCAAACGCTTGTTCCACTCCGTTTTCCGAAGCGATTGTGGGCCAAGCCGAAAAGCCGTGCAAGGCCGCCGTGGCGCGCTGGCCAGATGGCGCTGCGACCGGTTTGCGAGGCTCGAGGGGACATGTTAGGAGCCCGCTCGCTGGCGTCACCGCGTCCGCCGGCATGGCGGGTGACGATGCGGGAGATGGCATGGTTGCGAATATGGTAGCGGAAGCGGCAGCGACGCCGTTCGATCTGAGGGGCAAGAGCGTCTATGTCGCCGGCCACCGCGGCATGGTGGGCGGCGCGCTGGTGCGCCGGCTGCGCAAGGAAGGCGTCGAGGCGGTCACCGCCGCGCGAAGCGAGCTCGATCTCACCGACCAGGCCGCGGTCAACCGCTGGTTCGCCGCCAACCGCCCGCAGGTCGTGTTCCTTGCCGCCGCCAAGGTCGGCGGCATCCACGCCAACAACACGCTGCGCGGCGAGTTCATCTACGAGAACCTGATCGTCGCCGCCAACGTGATCCACGCCGCCCATGTCAACGGCGCCGAGAAGCTGTTGTTTCTCGGCTCCTCATGCATCTATCCGCGGCTCGCGGCGCAGCCGCTGCGCGAGGACTCGCTGCTCACCGGACCGCTGGAGCCGACCAACGAGCCCTACGCCATCGCCAAGATCGCCGGCATCAAGATGGCCGAGGCCTACCGCAGCCAGTACGGCAGCGACTTCATCAGCGTGATGCCGACCAACCTCTACGGCCCCGGCGACAACTATCACCCCGAATACAGCCACGTGGTCGCCGCCCTGATCCGCCGCTTCCACGAGGCGAAGCTCGCCGGCGCCCCCGAGGTGGTGGTGTGGGGCACCGGCACGCCGCGCCGCGAGTTTCTCTATGTCGACGACATGGCGGACGCCTGCGTCCACCTGATGAAGACCTATTCCGGGGCCGACCTGATCAACATCGGCACCGGCGAGGACATCAGCATCGCCGAATTCGCCACCGTCGTCGCCGCCACCGTCGGCTATGACGGCAGGATCGTCTACGACACCTCGAAGCCCGACGGCACACCGCGCAAGCTGCTCGACGTCGGCCGGCTCGCCGCGCTGGGCTGGCGCGCCTCGACGCCGCTCGCCGAGGGCATGAAGCTGGCGTACCAGGCGTTTCTCGAGCGCGGAGAATAGAGCGTTCCCACCAGTCGTTCTGGGGCGCGAAGCCCTTCATTCTTGTCATTCCGGGGCGACGCGAAGCGTCGAGCCCGGAATCCATACTCCCGGTGCCCGCTGGGACAGAGCCCTGCCTGCCGCGAGCGGTGCACGTCGCAGAACATCGCGGACGCAGGGGCTATGATCCCGGGCTCGGCGCGCGAGAGCGCGCCGCCCCGGGATGATGGGGTGGACGGCCCCCAACGGCATCAGTGTGCCAGAATGAGGTCGTTGAAGATCTCAGACGAGGGAGCCGTCCATGAACAAGATTAGCACAATTGGGCTGGATATTGCGAAGAACGTGTTCCAGGTG
>JARLJA010000053.1 GCA_031291445.1 Xanthobacteraceae bacterium | reverse complement strand
CGGTCGCGCCGCCGAAGCCCGCCGCCGACCCGGCGAGCGCGAAGCCGGCCGCGCCGAGCGCGCCGAAGCCGGCTGTGGCGCTGCAGCCGACCCAACCGATGCCGCCGGTCCAGGATTTCGAGTGAGGGCCGGGCGTCGCCCGGCGTCGGTCGCAACGCGCCCGACGAAAAACGCCCCGGCTGGTGCCGGGGCGTTGTCGTAACAGGCGGGCGCGTCAGCAACGCCGATCGGCGCGCGCCTCAGGCGGCGGCTTGCTCGACCTTGGGAGCCTCGAGGGTCTTGCTGACCGTCGTGATCGCAATGGTCCGGGGCTTCTTGGCCTCGGGAATCTCGCGGACCAGGTCGACATGCAGCAGGCCGTTCTCCAGGACGGCGTCCTTGACCTGGACGTAGTCGGCAAGCTGGAAGGCGCGTTCGAACGCCCGCGCCGCGATGCCGCGATACAGCACCTGGGACTTGTCCTTGGCGGTGTCGACGGTGGATTTCTCGCCCTTGATCGTCAGGGTGTTCTCCTTGGCGACGATCGAAAGCTCGTTCTGCGCGAAGCCGGACACCGCAACCGTAATGCGGTAGGCGTTGTCGCCGGTGCGCTCGATGTTGTAGGGCGGATAGCCCGGGGCCGCGCCGTCCGTCGTGTTCTGGTCGAGCAGGCTGAACAGGCGGTCGAAGCCGATGGTGGAGCGATAGAACGGGGTCAGGTCGAAGGTACGCATGGTGTCAATCTCCTCGAGTGAGCGAGTTGCTGTCAGGCCCGCCGGAACGGCCGGGCCGTGGTTCTGCGTGCAACCTTTAGCGGTCTGCACAGACCTGATATGGGTGAGGCGGGTCGCCGTTCAAGAGTGTCGCCGCGGTCCCGCGCCAGGTCCATTTTGACAATGAATTTCAACATTTTGCAGAGCCCGGCCGCGACATGACGCTGGTTTCGATTCCCGCCAATCCGGTGCCGGACGGCGTCGTCAGCGGCACCATCAAGGCGGCCGACGGCGCCGAGCTGCGCTTCGCCCGCTGGGCCCCGCCGGCCAATCGGCGCGGCACCGTGTGCGTCTTCACCGGCCGCGGCGAGTGCATCGAGAAATACTTCGAGACCGTGCGCGACCTGCGCGAGCGCGGCTTCGGGGTCGCGATGATCGACTGGCGCGGCCAGGGCCACTCGGCGCGCCAGCTGCGCAACCCGCGCAAGGGCTACGTCCGCAGCTTCTCCGATTTCGAGCTCGACGCCGAGGCCTTCGTGCAGCAGGTGGTGATGCCGGATTGTCCGCCGCCGTTCTACGCGCTCGCCCACTCCATGGGCGGCGCGGTGATGCTGCGCCTCGCCCACGCCGGCAGGCGCTGGTTCGACCGCATCGTGCTGTCGGCGCCGATGATCGATCTGCCCGGCCGGCTGACCTCGGCCCCGACGCGGCTGGTGGTGCGCGGCCTGCGTTTCGCCGGCCTCGGCGGCAACTACATTCCGGGCGGCGGCAACGCCCTGGCCGGCACCGAACCGTTCATCAACAACGCGGTGACCAGCGACCCGGTGCGCTACGCCCGCAATGCCGCGATCCTCGCCGAGGACCCGACGCTCGGCATCGCCGCGCCGACCATCGCCTGGGCCGACGCCGCGTTTCGGGCGATGCGCACCTTTCGCGAAACCGACTATCCCTCGCGCATCCGCCAGCCGGTGCTGATGCTGGGCGCCAGCGGCGACACCGTGGTGTCGACCGCCGCGATCGAGGAATTCGCCTACCACATGCGCACCGGCTCCCACCTCGTGATCGCCGGTTCGAAGCACGAGATCCTGCAGGAGCAGGATCGCTACCGCCTGCAGTTCTGGGCGGCGTTCGACGCCTTCGTGCCGGGAACGCCGCTGTTCAGCTGATACCAACTCAGCGCGCGAGCGCGGCGTTGCCGCCGAGATAGATCCCGAGCAGCAGCAGCGCGATCAGGAACCAGCGCCGGAACGTCTCCGCGTTCATCAGCCCGCGCACGGTCTGGCCGAGCATCATGCCGGCGAAGGCCGCGACCAGGGCGACGAGGCCGGGCAGGGCGACGGAGACGGTGAGCAGGCCGGCGCTGGAGAGGTTGAAGGCCAGCGCGATGGTCGCTGTGGTGAAGAACACGCCCAGCGCCTGCACCAGTTCGTCCTTGTCCATGCCGATCGCCTGCATGAACGGCATCGACGGGATCACCTGGACCCCGGTGGCCGCGGAGACCAGGCCGGTGAGCACGCCGACGACGCCGCCGACCCACGGCTCATGGGCCCGCGTCACGGTGAAGCGCAGCTTGCGCAGCCCGATCACGGCGTAGATCACCAGCAGGACGCCGAGCACCATGGCGCCGAAGCGGGCGTAGGGGCCGGTCATCAGCCCGGACCCGGACCAGATCCCGAGGCAGGTGCCGATCATCAGCGGCCACAGCCGCCGCACGATGTCGCGCAGATAGGGGCCGACGAAGGTCTGCCAGATGTTGGTGACGATGGCCGGCACGATGACGATGGCCACCGCCTGCGACGGCGGCATCGTGGTCGCGAGCAGGCCGATCGCGACGGTGGGCAGGCCGAGCCCGATCACGCCCTTGACGAAGCCGGCGAGCAGGAAGACGCCGGCGATGGCGATCAGCAGCGAAGTGGTCATGACGTCAAACCGGAACGGCGGGGGCGGCTCATGGCGGCGCAGATTGACCGAAGGTCACGCGCCGGACAATCTGGAGGTTACAGACTTTGCCTTCGGTTTTGACGAAGGCTGATGGGACGGGAACCGCGCGATGCGCTTCGATCTGGTGGATCTCAACCTGTTCGTGGCGATCGCCGAGGCCCGCAGCATCACCGCCGGCGCAGAGCGCGCGGCGCTGGCGCTGGCCTCCGCCAGCACCCGGGTCAAGCGCATGGAGGAGACGCTGGGCGTGGCGCTGCTGCGGCGCCAGCGCCGCGGCATCGAACTCACCGCCGCCGGCGAAAGCCTGCTGGCGCATGCCCGCATCGTGCTGGCCGACGTCGAGGCGCTGCAGGGCGAACTCGCCGCCTTCGCCCGCGGCGCCAGGGCGACCGTTCACATGCTCGCCAATACCGCGGGGCTGTCGGAACATCTGCCCCGGGTGCTGGCGTCCTTCCTGGTCGCCCATCCCGACATCAGCGTCGCCGTCGACGAGCGCGATTCGCCGCAGATCGGCCAGGCGATCGCCTCGGGCGCGGCGGACCTCGGGCTCGCGGTCGGCCAGGCGGTGGCGGGACATCTCGCGCGTTTTGCGTTCTGCGACGACGACCTCGTCCTGGTCACCGCGCCCGGCGACGCGCTGGCGCGGCGGCGGCAGGTCGCCTTCGCCGAGGTGCTGGAGCGCGATTTCGCCGGCCTGCCCGAGGGCAGCGTGCTGCAGGACCATATCGCCGGGCACGCCGCGCGGCTCGGCCGCAAGCTGCGGCTGCGGGCGCGGATGAAGACCTTCGACGCGGTCTGCCAGATGGTCGAGGCCGGGGTCGGGGTCGCGGTGATGCCGGAGGTCGCGGCGCGCCGCGCGGCGAAGACGCTGAAGATCGCAAGGGTGCGGCTGCGCGACGGCTGGGCGAAACGGCGGCTGGTGGTCTGCGCCCGCGATTTCGGCGCGCTGCCGCGGCCGGCCCAGCTGCTGGTTCAGCACCTGCGCGCCCACGCGGCGCAGTTCACAGCTCTCAGGAGTTGAGCAGCTTCAGCGCCGCCTCGTGGACCCTTGCATCGCCGGCCGCGACGATGCGGCCGCCGTGCTGCGGCGGCTTGCCGTCCCAGGTGGTGACGATGCCGCCGGCGCCGGTGATGATCGGCACCAGCGGCGCGATGTCGTAGGGTTTCAACTCGGTCTCGACGACGAGGTCGAGATGGCCTGCCGAGAGCATGCAGTAGGCGTAGCAGTCGCCGCCGTAGCGCGACAGCCGGGCCACGCGCTCGATCCGCTCGAAGGCCGAGCGGTCGGCGCCGTTCATCAGGCGCGGGCTGGTGGTGAACAGCGTCGCCTCGGCGAGCGAGGCGCAGCGCCGCACCGACAGCTTGCGCTCGCCCGACGGGCCCTTGTAGGACGCCGCGCCGCCGTCGCCGACGAAGCGCTCGCCGATGTAGGGCTGGTGCATCATGCCGAAGGCCGGCACGCCGTTGTGCATCAGGGCGATCAGGGTGCCCCAGATCGGCAGCCCCGAGATGAAGGACTTGGTGCCGTCGATCGGGTCGAGCACCCAGACATATTCGGCGTCCGGGGCCTCGTCGCCGAATTCCTCGCCGATGATGCCGTGCTTGGGGAAGTTGGCCTTGATCAGCCGGCGCATCACCGCTTCCGCCGCGCGGTCGGCCTCGGTCACCGGGTCGAGATCGTGGCCGGCATTCTTGTTGTCGACGCTGAGCGAGGTGCGGAAGAACGGCAGGATGGTTTCGCCCGACGCCGAGGCGAGGCGATCCAGAAACGCCGAGAAATCGATGACCGTCACGCTGAACGTCCCCTTGCGGCGCCGAAAGCCGGCGCGGCCCTGCCTTGGTATCCTGAATTCCAAAATGCGCGCGTCGCTTGCGGCACCTTCATCTGCGCGAACTTCGGGAACCGGGTGCTGGTGTTCCGGTTCTGACATTCGCATCACCTTGCGGCCAGCTCTTTTGCGAATGTCAGATCCGCCGCACTAGCCCCCCTGGCGCCTCGTCAGCAAGACGTGCGACGGCCTGCTCCGCGAGTTGGCTGCTCGCCCAAGGTTCGACCGCGCTGCGGTATAAACGCAGGGCGCGAGCCTAGGAGTCGGATGCAGGTCCCGGCCGGATTACCTGTTCACAGCTTGTCTCCGTAACGCAAAAAGCGGAACTAGAATTCAATATTTGGGGCTCTGGGAAGTTCGCGGCGTCGCGAATTTCGCTGGTCGAACCTTACTAAACATTTGAAATCACGAGACAATATGGAATTTTGCGACTTGCGTGCGTTACGGGTCAGTTATGCACACAGTGCATGAAGATCGGGAGGATTATTCTTGCGTTTTGTGCGGCGCGGTCGCATATTGTTGCGGTGCGATAGCGCTTTCGCGTTATCGCTGCCCTCCTTGGGCGTTTCCTCCCTAGACTTGGGCCGCTTGCTTTCGCAAGCGGCCCTTTTTCTTGGCCGAGGTGTCTGTCGGATTTTTCTTTCCGGTTTCTTTCCGACTTTTCCTTGCCACTTAACTCCTTCCGACATCTGCTTGCCGAAGGTGCCGAAGCCTTCGACTGCCTCGCAGTCGCAACGCGCAATCGCGCGTTATTCGGCGGCGGCGGCGAACGGGCCGAGGCTGTCGAGCGGCATCGTGGCCAGGATTGCCGCCAGCGCGGCGAAGTCCGCCACCACGCGCTGGAACCGTTCCCCGCGCTCGCGCTTGCGCTCGTCCATGTAGATCGCGCGATTGAGCTCGATCTGGATGGCGTGCAGTCCGCTGGCCGGGTTGCCGTAATGCTCGGTGATGAAGCCGCCGGCATAGGGCTTGTTGCGGCCGAGGCTGTAGCCCATGGCCGCGAACGCGTCCTCGACCACGACCGGCAGGTGCGCGGCGCAGCTGGTGCCGTAGCGATCGCCGATCACGACGTCGGGCCGCCGCGGCTCGTCGCGGGCGATGCCGACCGACGGCATCGAATGGCAGTCGACCAGGATCACCGTGCCGAACGCCTCGAACACCTTGCCGATCAGCCGGCGCAGCGCCCGGTGATAGGGCTTGTAGAGGGTCTCGATGCGCTGCAGCCCGTCCTCGACGCGCAGCCGCTCCCGGTAGATCTCCTGGCCGTCGCCCACCACCCGCGGAATGGTGCCGAGCCCGCCGGCGACCCGCATCGAGCGGGTGTTGGCGAAGCTCGGCAGCCGGCCCGAGAACATCCGCGGATCGAGCTCGTAGGGCTCGCGGTTGACGTCGACATAAGAGCGCGGAAAATTCACCTTCACCACCGCGAAGCCCATGCCGCTGAGGCCCTCGATCATGTCGTCCATGAACGAATCCTCGGAGCGCCGCAGGGTGGCGAGATCGATGCGGGCGGCCTCGAGGAAGGCGCGCGGGTAGCTCGCGCCGGAGTGGGGCGAGTTGAAAATGATGGGCGCGCGCCAGGTGGTGGGCTCGACGATCTCGAACGGAGGCGCCAGGTCGTCGTCGGTCGCCGTCATGCCCCGCCGCCGTCCTGCCCGAGGGCGCGCGTCGTCCGGCGGGACAGCCCCGCTGGCATCTCCGGTCTCGCCGCCTTGCGCGTCGGCACCATCCGAGAGCTCCATCATCGACGTCTCGGGTCCGCCCCCGAGGGAGACACACTTCGTACGCCCCGCCGCCCGGCGCGGCGTCATTCCCCGCGGGACCGCCGCCGGTATTCGCCGTGGCGGCCCGATGACAGCATATTTTGCCCCGGCGAGGCAGGCTTTCTTCGCCGCCGGAACGGTGTTTTGATGGCGCTGGCCGGCCGGACCTTCACCCCAAATTTACCCTCAGGCCGGCTAATAGGGAATTGAACGCCCCCTCAGGACCCGTGTGATCCACCGCCATGCACAAGATTCTGCTCGCCGAAGACGACAACGACATGCGCCGCTTCCTGGTCAAGGCGCTGGAAAACGCCGGGTTTCAGGTGTCGTCCTACGATAACGGCCTCTCCGCCTATCAGCGGCTGCGGGAAGAGCCGTTCGAGATGCTGCTCACCGATATCGTGATGCCGGAGATGGACGGCATCGAGCTGGCGCGGCGGGCGGCGGAACTCGATCCGGACATCAAGATCATGTTCATCACCGGCTTCGCGGCGGTGGCGCTGAACTCGGATTCGGAAGCGCCCAAGAGCGCCAAGGTGCTGTCCAAGCCGGTCCACCTGCGCGAACTCGTCAGCGAAGTGAACAAGATGCTGGCGGCCTGAGGGGCGTGGACCGCCCCGGCCGGGCGGTGAAAAAACCGCCCCGGCGTCCTTGCCTGGATCAACCTGAGCCGATATAGGGACGCCACCCCATTTCCATGGTTTTCGGGCGCGTAGCTCAGCGGGAGAGCACTACGTTGACATCGTAGGGGTCACAGGTTCGATCCCTGTCGCGCCCACCATTCCCGCCAAGACCGCACGCCAAGGACCTGGGCTTCCCCGCCGGGACATTCGGGGTGCAGTCAGCTGGCGGTCGATCGCGCCGCCCAACCGCCGCATCCCGACCCTCGTCTCGAGAGCCGACTGATCATCCGCCCTCCGTCGGAAGGCGCCGCAACGTCCGCGTCGCGGTCAGGCCGCCGAGCCCGGCCTCACCCATCGATCCGGTTCATCGCACCCATCGCGTGATTCGATTCCTCCGCATGCAACCGCGCCTCTACCGTCGCGGCAGATGGCAGTTCGAGCCTGGGAGGCATGCGTGGATCTTCTGACAACTTCATATCGCGTCGGCGACGTCACGATCACCAAGGTGGAGGAGCAACTCCTCCACAACATCCCGCTCTCGTTCCTTTACCCGAAGGCGACACCTGACGACGTCAAGGCCGTCGCGCCGCAACTCGATGCCGGTGACCTCGAAGAGTCCGGCGACGCTGTTCCGCTGAGCATCCACACCTGGGTGGTTCGCACGCCGCGGCACGTCATCCTGGTCGACACCGGGTCGGGCAACGACAAGGAGCGGCCGCAGAACCCGATGTTTCACCGGCTGTCGATGCCCTATCTCGCGCGGCTTCAGGCCACCGGAATCGATCCGGCGGCGGTCGACTACGTCTTCAACACCCATCTGCATGTCGACCACTCCGGCTGGAATACCCGGCTGGAGAACGGCCGGTGGGTGCCGACGTTTCCGAATGCCCGCTACGTCTTCCCGAGTGCCGAGCGGGACTACTACGCGAGCCCGGCGAGCCACAACGAGGCGAACATTCCCAGCAAGGGGGTCTACGAAGACAGCGTGCTTCCGATCATCGAAGCCGGCCTGGCCGATTTCATTGCGCCCGACGGTGGCCGTTACCTCGACATCTTCGAGTTCATCCCGACCACCGGCCACAGCATCGGCCACATGTCCATCGCCGTGACGTCCGGGGACGAGGTCGCGATTTTCGCGGGCGATATCCTGCACCATCCGTTTCAGGTCCACCGCCCGGACCTCAACACCGTGTTCTGCGAATTCCACGACGATGCGGCGCGTTCGCGGCGCAGGATGCTCGACCGTTTCGCCGATACCGGCGCTCTCTACCTCAGCACCCACTTTCCCGGCAGCTCCGCCGGCCACGTGAGCCGGCGAAACGGCGGTTACGGCTGGACCTACGCCTAGGAAGACGTGAACATGAACGCCCCCGATCGCGCCCGCATCCGGTTCGAAGAGCACCGGATCGCCAGCAATACCCCCGGCATCGAACTCTACGTCCGCAACAAGCGCCCGCGGGACATGACGCATTTTTCTCCCGAGACCACGATCGTCATGGTTCACGGCGCGACCTATTCGTCCGGAAGCCTCTACGACGTTCCACTCGGAGGGTTTTCGTTCATCGACTATCTCGCCGGCCAGGGCTACGACGTTTTCGCCGTGGATGTCCGGGGCTATGGTCGCTCCTCGCGGCCGGCCGCGCTGGACGCCGACCCCGCGCTCAACCCGCCCCTCATCGACACCGACACCGGCGTCGCAGACTTCTCGAGCGCCGTTGATTTCGTGCTCGGCCATCGCGACCTTTCGAAGGTCAACGTGTTCGCGATGTCGTGGGGCGGGACGGTGGCCGGTGCGTTCACGGCCAGGAATTCCGGCAAGGTCCTCAAGCTGGCCGTGCTCGCTCCCCAGTGGTTGAGCGAGCGGCCGATCCCCCTCGACATGGGCGGCGAACTCGGCGCCTATCGGCTGGTTCCGGTCCTCGCCACTTTGCCGCGCTGGCTCGGTACCGCACCGGACCATGCCCGCGACACCATCATTCCCAAAGGCTGGTTCGAGCAATGGGCGCGCGCGACGCTCGCCGAGGATCCCTGGAGCGGGACGGAAGCGCCCGACCGGCTGAGGGCAACCAACGGCCCCATTCAGGACATCCGCGACTACTGGCGCGCCGGCAGGCCCTATTACAACCCGTCAGACATTGCCGTTCCGGTTCTGCTGCTCCACGGGGAATGGGACATCGACGTGCCGATCGATCTCGCCCTGCGGTATTTCCTCGAACTGCGGTCGGCGCCCTACCGGCGCTGGGTCGAGATCGGCGAAGCGACGCACATGGCGCTGCTCGAAAAGAACCGCATGCAGGCCTTTCGTGCGATCAGCGAGTTTTTTCGGGAGCGGTACGCGCCGGAATGATGCACGGTCACGGTGTGGAAGATGGAAGGGCCGCTCCCGTCGAGCGGCCTTTTGCTTTGGGTCTTCGACGGCGCGCGTCAGGACCAGGACGTATGAGGTCGATCGATTGGTCCGATCGCGAATGCGGATTTCCTGCGACAGCACGATCCTGGCTAGACCGGCGACATCGACAGATCGAAAGGAGCCAAGAAATGGTCTCTCGCAAATTGCTTTCAGGCGTCGCCGCCATCGCGCTGCTCGCCACCACCGCGTCGTTTGCCGCCGAGCCGGTTTCGCAGGATCCCGGACAGCGGACCATCGGCTTTTCCGCCGACACCGCCTACCCGGAAAGCGTGACCTGGTCGGCCAGGCAGAGCAGGTTCTTCGTCAGCTCGGTGCGTCATGGCACCGTGGGAACGGTGACCCTGGACGGAAAGTACACGCCGTTCATTTCCGATGAGAAGCTGGTGTCGACCGTCGGTCTTCTCGTCGACGACGCGCGCAACACCCTCTGGGTCACCAATTCCGACCCGGGGGCGGGCGACCGCACCACCCCCGCCACCCAGGGAAAGCTCGCGGGCATCGCGGCCTACGACGCCACGACCGGCGCGCGCCGCGCCTATTACGACCTCGGCCGCCTGAGCGACGGAAGCCATTTCGCCAACGACGTGGCGCTGGATGCCGACGGAAACGCCTATGTCACGGACAGCTTTGCGCCGGTCATCTACCGCATCGACACCGCGGGCAAGGCCGCGATCTTCGCCCAGAGCCCGCTGTTCAAGGACAGCGAGGGCTTCAATCTCAACGGAATCGCCTATCACAAGGATGGATATCTGCTCGTCGGCAAGTACAACAGCGGAGACCTGTTCCGGGTGAACCTTGCCGATCCCGCCAAGATCGAGCGCGTCAAGCTGCCCGAGCCGCTCAAGGGCGTGGACGGCTTCAATCTCGCGGATCCAGAGCACCTCGTGGTCGTGCTCAATCTCGGCGCCGACAAGACCATCGAACTGACGTCGACCGACGGATGGAGGTCCGCGAAGATCGCCCGCGAGGTCAAGAGCGTGACGTCGATGCCCACCGCGGCGACCCGCGCCGGCAAGGACACCTGGGTCCTGAACTCCCGCCTGGACACCCTGTTCGACGCCAAGGCGGCGAAAGTCAGCGATTACCTGCTGCAGAAGTTCTGACCGGGAACCGGGCCGGGGCCACGAGGGCCCCGGCCCGGTCGCCTAGCTCCGTCTGGCGGTTTGCAGCACCATCTTGCGCAGCCATTTGTGGGCGGGATCGGTCCGCATTCTCGGATGCCAGAACACGTTCATGCCGAAGGCCGACAGCGGCAGCGGCGGTCGGAGAAGATCGAGGACCTGATCGAAGCGCTGCAGGAAACGTCTCGGCAGCGTGCAGATGCAGTCGGTGCTGGTGAGCACCAAGGGCGCGAGCGCGTAGCTCTGGATCGACACCGACACGCTGCGCTCCCGCCCCATCTCGGCCAGCGCGTTGTCGATCATCCCGCTGAAATGCCCGCCCGTGGTCGAGATCAGCAGGTGATCCATCCGGCAGAATTCGTCCAGCGTCATGGCGCCGGTGCCGCGCGGGTGGCCACGCCTCTGGGCCGTCAGGAACTCTTCCTCGAACAGGGTTTGGCCGATCAGTCCGTCCGCGCCGTCTTCCGCCGCCCCCACGAACAGGTCGACGTCTCCCTGCTCGAGATGACTGGCGATCCTGGCCTTGTCCGGCAGCGTGAAGGCGATCTTGACCTGCGGGGCCTGGGACTTGATCAGCGGGATGAGATCGGGGGCGATGATGGCGGCAGGATTGTCGGTCGCGGCGATGCGAAACACCCGCTTGCTGGTCGCGGGATCGAACAGGTGGGCCGTGTTGACGAAATCGTTGAAGCGCTCGATCAGGCGCGACAGTTCCGGCTCCAGGGCCGTGGCGTGCGGCGTCGGGATCATGCCCCGGCCGGATGCGGCCGGAATGAAGAGCGGGTCGTTCAGGAGCTGACGCAGCCGCGTCAGGCGCGCCGACAATGCGGACTGGGTGATGTTCAGTCGGGCTGCGGCGTGGGTGACGTTCTGGTCCTTGAGCAAGGCATCGAGCGTCAGCAGCAAGCCAACGTCGAAATCGGACATTCGATGACTCAATCCGGCTCCCCTTGATGATGTGGATGGGGTGCGGATACAATGCATTACCGTGAGCGCAATGCCAGCGGCTTCCGTGCACGATCTCCGCCAGGAGCGGGCGGCATCTCGCGGTGGCCGGGATCGGCGGGTATCACAGGTCGAGTTCGGTTTCGGCCGGCGGCGCACCGCAAGGAACGCCAGACCGCAGAGGGATGCGAATGTCGGAAGCGGGACACTAGCGGATCGCGATGATCTCGATCTCTTGATTGGATGTCCGGACGGCATCTCCGACGGCCTTGCCCATAAGGCTCCTGGCCACAGGTGAAACGAAGGAAATGGTGCCAGCTTTCGGATCCGCTTCGTCCTCGCCGACGATGCGAAACGTCTGGACTCGTCCATCACCACGACTGAAGGTGACCGTACTTCCGAAAGCGACGGCCTCCGCCGTTTGGGGGTCCGGGACCACCTGCGCCATCCGGACTCTGGCCGCGAAATATCGCGCGTCGCGCAACGGGACGGCCCCTTGCCGGCGCCGCTCATTCACGTCCTCGATCTTCTGCGCCTCTTCGTATGCGTCTTGAGCCTGTCGAAGCTGCAGTTCGAGCGCTTTCAGGCCGGCCTCGGTGACGAGATTGGGATGAGATGAAACAGGTCGGTCGGGCAGCAGGGTCTCCGAGGCGGCTTCAGCGCTTTCCTCCTTGGTGAATGCGACGCTCACGTTCAGAACTCCTGGAAGGCAAACTCACACGCGGATGGACCGCTTTCCGTTCTCGCGCGACCATGAGCGCCTGAATTTCAAGCGGGAGGACTCAGATTCGTTCCGGAACCCAGTGAATGTAGACGAGCGGACGCCTCTTCGCTCCAGGAATCCCGGGCCTGGTCGGTGATAAACGGGACGAGCCGGGACACGGACCTGACACGTTCATTGCCGCTGCTCCGGGGCTGTGCGGCCTTGGCCACGGCCATGCTGGTCGGCGCCGTCCTTGGCGCCTCTGTCCTGGAGCGGTCCGGCGCGCGGCTCGGCCGCAACGGGCTGGCGGGCGGTAGCTGGTTGCCGGAGCAGCCCACCCATGACGCAACAAATCCCTTCGCTGGTCATTGCCGGGCATCTCGCCCTTGCAAACCGTCGCCGGACATCCATATACCATCCATGAAGATGTTATATGGATGGAAATATGCCTTCCAATGTCCACGAACTGAGACCCAAGCCTCCTGAGACCGAAAAAATCACGATCAATCTCGGCTTTGTCGACCTGGGCCACGTCGATCTGATGGTGAGGGAGGGATTTTATTCGAACCGCACCGATTTCATCCGAACCGCAATTCGCAATCAGCTCGAGCGTCACGCCGACGTGGTCAAGCAGTCCACGGCCCGCAAGGGCTTGGACCTCGGCCTGCGGAGCTACACCCGCACGGACCTCGAAGCCGCGCAAAAGGCCGGCGAGATGCTGCATATCAACGTCCTTGGCCTTGCCAGCATCGCGCAAGATGTCACGGCCGATCTCGCCCGCGCCGTCATTGCCTCGGTTTCCGTGCTCGGAGCCCTGCATGCCACTCCCGCGGTCAAGGCCGCTCTAGCCGACAGAACAAGGTGAATTCAATGATCAACCGAGACATGCTGCGCGAGGCCACGCGGTTGACCCGGGCCGGGCAACTGAGCGAAGCCACGGCGCTGCTGCAACGCATGCTCCGGGGCGGGCGCGCACCGACAGCATCGGCCGCCCCGAGACGCATCCGTTTTCCGGACCGCGCGCCGTCCACCATTGAGCTGAAGGCCAACGACGTCGCCGAGGCCGACCGCGCGGCTCCGGCGGAGGCGCCGACCGTCACTGGAGAGCGGCGCCGGCCCTTGTTGAACCGCGCCAAGGACGGCACGTGGCTCGGCTTGCGGGGCGTCACGCCCACGCCCGCCGTGGTGACCGACATCGCGCCGGCGGGTGCGAAATTCATCGAAGGCACCTACAGCAACAAGGCCGGAAGCCGAACCTACAAGCTCTTCGTCCCCAGCGGCTATCGCCAGGGGCAGCCGCTTCCGCTGGTGGTGATGCTCCACGGTTGCACCCAGTCGCCGGATGATTTCGCCGCCGGCACCCGGATGAACCTCCTCGCGGAAGAGCAGACCTGCCTGGTGGTCTATCCGGCGCAACGCGCCGACGCCAACCCGTCGAAATGCTGGAACTGGTTCCGCAGCGCCGACCAGCAGCGCGATGCGGGCGAACCCTCGCTGATCGCGGGCATCACCCGCCAGGTCATGCAGGACTATTCGGTTGATCCCAAGCGCGTCTTTGTCGCCGGTCTGTCGGCCGGAGGAGCCGCTGCGGCCATCATGGGTGCCACCTATGGCGATCTGTATGCCGCGGTCGGGATCCATTCCGGCCTCGCCTACCGGGCCGCCACCGATATGCCCTCGGCGTTCGCCGCCATGCGTCAAGGCGGCGGAGCCGGCCCCCACGCCGTTCCGGGCGGACCGACGGTCCCGGCCATCATTTTCCACGGTGACCGCGACTCCACCGTGCATCCCGACAACGGCGCCCGGGCTGTCGAGCAGGCCATCGGGGCCACGACGACGCGGAAGAAGGTGCATCGCGGGAAGATTCCCGGCGGGCGTGGCTATACCCGCACGACCCATGCCGAAGGCGACCGCGAGATCCTGGAGCACTGGAACATCCACGGTGCGGGCCACGCCTGGTCCGGAGGCAGCCGGGCCGGCTCCTATACGGATCCGGAGGGGCCGGACGCGACGAAGGAAATGATGCGCTTCTTTCTCGCGAATCCGCACCCGGCGGAAGCAGGTTAGCTCTCCAAAAAGGCGAAGGGGACCGCCGCGTCGACGGAGAGCCGCCCGGTGTGGGCGGCTCGTGGGCCGGTTGGCGTTCGCGCCGGTCCCGCGCGAGGCCGGCGATCGCCGGCCGTCCGTTCAATCCAGGTATGGCGCCAGCAGGATGCCGCCATTCTGCCACGCCGCATTGGGGCCGCGCGGCAGGCGGCAGGGCGAGCCGTCGCCGAGGTTGCGTTCGTAAATGTCGGCATAGGTGCCGACCGTATCGACCATCTGCTTCTGCCAGCCCTTCGGCAGCTTCAGCTCGTCGGTCTCGATCGGCAGCGACCTGGTGCCGCCCATGGTCCAGTAGCTGGTCGCGACCTCGGTGCGCTCGAACGTATGAACCGCCCAGGCCACGATGGCCGCCCATTCGGCGTCGGCGGTGCCGGCGAGGATCGGAAAGGCCGCGAGCGTCTCGGGCAGGATGCGGCTCTAACGCGATTAAAAAAAGCTTGCCGGGATTGTATTTCTGTCGTCCACCTGAAACAAAACGTCATTAATTCTCAGTTAATTACGAATTCAGCGCGGCTCGTTTTCGCGGGTCGGCTGCCTGTTTAATTGGCCTGCGATCGGCACTCCGCTTCAGGATTTATTCTTGGCTGAAAGTCTTGGAAAATATGCCGAAGAAATCTCCCCGAATTCTCGTTGCTGCGTCGCTGCTCGCGGCTCCGCGGGCGAAGGTCGAGACCTGGTTCTGGCCATTGAGCGGAAACTCCGGTGGCGCGGGCGATGACGACGCCGGGTCGGGGACCGTTGCGGGGAGGGCTGCCAAATCGCAGCAACGACAATCTCTTTAACTCTCTAGCGGCTCCGGATCGCCGTTCCTGACCAGCTATATTCACACCCGAAGCCGATTAATCCAGAAAGGACGAAAAGAATGCAGCGTCTCCTGAAATCCAGTACGGCCCTGATCTCGGCGGCCGCACTTCTTAATATGTCCTGCATCGTTCCGGTACTCGCCGTCACGCCGGCTGCCCCGACCGAGCCGGTCGCCACGCTGGCCACCTCGACCGGCACGGCGGGCGCGGCGCAGGTGAATCCCAACCCTGGCAATGGCATCAGCGCCTCGACGGCGGCGAAGATCGCCCTGCTGCGCCAGAGGGTGAAGCATGTGTTCGTGATCTTCCAGGAGAACCGCTCGTTCGACCATTATTTCGGCACCTATCCGGGCGCCAACGGTCTGTATGCGACCTATCCGGGCGCGAACCCGTCCGACCAATACGCGCAGCCGGCGACCAGCTTCTCCAGCTTCAATTCGGTGATCCGCAACGTCGACGGCAGCTACAGCACGATCAACCCGTTCCTGATCCCCCGCACCATCGTGAACCAGGCGGGCGCGACGGTTCAGCTGTATCCCGAGGACCTGTTGTCGGTGGATCACAGCCACGCCGGCTACATCAACGACATGCACGCCGACGCAGCGACGAAGACGATCTCGCAGAACGACGGTTACGCGCTGGATCAGGAAGGCCTGCACTACGCCACCGACGCGTCGGGCACGGCCGCCGCGATCTATAACGGCAGCAATGTCGCCCCGACCTCCAATCCAAACCTGCAGACCAAGCAGAAGGGTGAGGTCGTGATGGGCCACATCGATTGCGACACCATCCCGTTCATGTGGCAGTGGGCTGACCGTTTCGCATTGTTGGACAACATGCACCAGACGGCGACCGGGCCGTCCACCCCGAACGCGATCGCCATGATCGCCGGCCAGGTTGGCGACACGCAGTGGGTGAAGCATCCCGCGAACGCCAACGGCACCGGTACGCCTTACGCCGGCGCCCTCACCGTGCCGAACATCACCGACAGCGCGCCGTTCCCCGGCAGCAGCGCCGACACCGCCGCCGTGAAGCCGCCGTTTGGTCCGGACGAGAGTTCGGGTGCGGGCGGTTCCACCATCGGGACGCCGGCTAAGCCGCAGGTTCCGCTGACCTTCGCCTCCTTGCCGCTGTCGTTCTTGGGCAGCCAGATCGGCACCGTCATCCGCTCCGACGAGCATCCCGCGACCGACCTGGTGGATGTTCAGCACGACATCCAGGCGATCGCCGCGCGGAACCCGGTCGTCGACTGGGGCTGGTATCAGCAGGGTTATGGGCCGGAGCCGTTCGACGGGTCGACCATCCACGAAGGCGCCGGTTCCGGCACGTTCAACTCGGTGGAGCACGCGTCCTACATCGTGCATCATAACGGCCCGCAGTATTTCGGTTACATCGGCGACAACTCGGTCCTCGTCGGCACCGCTGCGACCGGCACGTCGACGCCGAGCACCGCCGCCAACGGCAAGATGCACGGCCTGCAGCAATTCTTCACCGACATCGCCGCCAACAACCTGAACGCCCAGGGCGGCGTGTATTACATCCGTGGCGGCTACTATAATAACAACAACCTGAAGCCGATCGACCCGAACCCGAACATCCAGAACACCTCCCCGGGCAATGACGACCACGCCAACTACTCCGACTCGCAGATTTCGGAGGCGATGGCGGCCGATGCGGTGAACGCGATCGCCAGCAGCCAGTACTGGGCTGACTCGGCGATCATCGTCACCTATGACGAGAGCGACGGGTTCTACGACCACCAGCCGCAACAGTTCCGCAGCTGGGGTCCGGACGGACAGCCGGAAACGGGCGGCCCGCGCATCCCGCTGATCGTGATCTCGCCTTATGCCGCGGCGCACACGGTGAGCCACGTCTACAGCGAGCATTCCTCGGTGATCAAATTCATCGACGAAGTGTTCGGGCTGACCCCGCTCGGCGAGCTGCCGGACGAGGTCGCTGCCCGTGCCGCCGGCGCCGCCAACCCCGCGTTCAATGCGCCAAACGGCTCCCCGCAGACCAACCTTGGCCCGGCCGACGCGCTGGCGACCATGGGCGATCTGCTGGAGGCCTTCGATATGGATCGTCTGAGCGGCAACATTGCTCCGCTGCCGGCCAGCTATGCCATGATCACGACCTCCAACGGCGCCTCGATCGACACGCAGGCGAGTCTGCCGCACTATGGTGGCGCCGGGTGCAACGCGCTGGGCATCGTGCCGACCGACTACGTGGGACAAACGCCGGGCGCGATCGTGGCCGGCTCAGAGGCCTACCCGCCGCCGCTGGACTTCAACCCGCGTCCGACGAACAGCCCCGGGTCGCCTTACTACAACACCAGCAACAACACGACCGCAGGCTCGGCGACCGGCACCGGCGGGGCCTGGCCGAACTGATCACCTCACGTCAGGGCGGGGGCTCCGGCCTCCGCCCTCCTTTTCTTGAGACGGAATATCATAATGCTAACTCGAGCCCTCCTGCTTGCATGTCTGACCGCCGTGACGGCGGCGCCTGCCATGGCGGACTCCCCGACGCTGAACGCTGTCCGCGCCGCGGGCAAACTCAAATGCGGCGTCGTGTCGACACCTGAAGACTGGAACAAGGCCGATCTGCACGGAACGCTCACGCCGCTGAGTATCGAGATGTGCAAGGCGGTGTCGGTCTCGGCTCTGGGCGCCCGGGCGCAGGCCGCCATCGTCTCCTATCCCTCTGAGCTGGAAGCCGAAGAGGCACTGCACAAGGGCGATGTCGACGTCGTGATGGGCGTGTCCATCGAGGCCACGGCGATGTGGCACTGGTCCATCGCGTTCGGCCCGCCGATCTTCTATGACGCCCAGGGCGTCCTGGTGCGGAAGGACGCGGCCGCCGGCAGCCTCGCGGACCTCGCGGGCGCGCGCGTTTGCTACATCAACGGCACCGATAACGAAGGCATCCTGCAGGCGCGCACCATCGCGAAAGGCATCGCCATCAATGCAATGCCCTTCCAGGAAGAGGGCGAGATGGACGACGGCCTCGCGGTGCGCCACTGCGATGCGATCAGCGCGATGATCTCACGTCTGGCACAGATCAAGGCGGCGTACGGCCGGCAAATCGGCCAGGACAAGATCCTGCCGGACACGCTGACGCTGTCACCGGTTGGACCCGCCTACCGCCAAGGCGATCCGCAATGGGGGATGATCGTCGACTGGACGATCCATTCCCTGGTCCAGGCCGAAGCCAGCGGCGTCACACAGGCGAACGTGGAAGCGCAGAAGGCCAGCGAAGACATCGTCGTGCAGCGCCTCCTCGGCATCGACTGGGCGACCAGCCGGGCGCTCGGACTGGACGCGCACGACTGGGCGGCGCAGGTCATCGCGGTTGTCGGCAATTATGGTGAAATCTACGAACGGACGCTCGGTTCCCAAAGCCCGTTGCAATTGCCGCGGGGGCTGAATCGTCTGTGGTTGAACGGCGGATTGATGCATCCGCTTCCGGTCCAATGAGCATGCAGCTGTTCGCCTCTATCCTCACCTCCCGGAACAACGGGGCCTCGGCCCTGCGCAATCCGGCAGCTATCGTCCCACCAACCTTCGTAAATCCTTAAAGGAGTTCCCATGATCAATCGCATTTCCGCGCTGGCCGCCATCGCCGCCTGTACACTTGGCGTTGCGGTGTCGCCTGCCATGGCCGAAACCTGGACCTATGATCTCAGCCCGTACAGCGGCCAGACCTTCGGGTCCGCCGGCATCCAGATCGCCAATCCGGTCGACGCCGTGACGCTGACCCAGGCAAATTCTGCGCCGTATTCCTTCGCAATCGGACCCAACGGCGGATTGTTCAGCAACATCGACGGTGGCGCGGGAACCGTTGTCACTTCGGCGGGCTCTGCGGCGGGCGTAGCGCCGGCTTCGCTCACCCTCACCTTCGCGACGCCGGTCCAGGGAATCAGCTTCAATTTCGCGAACAGCGACTTTTTTGGTTCGGACGGCAAAGACACGCTGACGGCGACCATCAACGGCACGACGGTTGCGACGGCAACGGCAGCATTCCCGAGCAATGGTGACCTTTACGCCGAGGGCTCGTTCTTCTACACGAACCCGAACGGCTTCACGTCGATCACCTTGACTTCCACGGATGGTGTTGGCCCGCAGGACCTGGTCATCGGTGATCTCACCGCGGCCGTCCCCGAACCCTCCACCTGGGCGATGCTGGTGCTGGGCTTCGCGGGCGTCGGCTTCATGGCCTATCGCCGCAAGTCAAAGGCGACGCTGCTCGCTGCCTGATCGGTCCGTCTTCACCCGATACGAGCTGGAAAGCCGCCTTCGCTGGCGGCTTTTCTTTGTCGTGACGAGACCCGATGTCGCCACAAGCGGCGCGCCGCCGGCGCCGGGACCGGGCGCGGTCACCGGCCGTGCGGCGACCACTCACTCCGCCGCGGCCGCCGGGATCGCGCCCGCCGCGCTGGCCTCCAGCGCCACCGCGACCGACTGCACGATGGCGGCGAAGCGCACCGCGGTGTGAATCGCGGCGGTCGCCACGCCGGCCTCGATCAGCGTCTTCTCGTGGGAATCGATGCAGGCGCCGCAGCCGTTGATCGCCGAGACGGCCAGCGACCACAGCTCGAAGTCGGCCTTGTCGACCCCCGGATTGGCGATCACGTTCATCCGCAGCCGCGCCGGCATCGTCGCATAGTCCTTGTTCGAGGACAGATGCGTGAAGCGGTAGTAGACGTTGTTCATCGCCATCACGGCCGCGGCCGACTTGGCCGCGGCCAGCGCGGCCGGCGACAACCGGCCGGCCGCCTCCAGCTCCGCCGCAGCCACCACGTCCGCGTTGCGCGAGGCGATCGCGGTGGCGAGGATCAGGCCGTATTTGGTCTGTGGCGCCAGCGTTTCGTCCGACAGCATCGACGACAGATTGAGCCGGACGTCCTTGGCGAAGTCCCCGATCCGGCCCTTCAACGCTTCCAGCGGCATGTTACGCGACCTTGAGCGTCGCGCCGCCGACCTCGCGGTTGCACGGGCACAGCTCGTCGGTCTGCAGCGCGTCCAGCACCCGCAGCGTGTCCTTCGGGTTGCGGCCGACATTGAGGTTGGTGGCGTAGACGTGCTGGATGACGTTGTCG
>JARLJA010000052.1 GCA_031291445.1 Xanthobacteraceae bacterium | reverse complement strand
GCGCTCGCCGCGCGCGCCGGCGGCGCCCGGGTCGGCGTCGGCGCGCTGCGGGTGCTGGTATGGGGCGCGATCGCCATGGCGCTCACCACGGCCGCCGGGCTCCTGTTCGGCGCCATGGGGTAGAGACCGCGGCTTCAGTCCTCGCGCGAGAACCAGCGCCACAGCCACGCGAACCAGGGCCGGCGGGACGGCGTCGCCGTCGTCGCGGGCGCGGCTGCAAAGGCGGGCCGCAGCGGCGGCGCCACCGGTGCCGACCGCGACGCCAGCGCGACCTCGTCCACCGCGGCTCCCGCGTCCTGCGCCGGCACCGACGGCGGCGCCGCGATCACCTCGGGCTCGGCGCGGTCGAACCGCATCGCGTCCGCCATGGCGAGAACGGCCGGCCCGATCTCGGCGAGAAAGGCCTGTTCGTAGCCGCGCGTCAGTTGCGCGATCGCCTCCTCCAGCGGCAGCCAGGCTACCGCCCTGACGTCGCGCATCAGGTCATGGGCCGGCTCGATCTCGGCCTCCATCCGCCAGAAGTGCACGATCTTGGGCCGGCCGCGCACCTCGTAGGCCATGGTCCCGACGAACTCGTGGACCGCGACGTCGTGGCCGGTCTCCTCCATCACCTCGCGTTCGGCGGCGTCGCGCGCGGTCTCGCCGGCGTCGAGCTTGCCCTTCGGCAGCACCCAATGGTCGCGCTTGCGCATGCGCACGATGGCGACCAGCGGCGCGTCACGCCGTGTCACGATCCCTCCCGCCGCAAGTATCGGCGTCCGCCCCATGCCGCATCCTCATGTGGTCCCGGCGCGCCCGGCCACGATGGCGGCTGCGGGCGGCGTCAAGCCAGGGACGAAAGCAGAAGCCAGAGCGGCGCCGGCTTTGCAACTAAAAACGGTGGCGGGCGGCGCCGGCGCGCGGTGACAGTAATATGACAGTCATGTGCCGGGCCGCGGCCCCGCTCACGAGGCGAGCCGCCGCCCCCTGATCATGTCGGCGGCCTTTTCGCCGATCATGATGGCGGGCGCGTTGGTGTTGCCGCCGATCAGGGTCGGCATCACCGAGGCGTCGGCGATGCGCAGGCCCTCGAGGCCGTGGACCCTGAGTTCCGGATCGACCACCGCCATGGCGTCGTCGACCCCCATCTTGCAGGTGCCGACCGGGTGATAGACGGTGTCGACGCGCGCCCGCAGCAGGGAGCGGATGTCGTCGTCGGTCTTGACGTTCGCGGTGACCAGGTCGGCCTTGGCCAGCGCCTTCAGCGCCGGCGCCTCCATCAGCCGCCGCGTGGTCTTGAAGCCCGCGACCATCGCCTCCATGTCCGCCTCCTCGCCGAGGAAGTTGGGATCGATCGCCGGCGCCGCCAGCGGATCGGCGCTTTTCAGCCAGACGCTGCCGCGGCTCTTCGGCCGCAGCACGCAGACGTGGCAGGAGAAGCCGCCGCCGAGGCGGATCTTGCGACCATGGTCGTCGACCATGGCGGTGACGAAATGCAGCTGGATGTCCGGCACCTCGAGATCCGGCCGGGTCTTGAGGAAACCGCCGCATTCGGCGGCGTTGGAGGTCATCGGGCCGCGGCGCTCGCGGCGGTACTGCCCGATGCCCTTGATGATGCGGACGATGCCGGCGCCCGACAGCGCGGTGAAGCCCGGATAGTCGGAGGCGTAGCCGAACACGAAGTCGGGATGGTCCTGCAGATTCTGGCCCACCCCCGGCAGGTGATGCACCGAGCCGATGCCGTGGCCGGCCAGCGCGCCGGCATCGCCCACCCCCGACAGCATCAGGAGCTGCGGCGTCTGGAACGCGCCGAGCGCGAGGATCACCTCGCGCCGCGCCTTGAGCTGGCGCACGCCGTCGCCGGTCCTGACCTCGACGCCGACGGCGCGGCGGCCCTCGAACAGGATGCGGGTGACCCGGGTCTCGGTCTCGACCGCGAGATTGCCGCGGCTGCCCATGACCGGGTGGATATAGCCGCGCGCCGCGCTCCAGCGCTCGCCGTTGTGCTGCGTCACCTGATAGATCCCGAGGCCTTCCTGTTCCTCGGCGTTGAAATCGTCGCGCACGCGGAACTGGGCCTCGCGCGCCGCCTGCAGAAACACCTCGTGCACCGGGTTGTCGGAACGCAGCCGCGTCACCTTCAGCGGGCCGCCGGTGCCGTGATAGGCGCCGTTGAAGTCGGAATTGTCCTCCGAGCGCTTGAAGTAGGGCAGCACCTCGTCGAACGACCAGCCGGTGTTGCCGGCCGCGGCCCAGCCGTCATAGTCGGAGCGGTGGCCGCGGATATAGACCATGGCGTTGATCGCCGATGAGCCGCCAAGCGCGCGGCCGCGCGGCTGGTAGCCGATCCGCCCGTTCAGCGCCCGCTGCGGCTCGGTGTCGAACGCCCAGTTGTTGACCTTGTGGGCGACCTGGAAGATCAGCGCCCCCGGCGCGGTGGTCACCCAGCTGTCGCCGCGGCCGCCGGCCTCGATCAGCGCCACCGAGACCGACGGATCCTCCGACAGCCGGGCCGCCACGGCGCAGCCACCCGAGCCGCCGCCGGCGACGATGTAATCGAAAGTGTCGGTCATGGTGTTTGCCCCCCCCTGATTATTTTGTTCATCATGGCCGGGTTCGTCCCAGCCATGTTTGTGCTTGCCGGCAGAGTGTCAAAGTGTGGACCCGCGGGTCAAGCCCGCGGGTGACGCGGAAAATCTGGCAGCGCCATCGGTCAATCGCCCACGCCTCTGCAAGCATTGCGTCATGGCCGGGCTTGACCCGGCCATCCACGCTTTTCTTCCGAGCGACAGCCCCAGGCACGGATCGCGGGTGACGCTGACACAGGTCACCGACTCTGGCCCTAGCCTCCCGACAGCAGCCGCATCAGGCTGGTCATCCGCTTCATCTTTCCCCCGTAGGGCGGGTAGAGATCGGCGAAGCGGTTGAGCGGCGAGCGGTAGAACACCGGCTTCAGCTTGCTCATGGTGTTGAACCCCCATTCGCCGTGATAGGCCCCGGTGCCCGAGGCGCCGACGCCGCCCATCGGCTGGTTGCCCTGGGTGAAATGAAACAGGCAGTCGTTGACGGTGACCCCGCCCGACACCGTGCGCGCCAGCACTTCGTCGCGCGCGGCGGCGTCCTCGCCGAACCAGTACAGCGCCAGCGGTCGGTCGTGGGCGTTGATGTGGGCGATCGCCTCGATCGGCTCGGCATAGCCGAGCACCGGGATGACCGGACCGAAGATCTCCTCCTGCATCACCGTCATCTGCGGCGTCGCTCCCAGGATGATGGTGGGGGGAAACTTGCGCCTGCCCTTCCACTCCGGCACATGCGGGGCGGCGATCTGCAGCGCCCGCGCGCCCTTGGCCATGGCGTCGGCGACCATCGCCTCGATCCGGACGTAATGGCGATCGTTGATGATCGAGGTGTAGTCGGCGTTGTCCGGGTTGGCGCCGTAGAACCTGCGCATCGCCGCGAGCAGCTTGTCCGCGAAGGACTCGACGCTCGCCTGGGGCACGAAAGCGTAGTCGGGCGCGATGCAGGTCTGGCCGGCATTGAGCAATTTGCCGTAGGCGACCCGCGCCGCGACCTGGTCGAGATCCGCCGAGCGGTCGACGATCACCGGCGATTTGCCGCCGAGCTCGAGCGTCACCGGCGTCAGGTTGCGCCCGGCGGCGGCGGCGACGATGCGGCCGACGCGGGTCGAGCCGGTGAACAGCAGGTGGTCGAACGGCAGCTCGGCGAAGCTGCGGGCGACGCCGTCCTCGATGCCGGTGACCATCAGTTCGGCGACGTCGAACTTCGCCGCCACCGTCTCGCGCATTAGCTGCGCGAACTGCGGCACCAGCTCGCTCGGCTTGATCATCACCCGGTTGCCGGCGGCGATCGCCGAGACCGCCGGCGCCAGCGTCAGCTGCAGCGGGTAATTCCACGGCGCGATGATGCCGACCACGCCGAGCGGCTGCGGCAGCAGGCGGTTCTTGCCCGGCATGAACTGCAGCTGGGTCGCGACCTTGCGCGGCGCCATCCAGCGCTTCAAATGCCCGGTGGCATGGCGGATCTCGCCCTGCACGAACAGCGTCTCCGCCATCACGGTCTCGACCGTCGAGCGATGGCCGAAATCGGCCGAGATCGCCGCGGCGAAGGCCTTCTCGTTGTCGCGCACCAGCGCGCGCAGGCGGTTCAGCCGGTCGAGCCGCTCGGCGGCCGACGGCGGCCCGCCGCGCGACAGTGCAACCTGGCGGCGAAACACCGCGTCGATGGCGGGCGGGGCGGCGTCGGTGAGAGCGTCCATGGCCGGTTCCTCACGGGCAGCGGTTCCACTGTCAGTGTGGATCAGATACCGGCGCTGCGCCAGAGCCGGAGGGCTCGGTGTTGCACCGCGGCGGGAGATGACCGGGCCCCGGCCCTGCTCATCGCCGGCGCCGCGCGCCGCCCGTCGGCCTCAGCCGCGCCGCATCGCGTTGGCGAGCGTCGCCGAGGGCTTCTCGCCGAAGGCTCGCTGATAGTCGCGGGCGAAGTGGCCGAGATTGCTGAAGCCGCAGGACAGCGCCGTGGCGGTGACCGTCGTCCCCGGCGTTGCGGCCAGCAGGCGTTCGCGCGCCCGCCGCAGCCGTACCGACTTGACATAGGCGATCGGGGTGAAGCCGCGGTGCAGCCTGAAGGCGCGGAACAGGGTGGTGGCGCCGATGCCCGTCCGTGCCACCAGGTCCTCCAGCGCGATCGGCTTGTCCCAGTTGGCCTCGATATAGTCCTCCACCGCGCGGACATGGACCGGCGCCACGTGCCCGGCGCCGCGGGCGAGGATCGCGCGGTAGTCGTGCCGGTTGCCGGTGAGGAACGAGACCAGCAGCAGTTGCTCGAATTCGGCCAGCACGATCGGCGGCACCGGCGCCTCGGCCGTATCCATGAACCGCGCGAACGTCCGCACCACACACATCAGGTTGCGCGCGGCGGGATCGTCGAACGCGGTCAGCGGCGCAAGGCCGATGTCGCCCCTCGGCTCCGCGCCGATCAGAACCGCGAGTTTGCGCCGCAGCGCCGCTTCGTCGACCCCCAGGATCAGCTTGCGGCTGCCGGCGGAACAGTCGTAGCGGCCGGACTGGCCGGGCATCGTGATATGGGACTGCGCGGCGGTGATCTCGAATTCGCGTCCGTCCACGGTCGCCAACGTGCGGGCGGCGAACACGAAGCGCTGCCGATATCCCGCGGCATGGCCGAATTCCGCCACCGTGCCGGCCTCGAGCGCCGTGAAGCTCAGGGCAACGCCGTCGAGCTTCACGGCGTTGACCACGGCGTCGAAACCGCCGGAGCGGTGAACGAAGGCCCGCGTCCCCCCGAACGAGCACATGGCGTGGGCGAACACGTCCGGGTCGCGCGAGCGCAGGACGGGAAAGTTCTGAAGATATTCGGCCGGAGCCGGGGTAACGTCATCTGGCAAGAGGGAGATCCGCTCGTAGTTCTGGCATGTCGTGCGTCATGCGACGAGTCCGACGATATACGCGATACACGGCGACACCAACGGTCGATTTGCTGCTAAAGTCGCAATTGGCACGGCGCGCCGGGTACCCGCTGCTCAGATCCTGAATCAGGATGGCGCGATCGTGCCGATCTCCACGGTCCGCCAGCGCGTTCAAAGGTCCATCGCAATGCCCCAGCCGCTCGTCGTTTCCATACCCCACAAACTCGGCAAGGCCGAGGCCGAACGGCGCATCAAGGCCGGGCTCGGTGCGGTCAAGGCGCAGTACGCCCAGATCGTGCGGGTCGACGAGGAGATCTGGAGCGGCGAGCGCCTCGCCTTCCGCATCACCGCGATGCGGCAGCAGGCCAGCGGAACCCTCGACGTCGCCGACGACCACGTCCGCATCGAGGTGGTGCTGCCGTGGCTGCTCGCCGGCCTCGCCCACGGCGCCCAGGCCATGATCCGCGAGCGCGCCAACCGGATGCTGGAGAAGAAGGAGGATGGCGCGTAGCCAGGCTCCGCTCGATCGCCGCGGCGGTCCGCCGTGACAACACGACGGTGCACCGCTAGATAGCGCTGACCTTCCCCAAGCCACCACGAGTGCCCCGATGAACGTCGCCGCCCCGCCCGAGAGCTTCCGCCCCGCCGGCCACCCCGCCGCGCGCGGGGGGCGGATCGGCGTGCTGATCGTCAATCTCGGCACCCCGGACGCCACCGACTATTGGTCGATGCGGCGCTACCTCAAGGAGTTCCTGTCGGACCGCCGCGTCATCGAGGTCAACCGCGTGGTGTGGTGGCTGGTGCTGAACCTGATCATCCTGACCACCCGGCCCGGCCGCAAGGGCCGCGACTACGACAAGATCTGGAATCGCGCGCGCGACGAATCGCCGCTCAAGACCATCACGCGGTCGCAGGCCGAGAAGCTCGGTGCCGCGCTCGCGAGCCTCGACCCCCGGATCACCGTCGACTGGGCGATGCGCTACGGCAATCCGTCGATCGCCTCCCGCCTCGCGGCGCTACAGCAGCAGGGCTGCGACCGCATCCTGGTGATGCCGCTCTATCCGCAATATGCCGCCGCCACCACCGCCACGGTATGCGACGAGGTCTTCCGCGTGCTGGAGACGATGCGCTGGCAGCCGACGCTGCGGGTGGCACCGCCCTATCACGACCACCCGGTCTATATCGACGCGGTGGCGCGCGGGGTTAAGACCGCGCTCGAAGGGCTGCCGTTCACGCCCGACGTCCTGATCGCCTCGTTCCACGGCATGCCGGAGAAATATCTGCATGCCGGCGACCCCTACTACTGCCAGTGCGCCAAGACCGCGCGCCTGCTCGGCGCCGCGCTCGGGCGCGGCGACGCCGATTTCATGATGACGTTCCAGTCGCGGTTCGGCACCGACGAGTGGCTGAAGCCCTATACCGACATGACGGTGAAGGGCCTCGCCGAACGCGGCGTGAAGAACCTGGCGGTGGTGACCCCGGGCTTCGCCGCGGACTGCCTGGAGACGCTGGAAGAGATCGCGATGGAGAACGCCAAGTTCTTCCGCGACGCCGGCGGCGAGAATTTCGCCGCGATCCCCTGCCTCAACGACAGCGACGGCGGCATCGCCGTGATCCGCGCCGTGGTCGAGAACGAGCTGAAGGGCTGGGCCTGAGGCAGCGCCGCCCGGCGATCACGGCGTCATCACCATGCAGTCGAGATTGCCGGCCTCGGCCGCCGCCGCCATGGCCGCGGGCAGATCGGCGAGCGGACGGGCATGGGCACGAATGGCGCCGAGCTCAAGGTGGCCCGACCGCACCAGGTCGAGCAGCCGCCGATAGGCGTCGGGCGGATACATGAACTGGCCGGAGACCTCGAGGCTGTTCAGCATCACATAGGTGTAGGGCAGCGGCAGCGGCGAACTCATGCTCCCCATCAGCACCAGCCGGCCGCCGCGGCGCAGCGCGTGCAGCGCCGACAGCGTGGCGTTGGGATCCGTCGCCTGCCCCACCATGTCGAATGCCATCTGGGCGCCGCCGCCGCAGGCCGCACGCAGCGCCGCGGCGTCGGGGCCGACCTCGCCCGACAGCACGACCGGCGTCACCCGTGGCCCGCCGGCGCGCACGACCGCCTCGAGCGCCGCGCGGTTGCGCCCCGCCGCGACGACGCGCCCGGCGCCGAG
>JARLJA010000051.1 GCA_031291445.1 Xanthobacteraceae bacterium | reverse complement strand
CGCCGTGGCGGCGCGCGAGGCGCCGGCTGCTCACGTCAATGTGGTGACCGCCGTCCCCGCCGCCGTTCCGGCGGTGGATTCGCACCCGGCTGTCCCGCCGCTGCCGCCCCCGGTCTCGGTGGCCACCCCGGCGGAACGCGCTCCGGTCGCCACGGGCTCCGCAGCCGATGCGCCGCGGGCGGCGCGCGCGGCCGAGGGCGATCGCGTGGTGCCGCCGGCCGACATTCCCGAAGCCATGCCGGTCGACCTGCAGGCCCCGCCGGCCAAGAAGAAGTCGGTTGCCGACGACATGATTTCGGCGGCGCGCTCCGTGTTCCAGTCGGTGGTGCCGCAATAGCGCTCGGGCCGACCGCGCTTCAGGCCACCGCGCTTCAGGCCAACGGCACTTCGGGAAAGAACCTCACGAAAAGAAAAAGCGCAGACCGCAAGGTCCGCGCTTCTGCATCAAGTGGTGTCTTTCAAGTCTTCTTGTCTTGAAGGCTGAAGGTCGTCGAGAACCGGTGTCCTCGAAGCCCCCATATCTGCAAAGCCCAAGTCTGGAAGGCCCAAGTCTGGAAGGCCGAAGTCTAATCCAGGAGGAGCGCAGGCTCAGCGCGGTCCGCGCGGGCCTGCACCGGCACCGGCGCCAGCACCAGGGCCGCGGCCACCGGCGCGGTCGGCACCCGGGGCGCCGAAGGCCGGCTTCGGCTTCATCGGCAGCAGACCCTCGCGCTGCAACTTCTTGCGCGCCAGCTTGCGGGCGCGGCGAACGGCTTCCGCCTTTTCGCGGGCCTTCTTCTCTGACGGCTTCTCGTAGTGGCCGCGGAGCTTCATCTCGCGGAAAATGCCCTCGCGCTGCATCTTCTTCTTCAGCGCCTTGAGGGCCTGGTCAACATTATTATCGCGAACGAGAACCTGCACGCGGCATCCTTTGGCTGTTCGATTGGCAAAATTCGGAAAGAGGCGAAAGCCGGCCCGTGGCCACACCATCGCTGTCAGGGGCGCGGACATACCAGATCGCGACGCCGCTGTCCACCTCGTGGCGCCTATTTTGCACGTCATCCTGGCCGAGCGTGGCGGCCGGCGGTTCGGCGGCGGGTCACCAACGCGATGAAATCGCGACTATTTTCCATTACCGCCGGGATATCGCCGAATTTCACGCTGCCGAGCGCTCAAGCCGGCTGGTCCGGGGGCGGGGCCGCCGGACGGACCTCGGTGACATGGCCCATCTTGCGTCCGGGGCGCGCTTCGCTCTTGCCGTAGAGGTGCACGGTGGCGCCGGGAACCGTCAGCCATTTCTCGTAGCCGAAGACATCGTCGCCGATCAGGTTGGTCATGGTGACGGCGCCATGCCGGACCGCGGCGGCGAGCGGCCAGCCGGCGATGGCGCGGATGTGCTGCTCGAACTGCGACACCGAGGCGCCGTCCAGCGTCCAGTGCCCGGAGTTGTGCACCCGCGGCGCGATTTCGTTGACCAGCAGGCTGTCTCCCGCGCCGCCCTTGAGCGCGAACATTTCCACCGCGAGCACGCCGACATAGTCGAGCGCCTCGGCGATTCGAGTGGCGGTCCGGCGCGCCTCGTCGGCGAGCGCCGGCGGGATCGCGGCCGGCACGCGGGAATATTTCAGGATGTGGTCGCGGTGCTCGTTCTCGGTGACGTCGTAGCAGGTGACGTCGCCTTCGGCGCCGCGGGCCGCGATCACCGAGACCTCGCGCTCGAACGGAATGAAGGCCTCGAGAATCGCCGACGGGTCGCCCAGCGCGTGCCAGACCTCGGCGAGGTCCTGTCCTTCGCGGATGATCGCCTGACCCTTGCCGTCGTAGCCGAAGCGCCGGGTCTTGAGCACCGCGGGCCGGCCAAGGCGGTCGAGCGCGGCCGCGAGCGTCTGGACCGACGAGACGTCCTCGTAGGGCGCGGTGGAGATCCCGAGCCGGGTGACGAAGTTCTTCTCGGCCAGCCGGTCCTGGGTGGTTTCGAGCACGGCCGGGTCGGGCAGCACCGGCCGCTGCCGCGCGGCCAGCAGCGTTGCGGTGGACGCCGGCACATTCTCGAACTCGTAGGTCACGACATCGACCCGGGCGGCGAAGCGCTCGAGCGCGGCGGTGTCGGCATAGTCGGCGCAGGTTGCCTCGTGCACCACGTCGAACGCCGGCGAATCGGCGTCGGGCGAAAACACGTGAGCCTTCAGCCCGAGCCGCGCCGCCGCCAGCGCCAGCATCCGTCCCAGTTGCCCGCCGCCGAGAATGCCGATGGTGTCGCCGGGCTTCAACTTCACCGGACCGGGCGAGGTCACGCCGGCCCCTCCGGGCGTTCGGAGACCGAGTCGGTCTGGGCCTTGCGCCAGGCCGCCAGCCGGCCGGCGAGCGCCGGGTCGTGCAGCGCCAGCACGCTTGCCGCGAGCAGCGCGGCGTTGACCGCGCCGGCCTTGCCGATCGCCAGCGTGCCCACCGGAATCCCGGCGGGCATCTGGACGATGGAATAGAGCGAATCCACGCCGGACAGCGCCTTGGATTCCACCGGCACGCCGAACACCGGAAGCTCGGTGAGCGCGGCCGTCATGCCGGGCAGGTGGGCGGCCCCGCCGGCGCCGGCGATGATGACGTGGAAGCCGGCGGCCTTGGCGCCCTTGGCGAAGGCATAGAGGCGGTCGGGCGTGCGATGCGCCGAGACGATCCGCGCGTCGTGGGCGACGCCCAGCGCCGTCAGGGTCTCCGCCGCGTGGCGCATGACGTCCCAATCGGACTGGCTTCCCATGATGATGGCAACGATAGCTGTCATGCGGTGTCTTTGAACTGATCGGATCTTTCGTGAAAGGGGCGTGGGGCCCGGAATGCGCCGCCGGAAAACCGCGCCGGCGCGGCCCGACGTGCCGCGGGCGACGTCGCCGGCGCCCTGGATAAAGCCTTGTGACACCACTACCCCGTCCCGGTGAATCACGGCAACATGTTTAGTGCCGCCGGATCGAAAAACATGCGCAAGTCCAGACCCAAATCCAGGCCCCGGGCGAGGCCGAAACCCCGCTCCAAGCCCGGGCTGAAGGCCGCGGCGGCAGGCGGACGCGGTACCGGCAAGCCGGCGCGCAAGGCGTCGCCGCGGCCGGCCGCCGCGCCGCGCAGCGCCGCGGCCGAGATCCGGCG
>JARLJA010000050.1 GCA_031291445.1 Xanthobacteraceae bacterium | reverse complement strand
GGCGGTTTATGCCGAGCGCCGAACTATGCCGAGTGGTCGTGGGCGAAGCCGCCGCTCAGGCGGATATTCAAGGCGTCGAGCGGACCTTGTTCCAATTCCATTCGGCATAATTTTGCGGCCTACAGCGCGTCGAGGAAGGCGAGCAGACGGTCGCTGGGTCGATAGCGGATCGGCTTTCCGCGCTCGTATGGCTTCAGCTTCGCCAGGGCCGCTTCCTTCAACGCGATGTGGGCATGAAGGTAGGCCTGCGTCGTCTCGATCGATTCATGGCCGAGCCACAACGCGATCACAGAGCAATCGACGCCTGCCTGCAGCAACTCCATTGCGGCCGTGTGCCTTAGCACGTGAGGGGTCACCCGCTTGGACGCCAATGACGGACATATTGCGCCGGCGACCTGCGCATATTTGGCCAGCAGCGATTGCACGCTGTCGGCGCTGAGCCGACCGCCGTGCACATTGGGAAACAGCACGGTCGCTCCGTGTCGCGACGGTTCCTTGGTCCATGCCTGGAGGGCAGTGCGGGCGTGCGTGGTCAGGGGTGTGCATCGCTCCTTTCGGCCCTTGCCGACACATCGCACATGGGCGCCGCGGCCAAGATGGATGGCGTCCCGGTCGAGACTGGTCAGCTCTGAGACGCGCAAACCCGTCTGGACCGCGAGCAACAGCAACGAGTAATCGCGTCGCCCCAGCCATGTCGTTCGATCAGGGGCGGCCAGAATCGCCTCGATCTCGGGCCGGGTCAGGAAATCGACCTGGCGCTTGTCGTGTCGCTTGCTGGGTATCGCAAGGACGCGCTGAATATGAGCGCTGTAGGCCGGCTCCTCGAACGATGCGAACCGAAAGAAGGAGCGGATGGCGGTCAGACGCAGGTTACGAGTCCTGACGCCGGCGCCCCGGTTCGCTTCGAGATCCTCGAGAAACGCGCTGATGAAAGGCGCATCCAGATCACTGAGCGCCAAGGCTGACGGCAGCTTGTGAAGCCGCGCCATCGCAAACATGAACAGCAATCGGAACGTGTCCCTGTAGGAGGCGATCGTGTTCCCACTGACATTGCGCTGACGGATCAGCCGCTCGGTGAAATAATGCTCGATGAGTGTGGCGACGTTGCTGCTCGGCTTCATGGCTCGACCGTCCAACGCTGATCGAGGCGCTGCGCCGCCGCTTGCATCAACTCCGGGCAGGCCGAGAGATACCAGTACGTGTCTCGCACGCATGCATGGCCAAGATAGGTGGACAGCGCCGGAAGCTGCCGTTCAACATCCGTCCCCTCGCGATACCAGCTGAGGAGCGTCCGAACGGCGAAGCGATGCCGCAGGTCATGGACTCGTGGCCCGGAATGATCGCCCGGGCGACGAAGACCGATCTCGCGGGACAGCCGCCAGAAGACCCGATGGACATACTGGTGCAGCAATCGGCCGCCACGCTCAGCCACGAAGAAATGTGGACCGCAGCGAGATCCGAGATGAGCATCCCTCCGCTCGGCGTAGCTGAGGAGAGCAGCGTGGGTCGTCGGATGCAAAGGCACAAGGCGCGACTTGCCGAACTTGGTCTGTCGAACCGTCAGAACGCCTTCCTCAAGGTCGACGTCATCGTGCTGGAGTTTGATCGCCTCGGACAAACGCATGCCTGTCACCGCGATCAGCCCGAATAGATGATGGTAGGTCCATCGGCGCAGCCCATCAGCCGGCGGCAGAGCCAGGGCAGCCTCCAACAACCGGTCAATCTCCGCATCGCTATAGATATAAGGCTTTGCGCGCTTCAGCCCCGGTAGGACGCCGGCAGGCGGTGTCTCCGTCAGCGGATCGATGTTCACGAGGTGGCGGGCAAAGCCGCGCACGTCGGTCAACCGCAAAGCCCAGGACGCGTGTCGATCCGGCGGCAAGGTCGCCCAAGCCATCGCCAGCTTCGTCGTGATGGTTGTTGCTTGGCGCGCCTCCATGAAGGAGACGAAATCAGCGAGCCTTCGCGCTTGGTGCTGGTACTTGTACCCGAGCCCCTGGCGCATCCGCAAATATCCATCAAGTTCGGATCGCAGACCGGTCATTGCGCGCTCCCCGGCCAGGGCAGGCTCAACGGGCGGAGGCCTTCAATATCCACCTTCGCGTAGATCCGCGTAGTGTCATGGCCCTCGTGCCGCAGCAGTTGACCGATCTGCGACAAGGTCGCGCCCGACCGGAGTAGCTCGGTGGCGAGACTGTGCCGGAAAATATGGGCGCCCCGGTGCGCACAGCCATGGATGCCGGCGCGATCGAGTGCGGTCTTGGCGATCATCGTGATCGCGCAACCGGACGCGAAGCCGACGCTGGGAGCCAGTGTGCGGAGAAACAGTCGCCGACACGGCGACTGCGGGCGGCCATCGCGTACGTAAGCTACGACCGCCGCGCCGACGTCTGGCGGAATCGGCATTCTCGCTCGCTGACGGCCCTTGGCGTGAATGAGCATCTCGCCCGCTCGCCAGTCGATATCGTCCAAGGTGATGTTCGCCACTTCGCTGGCCCGAAGGCCGAGCTTCGCCAGCATCAAGAGGACGGCGAAGTCCCTTCGGCCGAGAGCGGTCGTTCGGTCGCAACCGTCGAGGACGGTCTGAACTTGCGCCGCGGAGAGATAGGTCGGCAGGCTTGCGAACCTCCATCGCCTGATAGAGGGCACGCAACTGGCCAGGGCGAGCGGGTTCAGCCCCTTATGATAAAGATACCGCAGAAACGAGCGTAGCGCCCAGCACATCGCCTTCCCAGTCCCAGGGCTCCGATCCCAGGCGTGGCGTTCGATGAAGCGCGTGACGTCGTCTTGGTTGATCCTTGCGAGGTCCCCGGCGCCGGCCGGGCAAACCTCTCGCAGGAACAGGCGAATGCAAGGCAGATGGGCCACGGTGGACGTCGTCGCCAGACCACGTTCCTTGCCCAGGTAGTCGCTGAAAGCCTCGAAGATCTGCTGATCGAGCGTGAGCGGCGCCACCGCGGCCGGCGCGATCGCGCCCGCTTCGCGCAGCACCGACAGCAATCGCTTCAGCGCCGCCCAATCGCCTGGCTGCAAGGTCTGCTTCCCAGATCGATCGCGGAGGTATCGCCCTACCAGGCCTTCATCGAGATCCCTCAGCTTCAAGCCGCTGCTCGAAGCCCAGCTTATGAGACCACTGAGCAAGTTGAGGCATCGCCACGTTCCATGTGGGGCGAGCTCGTCTGCGAGAAGACGCCTCGCGTAAAGCTCGACGAGCGGCCCATGCGGGCCACTCTTCAGGCGCTGGAACACCCGGCTCGTGCGTAAATATTCCTCTGTAGTGGCCATTCTCTTCTCCGCTGCTGAAGGCGGAGGCAGAGGACAAACTATGCCGAGCCAAATACATGCCGATCATTGAAAATGCAGGGGATAACGGGTCCGCTCGGCATAGTTCGGCGCTCGGCATAAACCGCCTTATGCCGCGCGCGGCATAAGGCGGTGACGATAAGGCTGTACATCGCCGCGGCCCGCTGGCCTCCGCGATCTGAACCGCAAAACAGCCATGAGCGGCGCCCAAGGGCGATCCCCCTTAGGGCTCGCTCGGCGGCGTTGTTGCTGAGGCAGACCCGGCCATCGTCAAGGAACAGCGTGAAGGCGGACCAGCGCTTCAGCATGTAGTTGATCGCCTTGTAGAGGTCATGGGTGCGGGAGAAGTTGAACCGCTGCTCCTCGAGATAGGCGTGAAGCGCTTCGACGATCGGCTTGCTCAATTCCTGGCGTACGGCGCGGTGCTTCTCGGGGGTCTGTCCGTTGATATCCCGTTCGATCTCGAACAGGGCGTCGATCCGGCGGACGACTTCAAGGGCGATGGGCGAGACCACTACGGGCTTCTTACCCGCGGCCTTGCGCCGAGCGGCCTCTTCGAGATCGGCGAAGATGAAGAACGGCCGCCGCGCGTGGCTCCAGCAGCCGGCCTGCAGAATCTGGCCGGGCTTGCGATCTGGCGCATAGAGCTTGCCGTAGCCGCTGAACGCGTCGGCTTGGAAAACCCCGGACCACTGGGCGAGATGCGCCTGCGGATGCGCGCCGCTTCGGTCGCGCGAATAGTAGAACATCGCCGCCGGCGCGGATGCGCCGCCGAACGGCTTATCGTCGCGGACATAGACCCAACATCGCGCGAAATCGGTCTTGCCTGCGTCCAGGACTGGGACGGTTGTGTCATCTCCATGCAGCCGTTCGGCGGCGAAGACGTGGCGCTCGAGCGCGTTCAGAACGGGGCTGAGGACGAGACAGCCGGCGCCCACGGCATCGGCCATGGTCGACAGGGGAATGGGGACGCCCTCGAGGGCGTAGCGTTCGCAGAGCCGGTTCAGCGGTTGGTGGGCGCCGAACTTCTCATAGAGGATCATCGCCAGGAGGCTTGGGCCCGCCCATCCACGGGGGATGACGTGGAAGGGCGCGGGCGCCTGGCTGATCTTCTCGCAGTCGCGGCAGGTGAACTTCTCGCGCACGGACTCGATCACCTTCCACTGCCGGGGGATCGACTCCAGGGTGCGGGTCACGTCCTCGCCGAGCTTGCGAAGCCGGCTGCCGCCGCAGCACGCACACGCCGTCGGCGGATCGATCACTACGCGCTCTCTGGGCAGATGATCGGGAAAGGTGGTTCGAGGTTGCGGGCGCTTGCGCACGAAGCCCGCCACGGCCTGGGTCTTGGCGACGGCGATCTCGGCGGCGATCTCGTCTTCGGTGGCGCTGGCCTCGAGCTCCTCGAGTTCGAGCTCCATCTGATCTTGAAGCTGGGTGCTACGCTCCTTGCGCGACCCGTAGATCTGACGCTCCAGCTTGGCGATCCTCAGCGCCTGGTGGGCGATCAGGGCCTTGTCTTCGGACGCCATGGCCTTGGCCACGGCCAGTTCCGCGTCAGTGCGCTGGCGCCGTTCCTCGGACAGCGCCAGCGCCGCCTTGAGGGCGGCCACGTCGTCCGGGGAGGTCTGCGGCGCAGCGTCCATGGATGAAGTGAATCATGAAACGGGACGCTTGAGGCGCCCCAAAATGCAGAAACCGCAAGGTTTTTACCCCGCCGACTTGGGCCGCCAGGTCTGTTGCGGGTTGCGCCAATCGACGCCCTCCAAGAGGCAGGAGGCCTGCGAGGCGGTCAGCGAAATGACCCCTTCCGACGCCGCCGGCCAGATGAAACGCCCCCGGTCCAGCCTCTTGGCGTAGAGCGACAGACCAAGTCCGTCGTGCCACAAACATTTAATCAGCGATCCACAGCTCGTTTCATAATGCATCCCTTGCTCAGAGTCCGGGCAGCCGGACGACCTTATCATATTGATAGTATTCATATATCTTCGGCCGCCGGGCGACCGTTCGCTGCACCCCTATCAGCACCGCCTCGGAGGCAAGCGC
>JARLJA010000049.1 GCA_031291445.1 Xanthobacteraceae bacterium | reverse complement strand
GCGCGCGAGGAAATCCGCGACATCGTCAACGAGATCATCGCGATCAAGAACATCGTGATGTCGATCGCCGAGCAGGAGGAACTGCTCGACGACATCTGCAACGACGTGCTGGGCTACGGCCCGCTGGAGCCGCTGCTGGCGCGCGACGACATCGCCGACATCATGGTGAACGGCGCCAACACGGTCTACATCGAAGTCGGGGGCAAGATCCAGAAGACCGGAATCCGGTTCCGTGACAACCAGCAGCTCCTCAACATCTGCCAGCGCATCGTCAGCCAGGTCGGCCGCCGGGTCGACGAATCCTCGCCGATCTGCGACGCCCGCCTCGCCGACGGCTCGCGCGTCAACGCCATCGTCGAACCGCTGTCGCTCGACGGGCCCGCACTGACGATCCGCAAATTCAAGCGCGACAAGCTGACGCTCGACCAGATCACCAAGTTCGGCGCGATTTCGCCGGAAGGCGCCGAGATCCTCAAGATCATCGGCCGGGTCCGCTGCAACGTGCTGATCTCCGGCGGCACCGGCTCGGGCAAGACCACGCTGCTGAACTGCCTGACCAACTACATCGACCACGACGAGCGCGTCATCACCTGCGAGGACGCCGCCGAACTGCAGCTGCAGCAGCCGCACGTGGTACGCCTGGAAACCCGCCCGCCCAACCTCGAGGGCGAGGGCCAGGTGACGATGCGCGATCTGGTGCGCAACTGCCTGCGTATGCGGCCCGAACGCATCATCGTCGGCGAAGTCCGCGGCCCCGAGGCGTTCGACCTGCTGCAGGCAATGAACACCGGCCACGACGGTTCGATGGGCACGCTCCACGCCAACAATCCGCGCGAGGCGCTGTCGCGCTGCGAATCGATGATCACCATGGGCGGCTTCACGCTGCCGTCGCGGACCATCCGCGAGATGATCTGCTCGTCGATCGACGTCGTGATTCAGGCCGCCCGCCTGCGCGACGGCTCCCGCCGCATCACCCACATCACCGAGGTGATTGGGATGGAAGGCGACACCATCATCACCCAGGACATCTTCCTCTACGACATGATCGGCGAGGATACCGAGGGCAAGATCCTGGGGCGCCACCGCTCCACCGGGATCGGGCGGCCGAAGTTCTGGGAGCGCGCGCGCTACTTCGGCGAGGAGAAGCGCCTCGCGGCGGCGCTCGACGCCGCCGAGGCCGAGGCGCCGGGCAAGTGAGAAACACGGCAGGAACGGGATCATGATCGAGGAGCGTAACCAATGAAGATGCTGGCGCTCGCCGTCCTGGCCGCCATGACGGTGGGCGGCATCCTCTGGGTTTTCATCTATCCGCTGCTGTCGGGCGACAAGCAGGGCGAGAAACGCCGCGCCGCGTTCGCCAAGAAGGAGCCTGCGGCGCGCGGCGGCGCTCAGGACCGTAGCCAGCGCAACCGCCGCGAACAGATCGAAACGTCCATCAAGGAGATCGAGGAGCGCAACAGGAAGGCGAGTCAGGTCTCGATCGGCACACGGATCTACCAGGCCGGGCTCGACTGGTCGAAGGAGAAATTCTACATCGTGTCGGGACTGCTCGGCGGCGGCGCGTTCCTCGCCGTCTTCCTGGGCGGCGCCGGGATCTTCGCGGCGCTGGGGATCGGCTTCGCCGCGGGCTTCGGGCTGCCGCGCTGGGTGCTCGGCTTCCTCAAGAAGCGCCGCGAGAAGAAATTCCTCGCCGCCCTGCCCGACGCCGTCGACGTCATCGTGCGCGGCATCAAGTCGGGGCTGCCGCTGTTCGATTCGATCCGGGTGGTCGCCGCCGATTCGCCCGAACCGCTGAAGTCGGAATTCGCCGCCATCGTCGAGACCCAGGCCATCGGCATGCCGCTGTCCGACGCCTGCGCGCGGCTCTACGAGAGGATGCCGCTGCCGGAGGCCAATTTCTTCGGCATCGTCATCGCCATCCAGCAGAAGTCGGGCGGCAACCTCTCCGAGGCGCTCGGCAACCTGTCGAAGGTGCTGCGCGACCGCAAGAAGATGGCGGGCAAGATCCAGGCGATGTCGATGGAGGCCAAGGCCTCCGCGGCCATCATCGGCTCGCTGCCGCCGATCGTGATGCTGCTCGTCTACCTGTCGACGCCCGACTACATCTCGCTGCTGTGGACCCATCCGACCGGCCGGCTGATGCTGGCGGGCTGCGTGATCTGGATGAGCATGGGCATCTACGTCATGAAGCGCATGATCAATTTCGACTTCTGAAGGACCGGCGATGATCGAGCTTCTGATCGAAAAGTTCCACGACACCCATTTCATGGCGATGCTGCTCGCCGCCATCGCGGTCAGCGCGACGGCCTACACGCTGGTGGCGCCGCTGTTCGCCGGGGAGAACCTCAACAAGCGCATGAAGGCGGTGGCCAGCGAGCGCGAGCGCTTGCGGCAGCGCGAACGCGACCGGCTGAACCGCACCGAGAAGGTAGCGCTGCGGCAGGCGCCGCGCCAGATCGTGCAGAAGGCGGTCACCGACTTCAATCTCACCAAGTGGCTGGCGCAGGAATCCGCCCGCGACAAGCTGGTGATGGCCGGCTATCGCGGTCCGGCGCCCTACACCACCTTCCTGTTCTTCCGGCTGGTGACGCCGATCGCGTTCCTGGTCGGATCGATGGTCTACATCTTCCTGATCGCCAACATCCAGCAGACCGCGATCATGAAGCTCGCGATGTGCGTCGGCGCGGCCTATCTCGGCATGCAGGCCCCGATGCTGTTCCTGCGGAACGCGATCTCCAAGCGCCAGCTCTCGATCAAGCGCGCGTTTCCGGACGCGCTCGACCTGCTCCTGATCTGCATCGAATCCGGCATGTCGATCGAGGCCGGCTTCCGCCGCGTCAGCCAGGAGATCGGCACGCAGTCGATCGCGCTCGCGGAAGAGCTGATGCTGGTGACCGCCGAGCTGTCCTATCTGCAGGACCGGCGCATGGCCTATGACAACCTCGCCAGGCGCATCGGGCTGGAGAGCGTGAAGTCGGTGGCGCTGGCGCTGCAGCAGGCCGAACGCTACGGCACGCCGCTCGCCATGACGCTGCGCGTGCTGGCCCAGGAAAACCGCGACATGCGCATGACGGAAGCGGAAAAGAAGGCGGCGGCGCTGCCGCCGAAGCTGACGGTGCCGATGATCCTGTTCTTCCTGCCGGTGCTGTTCGTCGTGATTCTCGGCCCGACCGGGATCAAGGTCTCGAGCTACATGCATTAGTGCCCGCCTTCCGAGCCTAGACGCATGTCTCGGAAGAAAAGAGTGGATTGCCGGGTCGAACCTGACAATGACGAGGCGGCGGAAGCCGCTGCGTCGCAAGATTCTCCGTGTCATTCCGGGGCGGCGCGAAGCGCCGAGCCCGGAAGCCATAGCCCCGGTGCCCTGGTAGCCGCTGAGCCGGCCACACCTCGTATCAAATTAACGCTGCGGAGTATGGATCCCGGGCTCGCCGCCCTGCGGGTGGCGCCCCGGGATGACGCAGAAGGCGTTTGCAGCGCCGCGAGGCCGGGCTGACGCTCCAGCAAATTCCGCGGCGTCCGCGGGCTTGACCCGCGGATCCGCGCTTCAGGACTTCGCCCGATGAGTGAATGGCCGGTTCAACCCTGGCCATGACGATGGATGGATCAGTCGACCGGGAAGCTGGATCGGCAGAATGGCCACGCCGCGGACCGGCCGCGGCCGCGCCGCGGTCACGAGCGTCGCGCCGGTTCGCCGCGCCCGTCCGGGCGGCCGCCGCCGTGGCTCAGCATTTCCCTGAGATAGGCGACGTTGGCGGCCGCCTCCTCGGGCGGCAGATCGGCCTTGATGATGGTCTCGGCCTCGCCGAAGCGCCCCTGCAGCCCGACCACCAGCGCCAGGTTCTGGCGGATCCGGGTATCGGACCTCTCGCCGGCATAGGCGCGCCGCAGCACCTCTTCGGCCTTGGCGAGATCCTTGGTCAGCATGTAGGACAGGCCGAGATTCGACAGCACCGACGGCTCGTCGGGCCGGATCTTCAGCGCGCTGGCATAATAGCGCCGCGCCTCGTCGTGCCGGCCCATCTGGTCGAGGGTGGTGCCCTGGACCGAGAGGATGCTCCAGTCCGGATTGGTCGGCGAGTGGGCCATGTTCAGGGCGTCGAAGGCCTGCTTGAAATTGCCGTTGTCGGCGAGCGCGCGCCCGTAGAGCGCGAGCAGCGGCTTGTTGCCGGGATTGGCCATCGATGCGCCCTCGAGCACCGCCACCGCCTGCGCGCGCTGGCCGTTGGCCCGCAGCGCCTGGCCGTAGCGCAGCGCGAGGTCGGGATCCCGCGGGTTGTCGCGGTAACGCTCGCCGAGCGCGTCGAGGCTGGAATGAGCGGTGTCCGGCGCCGCCTGGCTGGCGCGTGGACCGCCCAGCGCGCCCGTGATATCCGGAGACTGCGCGGTGGTTTGACAGCCGGCGACCGAAACGGCCAGAATCGCGGCCGCGGCGGCCGACCGCAGCAACCGGGCATGGTGACGGCGATGATGCGCGGCGCATCGATACATGGCACATCGAAACATGGCACGGTGACGCATGGCACTTTGACTCGCGGAGGGCCGGCAGCGGGTGACGATCATCAATAGACTGTTAACCCTAACGCCCGGTTAATCGGCCTCGCCCCGACTCCGCCGTTCGCCCCGACCAGAGACCCCCATGACCAGCCCCTTCGAACTCCACGCCTCCGCCGCCACCCCGATCACCCCGGTCACCAAATCGACCTGGGAGACGGTGAAGGCCTCGCTGCCAGCTCCTGCCGCGCAGTTCGCCGCGGCCAACGGCTTCGTCGGCAAGCCGGGGCAATATCTCGCCCTGCCGGCGCCCGACGGGGCGTTGGCGCAGGTGCTGTTCGGCCTCGACGAGCCGGACGATGCCGGCCGCGATCCGTTTCGCCCGGGCGCGCTCGCCGATCTGCTGCCGCCGGGCGTGTTCGCCTTCGCCACGCCGCCCCGGGATCCCGAGCTCGCGACGCTCGCCTTCGCGCTGGCGAGCTACCGGTTCGGCCGCTACCGCAAGACCGACACCGAACGCGCCCGCCTGGTGCCGCCGCCCGGCGTCGACATCGAACGCGTCATCCGCGTCAGCGAGGCCGCGGCGCTGGCGCGGGACCTCATCAACACTCCCGCCAACGCCATGGGGCCGGAGGAACTCGCCGAGGCCGCCCGCGCGCTGGCCGACCGCACCGGCGCTACCTTCTCCTGCATCGTCGGCGACGAACTGCTGGCGCGGAATTTCCCCCTGATCCACGCGGTCGGCCGCGCCGCGACGCGGGCGCCGCGCCTGATCGACCTGACCTGGGGCGATCCGGCGCACCCCAAGGTCACGCTGGTCGGCAAGGGCGTCTGCTTCGACACCGGCGGGCTGGATCTCAAGCCCTCCGGATCGATGCTGCTGATGAAGAAGGACATGGGCGGTGCGGCCAACGTGCTGGCGCTGGCCCAGATGGTGATGGCCGCCGGGCTCAAGCTGCGGCTGCGCGTGCTGATTCCCGCGGTCGAGAACGCGGTCGCCGGCAACGCCATGCGCCCGCTCGACATCTATCCGTCGCGCAAGGGCCCGACGGTGGAGATCGGCAACACCGACGCCGAGGGCCGCCTGGTGCTGGCCGACGCGCTGGCGCTCGCCGACGAGGAGGATCCCGAGTTGCTGGTCGACCTCGGCACGCTGACCGGCGCCGCCCGCGTCGCGCTCGGGCCCGACCTGCCGCCCTACTATACCAACGACGAGGCCCTGGCCGCCGACCTCGCGCACTGCGCCGCGGCGGAGAACGATCCGCTGTGGCGGCTGCCGCTGTGGCGGCCGTACGACAAGTGGCTCGACTCCAAGGTCGCCGACCTCAACAACGCGCCGTCGAACGGCTTCGCCGGCTCGATCACCTGTGCGCTGTTCCTGCAGCGCTTCGTGCGGCCCGCCACCCGGTGGCTGCACGTCGACATCTACGGCTGGACCCCGACGGCGAAGCCGGCGCGCCCTGAAGGCGGCGAGTGCCAGGCGGCGCGGGCGATCTACCGGATGCTGAGCGAACGTTATGGCTGACCCGCGTCTCACGCCGGCGCGGCCGGATCTCGCCGCGCGCTTCCTCGAGGGCGAGGTGGTGGCCGAGCGCTTCGCCGACGGCGAGGAGCTCGAGGTGTTCGACGCCGTCATTCCACTGCGGCGCGAGCCGTCCCACGACGCCCCGCTCGACACCCAGGCGCTGAAGGGCGAGCGTGTCACGGTCTATGACCGCACCATCGAGGGCTGGGCCTGGGGCCAGCTCGCGAGCGACGGCTATGTCGGCTGGATGCCCGATCTGGCCCTGGTCACGCCGCGCTCGACGCCGACCCACAAGGTCAGCGCGCTGCGGACCTTCGCGTTTCCCGGGCCCTCGATCAAGCTGCCGCCGGTCGAGACCCTGCCGCTCGGCGCGGCCATCGAGGTGGTGCGCACCGACGCGACCTTCGCGATCACCCCCCAGCGCCACTACCTGCCGCTGGTCCATGTCGCGCCGCACGACTGGCGCGAGCCGGATTTCGTCGCGGTGGCCGAGCGCTTCGTCGGCACGCCCTATCTGTGGGGCGGCAAGACCAGCCTCGGCATCGACTGCTCGGGCCTCGTGCAGGTCGCGCTCGCGGCGGCCGGCATCTCCGCGCCACGCGACAGCGACATGCAGGAGGCCGCGCTCGGCGCCGCGTTGCCGCCGACCGCGACCGACGAACTGCGCCGCGGCGACCTGCTGTTCTGGAAAGGCCATGTGGCGATCGCGCGTGACCGCGACAGCATCGTCCATGCCAACGCCTTCCACATGGCAACCGCGATCGAGCCGATGCGCGAGGCGCTGGCGCGGATCAAAGCCGCGGGCAGCGAATTGACGAGCATCCGGCGCCTCGCCTGAAGCTCGTCCGGGATCTCTCCCCGCTATAGGGGCTTCGGGGTCTCCGCATCGTGCTTTCGGAAGGCGGCCTCGCCTGCGTCGGACACCTCAACCCATCTCGGGTGAGGCGAGGCCTCGACATTATAGTTGTCGTGCCAATTCCACCACTTGTACGGCGGGGTCTGTGGGTACCCCGCAGGCGAGTCCTCCCAAATCTCCTGCCGGCCGAGCGGCGTGATATCGAGGTAGCTCCAGACAGTCCCCATCGCCTCGTCGCCCCGACTGTTGATCAAATACGTGCGAAACACGCGCTCGCCGTCGCGGAAGAACACGTTGTGGCCGTGCCACTCGTCGACGCCGAAGTCGGCGTCGAAGCTGTCGGTGATAGTGTACCACGGCATCTCCCAGTCCATGCGCGCCTTGAGCCGGGCGATGTCCGCCTGCGGCGCGCGTGAGGCATAGGCGAGCGTGGTATCGCGCGCGTTCAGATGGGACAGGTGGGTGACCTGATCGGCGCCCAGCGAGCAGCCACGGCACGCGTGGTCGGGCCAACCGAACACCCCCGGCTCGAAGAAGGCGCGATAGACGATCAACTGCCGGCGGCCCTCGAACAGGTCAAGCAGGCTGACCTTGCCTTTCGGCCCGTCGAACCCGTATTTCCTCTCCACCGCCATCCACGGCATTCGCCGGCGCTCGGCGGCAAGCGCATCGCGGGCCCGCGTCAGGGCCTTTTCCTTCACGAGCATCTGCTCACGCGCGGCTTCCCACTCCCCGGGGGATACGACCGGAGGTGTCTTCATTGCGAGATCTCCCGTCCGATTCTGAGTGTCTCTTGCCTCGGTGCTGGCCATCTATTTCTCCTGTTCCTTCATCGTTTCCAGATCGGCCTCGCAGGCCTTTCGCGCTCTGACGCTCGCGGGTCGGCGACGAGGGCGCAATGTCCCCGGGGGCGCTATCGCGTCACTCCTTGCGCTCGCAGGACAGCCTAGCCGCGCGGATCGAACGGAGAGAGTGACAAGTGTGTCGGGATTTCGATGTTTCCAAAGGCCGCCCGGCCTAAAGGGACGTCGGGCAAGAGCCAAGAGCTCACGGATTTGTCTTGGGCTACGCGCGCCGCGACGGTCGCCTTGATCCTTTTCTAGCGCACGCCGTAGCGCGCGAAGTCTTCGCCGATGTTGCCCTGGATCGTCTTGGCCGCAGAGATATCGGCGTCGCCGCCAGCCTTGTCGCCCTGCTTGAGCCTGGCAAGCCCGCGCCCATAAAGCGCGCTCGCCAGCTTCGGCGCCAATCGAAGTGCAGAAGTATAGTCATCGATAGCCGCTGCGGCGCGGCCTGTCTTCAGGTAGACCAGGCCGCGCGAGTCATACGTCGCGGCGCTACTGGAATCCGATTGCAGCGCCCTGTTGCAATCCTCCAGCGCCGCCTTGAGCGCCCCGACGATGGCCCGGGCCCAGCAACGTCCATTCCACACGCCGTCAAGGTGGGGATCGAGCCGAATTGCCTCGTCGTAGTCCCGCGCCGCAAGATCATAGTCATGTCTTTTCAGATAGGCTCCGGCGCGGTTGGCGAAGGCCTCGCCGTAGCCGGGGTTAAGCCTGATGGCCTGATCGAAAGCCTCGATCGCGAGGTCGTATTCGCCTTTCTTCAGGTAAGCCACGCCGCGGTTGTTGAAGGGCTTGGTGTAGGTCGGATTGAGCTTGATCGACTGATCAAAGTCCTGGATGGCGCGATCGTAGTCCCGCTTCGCGGCATAGGCGTTGCCACGATTGTTATGGGCGATGGCCAGGGCCGTCGGCGTCAAGTCCTGGTGCGCATCGATGAGCGCCGTGCAACCATCAATGCGCGTTTCGAGCGACCTGCGATCCGAGCCGTTGCACGACTCGATATTCCCGAGATAGTCGACCTTCGGTTTCCGGTTCTGCGCCCCTGCCGGCGCGCCAAGCAGCAGCAGGATGAGGAGCGGCGCAAGCCGGTCGACGGATCGGGTCTTTGCACGATTTTGCATCCTCAGGCTTCCCGATCCCGGCGATGTGCGGACGCTTGCTCCCCACTCTTTCCCGCAAGCGGCGAGAGGGCGAAGGGACGCCGCGCTGCACGCCCGGGTTCAGACCGTAAAGATCACGGGCAGAACGACTAGCACCCCCGACAGATATGGAAATTGAACTCGTGATCGGTTTTGTTCTCGGGTTGCTGCGCCGGGTACGCCCCGGGCTTTTTCGCGAGCTTGCCCTTGCCCTCTTCTATCAGGGTAGCGAATTTGACCGTCCCATCATCAGATATTTCGATGCGCGGCATGGTGCCTCGAATTCCCATGGTTGCGACGGGCGTGTCGACCTTCATGTCGCCAGTCTTCGCGATGTTGCCGGCAACGAACGTGAACGTTCCCTTGGTCAGGCTGAGCACGCTCGAGTTCGACTTTCCGTTCGGGTCGTAGACGAATTCGGTCAGCGCCATGCGGGCGTTGCTCGACAGATTGAACGAGGTGCCGTCGGTGAAATTGATCGCGACCCGGCCATCGGCTCCGGTCTGCACCACGTCGCCCAGATAGACGACATCACCAACCTTGGTCTGAGAGGCGTAATCGGGAATATTTGCCTGAACGACAACTGCGCTCGCATGTTCAATCGTGGCCAACCCGGAGGCGGCGACGATTTTCCCAATGGGTTTTGCCGAGGAATTCTGAACAGCGGGCTGAGCAGAATCGGCTTGCGCCTGCGCTCGACCATGCCAGAGGCATGCCAGCGCCAAAACAAGGCTTGCGACCACTACGCTGATCGTATGTCCGCGCATTGATCCCCTCCTCTTCGAGAAGATCTCGGTGTGGCGGCCTGATGATCGCCTTGGACGGCGACCGGGGACCGCAATACCTTCAACGCCAAACCCGTAAGGCTCGCTCATGGAGTGTGGCGTACAGTTACTAAGAGGTGGACAATTCGACGGCGAATTATAGTATGAATTTCTCAGAGCCGCACGCGCGATAGAATGACAGCAATGCTGTCGGGTTTACGTGGCGCGTTGGGGGCTCCTGACGGTTGAAACTGAACTCTATCAGGACGTTTCGGCGGGCAAGCCCAGGGCTACCGGCGCCAGGATGTTTTGACCTCGTGGCGCGGGCAAGCCAGAGCAAGAAGACTGCGGCACCACGCCGAGCCTGATTTGCAGGCGAGGTCGAGGCCAATGTTGGTTGCGTCCGGCGTTGAGTTCGGGGACGTGCAGTCGGCCGGTTCGGGCCAGCATCCCCAACCAATCGAAGTGATCGGCAGCATTCAGGCGGCGATCGGTTGCGGCACCATCACGCGTGCGAGCGGCATCGCCGTTCAAGCCGTGGTTGGAGATCCTGTTTGCCAGGGCGACGTCGTCGAGACCGCGGCCGACGGGCGGATCGAGATCCGCTTGATCGACGGCACCGTCTTCAATCTATCCCGCGACACGCGCGTGGTTTTGAGCGAAGCCGCGCGGGACTCCAACGGCGCCTTGCGCTCCGCCGTGCTTGCGGTGACCGGAGGAATGTTCGCTTTCGCAGCGGGCCAGCTGGCAAGGACCGGCTCGCTGACGGTGGACACGCCCGTTGGCAGCATTCGCAGTCGAGCCCAGGCCTGCGGCATAGGCATGCTGTCGCTTGCGGCGCTGACCTTCTCGCTCCTGAAGGAGGCCCAGGCCGCGGATCCCAACGTCACGTTCCTGGATGACGGCAACATCACCTACAAGGACTTCCGGCACGGCGTGTTCGAACTCGTCACCAAGGAGGCGGTCCCGCGGCACATCATCGTGGAGGATCCCGGAGAGACGGTCGTCCTGAGCCGAAAAGGGTCGTCGGTCAGCGTCAACCAGGTCATGAACTCTCCTGCCCGGATGGAGGAGTTGCAAGCCGCCCAGCAGGACGCCCTCGCCAACTACGCAAGAGGGCTGGGGCCAGGTGGATCCAGCACACCTCCCTTCCTTGGTCCGCAGCAATTGCTTCAGCCGATCAATTTTATTCAGGTCGATCCGACCCACTCGCAGAACTCGCTTCCGCCGTTGGAACTGCCGGCGGCTTTCTCCGTCCCTGAGCTTTTCCCGCCGCCTCCACCTTCGCCGCCGACGCTGGCGATCACCAGCGTTGCGGGGCAGATCGCGATTGCCGGAGACGACATCATCAATGCCGCCAAAGCGGATGCCGGTGTCGAGATCACCGGCGCCACCTCGGGTGTGCAGGACGGGCGGATCGTTACGGTCACCATCGTCGACGGTTCCAACCAGGTCGTCTACAGCGGCACCGCTACGGTCGCCCATGGCGCCTGGCAGGCTGACGTCAGCCCGGCGGATGCCAAGGCGCTGGCCGACGGCATCTATACGCTGACGGCGGAGGTGTCGAATGCGACAGGCTCTTCAGCGGAGGCCTCGCAGACGATTAGAGTGGACGAGACTCCGCCGACGATCGCAATCGACCGCATTGCCCGTAGCAATGTTGTCAATGCGAATACGGCGGGCGCCGGGTTCGCCATTGCCGGCACGGTGTCCGACGCGGAGAACGGCCAGCCGGTGACGGTCAGGATCGTCGACGGCTCGGGCCACGTCGTCGACACGTTCTTCGCCACGCTGAGAAACGACGCCTGGTCGGTCAACGTCGACTCGACCGAAGCCAGATCGCTGAAAGACGGCACGTACACGGTGACGGCGGACGTCTCGGATACGGCCGGCAATCCGGCGCTGGAGGCAAAGCAGACGCTCACGGTCGACGAAACGCCACCCACGGTGACATGGTCGCCGCAGCCGGGGAGCGGCATCGAGGGCACGCCGATCGCCCTGGGAACGATCACCGCGACCGTGAACAGCCTGCCAGGCTACGGCGATGGCCTGCAATCGCTCGTGGTGAGCGGCATCCCCGTCGGCACCGTGCTCTCCGACGGCACGAATACCTTCACGGCGACGCGCGGCAGCACCTCGATCGACGTGAAGAGCTGGAATCTCGCGGACCTGAAGATCACTCCGCCGAACGACACCAATTTCATCCTGACCGTCACAGCGACCGACCAGGCCGGCAACACGGCCAGCACAGGGGAGCTGGTGACGGTCGCCCCCCTGGCGCCCTGCCTCAACCCCGTCGCCGCGCAGGGCAATGAAAACACCGCGATTGCTCTGGACCTTGGGGTGAAGGTCAACAGCCTATCCGGCGCCGACGGCGACACGTCGCCGAACAGCCTGTCTACGCTCGTCGTGAGCGGCATCCCGGTGGGCGCGACGCTGTGCGACGGCACCGGCCTGCCCGGTCACAACTTCACGGCGACCGCAGGCAACACCTCGTACGACGTGGCCGGCTGGAACCTGTCGAGCCTGCAGATCACGCCGCCGGCGGAATTCGAAGGATCGTTCACGCTGACGATTGCGGCGACCGAACGCGATTCGGAAGGCGGAATCAGCACGACGGTGACGGCGACCGACGTCGTGACCGTTTCCCCGGTGGCCGAGCCGCCGACCGCGAGCGCACCGGCGACGCTGACGCTCGACGAGCACGACCGCTGCGCGGCGGTTCATGGGGTACGCGTCGGGCCGCCGGCGGAGGACGGCGACGACACGGTGACTGCGACGCTGACGGTTTCGCATGGGACGCTGCATGTCGCCAGCCTGAGCGGGGTGACGGTGACCGGTGGCGACAGCGCGACGCTGACGCTGTCGGGGAGCGCGGTGGCGGTGAACGAGCTGCTGGCGGGGCTGATCTACAGGCCGACGGCAGGGTACGAAGGCTGCGACACGCTGAATCTGTCAGTGACGTCGAGCGACGGCTCCAACACCTACCCGACGGCAGCCACTGCCTCAACCGCGATCAGCATAACCGATTTCGATGACCACCCGAGAGATTCCGACGCGGTCAGCAACGGTGCGGCCGCGGAGATCGCGGCCGCAAGCGCGGCGCCTGCCGCCAACACCAGCGGCACCATCGCCAACCCGGCGCCCGCCAGTTCTCAGAATGTCGGCTTCACGACCGCGACCGGTGCGCGGACACATGCGCCCGACACCACCGGCGCGGCAAACGCTATCGATACGGGAGGCACGCCGACCGGCGTCATGCACGGAGGTTCGCAAAACGACACAACCAACGCCAACAACGGAACCGATATCGTCATCGGCGTATTTGTCGCGGGCCTGTTCGCAGGTGGAACGGCCGCTTTCGCAAATTCCGCAGCAAACGCCGGAAACCCCGACTTCGACACCATCACGGATTTCGTGTCAGGATCCGACAGGATCGACTTGACGGCTTTCGGCTCGCTTGCGTCCGATCTCCTGGCTTTGACCTCCTCAAGTACATCCGTGCCGGCGCACACCATCGCCTACGACAGCAACGCGAACCAGACGACCGTGTACGTCAATCCGACCGACCATCCCGTGGGCCTTGGTGACACCGGCCTGCTGGAGATTCATCTGCCGGCCGCGACCGTTCATCTGTCGGATTTCGTGCTCCCGCCGACGAAGACGGCGACGACCGAGGTCGCTGCCAGCGACCCGGTCGATCCGGCCGGCGCGACACAAGGCGACGCGACCATCGTCGCAACGGCCACGACCATCGATTCGTCCGACGCGACGTCGGCATGCACCGGAGATGCTTCGTCCGATCCGGTCGTCCGTAACAGCGCGCACCTTGCCGACGGGAGCCTGGCGGGGCAAACGGCCAACATCGGCGACAGCGACCATGCCAAGCCTGCCAGCATCGGCGATGGTGGAACGCCCGCGACCGAGAGCAGCGCCGAAAGCGCGGCGACAGATCGACCCGGCGGGCCACCGGACGAACTGCCGAACGCGACCGGGACGACTCCGGTGCAGACCAGCTTCGCGCCCGATCAGAAGCCGGCTTTCGACAGCGCTCCGCAAATCAGCACCGGTCCAGGCGTCGGGTCCGCCTCCGACGTCCTGCAAACGCCGGAAGCCAGCAGCGACTACGTTCCGACCACAAGCAACGCGCGCGAGCAGGTCACGCCCGCGCATGGCGCCAGCGTAACCGACGTCGCGTCTGGAGGACGTGTCGGCCTGCTCGAGGACTCATTCCTTTTCAGGGACGAGATGTCGGGCTTCGGGGATTCGGGCATCATTGCTGCGGAATTCAACGATGGCCCGGCATGGATGAGCCTTCACGAATATGCTGCCGGGACTCACGGAGCGGCGGCAATTTTAGAGGGAGCAGAGACTCCCGGTGCGCTCGGGGACTCTTTTCAATTCAAGAACGACTCTTTCAGTTCCAAGGGCTCTGGTTTCGTTGAGGCCGCCGGCCTCGATCAGATCCCGGCGCCGACCAGCCATCACGACGACACTGCGGGAGCTCACGTACCTCCACCAATCCCGGATGGAACACACGCGACCGAGCTGCTCTTACCGGAGCAACACTCAAACGACCACTTCAATATGGTTCCACACCATCCGCCAGGCGCCATCGGCACCCATGTGCCGTACGATCTGATCGTGTAACGCCATGAGGCGCGGCTTTGCATCTCGCCGCAAAGTCGCGCCATCCTGCCAATTCCATCGTCATCGATTTGAACAGGCCGGTGACGTTACGCCGCCCGGCCGTCACGGACAGACGCGAACCGCCGGATGCGTACGCGGGTCACCGATCTGGACACTGTGAGACCGCGGCGCAAGCGGGCCTCGGTTCCAGGTTCCCATGCCTCGAGCATGGTCGACCGCAGCGGGATTGAAACGCGTGCATGGCGGCAGGGGTTCGATTTCAGATGTTGACCTAAGCCCCAAGTCACTCAAAAGTGACGAGAGCTCTCAGTCTGAAAAATGGGCCCGGCGGCGGTCAATTTAGGATTCTGAAGATTGCGCGCTATAAAAGGCGAAAGCGAAATCAAGCCAACGTGGGAGGAAATCGATGAAACAGAGCCTCACGAACATTTTGGCCGGGACAGGCAAGGTTTCGTGCGTTGCCGTGCTTCTGTTTTGCGTCGGCAGCGTGCAGGCCGACGAGAAGACGTCGCCGAAATACAAGGTCGACGCCTCGACGTTCCGATGCATCACCAAGATGACCCCTGTAAAGCACTTCTTCGTCGACAGCTTGTCCGGCAATCTGGCAGGCACCGTCGATGTCGCCCAGGCCGGAAAGGGCCAATTTCCCGAGGGAACCGTGCTGCAGCTGATCCCCAACGAGGTCATGGTCAAGCAGCAGAAGGGATTCAGCCCGGGGACGAGCGATTGGGAGTTCTTCGCTCTCGACACCGACAAGAACGGCACAAAAATTGTCAGCAGCGGAACGGAGGAAGTCAACAACTTCCTAGGGCTCAATTGCTTCGAGTGCCATAAGGCGGCGCGCGCGGAATTCGACCTCGTCTGCGAGCAAGACCACGGCTGCGCTCCATTGCCACTGACACGCGCAATGTTCCACGCCGTGCAGCACACCGATCCGCGTTGCCCGCCAGAGCAGCTCAGCGCAGATGACGTGGCCGCGCTGAAGGAGCTCGGGCCATTGATCGAGCAGCTCAAGAACGAGGCCGCCGCGAACAAGAAATAACGCTGATGACGAATCGAGCGGAGCGGGACTCGCGCATCGACGAATGATCGCTAAGCGCCGTTCGCCGCCTCGTTGCGGAAGGCTGCGGCGAACAGCGCGCGGGTGTAGTCGGTCTTCGGCGCCTTGAACAGTTCCGCGGCGGTGCCTTCCTCGACCACCTTGCCCTCGCGCATGACGATGAGATGGCTGGCGAGCGAGGCCACCACGCGCAGGTCGTGGGAGATGAACAGGTAGGTCAGGTCGCGGCGGCGCTGCAGGTCGCGCAGCAGGTCGACCATCTGGGCCTGGAACAGCATGTCGAGCGCGCTGGTGGGCTCGTCGAGCACGACGAAGCGCGGCTCCAGCACCACGGCGCGGGCGATGCTGATGCGCTGGCGCTGGCCGCCGGAGAACTCGTGGGGGTACCGGAAGCGGGTCAGCGGATCGAGGCCGACCTCCTTGAGCGCGGCGATGACCCGCGCCTCGCGGGCATCCTCGCCGAGCGAGGCCTGGTGCACGCTCAGCCCCTCGGCGACGATGTCGCCGACCGACATCCGCGGGCTGAGCGCGCCGTAGGGATCCTGGAACACGATCTGCATGTCGCGGCGGAACGGCCGCATCTTCTCGAACCGCAGCCCCTGGATGTTGCTGCCGAGGAACACGATGGGGCCGTCCGAGGAGATCAGGCGCAGCAGCGCCAGCCCCAGCGTGGTCTTGCCCGATCCGGATTCGCCGACCACGCCGAGCGTCTCGCCCTTGCGGATCGACACGCTGACGCCGTCGACCGCCTTGATCTGGCCGACGGTGCGGCGCAGCAGGCCACGCTTGATCGGAAACCAGACCTTGAGGTTGTCGGTCGTCATCACCACGGGCTCGGTCGGGCGCGGCGGCGCCGGATCGGGCTTGGGTTCGGCCGCGAGCAGCGCGCGGGTGTAGGGATG
>JARLJA010000048.1 GCA_031291445.1 Xanthobacteraceae bacterium | reverse complement strand
GATTGCTATTTTTTCCGTCATGGCCGGGCAGCGCGATCCGTCTTCGACGGATCGCTAGGACTAAGGTCTCCCGGCCATCCACGTCTTTGTTGCGGCAGCGCCGTTAAGACGTGGATGCCCGGCACAAGGCCGGGCATGACGCGTTCTCCAATAACGGCCTGATTTTATTGGCTGCAATTTTGAGTCAGACTCTCAGGATGAGTGGCGGGCCGAGTAATTTCTCGAAAAACCGGCATCCACTTTTCGCTGACGCGGCGGTTTCGGTCCGTGCGAAGATGACGGCCTTTGGCGAATCACGCGCCCGGTCACAATGCACGTCTTCAATGTTCCCGCCTCCGTGCCCTTCCTGCGGACCGTCGTCGCGGCGCTGGTCGACGGCCGCCTGGTCGAGGGCTTCGAGGCGCGCAGCGATCCCGGGCGGCTCGCCGATGTCACGCTCTATCTTCCGACCCGGCGCGCCGGGCGGCTGGTGCGCAACGTCTTCCTCGACGTGCTCGCCGCCGACGCCGTGCTGCTGCCGCGGATTCTCGCGCTCGGCGACATCGACGAGGACGAACTGGCGTTCACCGAAGCCGCGGCCGGGGACGGCGCGCTGCGGCTCGAGGCGCCGCCGGCGCTCGGCGGCCTCGAGCGGCGGCTGGTGCTGGCGCAACTGATCGCCGCCTGGGCGCGGACCACCACGCCGGCCAATCCCACTGACGCGCCGCTGGTGGTCGGCGGTCCGGCCGCGACGCTGGCGCTCGCCGACGACCTCGCCCACCTGATGGACGACATGATCACCCGCGAGGTGCCGTGGGAGGCGCTCGCCGGCGTGGTGCCGGACAGCCTCGACGTCTACTGGCAGCAGACGCTGCAGTTTCTTCGCATCGCCAGCGACGCCTGGCCCGGCTATCTCCGCGAGCAGGGCCGGATCGAACCGGCGCAGCGCCGCGATCTCCTGATCGAGGCCGAGGCGCGGCGGCTCGCCGCGCACCATCCGGGCCCGGTGATCGCCGCGGGATCGACCGGCTCGATGCCGGCCACCGCCAAGTTCCTCGGCGTGGTGGCGCGGCTGCCGCAAGGCGCGGTGGTGCTGCCGGGGCTCGACGTCGATCTCGACGCGGCGTCGTGGCGGCTGATTGGCGGCGTCGCGGCCGAGGGCGCCGAGCGCGCGTTGCCGTCGCTGCCGGGTCATCCGCAATATGCGCTGCACGGCCTGCTGGCGCGGCTCGGCATCGACCGCCGCGAGGTCCGCGCGCTGGCGTCCCCCGCGCCGCATGGCCGCGAGGTGCTGGCCTCGGAAGTGATGCGGCCCTCGGGCGCGACCGCGCAGTGGCATCAGCGGCTGGCCGAGCCGGCGGTCGAGGCGCGCATCGCTGCCGCGATGGCGGAGCTTGCGGTGATCGCCGCGCCCGGCGCCGAGATGGAGGCGCTGGCGATCGCGGTGGCGATGCGCGAGGCCCACGAGGACCCCGGCAAGAGCGTCGCGCTGGTGACGCCCGACCGCGCGCTGGCGCGCCGGGTGATGGCCTCGCTCGACCGCTGGGGGCTCGCCTTCGACGACTCCGGCGGCGACGCCCTGACCGAGACCGCCGCGGGGCGCCTCGCCTGGCTCAGCGCGACAGCCGCGGGCGACGGCCTCGCGCCGCCGACCCTGCTGGCGCTGCTCAAGCATCCGCTGCTGCGGCTCGGCCGCGACGCCGGTGGCTGGGCCGACGCCATCGCCGATCTCGAGCTGGCGCTGCTCCGCGGCACCCGGCCGCCGTTCGGCAGCGCCGGCTTGCGCCATGACCTCGCCATCCTGCGGGGCGAGCTCGACAAGCTGCGTCGCAATGAGGCCTCGCTGCTCCATCCGTCCGATCCGCGCGCCGGCCTCGACGCCGCCGCGCTCGACGCGGTCGCCGAGCTGATCGGGCGGCTCTCGGAGGTGTTCGCGCCGGTCGAGCGGCTCGATCCGCGCAAGCCGCACGATCTCGCCGTGGTCGCCGCCTGGCATCGCGCGGCGCTCGCAGCGCTGTCGGAGGATGCCGCCGGCGTCGCGCTCGCCTTCGAGGGCGCCGACGGCACGGCGCTGGCGCGCGCGTTCGACGACCTGCCGGTGGACGGCGCTACCGGCGTCGTGCTGCCGGTCGCCGACTACGCCGAGGTCTTCACCACCGCGTTCGGCGACCGCGTGGTGCGCCGGCCGCAGCTCGCCGAGGCGCGGCTGCGGATCTTCGGTCCGCTGGAGGCCCGTCTCACCGTCAGCGACCGGGTGATCCTCGGCGGCCTGGTCGAGGGCGTGTGGCCGCCGGAGCCGCGCAGCGATCCGTGGCTCAACCGTCCCATGCGCCATCAGCTCGGCCTCGACCTGCCCGAGCGCCGCATCGGCCTGTCGGCGCACGACTTCGAGCAGCTGCTCGGCGCGCGCGAGGTGATCCTGAGCTACGCGCTCAAGGTCGGCGGCGCGCCGGCGGTGGCGTCGCGCTTCCTGCACCGGCTCGAGGCGGTGGCGGGCGAGGCGCGCTGGGGCGAGGTCATGGCCCGCGGTGCGCGCTATCTCGGCTATGCCGAGGCGGTCGACCGCCCCGTGGCGACGCGTCCGATCGGTCAGCCGCAGCCGAAGCCGCCGCGGGCGGCGCGGCCGCTGAAGATGTCGGTCACCGAGATCGAGGACTGGCTGCGCGATCCCTACACCATCTACGCGCGGCGCATCCTCGCGCTGCGCCCGCTCGATCCGGTGGACATGCCGCTGTCGGCGGCGGATCGCGGCTCGGCGATCCACGCCGCCATCGGCGATTTCGCCCAGCGCTACGCCACCGCGCTGCCGCCGGACGCCGCCGCGGCGCTGCGCGAGATCGGCGCCCGGCATTTCGCGCCGCTGATGGATCGCCCGGAGGCTCGGGCGCTGTGGTGGCCGCGGTTCCTGCGGATCGCGTCCTGGCTCGCCGGCTGGGAGCGCGGCCGCCGCGCCGCCGCATCGAAGGTCGTCGCCGAGATTCGCGGCACCATGCCGATCGCGCTCGACGCCGAGCGCACCTTCGTGCTCTCGGCGCGCGCCGACCGCATCGAGGAACTGGCCTCCGGCTACGCCATCCTCGACTACAAGACCGGCGCGCCGCCGAGCAGCAAGCAGGTCCGCACCGGGCTCGCGCCGCAGCTGACGCTGGAGGCGGCGATCCTGCGGGACGGCGGCTTCCCCGGCATCCCGGCGAAATCGCGGGTGCAGGAACTCGCCTATGTCCGCGTCAGCGGCAACGCCCCGCCGGGCAAGCACCTGTCGATCGAGCTGCCCGATGGCCCGGATGCCGCGGCCGACGAGGCCCGCGCCAAGCTCGAAGCGCTGATCCGCAAGTTCGAGAACGAGGCGCAGGCCTACACCTCGCTCAATCTGTCGATGTGGTCGACCCGCTACGGCGACTACGACGCGCTGGCCCGGATCAAGGAGTGGTCGGCGGCGGGCGATGCCAGCGACGAGGTCGCGCCATGAGCGGGGCGCGGATCATTCCGCCCGACGCGCGGGCGCGCCAGCAGCGGGCGTCGGATCCGGCGGCGTCGGTGTTCGTCTCCGCCAATGCCGGGTCGGGCAAGACCCACGTGCTGGTGCAGCGCGTGGTGCGGCTGCTGCTCAGCGGCGTCGCGCCGGAAAAGATCCTCTGCATCACCTTCACCAAGGCCGCCGCCGCCAACATGGCCGAGCGGGTGTTCACGACGCTGGGGCGCTGGATCGCGCTGGACGCTCCGGCGCTGGACGCGGCGCTGATCGAGGCCGGCGCGGTGCCAAGCGCGGCGACGCGCAAGCGGGCGCGCGAGCTGTTCGCCTGCGCGCTGGAAACCCCGGGCGGCCTCAAGGTCCAGACCATCCACGCGCTGTGCACCCGGCTGCTGCAGCAGTTTCCGTTCGAGGCCAATGTGCCGGCGCGCTTCGCCGTGCTGGACGACCGCGACCAGGCCGAACTGATGGAGCGCGCCAGCCTCAAGGTGCTGCTCGACGCCGCGGCGGCGCCCGGAAGCATCGCCGGCGAGGCGCTGCTCACCGCCATGGCCGGCGCCGCCGACGTCACCTTTCGCGACGTGGTGCGCGAGGCGGTGCTGAGCCGCGATCACTTCCAGGCCTGGACCAGGCGCACCGGATCCCTCGACGTCGCGGTCGGCGAGCTGTCGCGCGCGCTCGGCGTCGCCGAGGGCGACACGGTCGCCGCCATCGAGCGGCAGATCGTCGACGGGCCCTATCTGCCGCGTGCCGACTGGGCGGCGACGGCGGCGCGGCTCGCCACCGGCTCGAAGTCGGATGTCGACCAGGCGGAGCGGCTCGAGCACGCGCTGACGCTGGCCGGCGCCGAGCAGGTCGACGGCTATCTCGAGCTCTTCTTCACCGGCAGCGGCGACGGCCGCAAAACCCTGGTGACGAAAAAGCTCGCCGGCGCGCATCCGGACCTGGCGCCGCTGATGGAGCGCGAGGCGTTGCGCGTCGGCCCGCTGCTGGACCGCCGCCGCGCCGCCGCGACCCGCGACCGCACCCGCGCCCTGCTGGTGATCGCCACCGCGGTCGCCGACAACTATCGCCGCGCCAAGGAGGAGAAGGGCCTGCTCGACTACGATGACCTGATCGACAAGGCACTGGCCATGCTCGACCGCACGCCGTCGAGCTGGGTGCATTTCAAGCTCGACCAGGGCATCGACCACGTGCTGATCGACGAGGCGCAGGATACCAGCCCGCGGCAGTGGACCATCGTCGAGCACCTGGTGTCGGAATTCGCCGCCGGCGCCGGCGCCCATGCCGGCGGCGCCCGCACGGTGTTCGCGGTCGGCGACGAGAAGCAGTCGATCTTCTCGTTCCAGGGCGCGGCGCCGCGCGAGTTCGACTGGCGCAGGCGACGCTTCCGCGCCCGTTTCGAGGCCGCCGGCCTGAAGTTCGAATCGGTGTCGTTCGCCCATTCGTTCCGGTCCGGCGCCGGCGTGCTGCACGCCGTGGAGCGGACCTTCCGCTCCGCCGAGATCTTCCGCAGCATCACCTCCGACGAGGCCGGCATGCCGGAGCATCTGGCGCTCGCCGATGCCGCGCCGGCCACCGTCGAATTGTGGGAGCTGGAGGAGCCCGACGCACGGCCAGAGCTCGAAGGCTGGTCGGCGCCGTTCGACGCGGTCTCCGAGCGCAGCCCCGACGTCCGGCTGGCGCAGCGGATTCGCGACGCCATCCGCGACCTCTTGAACGCCCGCACCGCGACCGGGGTGGGCGCGAAGCGCCGGCGCGTCAGCTATGGCGACATGCTGGTGCTGGTGCGCCGCCGCGGCCGCACCTTCAACGCCGTGATCCAGGTGCTCAAGCAGGCCGGCATGCCGGTGGCCGGCGCCGACCGCCTCAAGCTCACCGAGCACATCGCCGTCATCGACCTCATGAACCTCGCCGACGCGCTGCTGTTCGCCGGCGACGATCTCGCGCTGGCAGTGGCGCTGAAGAGCCCGTTGTTCGGCCTGACCGACGACGACCTGTTCACGCTGGCGTTTGCGCGCCGCGGCAGCCTGCGCGCCGCGCTCGATCACCATGCCGCCGGCAACGCCAGGATCGCCGACGCGCAGGCGCGGCTCAAGCGCTACGAGGCGCGGGCGCGGCGCGACACCCCGTTCGCCTTCTTCGCCTGGCTGCTCGGCGGCGACGGCGGCCGCGGGCGCATCCTGCAGCGGCTGGGGTCGGAGGCCAACGACGCCATCGACGAATTCCTCGAGCTCGCGCTGAACCACGAACGGCGCGCGCCGGCGTCGCTGCAGGGTTTTGTGGCCTGGCTGCGCGCGGCCGACACCGAGGTCAAGCGCGATATGGAGATCTCACGCGACGAGATCCGGGTCATGACGGTGCACGGCGCCAAGGGGCTCGAGGCGCCGGTGGTGTTTCTCGCCGACACCGCGTCGTCGCCGACCGACACCCAGCGGCTCAACCTGATCCGGCTGCCGGGCCGCAGCCACGACCAGGGCGGCTGCGTGGTGTGGGCCGGCCGCAAGGCCGACGATCCGCCGGCGGTGGCTGAGGCGCGGGCGGCGATGATGGGCGAGGCCGAGGACGAATATCGCCGCCTGCTCTACGTGGCGATGACCCGCGCCGCCGATCGCCTGGTGGTCGGCGGGTGCCTGCCCGGCAACCGCAAGGAGGTGCGGCCGCAGTCCTGGTACGACCTGATTCGCCAGGGGCTGGATGCGTCCGAGCTCGCGGTCGAGACCATTCCCACCGCCCACGGTCCGGTGCGCCGCTATTTTCGCGCCGCCGACGCCGCGCTGCCGGTGCCGGCGGCGGCCGAGGTCGCGCCGCCTGCTGCCGCACTGCCGGACTGGCTGCAGCGCCGCGCCGCGGTGGACGCGGCCGGCGAGACCGTGCTGCGGCCCTCGGGCGATGGCGACGACGAGGGACGCGCCTTCAGGGCCGGCGAGCCGGCATCGGCGCGCGCCCGCGCGCTGCGGCGCGGCGTGCTGGTGCACCGCCTGCTGCAGTCGTTGCCCGGGATCGCCACTGAGCGCCGTGGCGAGGCGGCGGCGCGCTATCTCGCCCGCAACGCCGCCGACTGGGACCAGTCCGGCCGCGACGAGGTGGCGGGCGCGGTGCTCGCGCTTCTCGCCGCCGAGTCATTCGCGCCGCTGTTCGGCTCCGGCAGCCGCGCCGAGGTCTCCATCGTCGGCCGATTGCCGCGACCGGGCCGGCCACCGCTCGCGGTGGCGGGCCAGGTCGACCGCCTGGTGGTGACGGCCCAGGAGGTGCTGATCATCGACTACAAGACGGCCCACGCGCCGCCGGCAACGCCTGTCGAGGCACCCGCCGGCTACCTGCGGCAGCTCGCGCTGTACCGCCAGGTGCTGCGCCAGATCTACCCGGAACGGCACGTCCGCGCCGCCCTGATCTGGACCGAAGTTCCTGAAATCATGGAATTTCCAGCCTCCTTGCTGGATGCAGAGCTGGCCCGCGTCATCCTCCCGTGAGCAGCCTTGACCCGGCAAGAGGGCGTTCATAGGTTCGCTCTACATTCCTGGCGCGAATCTCCGCGCGGCTCCCAGTTCAGCGAGGCAAACATGTCTGTCGGAAAGGTATCGGACGCCGATTTCGAATCTGAGGTCCTGAAGGCGCAGGGACCGGTGGTGGTCGATTTCTGGGCCGAGTGGTGCGGACCGTGCCGCATGATCGCGCCCGCGCTCGACGAGATCGCCGGCGCCATGGGCGAGAAGGTCAAGATCGTGAAGCTCAACGTCGACGAGAATCCGAAGACCGCGTCGAAATACGGCGTGATGTCGATCCCGACGCTGATGATCTTCAAGGGCGGCGAAATGGCGTCGCGCCAGGTGGGCGCCGCGCCCAAGGCCAAGCTGCAGCAGTGGATCAACACCGCGGTCTGATCGCGGTCGGGTTTTGAATGACGAACGGCCGGCGCTGCGCCGGCCGTTTTTGTTTTTGGGTGGTAGGCTACGCGGTCGCCGAGATGCCGCTGGACGAAAGCGTCTGCCGGGTTGCTCCGTCATGCCCGCGCTCGTCGCGGGCATCCACGTCTTGGCGGAAGCTCAACAAAGGAAGACGTGGATGGCCGGGAGACCCTAGTCCTGGCGATCCGTCGAAGACGGATCGCGCTGCCCGGCCATGACGAAAAATACGGAATCAGCCCGGCGGCGTGCCGTTGACCGCCAGCACGTGGCCGGCGAGATAGAGCGAGCCGGTGATCAGGATCCGCGGCGGCACCTCGTAGGCGAGCCGCGCGATCGAGGCGAGCGCCGCCTCGACGCCCGCTGAAGTCTCGACCCGCATGCCGAGCTGGCGCGCGGCGTCGGCCAGCGTGTCGACCGCCATGGCGTTGTCCTGTCCGGCGACCGGCACCGCGATGATGTGGCGGGTCAGCCCGGAGAAATTGCCGAGGAAGCCGTGGGCGTCCTTGTTGGCCATCATGCCGGCGATCACCACCAGCGGCCGCGACACCCGCTCCTCGAGGTCGCCGAGCGCGGCCGCGACCACGCGGCCGCCGTCGATATTGTGGCCGCCGTCGAGCCAGAGTTCGGCGCCCGCCGGCGCGATGGCGAGCAGCGCGCCGCTCGACAGTCGCTGCATCCGCGCCGGCCAGTCGGCGCGCGCGATCCCGTTCTCGATCGCGGCGGAATCGACCCGGAAGGCATCGGTGGCGCGCAGCGCGGCGATGGCGAGCCCGGCGTTGTCGAACTGGTGCCGGCCGAACAGCCGCGGCGCGCTGAGGTCGAGCAGGCCGCGATCGTCCTGATAGACCAGGCGGCCGCGCTCGACCGCGACGTGCCACTGCTGGCCCGCGGCGAACAGCGGCGCCCGGGCCCGCCGCGCCGCCGCCTCGATCACCGCCTCGGCTTCGTCGACCTGTTCGGACGTGACCAGCGGGACGTGGGGCTTGATGATGCCGGCCTTCTCGCCGGCGATCTGCGCCAGCGTTGCGCCGAGAAAATCCTGGTGATCGATGCCGACCGGGGTGATGACGCAGACCGCGGGCCGCTCGACCACGTTGGTGGCATCCAACCGGCCGCCGAGGCCGGTCTCGAGGATCACGGCATCGGCCGGATGCGCCGCGAACAGCGTGAACGCCGCCGCGGTCTCCATCTCGAACACCGTGATCGGCTCGCCGCCATTGACCTGCTCGCAGCGGGCGAGTGCCGCGCCGAGCTCATCGTCGCCGACCAGCACGCCGCCGCCGCGCCGTCCGAGCCGGAACCGCTCGTTGATGCGGACCAGGTGCGGCGAGGTGTAGACGTGGACGCACAGGTCCGCAGCCTCGAGCATCGCCCGCAGATAGGCGACCGTCGATCCCTTGCCATTGGTCCCGGCGACGTGGATGACCGGCGGCAGCCGCCGCTGCGGATGATCGAGGCGATCGAGGATGCGCCACATCCGCTCGAGCGTCAGGTCGATGCGCCGCGGATGCAGCGAGGTCAGCCGGGCCAGGATGTCGCCGAGACTGGCCAACTGGCGTTAAGCCGACGGCGCGGCGATGACGGTGGGCAGCGGCGCCGGCAGCGCCGGCACAGCCGGCGGCGCTTCGATCGCCGGCGATTTGGTCAGGAGCCGGCACAACCGCGCCAGCGTCGCGCGCAGGTCGTGACGGTGCACCACCATGTCGACCATGCCGTGGTCCTTGAGATACTCGGCGCGCTGGAAGCCCTCGGGCAGTTTCTCGCGGATGGTCTGCTCGATCACCCGCGCCCCGGCGAAGCCGATCAGCGCGCCCGGCTCGGCGATGTGGACGTCGCCGAGCATGGCGTAGGACGCGGTGACGCCGCCGGTGGTCGGGTTGGTCAGCACCACGATGTAGGGCAATTTCGCCTCGCGCAGCATCTGCACCGCGACCGTGGTGCGCGGCAGCTGCATCAGCGAGAGAATGCCCTCCTGCATGCGGGCGCCGCCGGAGGCCGCGAACACGATGCAGGGCGAGCGCTTCTCGACCGCGAGCTCGAGGCCCCGGATGATGGCCTCGCCCGCCGCCATGCCGAGCGAGCCGCCCATGAAGTCGAAGTCCTGCACCACCAGGACCACCGGCGCACCCTCGAGCTTGCCGAAGCCGACCTTGACCGAGTCGTTGAGACCGGTCTTGGCGCGGGCGTCCTTGATGCGGTCGACGTAACGCCGCTCGTCGCGGAACTTGAGCGGGTCGGCAGTCACCTCGGGCAGCGCCACGTCGAACCAGGTCTCGTTGTCGAAGATCGACTTCATCCGCGCCACCGCGCCCATGCGCATGTGGTAGTTCGATCCCGGAATCACGAACTGGTTGCTCTCGACGTCCTTGTAGAACACCAACTGGCCGGAATCCGGGCACTTGATCCACAGATTCTCCGGCGTCTCGCGGCGCAGGATGCTGCGAATCTTCGGGCGAACGACGTTGGTGATCCAGTTCATGAGCGCGTGCTCCGCTTCCGAAAGTGGTCTGCTGCGGCGCCGGCCGGCCGCGCCGCCGTGTCGAAGATGTGCGGACCGTTGCCCTTGAGCGCAAGGGGCGCGGTCGCGGCGTGCAGGCAGCGGTGGGTCATGACGTTCAGCGTCCGCGGCCGGCGCGGACGCCGGCGGCCAGCGCCGCGGCGAGATCGGCCACCGCGGTGACGGTCTTCGCCGTGGCGTGGTCCTGCGGATCGAGGCTGGCGCGCAGCGCGTCGACCAGCGCCGAGCCGACCACCACGCCGTCGGCGTGACCGGCGATGGCGGCGGCCGCCTCCGGCGTGCGGATGCCGAAGCCGACGCAGACCGGCAGGCCGGTGTGGCGCTTGATGCGGGCCACGGCGCCGCCGACCGCGGCGCTGTCGGCGGCGGCCGAGCCGGTGATGCCGGTGATCGACACGTAGTAGACGAAGCCCGAGGTGTTGGCCAGCACGGCCGGCAGCCGCTTGTCGTCGGTGGTCGGCGTGGCGAGGCGAATGAAGTTCAGCCCGGCGTTGAGCGCCGGGATGCAGAGCTCGTCGTCCTCCTCGGGCGGCAGGTCGACGATGATCAGGCCATCGACGCCGGCGGCCCTGGCGTCGACGAGAAAGCGGTCGACGCCGTAGACATAGATCGGATTGTAGTAGCCCATCAGCACCACGGGCGTGACGTCGTCGGTGGCGCGAAACCGCTTCACCACACCGAGCGTCTTCGCCAGCGTGGTGCCGGCCTTCAGCGCGCGCAGCCCCGCGGCCTGGATCGCCGGACCGTCGGCCATCGGATCGGTGAACGGCATGCCGATCTCGATGACGTCGGCGCCGGCGCCCGGCAGCGCCTTGAGGATCTCGAGCGAGGTGTCGAGATCGGGGTCGCCGCACATCACGAAGGTGACGAAGGCGGCGCGGTTCTGCCGCTTGAGCTCGGCGAAGCGGGCGTCGATGCGGGTGGTCATGCCCGGCTCCTCAGGATGTCGGCGACCTGGGGAATATCCTTGTCGCCGCGGCCGGAAATGTTCACGACCATCAGGTGATCTTTCGGGCGCTTCGGCGCCAGCTCCAGGACCTTGGCGATGGCGTGCGCCGGCTCGAGCGCCGGGATGATGCCTTCAAGCCTGGACAGCAGCTGGAACGCGGCGAGCGCCTCCTCGTCGGTCGCGGACAGATAGGTGACGCGGCCGGCGTCGCGCAGCCAGGCATGCTCGGGTCCGATGCCGGGGTAGTCGAGCCCGGCGGAAATGGAGTGCGCGTCCTGGATCTGGCCGTCGGCATCCATCAGGAGGTAGGTGCGGTTGCCGTGCAGCACGCCCGGCCGTCCGCCGGCGAGCGAGGCCGCGTGAAGGTTGGCGAGACCGTGACCGGCCGCCTCGACGCCGAAGATCTCCACCGACGGATCGTCGAGGAAGGGATGGAACAAGCCGATGGCATTGGAGCCGCCGCCGATGCAGGCGACCAGCGAGTCGGGCAGACGGCCTTCGACCTCCTCGAGCTGGATCCGGGTCTCGGCGCCGATCACCGACTGGAAGTCGCGCACCATCATCGGATAGGGATGCGGGCCGGCGACGGTGCCGATGCAGTAGAAGGTGTCGGCGACGTTGGTGACCCAGTCGCGCAGCGCCTCGTTCATGGCGTCTTTCAGCGTCCGCGTGCCGGATTGCACCGGCACCACCCTGGCGCCGAGCATCTCCATGCGAAACACGTTCGGCGCCTGCCGCGCGACGTCGACCGCGCCCATGTAGACCACGCAGTCGAGGCCGAACCGCGCGCACAGCGTCGCGGTGGCGACGCCGTGCTGGCCGGCGCCGGTCTCGGCGATGATGCGCTTCTTGCCCATGCGTCGCGCCAGCATGATCTGGCCGAGCACGTTGTTGACCTTGTGCGAGCCGGTGTGGTTGAGCTCCTCGCGCTTGAAGTAGATCTTGGCGCCGCCGAGATACTCGGTCAGCCGCTCCGCGAAATACAGCGGCGAGGGCCGCCCGACATAATGGGCGAGATAGCCGTCCATCTCGCGCTGGTACGCCGGATCGGCCTTGGCCGCCGCATAGGCCTTCTCGAGGTCGAGGATCAGCGGCATCAGCGTTTCGGCCACGAAGCGGCCGCCGAACTGGCCGAAATGGCCGTGGTCGTCCGGGCCGCGGCGATAGGAGTTCGGGATGGGCATGGTCATGCGCGACTCGCGATCGGGGTTGAGGGCGGGGTAAGGGCCGCGTCGTCGCTGGCCGCGTGGGCGGCCGCGACGAAGGCGCGGATCCGGGCGATATCCTTGACGCCGGGGGCGCGTTCCACGCCGGAGGATACGTCGACGCCGTACGGGCGGGTGACGGCGATGGCGCGCGCCACGTTGTCGGGATCGAGGCCGCCCGACAGCAGGAACGGAACCGGGAGCGTGAGGCCGCGCAGGATGGTCCAGTCGAACGGCCGGCCGAGCCCGCCGGGACGGGTGGCGTCCTTCGGCGCGCGGGCGTCGAACAGGATGTAGTCGACGTCGGCGACATAGGCGGCGACGTGGGCGAGATCGTCGGCGGTCTCGATGGCGATGGCCTTCATCACCGGCAGACCGAACCTGGCCTTGATGTCGCGCACCCGCGCGGCGCTCTCGCGGCCGTGCAGCTGCAGGACCTGTGGGCGCAGCGCCTCGACGATGGCGGCGAGATAGGCGTCGTCGGCGTCGACCGTCAGCGCGACCCTGGCGGCGCGGTCGCCGGTCGACCGGGAAAGCTCCCGGGCGGTGGCGAGGCCGATGTGTCGCGGCGAAGGCTCGAAGAACACGAAGCCGACCATGTCGGCGCCGGCGCCGAGCGCCGCGTCGAGGGTGTCGGGCGTGGACAGGCCACAGATTTTGACCAGCGGAGGTGTCACGGAAACCGGATATCCAGCGGCTCGTTCAAGCCGTTCAAGGGGTTGGGCCGCCTTCTACAACGTTGCGCGGGCGTTGTCTCGCCACATCGCCCGCCGGTTTCAGCCCGGAAGCTGGGGAATGCCGCGCCCGGCGGGAGGCTGGGGAACGGCGCTGGGCCGCAGGCTGGCCAGCTGGGCCCGGGCATCCCGGGCGTCGGCCTCGTGCCGGCGCGCGGCGCGGCGCCAGCGCCCCTGCCGGAACCAGGTCATGGTGCCGCCGGCGATCACGCCCAGCGCCAGCGCCACGATGATCACCACGAACAGCGGCAGCGTGGCCGCGACCGACGGGTCGATGCTGTCGAACGGATCGAACGATACCGTCACCAGATGGCGGTTGGCGACCGCGAAGATGATGAAGATCATCGCAAGCACGGTCCAGACCACGAAACTGACGATCTTGCGAACCATGATCCCTCAACAGCCGGCAATCAGGAGCGGCGGCAACCCGGAGTGGTGGTCCCTCGCGACGGGGAAAGCACTGGATCGCCGTCGTTGTGCCCTGCGGTGCTTCGTCGTCGGCGCCTTGGCCTCCGGGACCCGGGCAACCGGGGCGCCGATCAGGTCGCGGCCGGCCCGGGCGCTTCGCTGCCCGTCTCGCGATTGAGGCGCTCGCGCATTTCCTTGCCGGTCTTGAAGAACGGCACGCTCTTCTGGTCGACCGGCACGTGCTCTCCGGTGCGGGGGTTGCGGCCCGCGCGCGCCGGACGATGCTTGACCGAGAACGCTCCGAAGCCGCGCAGCTCGACCCGATCGCCGCGCGCCAGCGCAGCGACGATCTCATCAAGGATCGCGTTCACGATGTTCTCGACGTCGCGCTGATAGAGGTGCGGATTGTGTTCGGCGATACGCTGAACGAGTTCGGATTTAATCATCGCCACCCGGGTCCGTGATCCTGCGGGCTTCCATTTCCGTGAAAACACAAGGAACTGTCAAGACGTTAATTAATTTAAGGACGCGCTTCGCGGCCTTGCAAGAACGCCGAATCCCGGGTGCCCCCGGCGCCGCTGCCTACGGCGGCGGCAGTGAAACCGGATTCACTGCATTTAGTTCGAATTCGCCGGCGGCTGCCACAGCGCGAGCATGCCGTCGAGGGAGAAGCGGTCCACGGCCTGCACGAGACCGGCCTGTTCGAGCCGCCGCGCCATGGCCCCGAGCCCCACGGCGTCGAGCGTCAACGCGGCCGCGCTGCGAAGAAATGTCATGTCGCTGAAGCGCGGCGTCAACTTGAAGTCGTGAACCGGCAGGCCGGTAGCGACTTTCTTCTCCGCCTCCAGCCACGCGATCGCGGTCTTCTCGTCGCCGAGCTGGTCGATCAGCTTCAGCCCTACCGCCTGCCGGCCGGTGAATACGCGGCCGTCGGCGACGGTCTGCAGGGCGTCGCCGTCGAGATGGCGGCGGTCCTTCACCAGGTCGCGAAACCACGCGTAGGAATCCTTGACCAGCATCTCGAGCGCGGCGCGCGCCTCCGGGCTGGTCGGCTCGAACCCATTCGGCGCGGCCTTCAGCGGCGAGGACTTGACCTCCTCGACCTTGACGCCGACGGTCTTCAGCAGCTCCGAGACGTTGGGAAACTGGAACAGCACGCCGATCGAGCCGACCAGCGAGCTCTGCTGCGCGATGATGTGATCGGAGGCCAGCGCGGCGATGTAGCCGCCCGAGGCCGCGAGCCCCTCCACCACCACCACCAGCGGCTTCTTCGCCTTGAGCCGCACCAGCGAATCGTAGAGCTGTTCGGAGCCGGCCGTGGTGCCGCCCGGCGAGTTGATGTGCACGATCACCGCCGGCGCCGGCGACTTCTCCAGCCGCTCCAGCGCCTCGACGCGCTCCTGGTCGCTGCGGATCAGGCCCTCGATGTTGACGCGGGCGATGGCGTTGCGCCCGGTGAGGGCGCCGCGGCCCGCCGGGGTGACCACGACGGCGACGGTCACGACGGCTGCGATGGCGATCACGACGGCCGCGACCCGCCAGAACGTCAGCTTGCGGCGCATCCGGCGCCGGTCGACGATCGCATCGGTTTCGAATGACATCGGTGTCTCCTGGGGTGCCATCGGCTAACCCGGCCGCGGTCCGACGTGATGACCGTACGGAGTTGAAAAGCCGTAACGCGAGCGGGTCAATTGCAATGCAATATGATGAAAACATGGTCTAGCACCATCGCGCCGCCGCCGCCGTACGAATTTTTTTGATCGGGCATCGCGGCGGGGCGGGCCAGAGGGGCCGACGGTCGGGATAATCTGCAGGATCAGGAGGGCCAAAAGAAAAAGGGCCCCGGCAGTGCCGGAGCCCCCTGATCGTGGCGGCGGCCCTGAGGGCCGCGAACCTACTTGTCGGTGCGCTGCTTGAGCGCGGTGCCGAGAATGTCGCCCAGCGTGGCGCCCGAATCCGAGGAGCCGTACTGCGCGATGGCTTCCTTCTCCTCGGCGACTTCCAGCGCCTTGATCGACACCTGGACCTTGCGGGCCTTCTTGTCGAACTGGATGACGCGGGCATCGACCTTCTCGCCGACCGCGAACCGCTCGGAGCGCTGCTCGGAGCGGTCACGGGCGAGTTCGGAGCGCTTGATGAAGGTGGTGAAGTCGGTGCCGACGATCTGGACGTCGATGCCGCCTTCCTTGACGTCGAGAACCTCGCAGGTCACGACCGCGCCCTTCTTGACGTCGCCCGGCTCGGCGAACGGATCGCCTTCGAGCTGCTTGATGCCGAGCGAGATCCGTTCCTTTTCGACATCGACGTCGAGCACCACGGCCTTGACCATGTCGCCCTTCTTGAAGTTGTCGATCACCTGCTCGCCCGGAAGCTTCCAGTCGAGGTCGGAGAGGTGGACCATGCCGTCGACGTCGCCGTCGAGGCCGAGGAACAGGCCGAACTCGGTCTTGTTCTTGACCTCGCCTTCCACCGTCGACCCGACCGGATACTTCTCGACGAAGGTCTCCCACGGATTGCGCATGGTCTGCTTGAGGCCGAGCGAGATGCGGCGCTTGGAGGAATCGACCTCGAGCACCTGGACCTCGACCTCCTGCGACGTCGAGACGATCTTGCCGGGATGCATGTTCTTCTTGGTCCACGACATCTCGGAGACGTGGATCAGGCCTTCGATGCCGGGCTCGAGCTCGACGAACGCGCCGTAGTCGGTGATGTTGGTGACACGGCCGGTAAAGCGGGCGCCCAGCGGGTACTTGGCCTCGATGCCCTGCCACGGATCGTCGAGCAATTGCTTCATGCCGAGCGAGATGCGGTGGGTCTC
>JARLJA010000047.1 GCA_031291445.1 Xanthobacteraceae bacterium | reverse complement strand
TCGCCCAGCGCGTCGCGCCGGACCAGTGGCGTCCGGCGGGCGACGGCGCGGTCCGCCTGCTGCGGGCGGCGCGCCGCGCCGTCGAGGAGGCCGTGCCGCGCCTGACGGCCGCGCTCCATCTCCGCGAACGGCCGAAGCTCGTGCTGGCGAAGACGCTGCCGGCGTCGCCCAGGATCGGCATGGCGGTGCTGGTGCACGAGCGGCCCGACTACCTGGAAAAATGCCTCGACAGCCTGTTCGCCACCCGGCTGCACGGCTACGACGTGACCTTCCTGCTGATCGACGACGGTTCGCGGGATCCGCGCGTCCGCGAGATCATGGAGAGGCCGCGCGACGACGCCTACCGTATCGTCCGGATCTACGCGCCCAAGGGGCGGAACAATGCCGGCGCGGCGATCAACCGCGCCATGCGCGAGCTCGTCGGGCTCGGCGAATTCGACATCGTCGGCTGGAGCGATCCGGACGCGCTGTATCACCCCGACTGGCTGGACAAGACCCTCAGGATCGCGCGCTGGGCCAAGGCCAACCACGCCCTGCACGGGCTGGGTCCGTTCTCGTCGTTCAATTCCAGCGACGTCAAATTCCACCGGGTGCTCGGCACCTTCGCCAGCCCCGACGGCAATTACGTCGTCAAGCGCCAGATGGGGATGCTGAACTACTTCTACTTCAAGCCCGATTTCGACGCGCTCGGCTTCTTCGCGGAAAATCCCGACGACGAAACGCTGATGACGCGCAAATTCGCGGCGCTGAAGGTGAGAAATTTCTGCACCGAGACCTCGTATGTCGAACACCTCGGGCAGGACTCGGTGCTCAACGCCTGGCGGCCGATCCCGGTGAGCCGCGCGGTCAGCGGCCTCAGGCTGGCGCCCGACGGCTGGCCGGACACGCTTTCGAGCGCCGACACGCTCGGCTACTACCGCGACGTCAAGCGCCCGGCGTCCCTCGACGCCGGCGCGGCGAGCGAGGCCAGGCTCGACGTCGTCATTCCGGCGATCGACAAGGACGCCGCGACGCTGCCGCTGGCGGTGCGGGGACTGCGAGAGAATCTCGCCCATCCGATCGGCGACATTCTCGTCCTCGGCCCGGCCGACTCCGGCATCGGCGCGCTGGCGGGCGAACTGGGCTGCCGTTTCGTCGACGAGCGCGCGCTGCTTCCGTTCGGCAAGGAGACCATCGCCTACACGGTCAAAGGCTACGACCGGGCGGGCTGGCTCTACCAGCAACTGCTCAAGCTGGCGGCGGACGCGGTGGCGTCGTCGTCGGACTATCTGCTGCTCGATGCCGATACCGTGCTGACCAGGCGGCAGGCCTTCATGGTCGGGGACCGGCCGGTGCTCTTGCATTCCGACGAATTCCACAAGCCGTATTTCGACGTCGCCAGCGAGCTGCTCGGCATTCCGCCGCGGAGCCTCTTGTCCTGTGTCGCCCACAACATGCAGATCTCGGGTCCGCGATTGCAGGCGCTGCGTCAGCATCTCGAACAGCGGCACGGCCGGCCCTGGCACGCCGCGATCCTCGACGCCGTCGACTACAGCGCGGTCTCCGGCTTCTCCGAATACGAGCTCTACGGGCAGTGGTGCCTCGCCCGCTATCCCGCGGCCACCGAGCGGGAGTATTTCTTCAACCTGGCGCTGCCGAAGGCGGCCGCAGACTATGAGGACCTCAAGCGCAGGTATGGTACGCGCTACCGCTCGGTCTCGATCCACAGCTATCTCGGCCTTGCGGGGCGTTTGCGGGCGGTGACCCGGTCGTGACGGTCGAGGCCCTTTCCATGCGCCGGTCGGCACGCCTCGGCGCGGCCGCCGTCTTCATCGGGTTCGTGCTGATGCTGGGCCTCAGCCGCGTTCCATTCCTGTCCAACACCCTGCTGGGCGAGGAGGGCATGTTCGCGGCGCTGGTGCTCAGTCCGACGCCGCCGTCGGCCGAGGTGCCGAACGGGCTGCCCCAGCAACTGATCGCGCAGATCGACGGCCGCCGGTTTTACGGCGTTTTCGAGCATCCGATCGTTCCTTATCTCGTCATGGAGCGGGGCATCGGCGTTCTCGGCCGGGCGGCCCATGCCCTCGAGGGAGATTTCACCTATCGCAACCAGGTCGCGCGGGGCTGCTTCTTCGCTCTCTTCGCCGTCGGCGTGCTCGGGCTGCTGTGGCTGGCGGCCATCGCGCTGGTCGACACCCGCGCGAGCGCTCCGACATTCGTCATCCCGGCCTTCGTGCTCTACGTCCTGACCACGCCGCTGCTGCTCGGGGCCTCGATCCAGCCGCAGGTCGACGGCAGCGTCGGGGTGATGCTGATGGGGCTCGCGGCCTTCGCCATGGCGGCCGGGCAGGGCCGCGCGCTGGACAAGCCGGCATTCTGGCTCGCCGGCATCCTGATCGGCCTCGGCCGCATCGAATGGGTGATCGCCTTCGCCGTGGCGGCGCTGGCGGTGGTCATTGCACAGGTCGCGCTCGCCGAGCGCGCGCAGCGGCTGCAACCCCTGTTGTTCTTGGCCGGCCTCGCCGTGGGTTCGGCGCTGTCGTACCTGGCGTCGCCGGCGGACTATCTGGACGGCATCAACGTGATGAGCCGGATCTCGGCGACGTCGAACGGCTCCTTCGAGGCGGCCCGCCAGCAGCGGCCGCTCTTGACGCCGGCCCTTCTCACCGCGGCGGCGGCGCTGGCGTTCAGCGCCGTCCGGCCGCGGGCGGTGCTCGGCCGGGCGAGCGGCACCCTCATCCTGATGCTCGGCGGCCTCGGGGTGATCCTGGGCTTCGCCGCCAGCAACTGGTCGGGCGACGGTTTTCCGCGTTACTACGCTCCGGCACTGGTGGCGCTGGCGGTCGCGGTGATCGATCTCGCCGGCCGCGCCAGCTGGACGTCGCCGGGACGGATCGCGGCGGTTCTGCTGATCCTGGCGGGTCTGTGGCCGAACCTGCAGTTTGCGCGCGACCGGCTGGCAAGAGATGTCTCGATCACCAGTTTGCCCGGAACCAGCCTTGCCGCCATGCGCGCGCAGATGGCCACCAGCGCGGCGTGGGCGAGCGCCGAGCACGCCATCCCGCTGGAGAATTCCAGCATCTGGCTCTACTACCCGTCCATCAGCTTCGTGAGCAAGGATCTCGGGCTCGCAGGCGCCAAGGAACTGCTCGCCGAGAACAACCCGGCCGATCTCGCGCGGTTGAGGGTGCCGTGAGCGCTTCGCCAACGGCATCGGGCACGTCAGTCCAGGGCGATGCCAAGGGTTCGCGCGGAGCGCGGCCCGCTGGCATCGAGCCCGGAATCCATAACCACGGCCTCGGATCGAGCCGCTGCGGCTGCGGCGTATGGATCCCCGCCTTCGCGGGGATGACGGCAGAGGATGGGGCGGCCGTCGCGTCCTCCATCGTCATTCCGGGGCGGCGCGCATTGCGGGCCGAGCCCGGAATCCATAACCACAAGAGTCGATTGGAGAACGAGGGATCATGATCGCCGGCGCCGAGTTTTTTCTCGTGTGCGGTGGCTGTGGTCGACCATCTCGGCGGCAGGGGATATGGATTCGGGGCTCGCGCCGCTCCTCGAGCGGCACGCCCCGGAATGACGTGGCGAGAGCGGATCATGCTCCGGCGCGTTAGATCCCTACTCGCCGGAAGCGACCTGCTGGCGTTCAACCTGCGCAACCGCGACCTCTGGATCGCGGAGCAGGCGCGGGCCGTGCCGGCGGGCGCGCGGGTGCTCGACGTCGGCGCGGGATCCGCACCTTATCGCAAGCTGTTCGCCCATTGCGACTACAAGACCCAGGATTTCGCCCAGCTGCGCGACGACCAGCTCCGCCATGGCGGCTACGCGACGATCGACATCTTCTGCGAGGCCCATGCGATCCCGGTGAGGGACGCGAGTTTCGACGTCGTGCTCTGCACCGAGATGCTGGAGCACGTGCCCGAGCCGATCGCCGTGGTGCGCGAGCTGGGCCGTATCCTCGCCCCCGGCGGCCGGCTGATCCTCACCGCGCCGCTCGGCTCCGGCATCCATCAGGAGCCCTACCATTTCTATGGCGGCTACACGCCATTCTGGTATCGGCGCTTTCTCGCCGCAGCCGGGTTCGGCGAGATCGTGGTGACGGCCAACGCCGGCACGCTGCGCCATGTCGCGCAGGAGACCATCCGCTTCGTCCGCATGACCTGGCCGTTCGGCCTGGGCGCGCCGTGGTATGTGGCGCTGGCGTGGCTGCCGGCGTGGCTCGTGCTGGCGCCGGTGCTGGCGCTCGGCGTGCCGCTGGCGGCGCGCTGGCTCGACCGCTACGACCGCGCGCAGCGCTTCACGGTCGGCTATCACGTCACCGCGGTGCGCGGCACGGGATCGTAGGGGGCAGGCGCGTGCGGAATTTTAGAATGTGTCTGCAGGGGCGAGGAGCATGATCACCGTTGCCGTCATGGGCGGGCTGGGCAACCAGATGTTCCAGTATGCCGCGGCCAAGGCGCTGGCCGAACGGCACGGCGTCGACGTCGTCATCGATCTCGAGCCGGTGAGCCGCGACCAGAAGCGCAGCTACATGCTGGACCGCCTGCTGGTGCCCGAGCAACCGATCGCGCGGGACGAAAACTACAGCGCCGCGCTCCGGGCCCTGGCGGCGCATACGGCGCTGACGTGGCGCGGCCGTGCCGCCCGGCTGATGGTGCGGCTCGGGCTCGGGCGGCCGCCGCAGCTGCCGAACACCTATTCCGAGCTGCATTTCCATTTCGATCCGGACTTCTTCAACCAGGGGCCGAAGGTGCGGCTCTACGGCTATTTCCAGAGCGAGCTCTATTTCGCGCCGATCGCCGACACCATCAGGCGTCTGTTCCAGCCGCGCGAGCCGCTCGGGCCGGCGGCGCAGGCGACCGCGCGCCAGATCGCCGGCGCGACGCTGCCGGTGTCGGTCCATATCCGCCGCGGCGACTATCTCCAGGCGTCGGTGGCCTCGGTTCACGGCATCCTCGAGGCCGGCTACTACACCAGGGCGCTGCGCCTGATGGCGGGGCTGCTCGGCGCCGACATGACGCTGTTCGTGTTTTCCGACGATCCCGCGGCCGCGGAGGCGGTGATCGCCTCCGTGCCTGGCCATCGCGCGGTGATCGTGCGCGGCGACCCGGACCGGCCGTGGGAGGACATGGCGCTGATGGCGCAATGCAGGCATCATGTCACCGCCAACAGCTCGTTCAGCTGGTGGGGGGCGTGGCTCAATCCGTCGCCCGACAAGGTCGTGATCGGGCCCCGCCTGTGGTTCGCGCCCGAGGCGGTTCGCCGCTACAACCTGTGCGATCTCTGCCCGCCGGGCTGGATCTTGATTTAGGCGACGATGAGGCCAAGCTCGATCACTTGTCTCATGATCCCCGGTGGGCGACCTTGTTCGTCATGGCTGGGCGTCGTCCTCTATCGCCCGTCATTGCCGGGCTTGACCCGGCAATCCACTCTTATCTTGGACGACGGTTGCATCAAAGCGTGGACCCGCGGGTCAAGCCCGCGGGTGACGCCGAGTGCTGCTGTCGCCGCGGTGCCATGTTCCACTGCCGGGTCGAGCCCGGCAATGACGGTGGAAATTTGGCCGCGTCATTGCGATCCGGGCGCATGAGCGTGCAGCCATCACACACCGCCCCCCCCACCGTCTCCGTCATCATGGCGATGCGCGACAGCGCGCAAACCATCGGCGCGGCGGTGCGCTCGCTCGTGCTTCAGACCCTGACCGACTGGGAGCTGATCGTGATCGACGACGGCTCGGTCGACGCCAGCGCGGCGATCGTCGCGGCGTTCGACGACCCGCGGATCCGGCTGGTGCGCGAGCCGGTGAGCCGCGGACTGGCGTCGCGGCTGAACCAGGCGGTCGCACTCAGCCGCGCCGAATTCATCGCCCGCATGGATGCCGACGACGTGTGCTTTCCCGAACGGCTGGAGCTGCAGGTGGCGCGGCTGCGCGCCGATCCCGCCCTCGACCTGATCGGCTGCGGCGCGGTGGTGTTCGCGGCCGGCCACGGCCTGGTCGGCGCGCTGCCGGTCGGCCAGAGCCACGCCGAGATCACGGCGCGGCCGTCGGTCGGCTTTCCGCTGCCGCATCCGACCTGGTGCGGGCGCGCGCGCTGGTTTCGCGACAATCCCTATGACGAACGCCTGATGAAGACCCAGGACCAGGACCTGTTGCTGCGGACCTATGCGAAGAGCCGCTTCGGCGCCGTCGCCGAGATCCTGCTGGCCTACCGCCAGGACACCATGAGCTTGCGCAAGCTGCTGCGCGGCCGGCGCAACTATGCCGGCGCGCTGTGGCGGCGGGCGCGGGCCGATGGCAGCTATCCGCGCGCGGTGCGCGGCGTCGCGGCGCATTTCGTCAGAGCCACCGTGGACGTGGCGACGCTGCCGCTGGGCTTGAGCCGCGCCATGCAGCGCCAGCGGCTCGATCCGGTGCCGCCCGCGCTGAGCGCGCGGTGGCACGAGCTGGCGCGCACGCTGTGGGGTCCCGAGCCCGTGGAGCCCATCTGATGTGCGGCATCGCCGGCCTGATGCGCTTCGGCGGCGGCGACGACGGCGCGCTCGCAGGCATCGCCGCGCGCATGGCCGACACGCTCAGCCATCGCGGTCCCGACGCCTCCGGCGGCTGGGCCAACGGCTCCGCCGGCCTCGGCTTCGGCCATCGCCGGCTGTCGATCCTCGACCTCACGCAGGCCGGCGCGCAACCCATGCGCAGCCCCTGCGGCCGCCTCACGGTGACCTTCAACGGCGAGATCTACAACCACCTCGACCTGCGGAGCGAGCTCGAGGCCAGTGGCGCCGCGCCGAACTGGAGCGGCCATTCCGATACCGAGACGCTGCTCCATGCGGTGCGCCACTGGGGCGTCACCGGCGCGCTGCGGCGCTTCAACGGCATGTTCGCCTTCGCGCTGTGGGACGAGGCGGCGCGGACGCTGACGCTCGCCCGCGACCGCTTCGGCGAGAAGCCGCTGTTCTACGGCATGAGCGGCCGCGACCTGGTATTCGGCTCGGAGCTCAAGGCGCTGGCCGCGCACCCGGACTGGGCGCCCGCGCTCGACCGCGCTGCGCTCACCTCGTTCATGCGCTACGCCTATATTCCGGCGCCGCAGAGCATCTGGCGCGGCGTGCGCAAATTGCCGCCGGCCTCGTTCATCACCTTCCAGGCTACGGCCGCGCCCGGCGCCATGCCCGAGCCGGTGGCCTACTGGTCGCACCGCGAGCAGGTGGTCGCCGGCGCCGCCGCGCCGATCCGCGACGAGGGCGAGGCGATCGCCGAACTGGAGCGGCTGCTGTCGGTCGCGGTGCGCCGGCAGAGCCTGTCCGACGTGCCGCTCGGCGCCTTCCTGTCCGGCGGCATCGATTCCTCCACCATCGTCGCGCTGATGCAGGCGCAGGCGAGCCGGCCGGTGCGCACTTTCACCATCGGCTTCGCCGAGGGCGCGTTCAACGAGGCCGACGACGCCGAAAGGGTCGCGTGCCACCTCGGCACCGCGCATACCGCGCTGACGATCGATCCGCGAACCGCGCTGGACGTGATCCCGCGCCTGCCGCGGATGTACGACGAACCGTTCGCCGATTCCTCCCAGATCCCGACCCATCTGGTCGCCGCGCTGGCGCGGCGCGACGTCACGGTGGCGCTGTCGGGCGACGCCGGCGACGAGCTGTTCGGCGGCTACAACCGCCACGTCTGGGGCGGGCAGATCGACGCGCGGCTCGCCCCGTTGCCGCGCCCGCTCAAGCTTATGCTGGCGGGTATGTTGCACGCGCTGTCGCCGCGGCCGATCGACCTCATCGCCCGCCTCGCCGAGCCGGTGCTGCCGTCGCGGCTGAAGGTCCGCCGGGCCGGCGACCAGGCCGCCAAGCTGGCGCGCCTGATCGGTGCCGAGACCTTCGACGGCATGTATCGGCTGCTGTGCTCGATCGACCCCGATCCGGCGGCGTCGGTGGTCGAGGGCGTGGAGGAGGCCTCATGGGCGGACGGCGAGATGGACCGTGTCCCGGGCACGCTCGACCCGCTGGCGCGGATGACGCTCGCCGACTCGCTGAGCTACCTGACCGACGACATCCTGCAGAAGGTCGACCGCGCCGCCATGGCGGTCAGCCTCGAGACCCGGATCCCGTTCCTCGATCGCGACGTCGTCGAGTTCGCGGCACGGGTGCCGCCGTCGATGAAGGTGCGCGACGGCCGCGGCAAGTGGCTGGTGCGCCAGGTGCTGTACCGGCACGTCCCGGCGGCGCTGGTCGACCGGCCGAAGACCGGGTTCAGCATCCCGCTCGACGACTGGCTGCGCGGCCCGCTGCGGTCCTGGGCCTGCGACCTGCTGTCGCCGGCGCGGCTCAAGCGCCAGGGCCTGTTCGCGCCCGAGCCGGTGGCGCGGGCGCTCGCCGAGCATCTCGACGGTCGACGCAGCCGCGGCTATTGGCTATGGAACGTGCTGATGGCGCAGGCCTGGTACGATACGTGGTGTCCCCACTGAGAGCAGATTGAATTGATCTTAAGACGCTTCCATCGTCGTCATGGCCGGGCTTGACCCGGCCATCCACGCTTCTCGTTGCAGCAAAGCGTGGATGCGCGGGTCAAGCCCGCGCATGACGATGTCTTCGGATTCCCTTCCACCTCTTCCCCCTCACAGCAAAGCATCCCGATCATGACGGTTCTCACCGGCCGCAAGGCGGCGATTTTCGAGCACTCCGAGACGTTCGCGGGCTCTCGCGAACAATGGCGTGCCCGCGGCCGCTTCTTTCATGGCGAGGACGAAGCCTACCTGCGCTTCCTGATCCCCGAGGGCGCGCGCGTGCTCGAGATCGGCTGCGGCACCGGCGATACGCTCGCCGCGCTGAAGCCGTCCTACGGCGTCGGCGTCGACTTCAGTCCCGCCATGGTCGAGGTGGCGAGGCGGCTGCACCCGGAGCTGCATTTTTCCGTCGGCGACGCCGAAGACCCGGCGACCATCGCGGCGTTGCAGGGGCCGTTCGACTATATCGTGGTGCTCGACACCATCGGCTCGATCGACGACTGCCAGGCGTTCATGGCCGGCCTGCACGGCCTGTGCACGCGCGAGACGCGACTGGTGGTCGGCTACTTCTCGCACCTGTGGTATCCGCTGCTCAGCCTCGCCGAGCGCCTCGGCAAGCGGATGCCGACGCCGAACCAGAACGTGCTGTCGCCGGCCGACGTCCGCGCGCTGGCGTCGCTGGCCGATTTCGATCCGGTGAAGTCGGAGCAGCGCCTGCTGTCGCCGCTGCCGCTGTTCGGGCTCGGCCGCCTGCTCAACCGCTTCGTCAGCATCCTGCCCGGCTTCCGCGCGCTGTCGCTGCGCCACTACGTGGTGTGCCGGTCGCTGCGCGCGCAGGGGCCGGCGCCGGTCTCGGCCACCGTGGTGGTTCCGGCGCGCAACGAGCGCGGCAACATCGCGCCCGCGGTCGAGCGGATTCCGCGGTTCTGCGACGACATCGAGATCATCTTTATCGAGGGCCACAGCAAGGACGGCACCTTCGAGGAGATGGAGCGGGTCAAGGCGCTCCATCCCGACCGCGACATCAAGACCATGACCCAGCCCGGCAAGGGCAAGGCCGACGCGGTGTTCACCGCCTTCGACGCCGCGCGCGGCGACGTGCTGATGATCCTCGACGCCGACCTGACCATGCCGCCCGAGCAGCTGCCCAAGTTCTGGGACGCGATCGCGTCCGGCAAAGGGGAGTTCATCAACGGCTCGCGGCTGGTCTACGACATGGACGAGGGCGCGATGCGGTTTCTCAACCTGATCGCCAACCGCACCTTCTCCTACCTGTTCTCGTGGCTCTTGAACCAGCGCTACACCGACACGCTGTGCGGCACCAAGGTGATGCGCCGCAGCGACTACCAGCGGCTCAAGGCCGGCAAGGCCTATTTCGGCGACTTCGATCCGTTCGGCGATTTCGACCTGATCTTCGGCGCCTCCAAGCTCAATCTCAAATCGATCGACATGCCGATCCGCTACGCCGCGCGCAGCTACGGCGAAACCCAGATCTCCCGCTTCAGCCACGGCTGGATGCTGCTGCAGATGGTGGTGTTCGCCTTCTTCCGCATCAAGGCGCAGTAACGGAGAGATCGCGATGCCGTCCCCGTCCGTGCCGTCCACCGGCGACGCCTGCGCGCGGCTGACCCCGCTCGGCTGGCGCGGCGGACTGGCGGCGCTGGTCGCGGGGCTCCTGGCGTCGTTCTTCGCGGTCGGCTATTTCGTCGTCTATTGGCGCAATGCCGATATGGACTTCATGGTGGTCTACAGCGCGCTGGCGGCCAATGCCGGCAAGCCGATCGCGTTCTTCGACCATCCGGCCTACATCACCATCCTGTCGGTGGAGGGATGGTTCACGCTGCTGCACCGGATCGGCCTGCTCGATGCATGGTCGTTGAACGACATTCCCTCCGCGACCGACGTGGCCTCGTTCGATGCCGCCATGACCCATGCCATCCGTGCGGCGCGACTGCTGTCGTTCGCCATCGCCATCGCCCTGATCCTCGGCTTCGCCGCGCTCATGCGCCGCCTGACGCGCGACTGGCGGCTTTCGCTGCTGGCGACGCTGGCGTTCGCGTTTTCCGGCGGGCTGATCCTGCAGATGCGCATCATGCGCAGCGAGATGATCGCGTCGTGCCTCGTGATCCTGCCGCTGATGGCGCTGATGATCGCAGCCGGCCGGGCGTCACGTTGGCGGCCGCTGATCCTGGCCTTGGCGTCCATGGGCTGCATGGTCGCCCTGGAAAACAAGGTCCACGCCATCCTGCTGATCGCGGCGCTGCCGGTGCTGGTGCTGCCGTTCGGCACGCCTGAAGGAGAAAGCGTCGCCTGGTGGCGCCACGGCGCGGGGCGCTGGGCCGCGGTTGCCGCCGCGGCGGTCGTCGCTGCCGTGCTGGTGTGGCTGGCGCGCCCGCTGCTGGCGGCGGGGTTCGACCCGGACAACCTCAAGGCCGCCGACCTGCGGCCGCTGCTCATGGGGACGCCCGGGCTCTATCAGGCCGGCGTGCTGGCGTGGATCGCGCTGTGGATGATCGCGTTTGCGCGGCTGTGGCGCGTCAGCGCCGCCGAGACCCTCGCCGGCATGGCGATGGTCGTCGCCGGCGCCGCAGCCGGGCTGCTGCTGCTCGGCCTGCAGTACGACGTCATCACCGTGGTTACGGTGCTCAACCCGCTCGAGAAGATGTTCACGATCGCCGGCCTGCTGACGTCGCCGAGCCATGGCGCGGCGCCGGCTTCAGGCCCCGGGCCGGGATCGATCGCGATCCTGCTGGGGCAGGGCGTGCTCGGCGTGCTGCGCCGCTACACGTTCATTCTGTATTCGTCGCCGCGGCCGACCGTGTTCCTGACCTGGTTGATCTTTCCCGGCATCGTGGTGGCGTGGCGGCGCGGTGAACGGCAGGCCGCGCTCCAGGCCACGCTCCTGATGCTCACCGCGATCGGCATCGATACGCTCGGCATGCAGCGCAACCTCAAGCCGGAATATTTCAACTTCACCGATCCGCTGATCATTCTCGCCGGCGTGGCGCTGCTCGCGCGGATGCCGGACCTGCGCCGGCGCCGCCTGGCCTATCCGGTCGGGTTGGCGCTGATCGTGGCGCACATCTGCGTCAGCCAGGCGGAGCCGGCGCGCCACATGCTCAAGCGCGAGAGCGCCGCCGACGGTATCTGCGACTGGAACGAGACCTACATGCCGCTATTGCCGCTGCCGTGGTGCGACCTGCCGCCGAAGCGGTTTTGAGAATATGTCGTTTTACTCGTCATGCCCGGCCTTGTGCCGGGCATCCACGACTTGACGGCCTTGCCGCGAGAAAGACGTGGATGGCCGGGACAAGCCCGGCCATGACGAAAATATCGCAAATTCCTGGATTCAGGCGGGTAGCGGCCCGGCGCTTCTACTGCACCGAGGGCGCCGGCTCCGGCACCGCGGAGGTCTTTTCCGGGCTCGTCACCCAGACCAGGCCGCCGAAGGCGCCGACCGCGAACGATACCGCGCCGTAGAGCAGCGACACCACGAGGCCGTCGGCTTCCGGCAGGCCGGCATAGCCGAACGCCACCATCATGGTCGCCTCGCGCACGCCCCAGCCGGCGATCGAGATCGGCAGCATGGTGATCAGGATGATCGGCGGGATCAGCAGGAACACCTGCTGGAACGTCGCCGACGCGCCGATCGACTCCACCACGCCCCAGGCGATCACCGCGGTGAGGACGTGGATGGTGAGCGACAGGATCGCGATGAAGACGCTGGCCCCGCCATTGAACAGGACCTTGTTGGCGATCACCGCGCAGGCGTGAATGTGGCGGGTCGGCAGCCACTCGGCGAGAAAGCCCCAGTTGAGGCGGCCGAAGGCGAGGAAGCCGAGCCCGCCGGCCAGCGCGGCGAAATCGATCAGGACCAGCGCGGCGCGCCCGCGGGCGTCGCCGATCAACTGATAGCTCCAGGGCAGGCTGGCGACGATCAGGATGGCGAGCGCGATCAGGCCGACGGCACGGTCGACCAGCACGGAATAGGTCGCGGCGCGCCAGCCGGCGCCGGTCCGGCTCACCAGCCACAGCCGTACCGCGTCGCCGCCGATCGACGACGGCAGGGTCTGGTTGAAGAACGAGCCGATCAGGTTGAAGCGCAGCGCGCGGGCGGTCGACAGCGGCGCGTCGCACAGCGCGGTGATCTCGCGCCAGCGCACCGCGCCGAGCAGGATCTGGACCAGCGTCACGATCACGGAAAACCCGATCCAACCCAGGCTGATCTGGTCGACGCGCTTCATCAACTCGGCCACGTTGATCCCGCGGAGCGCAAAATAGAGCAGCGCTCCCGAGATCAGGATTTTGGCGGCGGTCAGAAGAAGCTTGCGCATGGGCGGCCGAACGGGTCTGGGGTGGTCGGAAACAGCCAGAAATGCCCGGACATCCAGCCGATTGAAGCTTCAAGGCTAGACCATTTCGCCCGGAAGGTGAATGTCGGTCCCCCAGGGGGAACCCGCACTCCTGCCAAGGGCGCCTGTTATGGCTTTCGTCCGCCGAAGGCAATAGGAAGGATGGCCGGCCCGTCCGCCGCCGTCCGGGCGGCGCGGGCGGCCGGGACCGGGGAACCGGCTTGCGGCGCCCTTGATCGGGCAGCTAAGAGAGGCGCCGAACGGCCCCGGGCATCCGCCCGTCATGGATTGATGAGGTAACTTGGTGGATCACGGGCGAAAGATCGCTGTCATCGGGCTCGGCTACGTAGGGCTGCCGGTTGCGGTCGCCTTCGCCCGCGCGGCGCACCCGGTCATCGGTTTCGACATCGACCAGGGCCGGATCGCGGAACTGCGCCGGGGGGTCGACCGCACCCGCGAGGTCGATGGCGACGATCTCACGTCGTCGCGGCTCGCCTTCACCGGCGCCGTCTCGGACCTCGCGGCGTCCGACTTCTTCATCGTCACCGTGCCGACCCCGATCGACGAGGCCCGCAAGCCCGACATCAGCGCGCTGGTGTCGGCGTCGCGCGCGGTCGGCTCGGTGCTCAAGCGCGGCGACATCGTGGTCTACGAATCGACGGTCTATCCGGGGGCGATCGAGGAGGACTGCGCGCCGATCCTCGAGGCCGCCTCGGGGCTGCGCTGCGGCGTCGACTTCAAGATCGGCTACTCGCCCGAGCGGATCAATCCCGGCGACAAGGAGCACCGCTTCGAGACCATCCGCAAGGTGGTCTCGGGCCAGGACGCCGAGACCCTCGAGATCGTCGCCGGCGTCTACGGCTCGGTGGTGACCGCGGGCGTGCATCGCGCCCCCTCGATCAAGGTGGCGGAGGCCGCCAAGGTGATCGAGAACACCCAGCGCGATCTCAACATCGCCTTCATGAACGAGCTGGCGCTGATCTTCCACGCGCTCGGCATCGACACCGGCGACGTGCTGGCGGCGGCGCGCACCAAGTGGAACTTTCTCGGCTTCCAGCCCGGGCTGGTCGGCGGGCACTGCATCGGCGTCGACCCCTATTACCTGACCCACCGGGCCGAGCGGGCCGGCTACCATCCCGAGGTTATTCTCGCCGGCCGTCGCATCAATGACACCATGGGCCAGTATGTCGCCCGGGAATGCATTCGCGGGCTGCTGCGGCGGAACAGCCGCGCCGGCACCGTCACCGTGCTTGGCCTGACCTTCAAGGAAGACGTGCCCGATACCCGCAATTCCAAGGTGGTGGACATCGTCCGCGAGCTGCAGTCGTTCGGCCTCGCGGTGCAGGTCCACGACCCGCTGGCCAGCGCCGACGACGCGCGCGACGAATATGGCCTGGAGCTCACCGCGCTCGAGGCGCTGCAGCCGGCCGATGCGGTGGTGCTGGCGGTGGCCCACAGCCAGTATGTCGCCGGGGGCTGGCCCCTGATCGAGCGCCTGCTCGAAGGCGGCAAGGGCCTTGTGCTCGACGTCAAGCTGCGGCTCGATCCGGCCAGGGTGCCCGCCGGCATCGAGCTGTGGCGGTTGTGACAGCGGAGCGGCAGATGGCGGAACAGACGATCCTGGTCACCGGCGCGGCGGGCTTCATCGGCTTTCACGTCGCACAGCGGCTGTTGCAGGCCGGCCGGCGGGTGGTCGGGGTCGACAATCTCAACGACTACTACGATCCGGCGCTGAAGCAGGCGCGGCTCAACGTCCTGCGCAACGACGAGCGCTTCCGCTTCAGCCGGCTCGATCTCGCCGATGCGGCCGCCACCGCCGCGCTGTTCGGCGACGAGGCGTTTCCCGTCGTCATCCATCTCGCGGCCCAGGCCGGCGTGCGCTATTCGCTGCAGAACCCGCAGGCCTACATCGCGGCCAACCTGCAGGGCTTCGGCAACGTGCTCGAGGGCTGCCGCCACAACGGCTGCCGGCATCTGCTGTTCGCCTCGTCGTCGTCGGTCTACGGCGCCAACACCAAGCTGCCGTTCTCGGTCCACGACAACGTCGACCACCCGGTCAGCCTCTACGCCGCGACCAAGAAGTCCAACGAACTGATGGCGCATTCCTACAGCCACCTGTTCCGGCTGCCGACCACCGGCCTGCGCTTCTTCACCGTCTACGGTCCGTGGGGCCGCCCCGACATGGCGATGTACATCTTCGCCAAGGCGATCCTCGAGGGCAAGCCGATCAAGCTGTTCAACCACGGCCGCATGCAGCGCGATTTCACCTATGTCGACGACATCGTCGAGGCCATCGTACGCCTGGTCGAGCGGCCGCCGCAGGGCGACCCCGCGTGGTCCGGGGACCGCCCCGACCCGTCGACCAGCGCCGCGCCGTGGCGGATCTACAATATCGGCAACAACAAGCCCGAGGAGCTGATGCACGTGGTCGCGGTGCTCGAGCGGGCGCTTGGCCGTGAAGCCGTGAAGGAGCTGGCGCCGATGGAGCCGGGCGACGTGCCGGCGACCTACGCGGACGTGGACGACCTGATGCGCGATGTCGGCTTTCGCCCCTCGACCTCGATCGAGGACGGCGTCGGCCGCTTCGTGCAATGGTACAAGGATTATCACCAACTGTGACGGCGGAGCCGATGACCGAGCGTATTATTCCTTTGATCATGTGCGGCGGCGCCGGCACCCGACTGTGGCCAGCATCGCGCGAGGGCCGGCCGAAGCAGTTCCTGCGGCTGTTCGGCACGCGCTCGACGTTCCAGGACACGCTGCTGCGGGTGTCCGATCCGACGCTGTTCGAGCGCGCCATCGTCATCACCAACGCCGCCTATCGCTTCATGGTCGCCGAGCAGCTCGCCGAGATCGGGCTCGAGGCCGACGTGCTGCTGGAGCCGGCGCGGCGCGATTCCGGCCCGGCGATCGCGGCCGGCGCGGCGTTCGCCCACGGCCGCGACCCGCAGGCCGTGGTTCTCGCACTCGCCGCCGACCACGTGGTGCGCGATCCGGCCGCCTTCGTCGCGGCCTGCCGCGAGGGGCTCGAGGGCGCCAATGCCGGGCGCATCGTCACCTTCGGCGTCACGCCGGAATTTCCGTCGACCGAATACGGCTACATCCGTCCCGGCGAGCCGCTCGACGGCGCCATCCGCGCGGTGGCGAAGTTCGTCGAGAAGCCCGATGCCGCGACGGCTACGGCCTATGTCGCGGAAGGCTATCTCTGGAACAGCGGCAACTTCATGTTCCGCGCCGAGACCCTGCTCGGCGAATACGCCGCGTTCGATGCCGACAGTGTCGCGACGGTGACCGAGGCGGTCACGAGCGCCGGCCGCGATCTCGGCTTCGTCACCCTCGACAAGGCGGCGTTCGAGAAGGCCAACGCGATCTCGATCGACTACGCGGTGATGGAAAAGACCCGGAAGGCGGCGGTGGTCGCGGTGTCCTGCGGCTGGTCGGACGTCGGCTCCTGGCATGCGGTCTGGGAGCTGTCGGCCAAGGACGAGCAGGGCAACGCCGCCCAGGGCGACGCGGTGTTCGAGGGCGCGCGCAACTGCAACGTCTCGACCGACAAGGCGCTGGTGGCGCTGGAGGGGGTCGAGGACCTGGTCGTGGTGGCGACCCAGGACGCGATCCTGGTGTCGCGGCAGAAGGATCCGGGCGGGTTGAAGCGCCTGGTCGGCAAGCTCAGGAAGGTGGCGCCCCAGGTCACCGAGGACCATCTCAAGGTCCACCGCCCGTGGGGCTCGTACCAGTCGCTGGACATCGGCGACCGCCACCAGGTCAAGCGCATCGTGGTCAAGGCCGGCGGCCGGCTGTCGCTGCAGAAGCATCACCACCGCTCCGAGCACTGGATCGTGGTGCGCGGCACTGCGCTGGTGACGGTCAACGACCTGCAGAAGATCGTGCACGAGAACGAGTCGATCTATATCCCGATCGGCGCGGTGCACCGGATGGAAAACCCCGGCAAGATCCCGCTCGAACTGATCGAGGTGCAGACCGGCAGCTACCTCGGCGAGGACGACATCATCCGCATCGAGGACGACTACAAGCGCTCTTGACGGCGCCGGTCGCGCCATTCATCCCGAGGGGCGGAAGCATTGCGATCTGGCATCAGGCGGGCGCTGTCACGCGTGCTCCGCGGCCTCGGTGGACGGGCCGCGAACGGCGATCGCGGCCACGTGACGGACGACGCCAAAACCGCCGATCTGCTCCGGGCCCGCGGGGTGCGGGTCGGCGAGGGATGCAGGATCTACAGCCTCGAGTTTTCCACCGAGCCTTACCTCATCAGCCTCGGCGACCGGGTCGGGGTCGCCTCCGGCGTCAAGTTCGTCACCCATGACGGCGCCGCGCACCTGTTGCGCCGCGAGCGACCCGCGGTCCAATTCCTCGGGCCCATCGCGGTGGGCGACGATTGCTTCATCGGCGAGAACGCCATCCTGCTGCCGGGCACGCGGCTCGGCGACGGGTGCATCGTCGGCGCCGGGGCGGTGGTGCGCGGCGAGATCCCCGCCAACTCGGTGGTCGCCGGCAACCCCGGTCGCGTGGTCGGGCGGGCCAGTCTGTTGCTCCGGCGTCTCGCGAGCGGCGACAATGCGCTCGACACCTTCGGCTTGCCGGAGGTCGAGCGCCGCGCCGCGATCGAACGGCATTTTGCCGTGAAAGGGCAGCCGCATGGAAAATGACGCCATGAACGCCGTGCACGCGGCCGTCGCCACCATGACGGGATCGGCGCGCGAGCTGGCGCCGTCGCTCCGCCTGAAGGAAGATCTCGGCATCGATTCGCTGGAATTCGTCGAGCTCATTCAGCTGATCGAGCAGAAGCTCTCCATTCAGGTCAACGACGACGCGGTCGCTTCCGTGCGTGACGTGGGTTCGCTCGTCGGCGCAGTCGAAACCAGCCTCAGGGAAGCCAGGGCGGCGGCGCGATAGCGTCAGGCTCGCGGTGGTGCTGCCGCTCGCGGGGCCAGGGCGAGCAGGTCCAATGCCTCGTCGACGACGCGGGCAATGCGGATGTCCGCGATGCAGGGGGCGGCGCGGTCGGGCTTGCCGATGTGGATGCAGCGCCAGCCGCAGCCGAAGCAGGTCCACGGCGCATCGTCGACGGTGATCACGCGCAGCCGGCCGCGGATCTGCGCTCCGTCAGGATAGGGCAGGTAGCGCACCGGCAGGCCGCCGCCGCAGACGGCGACCACCGGCACGCCGAGCGCGATGGCGAGGTGGGTCGGCGCGCTGTCGTTGGCGATCACGAGATCGGCGTTGGCGATCACCCTGATCAGGGCTTCCAGGTCGGTCTTGCCGGTCAGATCGACAATATTCGGGTTCCTGGGCAGCAGCCTCGCTGGGTCGGATCCGACCACGACCGGTGCCAGCGCCGATTTCGCGGCGACGGCCTGGAGAGCGGCGATGAAGTTCTCGGTCGGCCAGGTTCGCAATGGCGTCGAGGCGTCGAGGGCGACGACGAAATAGCCTCCCGCGGGGCCGCTCGGGGATCGCGGCGGCAGCGGCAGGCGCGGCGCGAGCGGGGAGACGTCGCGGCCGGTCAATGCGGCCACGAACAGCGCGGTCCTTTCGAGGTCGTGCATCGTCCGCGGCGGCTGCGGAATCAGCCGGGTGTACCAGCCGTCGCCGCTGGAACGCTCGCGATCGGAAATGAAAAGGTCGGATCCGGTCGAGCCGATCCGGAGGTCGGCGCCGCTGGCGTGGACCAGCGCGTCCTCAACCAGGTGAAACCGATTGAACGAAGGCTGGATCGCGACAGCCGCCTGCTGCCGGGCGACGCGCATGATGGCGACGATGCGGTACAGGAAGGCGCGTGCCAGCCGTTCCCGGTCGAGCGCGATGATGCGGTCGGGGCGGAGGTAGCTGCGGGCGTAATCCTCGGTGCCCTTTCCGCAAACCAGCAGCAGCGGCTCGCCCGGATGGCAGGCGCGAATGAGCTTCAGCGCTTCGGTGAACAGCACCATGTCGCCGAGGCCGTGGACGAACAGCACCATGACGCCGCGGCGGGAGCGCGGTGCCGGCATCATGTTCAGAACGAGGCGGTCGAACATCAAGAGCGCGCGGGCGCGCAGGCCGCGGGGCAGGCCAGGGAACACGTGCTCGGCCAGCCATGCATACAGTCTACGCACGGAAGACGCGCCGTTTGACGCCCTGCCACCGGTGCCGCAGCCAGCGCTGCAGCAGTTCAAGCCGGCTCGGGGGCAGGGGATCGCAGCGGTAACCGAAGGCGAGCAGGGTCGGTTCGATCAACCGCTGGACGCGGTGCAGCCGCCACGCCGGCTGGCGACGAAACTTGCCGATTGCGGCCGTTTGCACCGCTTGTGCCGTGGCCGCGAGGCCCGCCTGATCGAGGGGCAGTCCGAGGAATTCCATGAACTGCTTCCCGACAAGGTCCGGCCGCGCGCACAGCTCCTCGTAGGCGACCTCGCAATAGGCATCTCCCAGCATCGTGCCGTAGTTGCGCCCCAGCCGCACGCTCTCCAGCCAATGCCGGGCGTTGTAGAGGTAGCTCCTTTCGAGATAGGCCTCGTTGTCGAGCGGCATTCCTCGCCAACTGACCACCGCGTCGTTGCCGAAATAGACCTTGCGCCAGAACGGCAGCTCCGGCGAGACGTGGTCGCTGAAGGCAACGTCGCGGCCGTCGCGGACCAGGTGCACGAAGCGTGCCTTCGGAAAGATCGTCGCAATCAGCGGCAGGATGTAGACGGTTTCGCAGAGCTTCCATCCCCACGGCTGTCCCGGTCGGTGCCCGGCCAAATGGGCGTCGAGGGCCGTGTCGACGAGGGCGCGAACCCGTGGGGGCCATTCTTGCGTGCGCCGCAGCAGTTCGAACGCCGGGTAGTGCTCCAGCACCACATGCTCGACGAGCGGCAGAAACGGCAGCGCATCGAGCGACTCGTTGAGCGCCGCACCCATGAATATGCCCTGGTCCTGCGCGAGGCGGGCGATGAGGCGCGAGCCGGAATGCGACTTGTTGAAGATCACCACGGGCGGCGGCAGTGCCGCGACGCGCTCCGCAAGTTGCGACCCGAGCAGTCGCTCGCGGGTCATGGCTCTCCCTCCGTGCCCAAGTGATCGGACCGTTTGCTTGGCTATCAATCTTCAGCATTGTTGGCCGATTGTGATAGTCTGCACAATGATCGAGGCGCAACCGCCTTGCGCCCCTGTCGAAGCTGCGGAACTACGACTCGTTGATCCTTAAACCGGTGCATGCCTGACAGTCCCTCGATCAACGGCCGCAACGACGTCGCCACAGGGGATACCGCACGCCTGAAGGTGGCGCTGATGGTGCGGCGCTTCGTGCCGTCCGCCGGCGGTCTGGAATCCTGGGCCCATGATCTGGCGAAGATGCTGCTCGCCCGCGGGTGTCGCGTGCGGGTGCTGACCACCGTCGCCGAAGCCGCTCTCCCGGGGCTCGACGTCACCATCGTACCGGCTGTGACCGACGCCCTGGAACAGGCCCGCCTGTTCGCCGCCGCGGCCGCCACGCTGCATGGCGAGATCTTGCACGATACCGGTGTCGGGCTGTCGAGCCATGTGTTTCAGCCGCAGATGGGATGCCAGGCGCTGAACCTGTCGCGGGACCTGGCGACGCTGCCGCTGCGCCGGCGGCTCCGGCTGGCCCGGTCGCTCGGCTTTCACCGCGCGATGCGTGCGGCGCGGCAATTCGAGGCGATGCAGCTCGCCTCGGCGCGGCGCGTGATCGCGGTGTCCGACGAGACGGCGGTGGCGTTCCGCAAGCGCTACGGGATCACGCCGGAGCGTATCGTGATCATCCCCAACGGAATCGACACCGAGCGCTTCAACCCGCTTGGTGCGCGTGCCGCGCGCGCGGCCATGCGCCATGCGCTCGGCATTCCCGACGGCACGCGGGTCCTGCTCGCGGCTGCCGCGAATTTCCGGCTCAAGGGGGTGCGCTACGCCATCGAAGCCATGGCTGCGCCCGAACTCGACGATGCGCTGCTTCTCGTCGCCGGCGACGGCGATATCGAGGAGTATGCGGCGCAGGCGCGGCAAAACCGCGTGGCGGAGCGCGTGCGCTTCCTGGGGCGTGTCGAGGACATGCCGTCGCTCTATGGCGCCGCCGATATCTTCGTCCATCCCACCGCGCACGATGCGTGCAGCCTCGCCACCCTCGAAGCCATGTCGTCCGGGCTTGCGGTCGTCACCACGCGTTTCAACGGTGCCGCCGACGGCATGCGGCAGGGCCGCGAGGGAATCGTGCTTGATCGTCTCTCGACCAGATCGCTGGTTCGCGCGCTGGCCGACATGCGCGACCCGGTACGAAGGGCCGCCATGGGGCAGGAGGCGCGGAAGCTGGCGGAGCGCCATGCCTTCGGTGATACGGTCGACCGGCTCGTCAGCGTTTACCGGGCACTGCATTCGCAGTCTCCCCTGCGAGCATAAGCGGCGCCATGCATCCTCTCGTGTTCGAGGCCTTCGATGTGATCTGCCGCGGCAGGGTGGCGCCCGGCGCCCGGGTGCTGGAGGTGGGTGCGACCGCGTCGGAGGATACGCTGCTCCGCCTTCCGGCGCTCGCGGGTGCCGGTCTGCGGGTCGGAGTGAATCTGGATTTCGTGTCATCGGCGCCGGGGCTCGATCTGGTGCGTGTCGCCGCCGATGGCCTGGCGGCCTTCCCCGATGGCGTGTTCGACGTCGTGCTGTGCAATTCCGTGCTCGAGCATGACCCCCGCTTCTGGCGCACGGTGGCAGGCATGCGTCGAGTCGCTCGTCCGGGTGCGCTGATGGTCGTCGGCGTACCGGGCTTTGCCGATCTGCCTGCGACGCCGCTGCTACGGCTGGCGCATCGTCTCTCACGATTGCCCGGAGCCGGGCGTCTGCTGGAGCGGATCACGCCGGGATGGGGTGCAGCGACGCCGACCCTCGTGGTGCACAACTACCCCGGCGACTACTATCGCTTCAGCGAGCAGGCCATGCGCGACGTACTGCTGGCGGGGTGCGTGGGCGTCGAGATGCAAGTGGTCCTGAGGCCGCCGCGAATCATCGGCTTTGGAACGACGACAGCATCGTCCGCGTGAACGCCGCCGCACGGTAGGAAAGCCTCGGGCGCCATGCCGTTGCGGGTGATGACTGCCGCCGTGCCTCGGCTGCGGCGAGCAGAAAATCGATGGCCGGGCGGGGGCCGTTCGGCGGGAACGCGGCGCGGCAATACGCCGCCAGGCGCGCAAAGTATTGGGCACGCGTCTCCGGGGCGGCGAGCTGCAGGACGGCCTCGCGCCAATGCGCGACGTCCGCCGCGACCCGGATCACGCCGTCGGGGCGGTCAAGTCCCGCGAAGGCGGGCTCGTCGGCGACGATCGGCACGGCGCCGAGGTAAAGCGAAGCCAGCAGGGTGCCGGCGCTCTTCATTTCGGCGTTGCGCGTTCGACCGGGCGGATGAGCCAGGATGTTGGGGCCGGCGGCGCGCCACGCCTCGATGAAGCGGCGGAAGTCCGGTTCGAACGTCAGCATCTTGGCTCCCGGAATGCCGGCGCCGATTGGTTGGGCCAGGATGAGTTCGGCATCCGGCACCCCTTCGAGGGCTGGAATGACGAGCTCGCGCAACCCGGATCGCCTGAAATCGCCGCCGACGACGCCGATCCGGGGCGACGGCGATCGATTGGCGGCTCCCTCCGGGACGCGTGTTTCGTCCAGCACGCATGGCCAGTAAAGGACGGTGGCGTGGAAGCTGCGGAGCCTCTCGCACAGCGCCGCGGTCGTCCCCACCAGCGCGAGCATGCGGCCGGCGAAACGACCGACCCGCTTCATGGTGTAGAACTGGAATCCCGGCTGTTCGCCGCGAAGGGCCGTCAGGTCGTCATCGGTGAACCAGGCGCGCGGCACGCCCACGCGCGCGAGAGCGTCGTCGAGGCCGCTTCGCACGACGTGTTCGAAGCCGCGGACATAGACCGCCAGTCCTGCGGCGGAAAGCTGCGTGAAATCCGTGGCGAGGTTGGAAGGGGACAGGATCGTGATCCGGCTCGCGAGGTCGGGCGCGAGGCCGTCAAGGTAGAGACTGAGAGACGCCGTATGTTCGCCATAGAAGACGATCGGGGCCACGGGGTGTCGATCCTGTCCCGCGTGATGGTTGGGCACGTGAGCGTCCATCTCCTGCAATCGTCGCCGGCGTTGCCGCGGTCTGGTCGCGGGACAAGTTATGCTAGCATGATGGTTGCGCAACGGCAGGCGGTACTCGCGTACATTGTTCATGGGCAAGTCATACGTCATTACCGGAGGAGCGGGTTTCGTAGGCCGGGCGCTTTGTCGTGCGCTTCTTGAAGCGGGAGACAGCGTTCTCATCCTGGATCGCCGCGCGGAGGCTGTGCCGGGTTTGTTGCACCCGAGGTGCGAACGCATCGCGGCTGAATCGTTGAACCTATCCGACCTTCGCCGGACGATAGCGGTCGCCGACGGATGTTTCCACCTCGCGACTCAGGCCCCCGTTGTCCTCGTCGCCGCAGCCGCCGCGCGAGTACCGGTGGTCCTGGCATCCTCAGCCGCGGTCTATGGCCGGCAAAGGGATGAACCCGTACGCGAGGATGCGCTGCTTGAACCGCGAACGCCGTATGGGCTGGAGAAGCTGACAGCCGAATCCGCTGCGCGCGCGGCCCATCACGCCGAGGGGCTGCCGGTCCTCTGTCTCCGGTTTTTCAACATCTACGGGCCCGGGCAAATCGCCAGCCGTCCCCTCAGCGGGGTGATCGCGAAATATCTGTCGGCCCTGGCCGCGGGGCATCCCCTCGAGGTGGAGGGCGACGGACAGCAGAAGCGCGACTTCCTGTTCGTCGACGATGCGGTTGCGTTCCTGCGAGCGGCAATGGCCTGGCTTCGGGCGACCGGCGGCTACGCCGAGCTGAACGCCTGTACCGGCCAGCCGGTGACGATCCTCGACCTCGTCGGCATCGCCATGCGGGTCACACAGCGCCGTTCCGAACGGTCCCACACGCCGCCGCGAGCCGATGGGATCCGGTGGTCCTACGGCAATCCGGATGCCGCGCGCTCGCTGCTCGGCGTAAGCGCCAGGGTCAGCCTCGCGGACGGGTTGCGGTTGACCTGGCTGGCGCCAACCCCCGGGTCGGTCGAGGCCGATCCGGCGCAAGGGCAGAACCACTGAGACGCCGCTGATTGTGGTTGGCCGGACCACGGTTCCAGGCCAGAAAGATATGTAATTCTTTGAATCAAAACGTGTTTGGGGATTTGCGCGAGATGATCGCCCAACGCCGCCGGGCATGCTAGACCACACTCGCCGGGGCTAGAGCCTTGGGCGCCATAGGGAATTCTGGGGGCGTGGGAATGAGCTTGAAACAGGTGGCGCCGGGCGGCGCGCTACGGGTCGGCGTTGTTGGCGCCGGCGTCATGGGCAGCAATCACGCCCGCGTGCTGGCCGGGCTGCCCGGCATCTCGCTCACCGGCATCGTCGATCCGCTTCCCGCCCACCGGGCCCGCGCCGAAGAGCATGTCGGCTGCCGCACCTTCGAGGCCCTCGACCAGATGATCGCCGCCGGCGTCGACGCGGTCACGGTCGCCGCGCCCACCCACCTCCACCACGACATCTCGCTCGACCTGATCGGACGCGGCATCCACGTCATGGTCGAGAAGCCGATCGCCTCGACCGTCGAGGAAGGCCGCGCCATCGTCGACGCCGCGCGAAAGGCCGGGGTCACGCTGATGGTCGGCCACGTCGAGCGCTTCAATCCGGCTGTCGCAGCCGTCAAGCAGGCGATCAAGGGCGAGGACATTCTCTCGATCGCGATCACCCGGGTCGGGCCGTTCCCGCCGCGGATGTCCAATGTCGGCGTGGTGATCGACCTTGCGGTCCACGACATCGACCTGATCCGCTGGTTCACCGAATCCGACATCGTCGACGTGCAACCCCAGCTCGCCAGCGCGGTCGCCGAGCGCGAGGACATCGCGCTGCTCCAGTTCCGCACCGCATCCGGCGTGCTTGCCCACATCAACACCAACTGGCTGACGCCCTTCAAGGCGCGCAGCGTCACGGTGGCGACCCGTGGCAAATACGTCATGGGCGACCTGCTGACCCGGCAGGTCACCGAATGCTTCGGCTTCAAGCCGGACGGCAGCTATTCCATGCGCCATCTGCCGGTCGGCCACGACGAGCCGCTGCGCGCCGAACTGCTCGCCTTCACCGACGCGGTGCGCAAGGGCAAGACCCCCGCCGTCACCGGCGAGGAAGGCGTCGCCAGCCTCGAAATCGCGATCCGGTGCCTCGACACGCCGGCCAGGCCCGCCAACAAGGCGGACAAGGGCCTGCGTCAGGTCACCGGCTGACGCTCGTTCAACTTCAACCGCTTTCGCTCCATCACTTCCGCAGGACCGTATGAACCAGCATATGCCGATCGAGCCCATCGCCTTCATCGATATCGGCGCCCAGCGCCGCCGGCTCGGCGCCAGGGTCGAGGACGCCGTCGCCCGGGTGCTGACCCATTGCCAGTTCATCAACGGGCCCGAGGTGACGCAGTTCGAGGCCGATCTCGCCGCCTTCACCGGCGCGAGGCACGTGGTCGGCTGCGCCAGCGGCACCGACGCGCTGCTGATGGTGCTGATGGCCAAGGGCATCGGGCGCGGCGACGCGGTGCTGTGCCCGTCCTTCACCTTCTGCGCCACCGGCGAGGTGGTCGCGCTGACCGGCGCCACCCCGGTGTTCGTCGACGTCGACGCCCGCACCTTCAACATCGATCCGGCCTCGCTCACCCGCGGCATCGCCACCGCGCGCAAGCTTGGGCTCGAGCCGAAAGCCGTGATCCCGGTCGATCTGTTCGGCCAGGCCGCCGATCACGACGCGGTCGCGGCGATCGCCGCGGCCGAGAAGCTGTTCGTGCTGGACGACGCCGCGCAGGGCTTCGGCGCGACCTACAAAGGCCGGCGTCTGGGCCGCTTCGGCCTTGCCACCGCGACCAGCTTCTTTCCGGCCAAGCCGCTCGGCTGCTACGGCGACGGCGGTGCCATCATGACCGATGACGCCGAGCTGGCCGAGACCCTGCGCAGCGTGCGGGTGCACGGGCAGGGCAGCGACAAATACGACAACGTCCGGCTCGGCCTGACCGCGCGTCTCGACACCATCCAGGCCGCGGTGCTGATCGAGAAACTGAAGATCTTCGAGGACGAGATCGCCGCCCGCAACCGTGTCGCCGTGCGCTACGGCGAGGCGCTCGGCGACGTCGTCGGCGTGCCGCATGTCGCGCCCGGCAACGTCTCGGTCTGGGCGCAGTACACCATCCGCCTCGGCACCGTCGATCGCGACGGCTTCGCCGCCCGCCTGAAGGCGCTGGGGGTTCCGACCGCGATCTACTATCCGAGGTCGCTGCACCAGCAAACCGCCTACCGCGGCTATCCGGTGGCCGACGGCGGCCTGCCGGTCAGCGAGAGCCTGTCGCGGGAGGTCATCAGCCTGCCGATGCACGCCTATCTCGACGCCGCGACCCAGGACCGCGTCATCGCGGCGGTGCGTTCGGCGCTCAAGGGCTGAAGAGCTATTTTGCGCCGCGCCGGCATGCGCTAGAAGCTGTCCATGCTGGGGAAGATCTTCACGGTCGGCGGATACACGCTGCTGTCGCGGCTGACGGGATTTGCCCGCGACATCATGCTCGCTGCGATTCTCGGCGCCGGTCCGGTGGCGGACGCGTTCTTCGTGGCGCTGCGGTTGCCCAACCATTTCCGCGCCATCTTCGCCGAGGGCGCCTTCAACGCCGCTTTCGTGCCGGCCTATGCCCATGTCCACGGCGACGAGGGCGAGGCGTCGGCGAAGCTGTTCGCCGACCGCATCTTCACCCTGCTGTTCGCCTCGCAGGTGGTGCTGCTGGTCGTCGCCTGGCTGTTCATGCCCCAGGCGATGACCATCCTCGCGCCGGGCTTCACCGACGACGTCGAGCAACGCCGGCTCGCGATCGAGCTCACCCGCATCACCTTTCCCTACCTGCTCCTGATCACGCTGGTGACGCTCTATGGCGGCATCCTCAACGTCATGCACCGCTTCGCCAGCGCCGCGGCGGCGCCGATCTTCCTCAATCTGGCGATGATGGCGACGCTGGCGCTGGCGGTGTTCTTTCCGAGCGCCGGCCACGCCGCGGCCTGGGGCGTGCTGATTTCCGGCTTTCTGCAGTATCTGCTGCTGGCGGGCGACGTCGCGCGTCACGGGGCGATGCCGAGATTCGCAGCCCTGAAGCTCGACGACGACGTGCGCGCCTTCTTCGCCGCGCTGGGTCCGGCGACGCTGGGATCGATGGGCACCCAGGTCGCGCTGTTCGCCGACACCATCATCGCCACCTTCCTGCCGGCCGGCGCGCTGTCGGCGCTCTACTATGCCGATCGCCTCAACCAGCTTCCGATCGGCGTCATCGGCATCGCCATCGGCACGGTACTGTTGCCCGACATGTCGCGGCGGCTGACCGCGAACGACCATGACGGCGCCATGGCGGCGCAGCGACGCGCCTTCGAATTCACCCTGCTGCTGTCGGTGCCGTTCGTCGCCGCCTTCCTCACGGTGCCCGGCGTGATCATGCGGGCGATGTTCGCGCGCGGCGCGTTCACCAAGGCCGATGCCGCCGCGGCGGCCGCGACGCTGGCGGCCTACGCGGTCGGCCTGGTGCCCTTCGTCCTGATCCGCAGCGCGGTCGCGACCTTCTACGCCCGCAAGGACACCGCCACACCGGTCAAGGCGGCGCTGACCGGCGTCGCCGTCAACGTCGCGCTCAAGGTCACGCTGGTCGGCTGGTTCGCCCAGGTCGGGCTGGCGTTCGCGACGGCCGTCGGCGCCTGGATCAACCTGCTGCTGGTGATCGGCTTCGCGGTGCGGGCGGGTTACTTCGAGTTTGATGCCGGCCTGCGGCGCTCGCTTGGAAAATTCATGCTGGCGGGGCTCGTCCTGGCCGCCGCGCTGGGCGCCACCGACGCGCTGGTTCCCGGGCTGCTTCACGGCGTCGCACGGATGCGCGAGGAGCTGGCGCTGGCGATCCTGGTCCTGGTCGGCGCCATCGTCTACGGAAGCGCTATCTGGCTGCTGTTCGGCCGCCGCTGGCTCATGGCGCTGATGCGCTAGTCTCATGGGCTGATGCGTTGGTGCCACGTCTGGCCCATTTGCGCTGCAGCGCGATCCGCTGCAAGATGCGGTGATCCAGCACCGGCATTCGCCTCGCGCCCCCGGCGCCCACACCTCGGAGATCCCATGCCTGCCATCAAGTTCGGCGTCGGCCACAGCGTCCGCCGCAAGGAAGACGATGCCCTCATTCGCGGCAAGGGGCACTACACCGCCGACTTCAATCCGCCGGGCGTGCTGCACGGGCTGGTGCTGAGATCGCCGCATGCCCATGCGACCTTCACCCTCGATGCGTCCGCGGCGCGGGCGCTCCCGGGCGTTGCGGCAATCCTGACCGCGGAGGACACCGCCGATCTCGGTGGCTTGCCGTGCCAGTTCAACTTCCCCGACAAGCCCTTCAAGGCGCCGCCCTATGCGATCCTGGCGCAGGGCGAGGTTCGCCATGTCGGCGATGCCGTCGCCTTCGTGGTCGCCGAGACCGTCGAACAGGCCCGCGACGCGCTGGAGGCCATCGTCGTCGAATGGCGGCCGCTGGCGGACGCGGTCGTCTCGAGAAAGGCGATCGCGGCGGGCGCCGGGGCGGTGTGGCCGGATTTTCCCGAGAACGTGCTGTTCGACCGATCGATCGGAGACCGCGCCGCGACGGAAGCCGCGTTCAAGTCGGCGCACGCCGTGGCGGAGGTCTCGCTGGTCAACCCGCGCATCGTCACCAACTACATGGAGACCCGCAGCGCGCTGTGCCAGTACGACGCGGCGACCGACCGGCTGACGCTGACCACCGGCAGCCAGGGCAGCCACCGGCTGCGCGACATCCTGTGCCAGAACGTCCTGAAGATTCCGACCGCCAAGATGCGGGTGATCTGCCCCGACGTCGGCGGCGGCTTCGGCACCAAGCTGTTTCCCTATCGGGAATACGCGCTGATCGCGGTCGCGGCGCGCCGGCTGCGCCGCGGCGTGAAGTGGGTGGCCGAGCGCGCCGATCACTTCATCGGCGACGCGCAGGGCCGCGACAACGTCACCACGGCGCGGATGGCGCTGGCGGAGGACGGCCGGTTCCTCGCCATGGACGTCGACCTGGTCGCCGACATGGGCGCCTACCTGTCGACCTTCGGGCCCTACGTCCCCTTCGGCGGCGCCGGCATGCTGCCGGGGCTCTACGACATCGGCGCCTTCCATTGCCGCGTCCGCACCGTGTTCACCCACAGCGTGCCGGTCGACGCCTATCGCGGCGCCGGCCGGCCCGAGGCCGCCTATGTGGTGGAACGCCTGGTCGACGCCGCCGCGCGCAAGCTCGGCATGACGCCCGACGCGATCCGGCGCAAGAACTTCATCGCGCCGCGGGCGATGCCGTTCACCACCGCGACCGGCAAGGTCTACGATTCCGGCGATTTCGCCGGCCATCTGAAGCGGGCGATGGAGATCGCGGAGTGGAAGGACTTCCCCAAGCGCGCCAGGGCCGCCCGCAAGCAGGGCCTGGTGCGCGGCATCGGGCTCGCCACCTATGTCGAGGTCTGCGGCACCATGGGCGAAGAGACCGCCGAGGTGCGGCTCGATCCCACCGGTGACGTCACCGTGCTGATCGGGACGCAGTCGAGCGGCCAGGGTCACCAGACCGCCTACGCCCAGCTGGTCGCCGAGCAGTTCGGCCTTGCTCCGGACCGCGTTCACGTGGTGCAGGGCGACACCGACCTGATCGCGACCGGGCTCGGCACCGGCGGCTCGTCCTCGATCCCGTCCGGCGGCGTCAGCGTCGAGCGCGCCACCCGCAAGCTCGGCGAAAGCCTCAAGCAGCTCGCCGCCGAGGCGCTCGAGGCCGGCAGCGGCGATCTCGAGATCAGCGACGGCACGATCCGCATCGCCGGTACCGACCGCGTGGTGTCGTTCGCCGACCTCGCCGCGCGCGCCAAGGACGATGCCGCCAAGCTGCACGCCAGCGAGAAGTTCTCGAGCGCCGACGGCACCTATCCCAACGGCACCCATGTCGTCGAGGTCGAGATCGATCCCTCGACCGGCATCGTGCGCATCGTCAACTACGTCATCGTCGACGACTTCGGCGTCACCCTCAATCCGCTGATGCTGGCGGGCCAGGTCCATGGCGGCACCATGCAGGGCATCGGGCAGGCGCTGATGGAGCAGGCGGTCTACGATGCCGACGACGGTCAGCTCGTCACCGGCACCCTGATGGACTATGCGCTGCCGCGGGCCTCCGACGGTCCCTCGATCGTGTTCGAGACCCGCAACGTGCCGTGCAAGACCAACCCGCTCGGCGTCAAGGGCGCCGGGGAGGCGGGTGCGATCGGCTCCTGTCCGGCGGTGATGAACGCCATCGTCGAAGGCCTGTGGCGCGAATACGGGATCGACCACATCGACATGCCGGCGACGCCCGAGCGGGTGTGGGCGGCGATTGCGCGGCGCGGCGCCAAGTCGGCCTAGGCCTAGCGCCACCCGCTGCGGACACGGAATAATGACAACGGGGCGGTGTTGACAACCTCGTCGACCCGCGGAGTCTGATCGAGAAGCACCCCTGCCGAGCTTTGAGAGACGTTCACCGCATGCGGGTCCGCCCGCGACTGAAATCGACAGATGGAGATCGACCGATGAAGCGTATTGTCGTTGCCGCCGGGTTTTTCGCCGCCACGGTTGCCGCCGTCGCCGCCGATGATCCGATCGCTGCCCGCCGGGCGCTGATGAAGGAAACCGGCAAGCAGGCCGCCGCCGGCGCGGCGATGATCAAGGGCGAGGCGCCGTTCGATCTCGACAAGGCCAAGGCGATCTTCGTCACCATCCAGAACACCGCGGTCAAGGCGCCGCCGTTGTTTCCCGACACCTCCAAGCAGGGCGGCGAAACCGCGGCGCTTCCCGCGATCTGGGACAACAAGGCCGACTTCGAGGCGCGTTTCACCAAGCTCGGCGCCGACGCCAAGGCGGCCGAGGCGAGCGTGACCGATCTGGCCAGCTTCAAGACCGCCTTCGGCGGCGTCGGCAAGGATTGCGGCGGCTGCCACGAAACCTACCGTCTCAAGAAGCAATAGACCCTGCCGGGCTCGCCGTCGCGCGCGCCCCGGACCCCGGATGAGCCTCATGGCCGGAAGATATGTTGTGCTCGCCGGCCTCGTCGCCGCCGTGGTGGGCGCGGCCGCGTTCTGGATCATCACCACGCCGTCGGTGGTGCCGGCCAGCGCGCTGCCGGCCTATACGCCCAGCATCGACAACGGGCGGACCATGTTCAACGCCGGTGGCTGCGCATCCTGCCACGCCATGCCCGGCCAGCCCGACCGCCTGAAGCTCGGCGGCGGGCTGGCGATCCCGTCGCCGTTCGGCACCTTCTACGCCCCAAACATCTCGCCGGACGCGCAGGACGGCATCGGACGGTGGAGCGAGGCCGACTTCGTCACCGCAGTGCTGAAGGGCACCTCGCCCCGCGGCGAGCACTATTTTCCGGCCTTTCCCTATCCATCGTATCAGCATGCCAGCCTGTCCGATGTCCGGGACCTGTTCGCCTTCCTGAAGACACTGCCGCCGGTCGCGGGCAAGGTCCGCGGCCACGACGTGGCGTTTCCCTTCAACATCCGACGCGACCTCGGCGGCTGGAAATTCCTGTTTCTCGACGGCAAGCCGTTCGCTCCCGATCCGGCGCAATCGGAGGCGTGGAATCGGGGGGCCTATCTGGTGAACGGGCTCGGCCATTGCGCCGAGTGCCACAGCCCGCGCAACCTGCTGGGGGGGATCGTCGCCGCACAGCGCTTTGCCGGCGGGCCCAATCCGGAAGGCAAGGGCTGGGTCCCGAACATCACCCAGAAGGGCATCGGCGACTGGTCGGAGAAGACGATCGCCTATTTCCTGGAAACCGGGGAGACGCCCGACGGCGACTCGGTCGGCGGATCGATGACCCGCGTGATCCGCAACATGGCCGAACTCAGCGACGCCGACCGCATGGCGATGGCGGTCTACCTGAAGTCGCTGCCGCCGGTCGAAGGACCGCCGAAGCCGGCGCAGCCGGCTACGAAGTGACGGGGCTTTTTGCTAGAACGCCTTGAAGGTGATGATGGTGTAGGTGTCCTGGATCCCCGGCAGCACCTGGACCTTCTCGTTGACGAAATGGCCGATGTCGGTGTCCTTCTCGACGTAGAACTTGACCAGCAGATCGTAATCACCGGCGGTCGAGTAGATCTCGGACGCGATCTCGGCCTCGGCCAGCGCGTTGGCCACGATGTAGGACTGGCCGAGCTTGCATTTGATCTGAACGAAAAACGGGATCATGTCCGTTGGGTCTCCGGCGGCGGAACAGGCCGATTCTTCCTACTAGAGCCAATTGCCAGCAGCCTTGCAAGCTTGCATGCTGGGCTCGCATGGGCGGACTAGACCTTTGATCGAACATCCGAAAACGAGGCCGGTAGACGGGCCCGCCGGCCGGAGCAACGCATGACGATCCCCATCGCGCTGACCATCGCCGGCTCGGATTCCTCGGGCGGCGCCGGAATCCAGGCCGATCTGAAGACTTTCGCGGCCTGCTCCGTCTACGGCGCCTCGGTGATCACGGCGTTGACGGCGCAGAACACCTGCGGGGTCGCCGACGTCCACGTGGTGCCGGCCGAATTCGTCACCGCCCAGCTCGACGCGGTGTTGTCCGATCTCGATGTTCGCGCGGTCAAGACCGGCATGGTGGCGCGCTCCGACATCATCGACGCCATCGTTGCCGCGCTGTCGCGCTGGTCGCCGCCCAACCTGGTGGTCGATCCGGTCATGATCGCGACCTCGGGCGACGCGCTGTTGACGCCCGAGGCGATCGCGACCCTGCGCGAGACCTTGCTGCCGCGGGCGCGCCTGATCACGCCGAACCTGCCGGAAGCGGCGCGCCTGCTCGGGGATGCGATCGCCGCGGGCGAGAGCGACATCGAGCGCCAGGGCAGGGCGCTGCTGGCGCTCGGCTGCGAGGCCGTGCTGATCAAGGGCGGCCACGATACCGGCGCCGAGAGCACCGACTATCTGTTCGACGGCCGCGGCATCGAGCGCTTCAGCGCGCCGCGGGTTGCGACCAGCAATACCCACGGCACCGGCTGCACGCTGGCGTCGGCGATCGCGGCCTACCTGGCGCGGGGGGAGGCGCTGTCGGCCGCGGTCCGGCGCGCCAAGGATTATGTCACGGCGGCGATCGCCGCCGCGGACCGCCTCGCGGTCGGGCGGGGAAATGGCCCGGTGCACCATTTCTACGCCCTGGACTGACGTCGCTGCCCGGGCCGGCACGGCGGCGCTGTCGCATGTCTGTCGCAGTCCGTTGCTATCGGGGGCGCATCACACAGCTTTCACGATTCCTTCACATGGCGGTGGCGGCATGACATCCACGGACCTCGACAAGAGCATTGTTGAAACCGCGTATGCCCGCTGGGCGCCGATCTATGACGCGATCTGCGGGCCGGTGATGGTGCAGGGCCGCCGGGCCGCGGCGCGCGCCGCCCGCGCGGTCGGGGGCAAGATCCTCGAGGTCGGGGTCGGCACCGGCCTATCGTTCGACGACTACGACGCCAGCACCGAGATCACCGGGATCGATCTGTGCGGGCCGATGCTCGACAAGGCCCGCGCCAAGATGGCGAGCGGGCGCTATCCCTTCGTCAAGGCGGTGCACGAGATGGATGCGCACCACATGACGTTTCCGGACGCCACCTTCGACTGCGTGGTCGCCCAGTTCGTGATTACGCTGGTGGCCAATCCCGAGCAGGTGTTGTCGGAATGCCATCGCGTGGTGAAGCCGGGCGGCCGCATCATCCTCGTCAATCACCTCTATTCCGAACACGGCTGGGCCGCGGCGCTGGAGCGCTGGGCCGCCAAGAAGACCCGGGGCCTGGGCCTGCGGCCGGAATTCCCCTTTGCCAGGCTGCAGGCCTGGGCCTCGGCCAACAAGAACGCGGTCCTGGTCGAACGCCGCAAGGTGTCGGCGTTCTACACCCTGGTCGCGTTCGAACGCACGGCGGAGCAGCAGGCCGCCTGATCCCGTCGGGACGGGAACCGGAGGCGCGGCGGGACCTGGAATTGCATCGCGCGCCGCCTAAAAATTACGCCGCGGCGCCGGACCGCCGCGCGCAGCCACTCCACCAGGGCTTGCCATGGCGCGCCCCGTCGGTCACAGTTTCGTCATTCGACTCTGGTACCCGCTCGATCATGGAAACAGGCGAGTTGAACGTGAGCGAAGGTCAACCGGAACGCCGCTTTCGAACGTTGTTCATCTCCGATGTCCATCTCGGGGCTCGGGGATCGCAGACGGATCGGCTTCTCGATTTTCTCCGTTACCATGACGCCGAGACCATCTATCTGGTCGGCGACATCATCGACGGCTGGGCCCTGAAGTCGAGCTGGTACTGGCCCCAGACGCACAACGACTTCGTCCAGAAGATGCTCCGCAAGGCGCGCAAGGGTGCCCGGGTGATCTACGTCCCGGGCAACCACGACGAATTCCTGCGCTCCTATTACGGCACCCACGCCGGCGGCGTCGAGGTGGTCGAGCAGTTCATCCACGAGGGCGCCGACGGCAAGCGCTATCTGGTGATCCACGGCGACATCTTCGACCTGGTGGTGCAGAACGCGCGCTGGCTCGCCCATCTCGGCGACAAGGCCTACGACTTCGCGATCCAGATGAACCGGCTGGTCAATTTCGGGCGCAAGCTGTTCGGCCGGCCCTACTGGTCGCTGTCGCAGTGGGCCAAGCACAAGGTCAAGAACGCGGTCAACTACATCGGCGCGTTCGAGCAGACGCTGGCGAACGAGGCGCGCCGCCACGGCACCGACGGCGTGATCTGCGGCCACATCCACACCGCCGCGATGCGTGACGAGCACGGCATCCGCTACATGAACTGCGGCGACTGGGTGGAGAGCTGCACCGCCATCGCCGAGCACGACGATGGCCGTTTCGAGATCCTGACCTGGACCGGCGCGCTGCCGCGCCGCGAGACCGTGACTTCGCCGCTGTCGGCTCAAGCCGCCTGATGCGCATCCTGATCGCGACCGACGCCTGGCATCCGCAAGTCAACGGCGTGGTGCGGACGCTGACCATGCTCGCCGAATCGGCCCGCAAGTTCGGCGTCGAGGTGTCGTTCCTCACCCCGCAGTCGTTTCCCACCGTAGCGCTGCCGAGCTACCCCGACCTGCGGGTCGCGCTGCCCCGGCCGGCGCGCGTCGCCGCGCTGATCGCCGAGGCCAAGCCCGACAACATCCACATCGCCACCGAGGGGCCGATCGGCCTGCTGGCGCGGCGTTACTGCCGCAAGCTCGGCATTCCCTTCACCACCAGCTTCCATACCCGTTTTCCGGAATACGTCTCGGCGCGCGCGCCGATCCCCGAGTCGTGGGTGTGGGCGGTGCTGCGGCGCTTCCATGGCCGCAGCGGCGCCGTGATGGCGGCGACCCCGGCGCTGGCCGGCGAGTTGCGGGGGCGTGGCTTCCGCAACGTCGTGCTGTGGCCGCGCGGGGTCGATGCCGACCTGTTTCATCCGCAACAGGCGGATCTCGGCCTGCCGCGCCCGGTGTTCCTGTCGGTCGGCCGGGTCGCGGTGGAAAAGAACCTCGAGGCGTTTCTCGAACTCGATCTCCCGGGCACGAAGGTGGTGGTCGGCGACGGCCCGGCGCGAGCCGAGCTCGAGAAGCGGTTTCCGCACGCGGTGTTTCTCGGCGCGCGTCAGGGCGAGCCGCTGGCGGAGGCCTATGCCGCCGCGGACGTCTTCGTGTTTCCGAGCCGGACCGATACCTTCGGGCTGGTGCTGCTCGAGGCGCTGGCGAGCGGGGTTCCGGTCGCGGCCTTTCCGGTCTCGGGGCCGCGCGACGTCATCGGCACCGCCCCGGTGGGGGCGCTGAATGACGACCTGCGGCTGGCCTGCCTGACCGCGCTCGACGCCTCGCGGGAGGTCTGTCGCGAGTTCGCCCTGAAGCACTCGTGGGAGGCGTCGGCGCGCGCCTTCGTCGACAACGTGCAGCGCGCCCGCGCCGAGCACGACGCGGCCGCCGCGGTGACGCGCACGTCGGCCGAGGAAAGCTCCGTCGCCACCTGAGTTCCCCAGGCGGCGCGCTTGCCTTGCGATCGCGCCGCGCGATACCATTCCACGATGTCTGATCCGCTTCCCGTGACTTTGGCCGATATCGAGGCCGCCGCGCGCGTGCTCGCGCCCTTCGCCGTCCACACGCCGCTGTTGTCCTCACCGGCCATCGACGCGCGCTGCGAAGCGCGGGTGTTCTTCAAGGCCGAGCCCCTGCAGCGCACCGGATCGTTCAAGTTCCGTGGCGCCTTCAACAAGATGTCGGCGATCCCGGCCGCGCGCCGCGCCGCCGGGGTGGTGGCGTTTTCCTCGGGCAATCACGCCCAGGGCGTCGCCGCCGCGGCGCAGCTGCTGGGCATACCGGCGACCATCGTGATGCCGTCCGACGCGCCGCTCTCCAAGCGCGAGCGCACCGCCGCCTATGGCGCCGAGGTGGTGCTCTACGATCGCTGGCGCGAGGATCGCGAGGCGATCGCCAGGGAGATCGCCGGCAGGCGTCAGGCGACCATCGTGCCGCCTTACGACGACCCGATGATCATCGCCGGGCAGGGCACGGCGGCGCGCGAGTTCTGCTCCGATCTGGCCGCGCTCGGCATCACCCCGGACTTCGTGATGGCGCCGGCTTCCGGTGGCGGCCTGATGGCGGGAACGGCGGTGGCGACGAAGGCGCGTTTTCCCTCCGCCACCCTGGTGACGGCCGAGCCCGAGGGCTTCGACGACCACGCCCGCTCGCTGCGCAGCGGCCATCGCGAACCGCATCGCGCCGAGGGCACCACGATCTGCGACGCGCTGATGGCGACGATTCCCGGCGAGATCACCTTCGCCATCAACCAGGCGCTGGTGAGCTCGGGCGTCACCGCCACCGACGCCGAGGTCGGCCTCGCCGTCGCGGTGGCGTTTCGCGACCTCAAGCTGGTGGTCGAGCCCGGCGGCGCCGTGGCGCTCGCCGCCCTGCTGGCCGGCCGCCTCGCGGCGCGCGGCAAGACCGTCGTGGTCATGCTGTCCGGCGGCAACGTCGATGCCCCGCTCTATGCGCGGCTGATCACGGCCTGAGAACCAGCGCCTGAGCCGTGAACTCGGAGTGGTCGGCGGATGGCCGCTTTGGAACGCATTCCGGGCTCAACTCGGACATCGCGTGAGGTCCGAAATGTGCCATAAGCAGTCATTGAGGCGGCTTGGGTTTGAGCGATGAATGGTGGTGGGCGATTTGCCAAAGATCGCCTTTTTTCTCCAGCACGAAACTGAAGCGTGCTGGGATCACGGTCATTTGGCCGTCGGCACCCGGTCGCGAAAAATCGTAAAATCCGACAATCACGGCCGCATCATTTGATAGCGCAATGGCTGAATGATCGCCTAATTTGACCTGGAATTTCGCAGCCGCCGCCTGTCGAAAATACGCACGCAGGTCATCTGGCGTGGACGCTAAACCAGGGCTGGCAGTGCCGAGCACCAGCGCGTCCGTTGTGTAAACGCCGACCACCTTTTCGACGTCACCGGAATTGAATGCGTCTGCCCAACGTTCTACCGCCGCATAGGCATTATCGCGTTGATCGGCAACCGCCGGTTCGCCCATCACGGCGAACGCGAATAATGCAATAGCACAATACAGCTTCATTTGGCCCTGCCCCTAGCCCTTGCGCGCCCGCGCACCGCCGCCACCGGCCGCCGTGGCGCGTTTCCTGGCTTTTCTCCTGGTCTTCGCCATGTGGTGCGCCCCTCGCCAAAATGCCCGATTCGGGCGTGGGCGCAAATGTCCGCAAGGCGAGGCGTCGATGTCTGGAGAGTGGGTCATATGCAGACATGCCCCAAGGGCTGATGATATGTCTGGTCTATCCCCGAAAGCCGACATCGCGTGCTGATGCTCGCACGCCCTAGCTGAAGAACGCGATCTTCTCGGCCTGGCTCATGCGCCGGATCGGCGTCAGCGGGTCGGCCTTGGCGCCCGGCGCGGTGACCATGCCGCGCGCGAGCAGGGATCCGCCCAGCGACAGCGTGTTGGGCGGGATCAGGGAGGAGGGGGTGGACGGCGCTGGCTGGGATGTGACTGGCGCCGGCGCGGCTACGGCTTCGGCCGCGGCAGCCAGGTCCAACTTCATGTCCAACTCAATGTCAGTGTCGAAGTCCGCTTCCGGCGTCTGTGGCGCCACGAACTCGTCGCGCTCGCCCTCGACGAGGGCGACGTCATCGGATTCTGGATCCGCCGCAGGTTCCGGAGAATACGCGGTTTCCGCGGGCGACAATGCCGTGGAGAGCACCTCGGCCACCTCGGCCGGGTCCGGCTGCGCCATCGCGGTGGCCGCCGGATGCGGGTCGAACACGGGGGCCACGGCCTGGATTTCCGGCGGCTGCGGCGGCGTTGCCGTCACCAGATCGGCCGCGGCCTGCGCTGCGACGTCGTCCGCCTCACCATCGAACGCGGGTTGCGGCGTTGCGCGCTCGTGCCGCACTTCGTCTCGTGAAGGCGCCGGTGCAACGGATTCTGGCGTCTGGATCTCAGGTGCCAAGGTCTTGGGAGCCAAGGCCTCAGGTGCGAAGGCCTCAGGTGCGAAGGCCTCAGGCGCCACGGCCTGCGGCGCAGGGTCGGGCGCCGCGGGAGGTCGCGCAGCCTCCGGCGCGGTGGCTTGCGGCGGGGCCTCGGCGGCCGCGCTGCCGCCGCTAGCCAGATCCGCGATCCGCCGGTCCAGCGTCTCGAAGGTGCTCAGCACCGCGCCGCGCAGGGCCTGCGCCAGCGAAGGGTCGTGGTTGGCACCGATGGTGTCGGCCTGGGTCTCGAGGATGTCGCAGATCCGGCTGTCGTAACCGACCTCGCGCAGCCGCCAGGCGACCTCGCGGATGATCCGCAGCCCGCGCTGCGTCGGCGTGAAGTCCTGCGCGGCGATGAAGCGGTCGAAGGCGCCGGAGGCGGCGGACGAGGCCTGCGCCACGAAGCCGCGCATGGCTTCGCCGGTCTCCGCCTGCGTCGCGCTGGCAGCGACCTGCTTCTGCGTCGCAATCGAAGCCTCGATGCGCGCCACCGCCTCGAGCACCATTGCGGTGTCGGCGTTGCGGTTGCGGCGGGCGTATTCGGTCAGGAACCAGCGGCCCCGCGACGTCTCCATGAAGGCGTCGCTGATGGCCTGGTAGTCGTCGGCCGACGGCAGCGCCGCGCTGGCGGATATTGGCGAGAGTGCGAAAGCTTCGTTGGCCATATCTCTACCGTTGCGTATAACCCGCTGCGAAAACCACTCGACGGCGCCGGCCCGGCGAATCGCGTCGCCCTGATCCTGCACGGCGCCGGGCCGACGACCCTGGCACGAACCACGGCCCCTTACGCGGCAACGCGAATCGCACTGGTGCGGATGATACCTGACTCGCTCACACCTTTCGCCACGCTTACGGTGCGACGCTTCGCGATGCGGCTGACGCTGGTCTATGGCGCGGTGTTCGGGCTGATCGGAATCAGCCTGCCGTTCTTTCCGGTGTGGCTGAAGGCGCGCGGCGTCGATGTCGGCTGGATCGGCCTGATCACGGCGGTGCCGGCGCTGACGCGCTTCACCGTGCTGCCGCTGATCACTTCGCTGGCCGAGCACCATCATGCCCTACGTCCGGCGATCACCTGGCTCGCCTTCCTGACCGCGATCGGGCATTTCGTGCTGGGCTTCTTCGCGACGCCGCTGCCGATCCTGCTGGTGTTCGCGCTCACTGCCTGCGCCTGGACCCCGATCATGCCCATGGTCGACGGCTATGTCCTCAAGGGCGTCGCCCGCTACGGCCTCGACTACGGACCGCTGCGGCTGTGGGGGTCGGCGGCCTTCGTGGTCGGCGCGCTCGGCGGCGGCGTCTATGTCGACCGGGTCGCGCCCGACAACCTGATCTGGGTGATCGTCGCCATGGCGCTGTTCGGCGCGCTGGCCAGCCTCGGACTGCAGCCGATCGAGGACCACGCGCCGCCCGACCACGCCCCGCGCGCCGGCGCCGGCGCCCTGCTGCGGCAGCCGGGCTTCCTCGCCATCATCTTTACCTCGGCGCTGGTGCAGGGCAGCCACGCCGCCTACTACGCGTTCGGCTCGGTGGCCTGGCAGGAGGCCGGCCTCGGCGGGCTCACGATCTCCTGTCTGTGGTCGCTCGGCGTGCTGGCCGAGATCGTGGTGTTCGCGGTGTCGCCGCGGTTCGCGTGGTCGCCCCGGGTCCTGGTGGCCGTCGCCGCCGCCAGCGCGGCGCTGCGCTGGGGCCTGACGGCGCAGCAGCCCCCGATCGCCGTGCTCGCCGTCGTCCAGACCATGCATGGCCTGTCCTACGGCCTGACCCAGGTCGGGATCGTCGGGCTGATGGTCCGCAACGTGAATGCGCACGTCGCGGCCACGGCGCAGGGGTATCTCGCTGCCGCCAGCGGCATCGTGCTCGGCGGTGCCACCATGGCCTCGGGCGTGCTGTTTCGCAGTTACGGGGAGGGCGTCTACTACGCCATGGCGGTCATGGCGCTGGCCGGCGCCGGCCTGATCCTGGCGGCCGGACCATGGCTCGCCCCCGGCGAGGCCGAGGCTCAGCCCCAGAGCGAGGCGTCGGGCGGATAGACCGTGCTGCCCTCGTAGCGCAGGCCGTCGTCGCGGTCGCGGGCGAGCAGCAGCGGCCCGTCGAGGTCAATCACGCGCGCCGCGCGCGCCACCAGCATGGCCGGCGCCATGGCGAGCGAGGTCGCGACCATGCAGCCGACCATCAGCTCGAAGCCCAGGGCTTGGGCCTCGTCGGCCATCGCCAGCGCCTCGGTCACGCCGCCGGTCTTGTCGAGCTTGATGTTGACGGCGTCGTAGCGTCCCCGCAGCGCCGCCAGCGAGCCGCGGGCATGGACGCTCTCGTCGGCGCAGACCGGCACCACCCGCCTGATCCGACCCAGCGCCTCGTCGCGGCCGGCGGGCAGCGGCTGCTCGACCAGGGTCACCCCGGCCTCGGCGCAGCGCGCCAGGTGGTGCTCCAGGGTGGCGTCGTCCCAGGCCTCGTTGGCGTCGACGGTCAGTTCGGCCGCGGGCGCTGCCCAGCGCACCGCCGCGATCCGCTCGGGATCGCCGGCGCCGCCGAGCTTGACCTTGAGCAGCGGACGGTGGGCGGCCCGCGCCGCGGCCTCGGCCATGGCGTCCGGGGTGCCCAGCGAAATCGTGAACGCGGTGGTGCGCTGATCGGGCGGCGGTCGCCCCAGCAGGTCCCAGGCCCTGCGGCCCGCGATCTTGGCCTCGAGGTCGAGCAGGGCGCAATCGAGCGCATTGCGGGCGGCGCCCGGCGGCATCGCGGTCTGCAGCTGGTGGCGGGTCAGCCCGGCGGCGATCGCCTCCCGCATGGCCAGAATGGCCGCCAGCGTGGTGTCGGGGGTTTCGCCGTAGCGGCCATAGGGGGTGCACTCGCCCCGGCCGCGGCGCCGGCCGGCCGGCGTCTCCAGCGACACCTCCGCCACCACCACCACGGCCTCGGTCTTGGTGCCGCGGCTGATCGCAAAGCCGCCGGCGATCGGCCAGCGCTCGATTGCGGCGCTCAGCTCGGGCGATGACATCATTCAGGAAATCTGGCCAATCGGGCGATAGGGCATACGTTTTGCCCTACTATGGGCTTATATAAGGGGCTGTAAATCCCGCCGGCGGGAACCGGACAAGGGATGAGCGATTGCGACCGGGCGGCACCGGCTGCCAGGACCGGGAGCGGAGCGTGGGAACCTGGGTCCGCGGGAATTCGCGACCGCGGCGACGTCGCGTCGCAGGCCACCGTCCGTGGTTAATGGATCTTTGATTGAACCCAGCGAAGCTGCGTTATGACGCATCGCAGGGACCGTGGGCCGGCGATATCAGCTGGGGCCGGATTTTCAGGAGTGGAGTGACGTGAGCGGCGAGCCGGTCTTGGAGCGGGTGACGGTCGGCGGCGGCGTGGCGCTGCGCGCCTCGGGCGTCTGGACCGCCCAATATGCCCATGTCATCGAGCGCATGATCGATACCGCCGAAAAGGGCGAGCGCGGCCAGGTCGCGGTCCTGATCGATGTGTCGAAAGTCGCCAAGCTCGATACCTTCGGCGCCTGGCTGATCGAGCGCCTGCGCCGCGGCCTGGTCGAGGGTGGCTCCGACTCCCGGATCGCCGGGCTGTCCGACGACTATTCGAGCCTGGTCGACGAAGTGCGCCGGGTCGCCAGCGTGGCGGTCACGCCGGCGCCGCGCTTCTCGATCGTCGGGATGGCCGAAAATGTCGGCCGCAGCGTCGTCGACATCGCCGACATGATGGTCGCCCTGGCCGGCATGACCGGCGCACTGGTGGTGGCGTTCGGCAACGTGCTGCGGCGCCCGGCCACGTTCCGGCTGACCTCGATGGTCCACCACGTCGAGCAGGTCGGCTGGCGCGCGGTGCCGATCATCATGCTCATCACCTTCCTGATCGGCTGCATCATCGCCCAGCAGGGCCTGTTCCATTTCCGGCAGTTCGGCGCCGACGTCTTCGTCGTCGACATGCTCGGCGTCCTGGTGCTGCGCGAGATCGGCGTGCTGATCGTCGCGATCATGGTGGCCGGGCGCTCGGGCAGCGCCTATACCGCCGAGCTCGGCTCGATGAAGATGCGCGAGGAGATCGACGCCCTGCGGACCATGGGCTTCGATCCGGTCGAGGTCCTGATCCTGCCGCGCATCCTGGCGCTGCTGGTGGCGCTGCCGTGCCTCGCCTTCATCGGCGCCATGTCGGCGCTCTACGGTGGCGGCATGGTGGCCTGGCTCTATGGCGGGGTCGATCCGGACGCCTTCCTGTCGCGGTTGCGCGAGTCGATCTCGATCCATCATTTCACCGTCGGCATGATCAAGGCGCCGTTCATGGCGCTGGTGATCGGCGTGGTCGCGAGCGTCGAGGGCCTGCTGGTCGAGGGCAGCGCGGAATCGCTCGGCCAGCACACCACCGCCTCGGTGGTGAAGTCGATTTTCTTCGTCATCGTCATGGATGGCGTGTTCGCCATCTTCTTCGCCTCGATCGGGATCTAGCCATGGCCGACGACGCGATCATCCGGGTGCGCGACGTGTCGGTCCAGTTCGGATCGCGCCGGGTGCTGGACGGCCTTCACCTCGACGTCGGCCGCGGCGAGATCCTCGGCTTCGTCGGCGCCTCCGGCGCCGGCAAGTCGGTGCTGCTGCGGACCATCATCGGGCTGGTGCCCAGGCTCGGCGGCACCGTCGAGGTGCTGGGCACCGACATGGGTACCGCCGATGCCGCCACCCGGCGCGGCGTCGAGCGGCGCTGGGGCGTGCTGTTTCAGCACGGGGCGCTGTTCTCCTCGCTCTCGGTGCGGCAGAACATCCAGTTTCCGCTGCGCGAATACCTCAACGTATCGCCGCGTCTGCTCGACGAAATCACCCTGGCCAAGCTGGCGATGGTGGGGCTGAAGCCCGATGTTGCGGGCCGCTTTCCCTCGGAGCTGTCCGGGGGCATGATCAAGCGGGTGGCGCTGGCGCGCGCGCTCGCGCTCGAGCCCGAGATCGTGTTCCTCGACGAACCGACCTCGGGACTTGATCCGATCGGTGCCGGCGATTTCGACGAACTGGTGCGGACCCTGCAGCGGACGCTGGGTCTCACGGTCTTCATGGTCACGCATGACCTCGACAGTCTCCACACCGCGTGCGACCGCATCGCGGTGCTGGGCGACGGCAAGGTGATCGCCGACGGCACCATGAGCGACATGCTGGCCTCGCAGCATCCCTGGCTGCAGGCCTATTTTCATGGACCGCGCGCACGCGCGCTGGCGAGTTAGGCGGGAGTACGAGTATGGAAACGCGCGCCAATTACGTGCTCATCGGGTTCTTCACCCTGGCGGTGCTGCTGTGCGGCTTCGGCTTCGTGATGTGGTTCCAGAGCCTGCACGCCGCCAAGCAGCGCAGCCCGCTGCGGGTCATCTTCGAGGGCTCGGCCTCGGGCCTGCGCACCGGTGCCAACGTCAACTTCAACGGCATCCGGATCGGCGAGGTGACGTCGGTCAAGATCGACGACCCGAAGCGGGTGATCGCGCTCGCGGCGATCGACAAGGGCGCGCCGATCCGCCAGGACACCCTGGTCGGCCTCGAGTTCCAGGGCATCACCGGCGTCGCGGCGATCTCGCTCAAGGGCGGCTCGCCCGATGCGCCCGAGGTGCCTCCGGGCGAAAAAGGCATTCCGACGCTCACCGCCGACCTCAGCGCCACCCAGGACATCATGGAATCGGTGCGCTCCTCGGTGCAGACCCTCAACCGGCTGGTCAGCGACAATCAGGAGGCCGTGCGCACCTCGCTGCACAACCTCGAGGCCTTCACCGCGGCGCTGGCCAAGAATTCGGAGCGCATCGACAGCATCATGACCGGCGTCGACGCCCTGGTCGGCGGCAAGGACGGCGGCCAGCTCACCGCCTCGGTCAAGTCGATCAAGGATCTGGCCGACAACCTCGACAAGCGCACCGCGGACATTTCCGCCGGCGTCAACAAGTTCATCGCCTCGGGCACCAAGGACTTCGGCGGGCTGATGGCGGAGGGGCGGCGTACGCTCGAGGATATCGACCGGGCGGTCAACAATTTCGACAAGAACCCGACCCGGGTGCTGTTCGGCGCCAGCAATTCCGACTCGTCGCAGCCGGCGGGGCAGCCGCGATCGGTGGTCCGAGTCCCCTCCGAAGCCCGCTCCGCCGCCGACGCCCGCGCGCGGGAGCGGTGAGGGCCGGGGCGGTGCCACGGCTCGCGGATGGGCGCCGCGCGGATGCTCAGAATCCCAGGCCGTGCCGCAGCGACACGATCATGTACTCGAGCCCGCGGGCATAGGCCCCGTGATTGTAGGCCTGGTCCCACCAGTTCAGGACCATGAGCGTGAGGGACGTTGCTGCTGTGATCGCCTTCATCCCCGGAGGGTGGAGGCACTTCCTTTAAGGGTGCTCTAAGCCGTTCGCGGAGAGCGGCGGGGATCGCGGCAAGGTTAAATTGACCAATCGCAGGGGCCGCCGGCGTGTTGCGCCGGCGGCCGCTTGCGCCGCGCTCCTCAGTCTTCGTGGAGCATGCGTGAAAGCCAGCCGGCGACGAGAGCACCGAGGATGGGCGCGACGATGAACAGCCACAGCTGCGCGATGTAGGGGCTCCCCGCGAACAGCGCCGGCGCGATGCTGCGGGCCGGATTGACCGACGTGTTGGTGATCGGGATCGAGATCAGGTGGATCAGCGTCAGCCCGAGGCCGATCGGAATGCCCGCAAAGCCGCTCGCCGCGCCTTTCGACGTCGTGCCGATGATGATCGTCAGGAAGAAGAATGTCAGCAGCAGCTCGGCGGCGAAGCAGGCGGTCACGCTGAAATGCGACGGGCTCAGGTCACCGTAACCGTTCGAGGCGAAACCGCCGGCGACCCAGTCGGGCTTGCCGGAGGCGATGAAGTAGAGCGCCGCGGAGGCGAGGATCGCGCCGACGATCTGCACGACGATGTAGGGCACCACGTGCTTGCTGGCGCAGCGCCCGGCGGCCCACAGGCCGAGCGTCACCGCGGGATTGAAATGGCCGCCGGAAATATGGCCGACCGCATAGGCCATGGTCAGGACGGTCAACCCGAAGGCGAATGCGACGCCGGTGAAGCCGATGCCGAGCTGGGGAAACCCGGCCGAGACGACGGCGGCGCCGCAGCCTCCGAACACAAGCCAGAACGTCCCGATGAATTCTGCAGTCAGCCGCCGCTGCATGTCGTCGCGCATGAGAGTCTCTCCATCATTGATGGCTGCAGTCTTATCCGTCTCGGGTCGATTCTCAACACGCCGCATCGCGCCGGGTGCCGCGTGCGATGCAGCGCAGGTCATGCCGCCCGGTTCCACGGCTGATCGGCGTCGCATGGAGGCCGAGCCGAAGGGCAGTTCACATCGGCAAAGAAAAAAGCGGAGGCGTTCGCCTCCGCTTCTTGTTTTCGCATCGCGCTGCGGTGGTCGCCGATCAGCCGAGCCGGCCGGCGGCGTGGGCGAGCAGGGTATAGACCAGCCCGGTCTCCGAGGTCAGGTAGCTGCGCAGCGCCGCCGGGCCGCGTTCGTCGCGTGCCACCTCGTCGAGCAGCCGCTCGAATTCCGCGATGTAGCGGTCCACCGTCTGCTTGAAGTTGCGCTCGGCGCGATACTTGCGGCTGACCTCGTCGAACGCCTTCTGGCCGGCGGGGGTGTAGAGCCGCTTGGTGAAGGCCTTGCGCTCGCCGCGCTGGTAGCGGTCCCACATCTCGGCGGCGAGGTCGCGGTCGAGCAGGCGGGCGATGTCCAGCGTCAGGGAGTCCAGCGGGTTCGCGGTCCGCGCCGGCTGCGGCGCGACCCGGTTGCGCGAGGGTTCGGCCGGCGTCTCGGCGCGGTTGAGCAGGTTCGACAGCCAGCCGTCACCACTCTGTTCGGCGCCGGGGCTGACCGGGGGCGCCTCGGTGCGGCGCGGGGCGGGCGGAGCGCCGAGATCCGGCGGCGGCAGGGTCGACGCGCTGCCGTTGTCACGGCGCGGCGCCGGACGCGGCGCCTCCGCGCTGCGGCCGCCGACGGCCGCCAGCACCGGCTCCTCGTCGCGCTGCTGATAGGCGCGGCCCGTGGACGCCGGGGTGACGTCGAGACCACGGCCATGGCGGGCGACGATGCGGTTGAGCTCGGCGAGCGCCTCGATCTGGTCGACGATCACCTTGCGCATCTGGGCCGTGTTGTCGGCGGTCTCCTGCGGGATCTCGAGCACGCCGCGCCGCAGCTCGGCGCGCGTCGCCTCGAGCTCCTGGTGCATCTCGGCAGCCATCTGCTTCATGTTCTGCACGACGGTGGCGAACTTGTCCGCCGACTGCCGGAACAGGGTTTCGACCTGCTCGGTGTTCTGGGTGTAGAGCTCGGTCATCACCTGCTCGGTGTGGCGGCGTTCTTCCTCGGTTGCGCTGCGCACCGCCTCGAACTGGCGGGAAATCGCGCTCGCGCCGGCGCCGGCGGTTTCCGCCACCACCCGGGCGATGTCGCGGGCGCGCGCCTCGGCGGCCGCCAGCGAGTCGTCGAGCAGGCCGGTGAAGCGCGTCAGCCGCTGGTCGAGATCGGTGGTGCGCAGGTCGATGGTGGTCACCAGCGACTCGAGGTCGGCCTTGCGCTCGGCCACCGTCTGGTTGGTGGCCTTGTTGCTGCGCTCGATCAGCGCCGCGGCGTCGACCAGGGCTTCGCCGTGCGAAGCGAACTGGCTCGACAGCGCGCCGAGGTGTTCGAGCGCGCCCGAGGTCTTGGCGGTGAAGTCGTTGAGCTGATCCTCCAGCGCGCCGGTGGCGGCGCCGTTGCGCAGGGTGACGTCGTTCATGGTGGCGACGAACTCGGACACCCGGGTGACCAGGGCCTGTTCCAGCGAGTTGAGGTTCTCGTGGGCGCCGGTCAGCACCTCCTGGAGCAGGATGTTGCCCTCGCGCAGGCGCTCGAACAGGGCCACGGTGTCGGTGCGCAGGATCTTGCTGGTCTCCTGCATCTCGGTGACCGCGGCGGTCGCCACCTGGCGGGACTGGTCGATCGCCACGCGGGTGGTCTGCTCGATGTCCTTGAGCGACTTGTTGACGGCGCCGGTCGCGACTTCGCCGGCGGTGGCGATGGTGCGCGCCAGGTCGGTCGAGTTCTTGACCAGCGACTGCGAGAAGGTCGAGCTCTTGCCCTCGATGGCCTTGAGAGCCTCCTCGGTGGCGCGCCGGATCTCGATGTTCATCTGGTTGCCGCGGTCGGTGAGCGCCTGCACCAGGCTGCCGCGCGACGCGTCGACGATCTGGGTCAGGCGGTCGGCCTGCTGCTTGACGCCGGACACGATCTCCTCGGTCTTGCCGACCAGAACGGTGCCGAACTGGCCGGTCACCGTCAGGATCGAGCGCTCGATCTCGCTGGAGGTCGACTTGACCTTGGTGCTGGCGTCGTTGGACGCTGCGATCAGGGCGCTGTTGACCTCGGTCGACGCGCCGATGATCGCGGCGCTGGCGCTGCTCGAGGCGGCGGCGAGCGAGGCGCTGGCCTCGTTGGACGCCGCGGCGATGGCGTGCTGGGCGCCGCGCGCGCTCTGCTGCAGCGCTTCGGTCGCGGTCGTGGCGGCCGTGGTAACGGTACGCTCGATGTCGCCCGACACCGTCTTGAGGTGCTTGGAGGTCTCGCCGGCGGTGGCGAGCAGCGCGTTCTGCGCGTCGCGGGCGCTCGCCAGCAGTGATTCCGCCGTGTTGCTGCCGGCGGCCTGGACCGTGCGCTCGATGTCGCCGGTCAGCGTCCTGATCTGCGTCGCGGCCTCGGTCGAAGCCGTCAGCAGGGTGGTCTGCACGTCCTGCACGCTGTTGGCGACGAGCGCCGCCGCTGCGGCGCCGGCGCCGGTCAGCGTCCGCTCGACGTCGGTCGCGAGGTTGCGGGCCTGGACCGCGGTGTCGGAGGCCACCTTGAGCAGGGTGTTGTGGGCCTCGCGGCTGGAGGCCAGCACGGCCTCGGCCGTGCTCGCGCCCGCGGTGAGCAGGGTGTTGTGGGCCTCGCGGCTGGAGGCCAGCACGGCCTCGGCCGAACTCGCGCCCGCGGTCGTGACGGTCTTCTCGATGTCGGCGGACAGCACCCTGGCCTGGTTGGCGGTGTCGGAAGCGACCTTGAGCAGCATGGTGTGGGCGTCGCGGGCGCTGGTGAGCACGGTTTCGGCGGTCAGCGCGCCGGCGCTGCTCAGCGTGCGCTCGATTTCGGTCGCGAGCTCCTTGGCCCGGGCCTGCGTCTGCTCCGACGTGGTCAGCAGCGTCGACTGGGCGTCGCGGGCGCTGGTCAGCACCGCTTCCGCGGTCGAGGTGCTGGCAGTGCCGAGCATGCGCTCGATCTCGTTCGACAGCTCCCTGGCGCGGGCGAGCGCCTGCTCGGAGGCACTGATCAGGGTGGTCTGGGCGTCACGGGCGCTGGTCATCACGGCGTCCGCGGTCAGCGAGGTGGCGCCGCCGAGGGTGCGTTCGATCTCGTTCGACAGCTCCCTGGCGCGGGCGAGCGCCTGCTCGGAGGCGCTGATCAGGGTGGTCTGGGCGTCGCGGGCGCTGGTCAGCACCGCTTCCGCGGTCGAACTGCTGGCGCCGCCGAGCGTGCGGGAAATCTCCACCGAAAGCTCGCGGGTGCGGGCCAGTGCCTGGTCGGAGGCGGAGAGCAGGGTGGTCTGGGCTTCGTGGACGCCGCCCAGGATCGCCGCGACGGCGGACCCGCCGGTCGCCACCAGCGTGCGTTCGGCGTCGGAGGCGGCAGCGCGCAGGGCGCTGCCGACTTCGCCGGACACCGTCGACAGGGTGTCGCGCGCCTGCCGCGTGCCGGTCTGCAGCGATTCCGTCGTCGAGTTCACCAGGGTGATCAGCGCGTGCTCGGCCTCCTGGACGCGGCTGCGAATGCCCTGCGAGAGCTCCTCGGCGCGCGCCACCAGCACGTCGCTGGCCTGGCGGCCGCCGGTTTCGATGCGGACTGCGACGGCCTCGATGCGGGTGCCCAGCAGGTTCTCGAACTGCGCCACGCGCGTCTCGATGTCGCTGGCCACTGCGCCGACCCGGGTGTCGAGTCCGTCATGGATCGCCTGGAAGCGCGCCGTGACGGTGTCGACCAGATTCATGCTGCGGCCGTCGATGGTCTCGGTGACGTTGTTGATGCGCTGGTCGATGGCGTCGATGGCGTGGCTGGTGCCCTGGGCGAGCGACGAGGTGAGGGTGGCGATGCGGCCGTCGAGCGCGGCGACGATCTGTCCGGTTCCCTCGTTGAGCGAAGCGGTCAGCGTCGCGGCCTTGTCGTTCAGGGTTTCGATCGCATGGGCGGTGCCGCCGTTGAGGGTGTTGGTCAGGTCGTGCAGGCGGGTATCGATGACCTCGGTGATCGACCTGGCGCGGTTGTCGAAGGAGTTCTCGAGCGCCTGGACACGGCTGTCGACGGTCTCGTCGAATGTCTTAATCCGGGTGTCGACGGTCTCGTCGAACGCCCTGATCCGGGTGTCGAGCGACAGGCCGAGATTGGTGACGCGCGATTCCAGCGCGGTCTGGAAGCCGGCGAGGCGCTCGTCGAGGGCGCCGTTGATCTGGCCCGCATGCGAGGTCACGCGGCCGTCGAAGGTGTCGACGTAGTCCTTCAGGGTGTCTGTGAGGCTCTGCGTGCGCTCGCCCATGCGCTCGACGATCTCGCCGCCGAAGGTCTTCACGGTGCGGTCGAACTCGGAGATGTGGCGGGTGATCAGCGCGCCCAGCGTGCCGGAGTCTCGGGCGAACTTCTCCGCCAGCTCCGAGCCCTGCTCGCGCACCAGGTTGTCGAACGCCGCCATCTGCGCGCTCAGGGTGTCGTGGGCGGTTTCGGTCTGGCCGATCACCTTGGTGACCAGCGTGTTGACGGTGAGGTCGAGCGCCTCGCTCGCCTTGTCGCCGCTGGTGACGATGTGGCTGGCCATGCGCTGCGCGGCATCGTCGATCTTGGTCACCATGTCGCCGCTGCGCAGGTCGAGCTCGACCAGCAGCGAGTCGCTGGTGGCCTTGAGCGAGTCGTGGACCTGCTCGGTGCGCTGGGAAATGCTGTCGACGATGGTGGTGGACTGCTCGGAGAAGTCGCGGGTGACGCGGTCGAGACGCTCGTTCAGGAGATCGTGCACGCGGTCGGCGAGCTCGACGAACTCGTCGTGCACCGCGCCGGTCTTGAAGTTCAGGCTGGCGGTGAGGCGTTCGCTGGCATCGAGCACCGCGCGGGTGGTCTCGGCGCTGGCTTCCTCGAGGCGGTCGAGCAGGTCGCCGCCGCGCTCGCCGAGCGCGAGGATCATGGTGTCGCCGGCGTTGCTCAGCGCCCGCGTGATGTGCTCGCCGCGTTCCTCGAGCGTCGTGGTGATGGTGCGCGCGACCTCGTCGACGCGCGAGGCGATGGCGTCGGAGATCACGGAGATGTCCTGGCGCAGGTCGATCTGGACGCCGGAGATCGCGTTGCGGACCTGCTCGGCCTGGCCGACCAGGTTGTCGCGCTGGTGCGCGATGTCCTGCAGCAGGGCGCGGATCCGGACTTCGTTGTCGCTGTAGGCGCGCTCCAGGGCGGCGACCTCGTTGGCGACCAGGGTTTCGAGCTCGCCGGCCCGCGCGACCGCGCGCTCGATGCCGTCGCCCATCGCCGCGACCTCGCGACGGATGGCCTGACCGACGGTCACCATGGAATCGCTGGCGGAGCCCTCGACGTCGGAAAACCGCAGGGCGACCTGAGCCATGGATTGCGCGATCATGCGCAGCTCCTGGCCGCGCCAGGTCAGGCTGGCGAGGAAGTAGAACAACATGACCGGCGCGAACACCAGCGCCACCATCCCGACCAGGGCGAGGGTGCCGCCGACGCCCTGTCCGAGCATCGCCTGCAGCGACGGCAGGAAGCCCAGGATCAGGAGGCCGACGCCAACGATCCAGATGCCGGAGAACAGGCTGGCGACGGTGTAGACGTTGCGGCCGGGACGGCCCTTCTGGATGGCCTGGAGCAGCTGGCCGATGGTCTCGCGGTCATCGTTGGCCGCGCGGATCGGCTCGCGGTCGCCGGCCGGCTCGAAGTCGACCCGCGGCTCGGAAATGGCGTTCTGGTACGAAGGCGACGGCGAGGCCGCGCCCGAAGCGCCACCGCTGTCCCGTCCGTTGTCCCGCCGCGAAGGCTCGCCGACGTCGCTGATGTTCAGCGCCTCCTGAATGGCCGACAGCGCCACTTCGGTGGGATCTTTCACCTTCTTTGGAGTATTCGCCATGTCAGTCTACGCCTTTGTTTACGCGTCCGAAGAGCCGGGCGGGATGGACGGCACGGCAATGAAAATTCCGCTGCGGCCGTCGCAGGATGGGTTGCGAGAGCGAAGTCGCCGGTCGCCGCCTGGCTTGTCCCCTAGTTCTGCCAACATCCTATTGGCTGATCCCCGGGAAAGAAATGCCCGGCGTTAAGATGATTTTAATCATCGTTAACGCAGACGCTGATAACGCCCTCTAACTGTTGAAAATTCCCAATCGCTCCGCGACTTCGTGGCGATGGCATGGCGAAACCATGGCGCCGCGACGGCCATGCGCAACCTTCCGTTAACCGTCGCCGTGGTTGGCTGAGGTCCAGAGCAGGGCTGTGGACAACTTCGGCATGTCCGCGGACCGCGTCACGGATATTGGGCCGCTTTACGATGTCGTACTCACTCGAACGGATGGTCTGGATGCCTTCGCCACCGCTCGCGCCCGACTGCGGGCCGGCCGATTCGGCCATCGATCTCGCTCATCTCGGCCGCATGACCTTTGGCGATGCGGGGCTGGAGCGCGAGGTGCTGGCGATGTTCGCGGCCCAGGCCGCCGAGCTCGCCGAGCGGCTCATGAAGATACCGCCGGATGCCAGCACGCTGGCGCATACCCTCAAGGGATCCGCCCGCGCCATCGGCGCAATGCGGGTCGCCGACGCGGCTGCCGCGATCGAGGACGCCCTGAGGGCGGGGGCCGCCACCGCGGCGCCGCTGGCCGCCTTGCGTGAGGCGATCGCTGAAGTCCGCAGCATCATCGACGCCATCCTGCGGCGGTCCTGAGGCTTTTGGGGCCGATCCGGTCCGCCGGGCGGCGGCTGGTGGCCGCGAACCCTGGGGTAGAACCGGGACACCGGGGTCTTGCCGCAAGTCCCGCCGCAGGTGCTGGCGTGGCGCGGGCGGACCCGTTATAGGTCTGCGATCCTTCCCTTCCGGCAGAGACATCATGGTCAAGATCAATTTCCGCGATTCCAAGGGTGAGACCCGCACCGTCGACGTCGAGGCGGGGGCGACCGTGATGGAAGCCGCCATTCGCAACGCCGTTCCCGGGATCGAGGCGGAATGCGGCGGCGCCTGCGCCTGCGCGACCTGCCATGTCTATGTCGACGACGCCTGGCGCGAGAAGGTCGGCAACCCGACGCCGATGGAAGAGGACATGCTGGACTTCGGCTACGACGTGCGGCCCAATTCGCGGCTGTCGTGCCAGATCAAGGTGACGGAAGAGCTCGACGGACTGATCGTCAGCACACCCGAGCGGCAGGCCTGAGCGCGCGGGGTCTCCAGACCCGCCGCCGCTAACGTGCCCCGGCCCCCGCGTTGCGGGTGAGGCCGTCGTCGACCGCATAGATCACGCAATCCGGCCGGTACTTCGCGCAAGCCTCGCGTGCCGCGGCCTGCGCGGCGTCGGCGTCGCGCTGGCGGGTCCGCCAAGCATAGGCGCCGTTCGCGGCCACCGCGAAGGCCTTGTGCGGACTGGCGGCGAGATAGGCCGCGAAATCCTTGCGGCCGCCGGCACTGAGCTGTGATGGCGGCGCGAGCACCGGTTGGGCCGGCGGATCGAGCGGCGGGCGCAGCCCGAGCTGGTGGGCCCCGAGGAAGCCATCGACCGTCGCGGGCCAGTCCGCCGTTCCTGATGAAAACAGGACGTGGCCCTCGCTGCCGAAGGCCGGCGCGGCCACGAATTCGGCCTTGCCGCCCGCCGCGGCGAAGGCGCTGAACAGCCGCCATGCCAGCGCCGGGCCGAAGAACCTGTCGTTCTGGGCGTAGACCCACAGCATCGGCACGCGCGAGGTGCGGCCGAACGCGCCGAAGGCCGAGACCAGATCGTTTTCCTGGCAGACGTCGTTGTCGGCGCGCGAGCCCCGCCCGCCTGCGAAGCTGATGGCGGCGACCAGCCCGGGCGGCGGGTCGGCGGTCAGGGCCACCGTGTGGAAGCCGCCCGCCGAGTGGCCGACCGCGATCATGCCGTCAGTGGTGACGTCGGGACGCCGTGCCATGGCATCGACCGCGGCCTTGAGGTCGGCGACCGCGTAACCAGCCTCGGCGACATAGTCGCGGCGACCGCACGGGCCGTCGTTCTCGGCGTCGCCGCCGGAAGTGCCGTAACCGCGCCGCATTACCACCACCGCCGCGAAGCCGCGCTGGGCGAATTCCAGCGCCTATGCGTAGAACTGATAGGGCGACATATTTGCCCGCTCGGCTCCGTCGCGCGGCGAGCCGTGGCTGATCAGCGCCAGCGGAAACCGCGGGCCGCCCGATTGCGGCCTGATCAGCAGCGCTTCGAGCCCGCGCGGCCCCGCGGCGGCGAACGGGATGCGCAGGTCCTCGCGATGATAGGCCTCGGCCAGCGCGATCCGGGGCAACAGGCCCGCCAGCGTCGCGAGCAGGAGCGCCGAACCGGCGCGGCGGCGGAGCGTCGCGTGAAGCGGCCGGGTCGGGGCGCGGCTCACGCGCGCCGCATCCAGGGCTTGAACTTTTCGATGATGTCTTCGGTCAGCGGCGTCGGCACGCGGCTGTCGATGTCGACCAGCACCGTGATCGCGACCGCCGACGCGGCGCAGCGCCCGTTGTGAAATACCGCCTGGTCGTAGGTCACCGAGGTGCGGCCGATGCGCGACACCACGAGCCCGAGTTCGACCTCGCCCGGCCAGTGCACCTCGGCGCGGAAGTCGATGGCGAGATGGGCCAGCACCCAGCTCAGGCCCTGCGGCATCAGCCCGAACCGCGGATCGCGGATCAGCGATACCCGGCTGGTCTCGAAATAGGTCGAGTAGGTGGCGTTGTTGACGTGGTGATTGGGGTCGAGGTCGCCGAACCGCACGTTGTCGTGGAGCCGGTAGGGGTAATCGTCCAGCCGCAGCACGGGCCGCGGCGAAGTCTGCGGTGGCACGTCGGGGATCTCCAGAATTTGAAACTGGTTTGCAGTTCTGGCCGAGACCCGCCGCCGCCGCAAGGCGGATTTTGCGCCGCTGGACAAACCCGGCAATGTGGTGATGATGCCCGGCCCATAGCCACGAGCAAATGGTGACGACGCGCAATGAGTGAGCCGATCAAGACTGACGTGCTGATAATCGGGGCGGGACCCTGCGGCCTGTTCGCCGTGTTCGAGCTCGGCCTGCTCGACATGAAGGTGCATCTCGTCGACATCCTCGACAAGATCGGCGGCCAGTGTGCCGAGCTCTATCCGGAGAAGCCGATCTACGACATCCCGGGAATTCCGATGGTGACCGGGCACGGCCTGACCGAGGCGCTGATGGAGCAGATCAAGCCGTTCCATCCGACCTTCCACCTCAACGAGATGGTGGAGACCGTCGAGAAGATCGGCGATCCCCTGTTCCGCGTGACCACCGACGCCGGCCAGGTGTTCGAGACCAAGGTGCTGGTGATCGCGGCGGGCGGCGGCTCGTTCCAGCCGAAGCGGCCGCCGGTGCCGGGCATCGAGGCCTACGAGGGCACCTCGGTGTTCTATGCCGTGCGCAAGATGGAGCAGTTTCGCGACAAGGAGCTCTTGATCGTCGGCGGCGGCGATTCCGCGCTCGACTGGACCCTCAACCTCCACCCGGTCGCGCGCCGCATCACGCTGCTGCACCGGCGCGACGAATTCCGCGCCGCGCCGCATTCGGTCGAGCAGATGCGGGCGCTGGTGGCCGCCGGCAAGATGGATCTCCGGCTCGGCCAGATCACCGCGCTGCAAGGTGCCGACGGCCGGCTGACCGGCGCCCAGGTCAAGGGCAACGACAACGCGGAATTCCATGTCGCTTGCGACACCATCCTGCCGTTCTTCGGATTGACCATGAAGCTCGGCCCGGTCGCCAACTGGGGCGTCCACCTCGAAAACAACCTCATCCCGGTGGAAACCGCGGCGTTCGAGACCAACGTGCCCGGCATCTTCGCGATCGGCGACATCAACACCTATCCGGGCAAGCTCAAGCTGATCCTGTCGGGCTTCCACGAAGGGGCGCTGATGGCGCAGAAGGCGCACCGCTACGTCTATCCGGACAAGCGCCTGGTGTTCCAGTACACCACCTCGTCCTCGAGCCTGCAGAAGAAGCTCGGCGTCAGCTGACGCCATTCGCCGCGGCGGGCCGGCTCGCGCCGGCCGGCGTCGCTCTGCAGCGGCGGCCTATTCGGCGGGGTGCGGCCGCTTCACGCGCTGGGCAACGGCGACCTGCGTGAGGGGGCCGTTGCGGAGCGTTCCGTTGTGGAGGCCGCCGTTGCGTCGCCGCTCGTTCCAGGGCTTGACCACGTTCAGCCACAGCTCGCGCGTGCCCATGATCGAAACCGAGATCGAGAACGGAATCACGAAATAGAGCACCCGGAACAGCAGCAGCGACGCCAGCATCTCTTCCTTGGAGAATTCGGGCAGCGCGATCAGCATGGCGGCGTCGAACACGCCGAGGCTGCCGGGCGCGTGGCTGGCGAAGCCGAGCAGGGTGGCGAGAATGAACACCACTGCCACCGACACGAAGCCGACGTGAGGTTCGGCCGGCACCAGGATGTACATCGCGGTGGCGCAGAAGCCGAGGTCGACGACGCCGATCAGGATCTGCAGCAGCGTGAGCTTGGCGGACGGCAGCGTCACGCACCAGCCGTTCTGGCCGAGCATCCGGCGGCCCGAGCCGAGCCAGCCGAGATAGACGAAGATGCCGGCGATGCAGGCGAGGGCGATCACGCGGTTGGCCCAGGTCGGCAGCAGATCGATGGCGTCGGCGGCGGCCGGGTGCCACGCCATGCCGATACCGAGCACGAACATGTTGCCGAGCCAGAACGTCAGCCCCGAGAGGAAGCAGATCTTGGCGACGTCGATGGCGGTGAGGCCCCAGTCGGAATAGATCCTGAAACGAATGGCGCCGCCGGTGAAGACGGTGGCGCCGATGTTGTGGCCGATGGTGTAACTGGTGAAGCTCGACAGCGCCGCGATCCGATAGGGAATCTGATTTTTGCCGATCGTGCGCAGCGCGAACAGGTCGTAGAAGGTGAGGGTGAAGAACGCGCAGACGACGCAGAGCGCGGCAAGCGCGATGCGGTGCGGCGGCATTTCCGTCAGCGCGATCACCACCACCCCGGTATCCACTCCCTTGAGGGTATGGATCAGCCGGGTGACCGCCAGAACGATGATCAAGACACTCGCGGCCAGACCAATGCGCTTCCAGCCGATATTGGTGCCGATGTAGGTGAGGCCGCGTTTGAGCGCGGTGAGCAGTCGATGCATTCATCCTCCCGGCAGGGAAATTTGCTCAAGACGTGAGCCGGCCCATCGCGCTGGGGACAGGCGGCTTCCGCCGAGACCATACGCGAAAATCGTTTCATAAAACACTGTGCCGGGCCCGACTTTGATCAGGCTCATAGCGGGCCGGCGACGATGGTTCAGCCCCTCCGGGCGGCAGCTCGTCGACGTTGCGCTGCCCAGGAACTGCCATGGTCGCGCCAGTCCGGGGGCGCCTGCGGCGCCAATCTGGGCCCGCTCCGCGTCGCATCCCACGGATGGCTCCGGCCGGATCCCCGGGAAACGGCCAAGACCTTCAGATTCAAGGCATTTGGGCGCATGACCGGGTGCGCCGGCCCGCTGGCCGGGGGTGCCGAGCCGATCCGCCAGCGGGGATGATGGTTCAAGCTCTGGACCCATCTCGTCCCATTTCCGACACGTTGCCGGCCCCTCTTCGAAAGTCGAAATGTAAGCCCGGGCGCCGGCCATTGTTCACCGCCAGGCTGCGGCAAATCGCAGCGCCGCCGACCCGGGGGGCAGTCCGGTTCATGAAGGACACTAGCTGCGGTACAGCGCGAAGTGGGCGCCGCAAAACGCCATCGCGCCGCCCAGGCCGAGCGCGGCGAGGCCCGAGAGCACGCCGGCCACGGTGGGAATCGCGCTCGGAGCGGAAGCCGCCTGGCCCGCCGCGGCCAGCACCAGCACCACCACGACGATCAGGAACTGGCGCAGCAGCGGCGGCACATGCCCGGAGGCGGCACGGTCGAACAGGATCGCAGCGGTATGGCCGCCGACGAAGGCGATCAGCGCCACCAGCCACCACGCAATCGCCGCGCTGGCTGGGATCATCCCGGCCTCCGATCGCCACAGCGTGCCGAGGTCGAGGCCGAAGCGCTGGCCGATGGTGTGCACCGCAAGCGCGAGCAGCAGACCCGAGGTCACCGCGGCGGCCAGGATCAGGCGGGGTGGAAACGGCGTCGCGTTGGTCATCGGCGGCTTTCGGTGGCGCAGTGGCTCGGGCGGCGAAGGTCGGGGGCCGGCGCCGCTCGAAGCCGCGCCGGCACCATGGATTTTCGCGTTGGTCATCGACTTTGCACCAGATGCCTCGAGTTGCAAATCGCTTTACCATGACCGCGAACATGGGGAGTCGATCACATTGCCGGCACGGCCACCGGGTGGCGAGGACGTCAATCCGACCTATAGTTTCAAGCCGTCGCTGATGGCGCCGGCCTGGCGGTTCGAATTGACCGACCAGGGGCTGTCCTGGCGCATGGGCGGGCGCGCCGGCCTGTGGCCCTACGCCGGCATCGCGCGCATCCGGCTGTCCTACCGCCCGACCGCGATGCAGGCGCGGCGTTATCGTGCCGACATTCGCAACGGCGACGGACGCACGATCACTGTGTTCTCGGCAAGCTGGCAGGCGGCGACGCTGCTGGCGCCGCAGGACGACCCCTATCGCCGCTTCATGCTCGAGCTGCATCGGCGCATCGCGGGGGCCGCGGGGCGGCCGGAGCTGATCGGCGGGCTGTCGCGTCCGCTCCACGCGGCGGCACTGGTCGCGAGCGGCTTCGTCTATGCCGCGCTCGCCGGCCTGCTGGTTCGCGCCGTTGCGGTCGCGTCCATTGGCGGCATGCTGTTCCTGGTGGGATTCGCCGCGCTGTTCGGCTGGAAGGTCGGCGGCGCGCTTCATCGCAACCGGCCGCGCGCCTATCGCCTCGACGATCCGCCGGGCGACCTGCTGCCGTGAGCCCGTCGCGCCCAAGTCATGCGGATGTTGGAGTCCGGCGGTTCAGTCACGCGGTCCGGCGGCATCCTTCAACTGCCGTGGCGTCACGAAGGTCTCGAGGCGGCCGCGCCGAAACGAGACATCGTTCCAGGCGTCGACGGTGAAATTGAGCACCGCGACGCCGGCGGTGGGCAGATGGTCCGCGAGTGGGGTCCCGGCGGGGGCGCTCGCGATCAGCGCCAGGGCGAATTCGTGCAGGCCCGGATTGTGCGCCAGCACCAGCAACCGCTGCGGATCCTGCACGGCCGCAGCGCGCACCGCGGCGAGCAGTTCGCCGGCCTCGGCGCCGTAGAGGTCGTCGTGGTATTCGACCGCGACCTTGGGCCAGTCGGCCGACAGGTGATCCCAGGTCTCGCGGGTGCGGGTGGCCGACGACACCAGCGCAAGATCCGGCACCAGCGCCTTGCGCTTGAGATAGGTGCCGATCTGCCGCGCGTCGCTGCGGCCGCGCTCTTCCAGCGGCCGGTCCCGATCGTTGCCGGTCGGTCCCAGCTTTGCCGCCTTGGCGTGGCGCATCAATATCAGTCGGCGCATCTTGCGGCCTCGCGGGAGCTGGATATCGGGGCCGGTCCGGGGAACCGGGCACCACCGGAGAAGGCAATGGCCGCGTCCGCCCGGCCGCACGCGTCCGCCTCGGTGTGTTCTGAACCAACACCCGCCAAGAATCAAACCCGCGAATCGAGCCAGGGCGGTCCTCGTGCCGCGGGCGTGCCCGCGCCGTGGCGTGACAAGCGTGCGGCGCGACCGTAAGAAGATGGCATGACAGCCGGGACGGCACAGATCACTCAGCGCGCCGACGACGGGGACCGCAAGCCCGCCGCCGCCACGCGCGTGTCGGGGCACGGCCCGGATCTCGCCGGACGGCTGCGAACCACCCACGAGGAGCGGCCGCGCCTGTCCTTCGACCTCGACGTCGAGGTCTGCGTGGTCGGCGCCGGTCTCGCCGGGCTGACGGTGGCGCGGGAGGCCGCGCTGCTGGGCATGAGCGTCGCGGTGATCGAGTCGCGCCAGGTCGGCTGGAACGCGGCCGGTCACAATTTCGGTGCGGTGATGCCGGGCTTCCCCGTCGATGTCACCGACCTGATCACGCGCATCGGCTTCGAGGACGCGCGGGAGCTGTGGGGCCTTGCCCAGGACGGCGCCGATTATGTCAGGTCGACGGTCACGGACCACGCCATGGCGGGCGTCGCGCTGAGCGAGGGCGCGCTGGAAGTCTCCAGCGTCGATAGCGGCGACCAGCTGATCAGCCGTCTGCAGATGCTGGGCGAGGATTTCGGCACCGAGGTCGAGGGCTGGCAGGTCGATCGGGTCCGCGGCGTCCTGAGGACGCCGCGCTACTTCCACGCCGTGCATTACCCCAAGGCCTTCCAGATCGACGGCCGCCACTACATCCACGGCCTGGCGGCGCTGGCCGAACAGGCCGGCGCGCGGATTTTCGAGGAGACGCCGGCGATCGGCATCGACCCCGCCGGAATCCGCAAGCGCATCGCCACGCCCGCGGCGCGGGTGCGGGCGGCGCATATCGTGCTGTGCGGCGGAGTTCATCTCGGCGCGCCGCTGCGGCGGCTCGCCGATACCTTGCTGCCGGTGTGGCGCTATGCGGCGCTGTCGGCGCCGCTGGGCCCGCGTCTCGCCGAGGTGATCGCGTTTGCGGGCGCAGTCGCCGATTCCGACGGTCTTGCCCAGTACCGCGTCGTCGACGGCGATCGGCTGTTGTGGTGCAGCGGCGCCGGCACCCTTCCGATCGCACCGGCGCGGTTCGCGCACCGGGCCCAGCGCGAGATCGCGACGCTGTATCCCGCGCTAGGCACCGTGGAGATCGCCGACGTGTTCGGCGGCGTCGTCGGCCTCACGGTTCATGGCATGCCGCAGATCGGGGCGATGCGGCGCGGCGTCTGGGTCGCCAGCGGCTTCGGTCACCAGGGCCTCAACACCTCGGCCATGGCCGGGCAGCTGATCGCGCGGGGCATCGCCGATGGCGACGACCGCTGGCGGCTGTTTTCGCCGTTCGAACTGGTGTGGGCCGGCGGTACCGGCGGCAGGGTGGTGGGGCAGGCGATCTTCTCGCTGTCGCGGGGCCGGGCCGCACTGGCGGGGGCGCTGGCACGCCACCGGGAACGATCGCTGCAGCGCGCGCGGCAGGACGAGATTCGCAATGCCGCCGTGAAGCGGCCGCGCCGGCCGGCCGCGCCGACGCCGCCAGCGGTCGCCGCTGCCGCGTCTCCCAAGAAGATCACCGACATCGACCCGGAACAGCTGCCCGCCGCGCCGAACGATCGCCCTTCCGGGCCGCTGGCCTGACGCTCGCGAGAAAGTGAGCGCGGTGGTTGCGCAGGGCGTAACTTTCTGCCGCACGCGGCGTATCTGATGCGACAGGGGGCGGTGGTCGTCCCGGCTGTCGCGCCACGCACGGGAGAAAGTTGCCATGATCCAACGCCGGGTTCTGCTTGCATCGGCCGCCGGCCTGTCGTTCATCGCCGCGTTTCGCGGCTGGCGGAAAGGCACCGCGGCCGCGGCCGGGCAGCCGACCGAGACCTTCGAAGTCCAGAAGAGCGACGAGGAGTGGCGGCGCCAGCTGACGCCCGCGCAGTACGACATCCTGCGTGACCACGGCACCGAGCGGCCCTATTCCAGCCCGCTCAACAAGGAGCACCGCAAGGGCACCTTCGCCTGCGCCGGCTGCGCGCTGCCGCTGTTTGCCTCGGAGACGAAATTCGATTCCGGGACCGGCTGGCCGAGCTTCTACCAGCCGCTGGCCGGCGCCGTCGGCACCACCGAGGACCGCACCTTCGCCATGAAGCGGACCGAGGTCCATTGCCATCGCTGCGGTGGTCATCTGGGCCACGTGTTCGACGACGGGCCGAAGCCGACCGGGCTGCGCTACTGCATGAACGGGCTGTCGCTGACCTTCAAGCCGTCGGACGCGGCGCCGTCCTGAACGGTGCGCTGGCCCGGAAAAACTTGCCGGAGTCGGCAAGAGTGCCCCAGCCCACCGGCTGGGGCTTTTTTGTTAAGTCGCTGAAATATCTCAATCTTCAACATTGGCACGCGACTTGCGACGTCGCCCCCCGACGGGGCCGCGCGATGATCGTTTCGCCGGCCGAGCACCCGCATCGCAGTTGGAGATTTTGTTATGGGTATTTTCGACGCTCTCAACACCTCAGTGAGCGGCCTGCAGGCCCAGTCGTTCGCACTGCAGAACATCTCGGGCAACATCGCGAATGCCTCGACCGTCGGATACAAGGGCATCGGCACCAGCTTCGAGGACCTGATCCCGAGCTCGGCGACCCCCGAGAAGCAGGCGGCCGGCGGCGTGACGTCCTACGCCCAGCAGACCATCACCACCCAGGGCACGGTCTCGTCGAGCCAGGTCTCCACCAACATGGCGATCACCGGGGACGGCTTCTTCGACGTCCAGAAGCCGACCGGCATCACCGACAACGTCCCGACATTCGACGGTGTCACCGACTACACCCGCCGCGGCGACTTCCAGCTCAACGCCAACGGCAACCTGGTCAACGGCGCCGGCTACTACCTGATGGGCGTCACCGTTGACCCCAAGACGGGCAATCCGACGGGCAGCGTGCCGCAGGTGCTGCAGTTCCAGAACAACTTCATTCCGGCGCAGGCGACCACCGCGATCACCTACGCCGCCAACCTGCCGACCACGCCGGCGACCTCGGCGTCCACCAGTGCCACCTCCGGCACGCTGGTCGCGGACGGCGGCCTGAACCCCAATAATTTCTCGCAAAACCCGCTGATGATCGGCACGCCGTCGGCGGCCGTCACGAACACGTCGGCCTCCGGCCTGACGGTCGACAACCAGCTCGCCGTGCCGGCGCCCATCACCGGTGCGACCCTGCTCTCGGGCGCCAGCGGGACCGATTCCATCAGTCCCGGTTTCACAGCGGGTCCCCCTGCCGACACGATCACCGTGAACGGCAAGAACGGCGTCCAGACTCTGACATTCGTTACCACGGGCCCGACCACCGCCAATACGATCCTCACCACCGATTCGGTCAGCACGCTGCTGGCCAAGATCGACGCGCTCAACGGCAACACGACCAACCCGTCCACCGTCAGCAAGGGCGTCATCACCCTGAACAGCGGCACGGCCAGCACCACCGTCGGCACCAACGTGGTGCCAACCCCTCTGACGGTCTCGAGCAGCAACACAAACGCCTTTGCGGCGCTCGGTCTCACTTCGGGCGTGACCGTGACGCCCGGTGGCGGCGGAACGCCGGGGTCCGGCGTCGTGGTCGCCAACGACGAGTCGGTGTTCACCAGCGAGTCGATCAGCGGCGGCGCGGTCACCGCCTACGATTCGACCGGCACGGCGGTCAATCTTCAATTGCGATGGGCCAAGGTCGACAGCTCCGCGCTCGGCAGTCCGCACCAGAACACCTGGGAACTGTTCTACCAGAGCAACCCCAACGCGACCGGCTCCCAGACCGCCTGGGTCAATGCCGGCACCGCCTTCACCTTCAATGCCAACGGCACGCTGACCAGCCCCTCGGGCTCAACCATCACGCTGAACAACGTGGCGGTCGGCAACCAGTCGGTCGGAAACCTGACCTTCAATTTCGGCTCCGGCGGATTGACCCAATACGCCAGCGTCAGCGGCACCGCGACCATCAACCAGATCCAGCAGAACGGCTACTCCGCCGGCCAGCTGCAGTCGGTCGCGGTCAACAACAGCGGGCTCGTGGTCGGCACCTTCTCGAACGGCCAGAACCTCGACCTCGCCGAGGTGTCGCTGTCGCATTTCAACGGCACCAACTACCTCAAGGCGCTCGACGGCGGCGCCTACGCGGCGACCGACCAGTCCGGCACGGCGATCCAGGGCGCCACGGGCTCGATCAGCGGCTCGTCGCTGGAGGGCTCGAACACCGACATCGCGGACGAGTTCACCAAGCTGATCGTGACGCAACAGGCCTATTCCGCCAACACCAAGGTGATCACCACCGCCGACGACATGGTCCAGAACCTCCTGAGCGTGCTGCGCTGAGGAGGCTCCGGCAACCACGTGTGACGTAACCAGGGCACGCAAACATGAGTCTCAGTTCGGCCCTCTCCATCGCCATGTCCGGCCTGAGCGCGAACCAGACCGCGCTCAGCATCGTGACGTCCAACGTCGCCAACGCCCAGACGGCGGGCTACGTCGCGCGCAGCGCTACCCAGGTCGAGGTCAGCAACGGCAATTCCGGCGACAGCGTCGCCGTCACCGGGGTCAGCCGGCTGGTCGACCAGTACGTGCAGTCGCAGCTGCGGACCGAATCCGCCGGCGCCGGCTACGCCGACCAGATGTCGAGCATGCTGACCCAGCTGCAGAACGTCTACGGCACCCCCGGCGATACCGGCACCCTGGAAACGGCCTACAACAACTTCACCTCGGCGCTGCAGGCGCTGCAGACCACCAATGGCGGCTCCTCGGCGCAGAACGCCGCGCTGACGTCGGCGCAGGCGCTGGCGCAGCAGCTCAACACCACGACGACCGGGATCCAGTCGCTGCGGACCAATGCCGAGCAGGATATCGGCACCTCGGTGACCACGGCCAACAACCTGATGACGCAGATTGCCAAGCTCAATACCCAGCTGCAGGGCATGAAGTCGACCGACCAGGCCGCGGCGACGCTGATGGACCAGCGCGACAGTGCGATCGACCAGCTGTCGTCGCTGATGGACCTCAAGGTGGTGACCGACCCCACCTCCAATCAGGCCTCGGTCTACACCAGTTCGGGCGTGCAGCTGGTGAGTGGCCAGCAGGCCTCGACGCTGACGTTCAACGCCCAGGGCACGCTGAACGCCAATACCGTCTGGAACAGCAACCCGACCAAATCGGGGGTCGGCGATCTCTCGGTCCAGCTTCCCAATGGCGCGACCATCGACATGGTCGCCAACAAGTCGCTGACGTCGGGACGGATCGCGGCTGACCTCAACCTCCGCGACAACGTCCTGGTGCAGGCCCAGTCGCAGGTCGATCAGCTGGCGGCGACGCTGTCGACCGCGGTCTCGAATCAGACCACTGCCGGCACAGCGGTGACCTCGGGCACCCAAACGGGGTTCAATCTCGACCTGAGCAACGTGCAGCCGGGCAATTCGATCAATCTGACCTACACCAACACCGCGACCGGCAAGCAGCAGCAGGTCACCGTGGTCCGCGTCGATGATCCGGCGGCGCTGCCGCTGCCGGCGTCGATGTCGAGCCCCACCAACACCGTGATCGGCGTGAACTTCACCGGCGGCATGTCGTCGGTGGTGTCGCAGCTCAGCACGGCGCTGGGGTCGGCCAACCTTCAGTTCTCCAATCCGTCGGGCTCGATCCTGCAGGTGCTCAACACCAGCGCCTCGACGACGGTCAGCGCGGCCTCGGTCACGACGACGCCCTCGGCGACGGCGACGGCCAACGGCGTGGCGCAGCTGCCGCTGTTCACCGACGGCAGCTCGTCCTATACCGGCGCCATCACCAGCATCGCGGCGGAGCAGACCGGCTACGCCGGGCGGATCACCGTCAACCCGGCGGTGGTCAGCAATCCGTCGCTGTTCACCAACTACAGCGCCACCACCACGTCGGGCGACACCACGCGGCCGGATTTTCTCTATACCCAGCTGACCTCGGGGACCTACACCTATTCGCCGCAGACCGGAGTCGGGTCGACGGCGTCGCCGTTCACCGGAACGCTGTCGAACTACACGCAGCAGTTCGTCAGCCAGCAAGCCAATGCCGCGAGTTCGGCCCAGCAGCTCTCGCAGGGCCAGGACGTCGTCGTCAACACCCTGCAGCAGAAGCTGAACGCGGGGTCGGCGGTCAACATGGACACCGAGATGTCGAACCTGATCGCGCTGCAGAACGCCTATTCGGCCAATGCCCATGTCATGTCGGTGGTGCAGACGATGATGACGACCCTGATGCAGGTCCAGCTCTGAGGTATCCGAGATGAGTACGATCAACGGCGTCAACTACAACAACTCGGTTCTCACCCAGTCGGTCCTGAACATCAAGACCCAGCTGGGACAGCTGCAGAACGAGCTCGCCAGCGGCGAGAAGTCGACGACCTATTCCGGCATGGGATCGCAGGAGGGGCTCGCGATCGCGGCGCGCGCGCAGATCTCCAACATCTCGGCCTTCACCGACACCATCACCAACGTCACGACGACGATCAACGCCGCCACCACCGCGCTGCAGTCGGTCAGCAAGATCTCGTCGGATGTCGAAAACCAGGTCGCGCAGGGGCCGGCGACCCTCAACAGCAACGGCCAGACTTCGGCGCAACAGGCGGCGGTGGCGCAGCTGTCGTCGCTGGTGGGCATCCTCAACAGCCAGTCCGGCAACAACTTCCTGTTCTCCGGCAGCGCCACCAATACGGCTTCGGTGGCCTCCGCCACCGCCATCCTCAACGGCTCGGGCACCCAGGCCGGACTGACCCAGCTGATCTCCCAGCGCAACCAGGCCGACGGCACCAGCGGGCTCGGCCGGCTGGCGATCACGCAGCCGACCGCGACGTCGGTGTCGGTGGCGGAGGACGCGGCCGGCTCGGTGTTCGGCATGAAGCTGAGCTCGGTCACCTCGACGCTCACCGGTGCCACCGTGACGGGTCCGACCGGCTCGCCGGCCGCGATCTCGGTGGCGCTCGGCGCCACCAATCCCAACAACGGCGACAAGCTCAACCTTACCTTCAACCTGCCGGACGGCACCACCACGTCGGTCCAGCTCACCGCGACGACCACGACGCCGGCGCCGAGCGGCAGCTTCACCATCGGCGCGACGCCGACCGCGACCGCGACAAATCTCAACGCCGCGCTGACCAAGGCGATCGGGACCACCGCCAACACCGCGCTGCTTGCGGCATCCGACGTCGCCGCGGCCAACAATTTCTTCGGCGAGCCGCCGCAGCGGGTCAGCACCAACCCGACCTTTACCGGGACGCCGGCGAGCAACAACAACACCACCCCGGCGCCGATCAGCGGCGCGACGCTGCTGTCCGGCGCGTCGAGCGGAACCTCCGACTCGCTGTCGAGCGGTTTCTCGGCGGGCGATACCGTCACCGTGAACGGTCAGACGCTCACCTTCGTCGCGTCCGGCGCGAGCGGCGCCAACCAGGTCAACGTCACCGACAACGTAGGCACGCTGCTGTCCAAGATCGACGCGCTCAGCGGCGCGACCACGCCGTCGTCGGTTTCAGCCGGCGGCGCGATTACGTTGCAGAATGGCAGCGCGGCGAACCTGTCCGTCACCAGCAACGACAGCGCGGCGCTTGCGGCGCTCGGCCTCGGCGGCAATATCTATACCGCGACGTCGCTGGTCGCGGGCACGCCGACCAACACCGTGTCGTGGTACACCGGGGCGACCGCGTCGGGGTCTGCCCGGGCGTCGTTGACCGCGCGGGTCGACACGGGCGAGACCGTGCAGTACGGCATTCAGGCCAACGAGACCGCGATCAGCTCGATCATCAAGAACGTCGCGCTGCTGGCTGCGGTCACCACCTCGAGCACCAACCCCAACGCCACGAACCAGGTGTCCGAGCTGAATCAGCGGGTGACGGCCAATCTGAGCTCCTCGCCGGGCCAGCAGAGCATCACCGACATCGAGTCGGACCTCTCCAACGCCCAGATCACCATGAAGGACGCGAGCTCGCGGCAGAGCCAGCAGCAGACCGCGTTGCAGAATCTGGTGACCACGACCGAGACGGTCTCGTCCGACCAGGTCGCGAGCGAGATCCTGGCGCTGCAGACCAGCCTGCAGGCGTCGTACCAGACCACCTCGATGCTGTCGCAGCTGACCTTGACGAAGTACCTGCCGGTCGGCTGATCGCGGCCGCGCTAGAACAGCTTCACCACGGTGCCCTGGCGCAGCCAGCGCAGGTGTTCGCGGTAGCGCTGCGCGCAGGCTGTTCCGGCCACGCGTGTGGCTTGGGCGTCGGCGTCCTTGCGCCTGCCGATCCCTTGCAGGATGAAGACGTAGGACGCCGCGAAGTCGCAGTTCTCCGGCACCACCTTGATCGCGCGCTCGATGTCGGCAAGCGCCTTGGCCTGATCCTTCTGAAACAGGAACTCATACTCGGACCGCTGGGCCAGCGCGCGCGGCAGCGAGGCGGCGACGAGCACCGGGTCGCAGGGCCCGAGTACGACGGGCGGGGTCACCAGCCTGGCGGGCGGAACGTTGTGCACCTTGAAGCGGACGATCTGGCCTTCGAATTTCGACCAGTCGACCTGGTCCGGAAACGGCAGGTCCGAGTAGCTGTTCGGGCCGAGCAGCATGTTCTCCATGACGCAGGCCTCGCGCACGGGATCGTAGATCGGCGGGGTGGCCTGCGCCGCGCCTGACGCCAGCTGAATGCACAGCCACGCCGCGATGCCAGGAGCCAATGCGGCCGGAGGCCGGCCGCGCCAGTGCGGGACGAGGCGGCCGTGGCTGGCTGCTGACGAGGTCATGACGCTCAGTTCTCCAGATGGGTCGTGAGGATGATGATCGACAGGTCCGATGCCGGCACGAAATTCTCGGCGTTGATCTCGAACTGCGTGTCGCCGGTCTTGCGGATGCCGTGGCCGCACCAGCTCACCAGGTTGTCGGGATATCCCTTGTCGACGACGAGGCGAAAGCTCCTGATCGGCCCGGCCCAGTTGGCCGCGGTTTTCAGAATGTAGGAGATCCGCTGCTCGATCAGCGTTCCGCTCCGCGGCAGCGCCTTGCGGATGCGCGCGGCGCTGGCGACGAGATCGGCGTCGACGCAGTAGGTCCGGATGTGCGCCTCGTAGTCGGCGATCTCGCCGCGGTCCGACGGATCGCGCGATTTTCGCCGGACCTTGGCCGCCAGCGTGTCGTCGCCGATCGGCGTGCCGAGGGTGACGCCGACGCTGGGACGGTAGCGGTGGTCGATCTCGGTGTCGCCGGGTGGAAATGTCTGTTCCCAGTAATAGGATGTCTTCAGCGTCCAGGAAGGATACAGCCGCGCCACGGCCCTGGTGCCTTCGTACTCCGTTTCCTCATGAACGAGGCCGGCTTCGCGCAGCTGCTTTCGGGCCGCCTCGGCGAGCCCGTCGAGTCGCTGCGGCCAGCCTTCGAGATAGGGCGCCAGCGGCAGACCGAGCCGGCGCATCAGGTCGGTCTGGTCGACGCCTTTGGCGAAAACCTTCTGTTCGAGCCGGGCCTGGACCGGCATGCCGTCGACGGTGGTCGAAAATCCGAGGAAATTGTCGGGAGCATCGGTGACCGGAATTTGCACGTTGTCGTCCGAATTCTCGATCGTGATGTCGGGCATCGGAAAGGCGACCAGCGTGGTGACCGGCGCGCCCGAGCCGTTGCGAAAGCGATAGTGGACGCGGATCTCCCTGGACGAGATGAACAGATCCTCGCGGTCCAGCGCGATGCTGGTGTTCTTGGTCAGAACGAGGCCGCCGGTCGATAATTCGGCGCTGGAGTCGTTGGCGACCGCGACAGTGCTCGCCGATGCGGCGACCAGCGCGGCGAGCGCGATGCCGGGACCGCGAAGCATGAAAGCGGTGCTCACTGCGGGCAGGGATATTTTTCGAGCAGCGCCCAGTAGATCAGCAGCGACGGGTTGTATTTCAGGTGGTCCTTGTTGGCGTGGACGTAGCCGAGGAACACGTCGACCACGTGGCGGCTGTCCAGTTCGTCGGGCAGGCAGACGCCCAGGGTGTGGTGTCCCGCCTCGTTGTGAAAATTGAAGAACGCCATCGATGAATTGATCCAGCCGAGGCAGTAGCCGCTCTGATAGTTGCGGCGGTACTTGCGGACGGCGCCGTTCTTGTCGTGCCGCACCGACCACAGGAAAGCGGAGCAGCGTTCGACCACGCGCTCGGTCGACGTGAACCCGGTGCCGTAGGGGCCCTCGTGGCGCGGAGTCCGCATGATGTCCTCCCACACCCCCGGATGGGTGGCGGGGTCCGGCGCCTGGGCCTGCGCGGGCAGCGCCGGGATGAGAAGTCCGAAAAACAGGATCAAGGCTGGAAGACGACGCATCGTGGAGTCTCCGTTATGCGAGTGGTCGGCACTGCGCCGCGCTGGCGGCCTGGGCATCGCTGCTGGTCAGTATCGAGGCGGCTGCGGGCGTCGGCCCGCAGCCGTTTCGGTTCATCGGCACACCTTCTTGCCGCCGACCATCGAGCAGGTCGGAGCGCGAGGCGGCGGTGGCGGCGGCGCCGGCGGTCGCGGCGGCGGAGCGTGCACGACCGGCGGCGGCGCATCG
>JARLJA010000046.1 GCA_031291445.1 Xanthobacteraceae bacterium | reverse complement strand
TGCGCGGTCATCGCCGGACCTATATCGGCTCCATGCCGGGCAAGGTCATCCAGGGGATGAAGAAGGCGAAATCGTCCAACCCGCTTTTCCTCCTCGACGAGGTCGACAAGCTGGGCGCGGATTGGCGGGGCGATCCGTCGTCGGCGCTGCTGGAGGTGCTCGACCCCGAGCAGAATTCGACCTTCAACGATCACTACCTGGAGGTCGATTACGATCTGTCGAACGTGATGTTCATCACGACCGCGAATACGCTGAATATACCCCGGCCGCTGATCGACCCCATGGAGATCATCCGGATCGCTGGCTACACCGAAACCGAGAAGGTCGAGATCGCGCGCAAGCACCTGATCCCGACCGCGGTGTCGAAGCACGGCCTCGATTCCAAGGAGTTCTCGATCGATGACGACGCCTTGCTGCTGATGATCCGCCGCTACACCCGCGAAGCGGGCGTGCGTAACCTCGAGCGCGAGCTGTCGACGCTGGCGCGCAAGGCAGTCAAGGAACTGATGCTCTCGAAGAAGAAGTCGGTGCGCGTCACGGAGCGGACCATCGAGGAGTTCCTCGGCGTGCCAAAGTACCGGTACGGCGAAATCGAGAGCGACGACCAGGTCGGCGTCGTTACGGGCCTTGCCTGGACCGACGTCGGCGGCGAGTTGCTCACCATCGAAAGCGTGATGATGCCCGGCAAGGGGCGCATGACGGTGACCGGCAACCTGCGCGACGTGATGAAGGAATCGATCTCGGCGGCGGCGTCCTACGTCCGTTCGCGGGCGATCACCTTCGGCATCGAACCGCCGCTGTTCGATCGCCGCGACATCCACGTCCACGTTCCCGAGGGCGCGACGCCGAAGGACGGACCGTCCGCCGGCGTGGCGATGGCCACCACCATCGTGTCGGTGCTGACTGGCATCCCGATCCGCCACGACATCGCCATGACCGGCGAGATCACGTTGCGCGGACGGGTGCTGCCGATCGGCGGCCTCAAGGAGAAGCTCCTGGCGGCGGCGCGGGGCGGCATCAAGAAGGTGCTGATCCCCGACGAGAACGCCAAGGACCTGACCGAGATCTCCGACGCCATCAAAGGCGGGCTGGAAATCATTCCGGTCGCGCGGATGGACGAAGTGATCAAGCAGGCCCTGGTGCGCCAGCCCCAGCCGATCGTCTGGGAGGAGGACACTTCGCGGCCGCCGAAGAGCGAGGCGGAGGACGGGCCGGGCCTCACCGCTCACTGACGGCCCGCACGCATGCTGAAAGCGAAACGGCGCCCTCAGGGGCGCCGTTTCTGTTGAGACCGTAAGGCCGGGGGTGTCGACGTCGCCGCGCGCGGATCGCCGGGTGGTCGGCGCCACCGCAATTGCAGGACCTGTTGCGCGGTCTCCGGGCTCAGCCGCGCAAAGCTTGCGAGGGCGTGGTCGGTTGCGCCGATCGGCAGCCGGTTGTCCCCGGCGTGGGCCTGCAGGAACGCCTTGACCGTGGGCCAGCCGAGGCCCACCGCCTTCAGGATGGTCAACAGGGTCTCGCGGCGCTTGTGCCGGATTGCCTCGTCGACAATGGCAGCGTCGAGGTCCGCCAGGACGGCGACCGCGGCGATGGCGTCTTCCAGCTTGCCGTCGGCGAGGAATTGCAGGATCTCGCGGTCGCCGAGCGCGCCGGTGTTTCTGAGCGTCAGCGCCCGCCGGGTGGCGTCGGCGAATTGCCGATGCTCGGGGGCGATGCGCAGCGCGATCGCGTCGGACACGCGGGCCACCACAGCCTGAATGTCCCGGGCGTTCTGCGGATCGGCCGCCTCCAGACGCTCTCGCACGATGTCGGACGCCGCCGAGAGCAGCCGCAGGAAGTGATGACGGGGCAGGTCGGCCCGAATCCCGACGCTGCTGGCAAGGGCGTCATCGCTCTCCGCCCGCCGCACCAGCGTTGCGAAGCCGGCCTCGGAGAAATGGGCGCCCGTGTTCTCGACGATCGCGAGCAGCACCGGCGTTTCGCCCCGGATGACCACTTGATCGGTCACGGCCGCCGAAACGGCGCGGCGGCGCGAGATCGCCAGCAGGTGGCTTTGGCCGCGCGCGTTGACGCATTCGATCAGTGCGGCATCGTCGAGGTGATCGAACCCGGAGAGCAGGGGACCCGCGACGTCGATCAGCTCGTCGAGCACCAGCTGGCGCAGCAGCCGTGGCGGGGCGACGCCGGCGGCGTTGAGCCGGAGCGCCAGATCGGCCCGCGCCGTCGCCTCGATGCCATCGGCAAGCCGGCTCAGGACCCCGTCGAACAGCTCGAACTGCTCGGCCGTGAGGGACATGCTGTGGTCGACGAACAAGGACGTTATCTGGCGCAACATGGCGACGCCGCGTGCCGGGGCTCCGCTGCGGAGAGCACCTTCAATCTCGTCGATGACCGTTGATGGTTGGGTCATGGATCGATGCCGCTACGCCGGCCGTTGCTGAGCTGGAAGGGCATTCTCGATCAAGAGGCGCGACAGGGTCTCGGTCGCGGTCCCCGGTGAACCGAACAGGCCGCCCTGGGCCTGGCTGCAGCCCGCAGCCTGGAGCATCCGCAGTTGCTCGTCGGTGGTGACCCCTTCGGCCGTGGTCAGGATATCGAGGCTGCGCGCGATCCCCGTCACGGCGCAGACGATCGCGGCGCTCTCGGGCCGGTCGGTGATTTCCGCGATCATGGACCGGTCGATCTTGATACGGTCAAAGGGAAAGATCCGCAGGTGGTTGAGTGAGGAATTGCCGGCGCCGTAGCTGTCGATCACGACCGAGACCCCCAGGCTGCGCAGCTGGTGAAGTTCGGCCATGACGTCCTCGTCGTCCTGCAGCAGGTTGGTTTCGGTGATCGCGATATCCAGCCGCTCGGGCGCCATCCGCGCCTTGAGCAGCGCGCGCGTCACGGTGTCCATCAGGGTCCGCTTCCGGACGTGGGTCCGCGCGATGTTGACCGTCAGCTTGACGTGCTCGGGCCAGCGCCCGGCGTCGAGGCAGGCCCGACGCAGGATGAATTCGCCGAGCGCGCCCGTCAGGCCGACCTCCTCGGCAATGTCGAGGAAGGCCTTGCCCTCGAGCAACCCGCGTTCGGGATGGGCCCAGTGCACGCGGGCCTCCATGCCGCACACGCGCTGATCCGACAGCGAGACGATCGGCTCGTAGCGCACGTCGAGCGCGCCGACGGCGAGGGCGCTGCGCAGTTCGTCGCCGAGCTGCTTGCGCTCGCGGTGCCTGCTGCCAAGATCTTCCTCGTAGAAGCTGTAGCCGTTGCGGCCCGAGGCCTTGACCCGATAGAGCGCGAGGTCGGCCTTGTGCATCAGCTGTTCGATGGTGTCGTCGGGGTCCGACTGAATCGCGATGCCGATGCTGGCGCCGATCATCGCCTGCTGTCCGCCGACCTCGTAGGGCGCTCCGAGAATGTCGACCAGCCGCGAGGCCAGCGCGATCGCGGCTTCGCGCTGATCACCCCCGGGCTCCTGGACGATGGCGAACTCGTCACCCCCGAGTCGGGCAATGAGATCATCGGCGCGGATGCTCCCCTGCATTCGTTTGGTGGCCGCGAGCAATACCGCGTCGCCCGCGGCGTGGCCGAAGGTATCGTTCACGGCCTTGAAGCGGTCCAGGTCGATCAACAGCACGCTGATCGCGCTGCCGGCGCGCCCCGCGGCGCCGGTCAGCGCGACCTCGCCGTGTTTCTTGAACTGCGCGCGGTTGGCCAGGCCCGTCAACGCGTCGTGATAGGCGAGGTGGCTGATCCTCTGGTTCGCCTGCTCGCGTTCGGTGATGTCCTCGTGGGTGGCGACCCAGCCGCCGTCCGGCGTCGGTCGCCGGCGAATGGCGATGACCCGGCCATCGGCCCTGCGGAACACCTCGTCGCTGCGGCCCGGCAGCGACTCCAGGTGTTCCTCGATCGAGAACTCGCTGGTCTCGCCATTGCTGCCGAGCCGGCGCAGGATCGCCTCCAGCGACGTGCCCGGCCCGACCTCGGCCTCCGCGAAATCGTACATATCGCGGAAGCGCTGGTTGCAGATCACCAGTTTCTGATCGGCGTCGAACAGGCAGATGCCCTGGGACATGTGGGTGACCGCGGCCTCGAAGCGCATGTTGATGCGGGCCAGTTCCTCCGCCTTGTCCCGCAACTGGTCCTGCGCCTGTTGCTTCTCGGTGATGTCCTCGTGAATTGCCAGCCAACCACCGCCCGGTATCGGGGTTCGCTCGACCTGAATCATTCGTCCGTTGAGGAGATGCGCGGTGGTGCTGCGCAGATCGCGGTCGACGATCTGCCGGTTGATGGTTCGCCGGTAGCTTTCGAGATCGGCCGGCGCGTTGCCGCGCTGCTGGGCATAGTCGAGAAGCGTCGTGATGGGGACGCCGCGTTGCACCACGTCGGGGGCTAGTCCGTAGATTTCGATGTAGCGATCGTTCCAAACCATGAGACGGCCGTCGGCGTCGAACATCGACAAGCCCTGACTCATGTTCGCCAGTGTGATCTGCAGCCGTTCGGTCTGGGCTCGGGCGCGCTGTTCGCTTTCCGCGAGCCGCATCCTGGCCGCGTGACGTTCGGTCACGTCGGTATAGGTGGTGATGAATCCGCCACCCTGCACCGGGGTGCCGCGCACTTCGAGCACCGTGCCGTTGGGGCGGGTGCGTTCGAACAGGTGGGGCGCGGCCTCGCGTGCCAGCGCGAGCCGCGAGCGCACCTGCTCGTCAGGATCTCCCGGGCCGTATTCGCCGCGGTCTGCGTTGCAACGGATCACCATTTCCAGCGTCGTCGCGCCGTTCCTGAACAATTCTTCAGGCAGGTCGAGCAGCCTGACGAACTCCTCGTTGTAGGTCACCAGCCGAAGGTCATTGTCGATAAACGAGATCCCGCCGGGGAAATTGTCGACAATGGCGCGGACCTTTGCGACCTCGCGCTTGAGATCGGTGACGTCGGTGCGGAACCCGACGATCGAGCCTGCCGGCGTGCGGCGTTCGCGGATCTGCAGCCAGCGGCCGTCCGGAAGCTGCTGGATCACCGGATCGGACGGCGAGGTGTGGCGGCGCATGCGGTGGTCGAGCCACGCCTGCCGCTCTTCGTCGGTTTCGCCCGCCTCGGGATATTGGCCGTTCTCGAGGCCGTGGAGCAGGATGTCGCGAAAGGTCACTCCGGGTCGGATCGCCGGCGCGCTGTGCGTGTAGACGTGGCGATAGGCCTCGTTGCACAGCACCAGCCGGTCGTCGCGGTCGTAGATCACGAAGCCGTCGGGCATCGCGTCGACCGCCTCATGGAGCGTCTCCTGGGCGATCTTGTGGGCGGTGATGTCCGAGAACGACGTTACCACCGAGGTGGGCACACCGCTGTCGTCGGTGAACATCGGATGCGCGTTGATGGATATCCAGGTCGCCGGGCCGCCGTCGCTCTTCAGGCCCATGACGACCTGATCCTGCGGCTTGCCGGTGGCCAGTGCCACCATGGCCGGGTGTTCGGCGCCGGGAAATTCGCTGCCGTCCTCGCGGATCGCCCGCCTGCGCGGATCTTCCGATCCGACCCCCGCCATCTCGCGGCTGGTCATCCGCAGGATGCGCTCCGCGGCCGGATTGTTGGAGATGATCTGGCCGGCAGCGTTCTGGACGACGATGCCTTCGCTCAGCGCCGCCAGGGTCGAGCGCAACAGGGTCTCGCTCTGCCGCAGCGCCTGTTCCGCGCGGCGACGCGAGGTGATGTCGATGCCGATGGCGGAGAAGCCGGTGACGACGCCCGCGGCATCGCTCGGGGGCGTCGCGGTGGCATCGATCCAGAGGATGTCGCCGGTCTTCGCGAGGAGGGGAAGCTCACCGCGCCACGGCACGCCGCGCGAGAGCGACTGCAGCATCGCCGCGAGTGGCCGGGCACCGGACGCGGCGTCGACCAAGCTGCGATAATCCATGCCCGCCAGGTCGCCGCATGGGTAGCCGCTCAGTCGGCAGAGCAGGTCGTTGACTTCGACGATGCAGCCGTCGCGATCGGTCGCCGCATAGATCGCAATCGCGTCCAGCGCGGCAAGCCGCGAACGCGAGGTCTCGTCAGGTGCGGCAGACAACGGCATAGCGGAACATGCGGCTGACACGGCGGGGGTTACGGATTCATCGTCTCAATGACATCCGGGGCCCATCGTGATCCCCTCAAGGAGTGGCAAGGCGACCTCCCCGGCAGCTCGGACGACCAACCGCACAATCTCCGAGCCAATCCATCAGATCTTGCCGAAATCCTAGGCGCAAAACGTAAAGTTCGGTTAAAACGGCGTGGTCCTCGGGCACCCTGCCACAGTGACATGCACGATGAACCAGCGATGCGACGAGGGAAGTCGTCCGATGAATGACAACAAGAAGCAGGAGGCCAACGCGCGCGGCCCGCTCGTGGGGTTGCTGATTACCGCGGTGCTTGTTGTGGTCGGCTGGTGGCTGGCACGGGAACTCACCAGCGCCAGCAAGACGCAGGACTGCCTGATGTCGGGGCGGACGAATTGCGCCCCCATCGACGCTAGTCGCAATTGACTATCGAATTACCGTCGACGCGCCGCGGCGCCGCGGCCTTGGTGCGGGAGCGGTCTCAGCCCTTGTCGACGTCGCCGCCGGCGTCGAGCCAGGCTTTGAACCCGCCGAGGTTGTGGACGTTGGCGTAGCCCATGTCCTTGAGGGTCTTTCCGGCCAGTGCGGCCCGTCCGCCCGAGGCGCAATAGGTGATCACCGTCTTGGCACGGTCGAAGCCGGCATCGTGCAGGGGTGAGGAGGGATCGGCGCGGAATTCGAGCAACCCGCGGGGCACCGCGACCGCGCCGGCAATCTTGCCCGAGGCCACGACCTCGCCCGGTTCACGGACGTCGACGAACAGCACGTCCGCCCGGCCGAGCATCGCCCTCGCTGCGTCCACCGCGATCCGGGGCACCGCCGCTTCCGCCTCCGCCAGCATGGCCTGCACTGTCTTCATCGGCTTGTCCCCGTGGGTTCGAGGGTGGTAGGCGGTGACGGATTCGAACCGCCGACCCTCTCGGTGTAAACGAGATGCTCTAACCAGCTGAGCTAACCGCCCTTATGGTGGTAGCGCCTGTTTACCTTCCCACCACGGGGCGATGCAAGCGCGACGGCGGCGCCGCCGCATTGGCCGCGCCGCCAGGAGACCGTCGCCGGCGGCTCAGATCGCATCCCAGGAGAAGATGTCGGCGGAACGGTCGAGCTTGTAGAACGACGACTTTAGCGCCGGCATGCCGTGGTTGGCGAGCGTTTCGCAGGTCCAGCCCTCGGCGCGGTGGATCGACCGCAGCGGCCGCGACTGGCTCATCAGGAAGATCTCGTTCATCCGCACCGCGAAGATCTGTCCGGTGACGTCCTTGGCGGCGTCGCCGAGCAGGAACACCGACAGCGGCGCGATCTACTCGGGGCCCATCTGCTGCATCCGCGCCACCCGGGCCTTTTCGGCCTCGGTCTCGGTCGGGATGGTGCCGATCAGCCGGCTCCAGGCGAACGGCGAGACGCAGTTGGAGCGCACGTTGAAGCGGTTCATGTCCAGCGCGATGGACTTCGACAGTCCGACGATACCGAGCTTGGCGGCGGCGTAGTTGGCCTGGCCGAAATTGCCGATCAGGCCGGAGGTCGAGGTGAAGTGCACGAAGGCGCCGCTCTCCTGTTCGCGGAAAATGCGGGCCGCGGCGTGGGACACGTAGAACGAGCCCATCAGGTGCACCTTGATGACCGACTCGAAGGCGTCGATGCTCATGCGATGGAAGATGGCGTCGCGCAGGATGCCGGCGTTGTTCACGACGCCGTCGAGGCGGCCGAAGCTGTCGATCGCGGCCTGGACGATCCGGCTGGCGGGGATCGCCTCGGCCACGGTCTCGAAATTGGCGACCGCGGTGCCGCCGCGTTTGCGGATCTCGTCCACGACCTCTTCCGCCGGCGCAGCGCTGGTGCCCGAGCCGTCGGCGGCGACGCCGGGATCGTTGACCACGACCTTGGCGCCCTCGGCGGCGGCGAGCAGGGCGATTTCCCGCCCGATGCCGCGCCCCGCACCGGTGACGATGATGACCTTGCCCTCGAGCGCCTTGGTTGCCGACATGATTTTTCCCTTCGCGAAAGCTAGTTCTGGTTGGTGAAGATGATGGTGCCGCTGGCGGCGAACATGCCGCCGACGCCGTGACACACCGAGATTTTGGCGCCGGGAACCTGCGCCGGCGCGATGCCGCGCATCTGCCGGACGCTCTCCTGCAGGGCGTACATGCCGTACATCCCCGAATGCATGTAGGAGAGCCCGCCGCCGTTGGTGTTGAGCGGGAGCTTGCCGCCCGGGCGGGTGTTGCCGTCGGCGATGAACTTGCCGGTCTCCTCATGCGGCATGAAACCGAGGTCGCCGAGCCCGTACAGTGGCAGATGGGCGAAGGCGTCGTAGATCATCAGGTGGTCGACGTCGGCGTGGCTGATGCCGGCCTCGCGGAACGCGGTGGGCCCCGCCACGCGGAAGGCGCGCGAGGAATCGAAGCTTTCCATCTGGCTGACCATCGGCGTTTCCACGCTCTCGCCGGTGCCGAGGATGTAGACCGGCTTCCGCGGGAAATCCCTGGCGCGGTCGGCCGAGGTCAGGATCAGCGCACCGCCGCCGTCGGTGACGAGGCAGCACTGCAGGATCCGGAACGGATAGGCGATCATCTTGGAGTTCAGGACGTCCTCGACCGTGATCGGCGCCTTCATGGTGGCGCG
>JARLJA010000045.1 GCA_031291445.1 Xanthobacteraceae bacterium | reverse complement strand
CATCCGCGCGCGCCGGGCCTGCGGGCTGGGCGGTGGTCCGGACCACGGGGGCCGCGAGCGGGGATCGCCCCGGCGCCGCCGTGGGCGCCAGAGGGGGGGCGCGGTCTTCCGCCGCGGCCTCGGCGAGCCGGTCGAGCGGACTGTCCGCAAGCGCGCAGTCCACCCCGGCCTCGAGGTAGAAGGCGAGCAATTCGCGGGCGGTGGGCGGTCGGTCCGACATCATCTCAAAGCATGGTCCAGGGGGCCGAGCGGGGTTGCGAGCCGGTCGCGATCCTAGGCCGGATCGCGCGGGCGCGAAACGGCGGACGGCCGTCGTCATCCCGCTGTGCACACGGGGTTGTCCTGAGCCGAAAAATGGGAAACAACAAGACCCGCCAATCATCTTTCTGTCGGGAAAATCGAGTCATCGCATGAGCACCGAGCCGCTGCCGCCGCGCGAATCCATGGAATTCGACGTCGTGATCGTGGGCGCCGGCCCCTCCGGCCTGAGCGCCGCGATCCGGCTCAAGCAGATCAACCCCGAACTCACCATCGTCGTGGTCGAGAAGGGCTCCGAGGTCGGCGCCCACATCCTGTCCGGCGCGGTGATCGATCCCGCCGGCCTCGACCGGCTGGTTCCCGACTGGCGCGACGATCCGGACTGTCCGCTCAAGACCAAGGTCGTCGACGATCACTTCTACTGGCTGACCTCGAGCCTGAAGATCCGGCTGCCCAATTTCGCGATGCCGCCGCTGATGAACAACCATCACTGCTACATCGGCTCGCTCGGCATGGTGTGCCGCTGGCTCGCCAGCAAAGCGGAAGCGCTCGGCGTCGAGATCTATCCGGGTTTCGCGGCGACCGAGGTGATCTACGGCGAGCACGGCGAGGTCAGGGGCATCGCCACCGGCGACATGGGAATCGGCCGCGACGGCGAACCCAAGCCGAGCTTCACCCGCGGGATGGAATTGCTCGGCAAATACACGCTGTTCGCCGAGGGCGCCCGCGGCAGCCTGAGCAAGCAGCTGATCGCCAAATTCGCCCTCGACGCCAAGAGCGAGCCGCCGAAATTCGGCATCGGCCTCAAGGAGGTCTGGCAGATCGACCGCGCCAAGCACAAGAAGGGGCTGATCCAGCACTCGTTCGGCTGGCCGCTCGACAATTCCACCGGCGGCGGCTCCTTCCTCTATCACTACGACGACGACCTGGTGGCGGTCGGATTCGTGGTCCATCTCAACTACCAGGACCCGTATCTGTCGCCGTTCGATGAATTCCAGCGCTTCAAGACTCATCCCGGCGTGCGGGAGGTCTTCGAGGGCGGCAAGCGGCTGGCCTACGGCGCGCGCGCCATCACCGAGGGCGGCTATCAGTCGGTGCCCCGCCTGACCTTCGCCGGCGGCGCGCTGATCGGCTGCGCCGCGGGCTTCGTCAACGTGCCGCGGATCAAGGGCGTCCACAACGCCATGGGCTCGGCGCTGCTGGTTGCCGAGCATCTGGCCGCGGCGCTGGCCGCGGGGCGCGCCAACGACGAACTGTCCGAATACGAGAACGCCTGGCGCTCTTCCCCGGTCGGCAAGGACCTCCACAAGGTGCGCAACGTCAAGCCGCTGTGGTCGCGGTTCGGCACCATCGTCGGCGTCCCGCTCGGCGCCATCGACATGTGGACCAACACCCTGTTCGGGTTCTCGCTGTTCGGCACCCTCGGCCATGGCAAGCCCGACCGCGCGACGCTCGACCCCGCGAAGGCGCATGCGCCGATCGCGCCGCCCAAGGCCGACGGCAAGCTGACCTTCGACAAGCTGTCGTCGGTGTTCCTGTCGAACACCAACCACGAGGAGGATCAGCCGATCCATCTCCGGGTGGCCGACATGAACCTGCAGAAGACCTCCGAGCACGACGTGTTCGCCGGGCCGTCCAACCGCTACTGCCCGGCGGGGGTCTACGAGTGGGTGGAGGAGGGCGCCGCGCCGCGCTACGTCATCAACGCCCAGAACTGCGTCCATTGCAAAACCTGCGACGCCAAGGATCCCAACGGCAACATCACCTGGGTTCCTCCGGAGGGCGGCGGCGGCCCCAACTACCAGGCGATGTGAGCACGATCCCGCGAGCGTGACCGTGCTCGCCATGATCCCGCCACACTGGTCCTCAGTTTCAGACCTTCGCGAAACCAAGCGGTGAATCAGGTTCGCGAATTTCTGAAACCAAAGGGTACTAGAATCATGAACTTGCCGGTGCCCATTGCCTTTCGAAGTTCGTGAAACCGGCTGCCGCGATGGCTCGCGAAGTTCGGAAAGCGGGCCCGGGCGCCCGCCCAACCGTGCCCGCGTCCTTGCGATTGCGGGTCAAAAAGTCCATTGTGGCGAGGCCGCACGATCCCGGCGGGCGACAGCATCCGCTCACCGCAGACCTTCTGATTAGGCCGGCCATTGGTGGATCGTGAACAGCCCGACATTCTGTTCTTCTCACATGCTGTCTCTTCTCACATTCCTGGAGTCAGGCGAGCCGTGATCAAATTCCCTGGATTCAACCGTCTCGCGACCGTGGCCGCGATGATGGCCTCGCTGGTGGCGGGCGGCGAACTGCGCGCCCAGGCTTCCGACCACCCCGGTGACACCCCGAAGTCCGAGTTTCCGACCAGCCGAGACCTGTCGTCGATGACCATGTCCGGCAGCTATCTCGCCGCCCGGCACGCCAGCCTGGAACGCGACGCCGGCTCGGCGGCGACGTTCTATCGCTCGGCGCTGCGATCGGACCCCAAGAACAACGAACTGCTCGACCGTGCCTTCATTTCGTCGCTGGCCGAAGGCGACATCGACGAGGCGGTCAAGCTCGCCGATCGCGTGCTGGCCATCGACAAGACCAACCGCGTCGCCCGCCTGGTGGTCGGGGTTCGCGCGCTGAAGGTGAAGCAGTACGCCGCCGCCCAGCAGAACATCGCCCAGTCGGTGCGCGGGCCGATCACCGACCTCGTCGCCGCGCTGTTGTCCGGATGGGCGCAGTATGGCGCCGGCAACGTCCAGGCCGCGGTGGCGAGCATCGACAAGCTGCAGGGGCCGGAGTGGTATCCGCTGTTCAAGGACTTCCACGCCGGCATGATGCTCGACCTCGCCGAGCGCCAGAAGGACGCCGGCGTGCGCTACGAGCGCGCCTACAAGCTCGACGATTCGGCGTTGCGCGTCGCCGACGCCTATGCGCGGTGGCTGTCGCGCGCCAAGGATCCGGCGGCGGCCCAGGCGATCTACGAGACCTTCGACAAGAAGCTCGCCCGCCATCCGCTGGTGATCGAGGCGCTGCGCGAGATCAAGGCGGGCAAGAAGCTCGCGCCGCTGGTCGATTCGCCGCAGGCCGGCGCAGCCGAGGCGCTCTACGGCATCGGCGCGTCGCTGACGCGGCGCGGCGGCGAGGACCTCGCGCTGGTCTATCTGCAGCTCGCGCTCTATCTCGAGCCGCGCCATGCGCTGGCGCTGTTGTCGCTCGCCGACCTCTATGAATCGGTGAAGAAGCCGCAGATGGCGATCAAGGTCTACGAGCGGGTTCCGGCCAATTCGCCGCTCAAGCGCAATGCCCAGATCCAGCTCGCCACCGATCTCGACTCCGCCGACCAGAGCGAGGAGGCGATCAAGATCCTCAAGGACACCGTTGCCCAGGATTCCAAGGACATCGAGGCGATCGTCGCGCTCGGCAACATCGAGCGGGCGCGCAAGAAGTTCGACGACTGCGCCAGGACCTACGCGCAGGCCATCACCGTCACCGCCGACAAGCCGAACTGGGTGCTGTTCTACTTCCGCGGCATCTGCGAGGAGCGCTCCAAGCAGTGGCCGGCCGCCGAAGCCGACCTGAAGAAGGCGCTGGAGATGGAGCCGGAACAGGCCCAGGTCCTGAACTACCTCGGCTACTCGTGGGTCGATCAGGGCATCAATCTCGACGAGGCGATGGGCATGATCCGCCGCGCGGTCGAGCAGCGCCCCGACGACGGCTACATCGTCGATTCGCTGGGCTGGGCCTATTACCGCATCGGCAACTACGCCGAGGCGGTGAAAAACCTGGAGCGCGCGGTCGACCTCAAGCCCGAGGATCCGACCATCAACGAGCACCTCGGCGACGCCTATTGGCGGGCCGGCCGCAAGCTCGAGGCCGGCTTCCAGTGGGCGCACGCCCGCGACCTCAAGCCGGACCCCGAGGACCTGCCGAAGATCGTGGAGAAGATCCGCAACGGCCTGGTCGACGACCCGGCGCCGGCGGCCGCCTCGGCCGACAAGAAGGTCGACAAGGGCGGTTAGAGCGTTTTCCAGGTCAGTTGACCCATCCTTCGTCATGGCCGGGCTTGTCCCGGCCATCCACGTCTTCTTGGTTGAAGCTCTGTGAAGTCGTGGGCAGATCTTAGTCCTGGCGATCCGTCGAAGACGGATCGCGCTGGCCGGGCATGACGAGTCAATTCAAGCGGAAAATGCTCCAATGGTCCGATCGGCCCGACCGATTGGTGCGCAGCTCGATTGCACCCCTGCCGCGAAATGCGTTATGGGCTCGGCGTGAGGCGCCCGTCGCCTCCCGCCCTTTGGCTTTCGAAGTTCGCAAGAGGCGTCGCTCGGTCATCACGAACTTCGAAAGGCGGGCACGGGCTCATGGCGCTGGCGGACACTGCGCGGGCAAAGGTCAATCTCACGCTGCGGGTGCTGGGGCGGCGTCCCGACGGCTATCATGAGCTCGAGAGCATGGTGGCGTTCGCCGCCGTCGCCGACCGCCTGACGCTGTCGCCGGGGGCGAGCACCGAGCTCACCGTCACCGGTCCCCGGGCCGCCGATTGCGGCGCGCTCGCCGACAATCTGGTGCTGCGCGCGGCGCGCGCGCTCGGCGAGAAGATCGAAGGCCTGCGCACCGGCGCGTTCACCCTGGAGAAGGTTTTGCCGGCGGCGGCGGGCATCGGCGGCGGATCGGCCGACGCCGCCGCGGCGCTGCGGCTCCTGGCCGTGCACAACGATCTCGCCTGCGACGACCCTCGCGTCCTGGCGGTGGCCCGGGCGACCGGCGCCGACATTCCGGTCTGCGTCGCCTCCCATGCCTGTGTCATGACCGGCGTCGGCGACAACCTGACGCCGCTGGCGCTGCCGCCGTTGCCCTGCGTGCTGGTCAATCCGCGGGTCGCGGTCGCTACCAAGGACGTCTTCGCCGCGCTCGGCCTGCGGCCGGGCGAGCTGCGCGCCGGCGTCGGCGATGTTCTCGAAGCCATCGTCTGGCCCAGGCCCGGTGCCTCCGCCGAGGAGTGGCTCGACGTGCTGGCCGGCGGCGTCAACGACCTGGAGGCGCCCGCCATCCGGGTCCAGCCGGCGATCGCCGGCGTCCTGGCCGAGCTGCGCGCCATGCGCGGCGCGCGGCTGGTGCGGATGTCCGGCTCGGGCGCGACCTGTTTCGCGCTGTTCGAGAGCGAGGACGAGGCCAGCGCCGCCGCCGCCCGCCTGCGCGCCGGCCACCCCGGCTGGTGGATCGAGGCCAGCGTGCTGAGCTGAGGTCCCGTTTGTCATTCCGGACGGCTCGCGTCAGCGAGCCGATCCGGAATCTCGCAGTTCGAGCCTCTGAGTATCCCAATTTCGGGATTCCGGGTTCGCGCGCGTTGCGCGCGCCCCGGAATGACGTCGCGTTTCTCAAGCCGGCGCAGCCGACGCCGCTTCGCCTCACGCAAATTGTGCGACGCCGTGGCCGACGGACCAATTCTCTTTCGCGGTGGGGACAATGGTCACGAACACGTCCTCGCCCCGGATGCCGGGGTTTTCGCCGAGCAGCTCCGCGATCCGCTTAAACAGCGCTTTCTTCTGCTCCACGGTGCGGCTGTCGAACACGGTGATCTGGATGTACACGACGTCGGCGCTCCGGGCGACGCCGTACGCATTGCCGGTGCGGAAGTTCGCAGCGTCATGCTCCGTGATGGTCATGAACTGGTCGTCATCGGGTACGGCGAGCGCTTCGCGCAGCGCGCGGTAAAGGCTGTCGAAGATCGCCTGCCGGTAGGCATCCGGCTTTCCGGCGCGCAGTGAGACGTGAATCAGCGGCATCGCGGGTCCTTTCATCTTGTCCCCGCTGACAATTAGGCGCCGTCCATCTATTTTGATATGCTATGAACATTGATATTAGTTATAATGAATGGAAATGATAGAGCGCCCCCTCGACCTGGATGCCGTGCAGGCCTTCGTCCGCATCGCCGAGCTCGGCAGCTTCACGCGCGCGGCCGAGGCCATGCGCACGACTCAAGCCGCCGTCAGCCTGAAGCTGAAGCGGCTCGAGCAGAGGCTCGGCGGCCGGCTGGTCGAGCGGACGCCCCGCTACGTGGAGCTCTCGGCGCGCGGCGCGGCCTTTCTCGACCACGCCCGCGAACTCCTGGACGTCCACGAGCGCGCGCTCGCCGTGTTTGCCGAAGCCCGGCAGCGCCTCACCATCGGCATCAGCGACCACGTCGCGGGGCCGGAGCTGCCGGCGCTGATCGCCCGCATGAACGCGCAGGACCCGCAGCTGGTGATCGAAATCCGGATCGGATCGTCGGCCGACCTGCTGCAGAGCTTCGACCGGCGCGAGCTCGATACGGTGATCGTCCGCCTGCATGCCGGCCGCAGCGACGGGGACGTTCTGACCGAAGAGAAATTCGGCTGGTTCGCGGCGCCCGGCTGGCAGCATCGCGCCGGCGAGCCCCTGCCGCTTGCCACCATGGCCGAGCCCTGCGGCGTGCGGGCGATGGCCGGGCAGCTGCTCGATGCGGCCGGCGTGTCCTGGACCGAGATCTTCGTCGGCGGCGGCGTTGCGGCGGTCGCCGCGGCCGTCATGGCCGGACTGGGCGTAGCGGCCTTGGCGCCGCGCATGCTGCCCTTCGGCGCGGTCGACGTCGGCCAGAGGCTCGGGCTTCCCGATCTGCCGCGCCTGCCGGTGCTGCTTCACTCGCGGGTCAAGGACGGCCGGCCGCGCGATGCGCTGGCCGCGCTGTCGGCGGCCTTCAGGAGCGCGGTGCGGGGCTAGTACCGGCCATGCTCGTTATCGATCTGCCCTCTCACAGCCCCAGCAAACGGACGGCGTTCGCGTGGAACACCCGTTCCAGCACGTCATCACGGAAGCCTGCGGCAGCATAGTCGTCGATGGACTGCCGGATCGGCCGGAACGGATAGGAGGAGCCGAACAGGAACTGGTCCGCCAGGAAGCTGTTGGCTGCTTTCACGTAGGCTTCCTGCCCCGGCTGGAAGAGGTACATGTCCGGGATGAGATGGACGTTGGCGTGACGGAACGCGACGCCGATGATCTCCTGCACCCTCGGCCAGGAGCCGTGGTAGACGCCAATTTGGAGTCGCGGAAAGGCGGCCGCGACCACCGCCACGCCTGACGGATCGTTGAAGCGGGGATCCGGCGTCGTCGGTCCCGTCATCAGGAAGAGCGGGACGCCGAGTTCCTGAAGCCGCTCGTAGATCGGCCAATAGATCGGATCGTCGGGGTGGCGGGGCGGCGCACCGAAGCCCGGCTCGAGGTCGATGCCCTTGAGCCCGAGCGGGCCGACCGCGCGCTCGATCTGCTCGATCGCGACCCGTTCGCCTTGAAGCACCGGATCGACCGAGCCGATCCCGATCAGTTCCTCGTGGCCGGAGACGATGTCGTGGATTCGCTCGTTCGGCAGATGCTGGAAGGGCGTATGGCGCCCGACGACCACGGCGCGCGACAGACCCGCATCGCGGATCTCGGCGAGAAAGCCGTCCGCGGTCCGCGAGCGGACGAAATGGGCGTCGTCGCCCAGGGTGCCGACACGGCGGTTCAGCCACCGCGCGGTCTCGAATTCCGGACTGCCGGGCGTGGCGCCGAAAAAGTCGTGGAGATAGGCCGGACGGCAGCGCAGATCGATGACGGTCATGAAGGCTCCTTCGAACCGCGGCGTCAGCTCGCGGCGGCAACCAGGTTGTTCGCCGCGCGGATGTCGAACGGCCCGCCGGTCTGGTTGGAATCGCGCAGTGTGACCGGCGCCTTGCCCTCGATCAGCGGGAAGGCGAGTTCGGCGAAGCGGACCGCTTCCTCGAGATGCGGATAGCCCGAGAGCACGAAGGTCTCGACCCCGAGGGCTGCGTATTCGTTGAGCCGCTCGACCACCTGTTCGGGCGATCCGACCAGCGCGGTGCCGGCGCCGCCCCGGACGAGGCTTACGCCCGCCCAAAGGTTCGGCGCGACCACCAGGCGGTCGCGCCGGCCCTGATGAAGCGCCGTCATCCGTGCCTGACCCACCGAATCCATCCGTGCAAAATTCGCCAGTGCCCGGGCGATGTCCTCGTCCGTCACGTGGCTGATGAGCCGTTCGGCCTCCGCCCAGGCTTCGGCTTCCGTCTCCCGCACGATGACATGCAGGCGCACGCCGAACCGAACCGTCCGTCCGTGGCTTGCCGCTTTCTTCCGCACATCCGCGATCTTGGCTGCCACGGCCTCGACCGGCTCGCCCCAGCTCAGATAGGCGTCGACATGCTTGGCCGCGAGTTCGTGCGCGGCCGGCGACGAGCCGCCGAAATAGAGCGGCGGCCAGGGCTTCTGCACGGCGTCGTGGAAGTTCTGCGCCCCCTCGACCCGGACGTGGCGACCCGCGAAATCCACCTTCTCGCCGGCGAGCAGCCGCTTCCACACGGTGAGGTACTCATCCGCCGCCTCGTAGCGTTCGTCATGCGCGAGAAAGACGCCGTCCGCGGCGAGCTCGGTGGCGTCGCCCCCCGGGACGACGTTGAGCAGCAGTCGTCCTCCGAGCGCCTCGTCGAGTGCCGCCGCCTGCCGTGCGCCGAGCGTGGGCCCGGTGATCGAGGTGCGCAGCGCGACGAGCAGCTTGATTCGCCGCGTCGCGGCGACGAGCGAGGCCGCCGTTACCCAGGGGTCGGTGCAACTCGTGCCGGTCGGGATCAGGAGCCCGTCATAACCCAGCCGTTCCGCCGTCTCGGCGATCTGGCGAATGTAGGCATTGCTGGGCGCGCGGCCGAAATCGGATTTGCCGAGATAGCGGGTATCGCCCGAAGTCGGCAGGAACCAGAAGACGTCGTAGGACATGGGTCTCTCCCTCACACTGCCTCGGCTCGGCGGACGCCGGGCCGGAAGGCCCCGCCCGCATGCCGGTCGGGCAGACGGTCGCCTTGGCCGAACAGCTTGTGGCGCAGCGCTCCTTCGGCATAGGCGGTCTTGTAGAGGCCGCGGTCCTGAAGCTCGGGGATCACGATGTCGATGAAATCCGCGTAGGTTTCAGGCACCACGATCCGGCTGAGATTGAAGCCGTCGACCTCACCCTCCTCGATCCAGGACTGCAGCTCATCGGCGATGGCGGCGGCATCGCCGGTGATCGCCGCATAGCGGCCGCCGAGGGCGAGCTCGTTCAGGAGATCGCGCTTGGTCAGCCCTCGTTGCGCCGCCGCTGCGGTCGCCGACTGGATGGCGTTTCCCGGCGCATAGGGAATCGGCTCGTCGAGACCGTAACGCGAGAAGTCGATGCCCGTCGACGCCGAGAAATGTGCGAGCCCCGCCTCGGGGCTGGCATAGCGAAGATATTCGTCGCGCTTCTCCTGCGCCTCGGCCTTGGTGCGGCCCGGCACCACGGCGATGCCGACAAAAACCTTGACGTCTTCCGGCCGCCGGCCGGCGCGCGTGGTTTCCGCCCGGATGGCGCGCACGGCGTTCCGCGCCGTGACCTTGTCGCGGGCCGAGATGAAAACGCATTCCGCGTGCCGGCCCGCGAAGGCCCGGCCCCGCGGCGAGGTTCCGGCCTGAAAGAGCACCGGCGTGCGCTGGATCGAGGGCTCCGAGAGGTGATAGCCTTCGATGTTGAAGAACTCGCCGTGGTGCGAGACAGCTCGGATCTTCGCCGGATCGGTAAAGATGCGGGCCGCGCGGTCGCGGCGGACGGCATCGTCGTCCCAGCTTCCCTCCCAGAGCTTGTAGAGCACCTCGAGATATTCATCGGCATAGTCGTAGCGCCGGTCGTGTTCCGGCAGCTGCCCCTCGCCAGTGCCGCGATGCGCGCTTTCCAGATAGCCCGTGACGATGTTCCAGCCGATGCGGCCCCGCGTCAGATGGTCGAGCGTCGAGAACCGCCGGGCCAGGGTGTAGGGCCCCTCGTTGTGCACGTTGACGGTGATGCCGAAGCCCAGATTTTCCGTCACCGCCGCCATGGCCGAGACCAGCAGGATCGGGTCGTTGACGGGAAGCTGCACCGCCTCTCGCGCCGTCACCTCCACGCCCCCGCCATAGACGTCATAGACCCCGATGATGTCGGCGATGAAGATCCCGTCGAACAGCCCGCGTTCGAGCAGCTTCGCCTGATCGGTCCAGTAGGCGAGCGTGTTGTATTCGGGCGAACGGTCCCGCGGATGCGTCCACAGTCCGTGGTTGATATGGCCCACGCAGTTCATGTTGAAGGCGTTGAGCAGGATCTGCTTTTTCGCGGCCATCAGAGCGCTCCGTGGCGGGGTGGTATTCGGCCGTTGAGGTGGTAGGCGCCGACCCAGTGGTATTTCCACCGCACCGGATCGTGCAGCGTATGGGTGCGGACATTGCGCCAATAGCGGTCGAGATCGTCCGCCCGGCCGGTCGCCGAGGTGCCGCCGAGTTCGAGAAGCTTGTTGGCGGCAAGGAGCCCCGCCCGGTGGCTCGCCGCCCGCGCCTCGGCCACCGCGACGGAGGCGGCGGCGACGTTGGCATCGTCGGGCGCGGCCTGTGCCGCATCGACGTAGCGCCCCGCGCGTTCGAGCAGCGCATCGGCCGCGGCGAGCCGCACGCGCACGTCACCGATGGCATGGAGCGTCAGCGGATCATCGGCTGCGCGCTCGACCTTGGCGTCGATCCAGGCCCGCGCCCGCGCGCGCAGGAAGGGCAGCGTCGCCTCGAAGGCACCGCGCCCGATGCCGAGGTCGATCCCCGCATGAAGGATCTGGGCGAACGGGCCGATGGCCGTCGGCCGGTCGAGCGAGGCCTGGAACGGCACGACCCATTCGGGCTCCACCTTCACGTGATCGAACAGGATCGAGCCCGAGCCGGTGATGCGCTGGCCGAAGCCGTCCCAGTCGTCGATGGCGCTCACACCCGCCGCGTCGCGGGGGATGAAGACGAGATAGGCGACCTCGCGGCCGTCCTCCTCGGCATTCACCATGGTGGGGATGCGATGGGCGAACAGCGAGCCGGTGCAGTAGTACTTCCGACCCTCGACATACCAGCCGGCGGGATCGCGGACCAGCCGCGTGCGCCGGCTGTAATCGCGCGTGCCGATCTCGGCCAGCGCATTGCCGAAACGCTCTCCCGCCAGAACCCGCTCGTAGAAGAAGCGCTTCTGCGCCTCGGTGCCGCCGTTGCGGAGCACTTCGAGCGCATAAAAATGGTTCTGCGGAATCTGGCCCAGCGAGCCGTCGGCCGCCGAGATGAGGGCGGTCACCTGCGCCACGGTCGCGGCCTTCACGCCCGCGCCGCCGTAGTCCTTCGGCACGGTGATGGCCCAGAGTCCGGTCTCCGTGAAGCGCTCGATCTCCTCCCACGGCAGGCGCCGCTCGAGGTCGCGCCCGGCCGCGCCGGCGGTGAATTCGGCGGCGAGCGCCCGGGCGGCATCCAGCGCCTCGGCATCGGAGGCAATCGGCTGCACCGGGCGGGGCGGTGGGGCGATGCGGGTGATCGGCGTGGCGGTTGTGGTCATCGGCCTGCCTCTCAGTTCCACTGATGCCGCGGCGGCAGTGCGCCGTTCAGCGTGTAATTGCCGAGCAGATGATATTTCCAGCGCACGGGGTCATGGAGCGTATGCACCCGTGCATCGCGCCAGAACCGTCCGAGGTTGTAGCCCTCGCGCGTGGCCGAGGATCCGGCGAGTTCGAGGAGCCGCTCCGAGGCCTCGAGCGCGATCTCGGTGGTCAGAATCTTGGCCTCCGCCACGGCGACCGAGGCTTCGGCCGAGCTCTCGGCCGTCACCGGCGCCGCGGCGATCCGGTCGAGCGTGCGGCCGGCGCGCGCCAGCACCTCCTCGGCGGCGTGCAGATCGAGTTCCAGCCGACCCACCTCGCCGATGATGTAGGGATCCTCGGTTGCGGTCTCGACCGTGAACGGCCAGGGGCGGGTTTTCGTGCGCACGAAGTCGAGCGCGGCCTCCACCGCGCCGGCCGCGATTCCGGCATCGATTGCGGCCTGGATGATCTGCGAATGCGGACCGCCGAGGCCCGGCCGCGAGGCGAGCGGTATGAGGTCGATCAGAAGCTCCTCGTCGACCGGGGCCGCCTCGAAGATCACCGTGCCGCTTGCCGTCGTGTTCTGGCCAAACGCCTCCCAGTCGTCCACGACCTGCACGCCGGGCGCGTCGCGCCGCACCCAGGCGAGCACCGGCCGGTCCGCCTCGTCGACGGCGCGGGTCGGGATCCAGTGGGCGAAGATCGACCCGGTCGAATAGTAGCGCTGGCCGCTGAGCCTCAGCCCCCCGTCCCGCCGCGTCAGCCGCGTCGTCACATGGGTGATGGCGCGGCCGTGCCGCTCGGGCCCGGCGTTCCCGATCCGGTGACCGGCCAGGACGTCGCCGTAGATCCGCGCCTGCTGCGCGGGGCTTGCGGCCTCGCGTAGGAGGGCGAGGACGCCGAACTGGTTTTGCGGGATCTGGGCGACCGATGCGTCGGCGGCGGCGAGGATCGCGAAGACGCGGGCCAGGGTCTGGTGCGAGACGTCAGGTCCGCCGAAGTGGCGAGGCACGGTGATGCCGCCGAGGCCGCTCGCGGTGAAGAGCTCGATCTCTTCCCAGGGCAGGATGCGGTCGCGATCGCGCGCGGAGGCGCCCTCGGCCAGCCGGGCGGCGAGCGCGCGTGCGATCTCGATCGCCTCGGCGTCGGAGGAGATCAGATGCGGGCGGGAGGGCGCCGGAGGAAGCCTTTGCTCCGATCCGACGGGGCTCTGGTTGACGAAAGGAGGTGTCATCTCGAAAGGTGCCTTGAAAGGTGACTACGGGGCAGGGCGGGAACTCGGAGACCCGCGCTCCAACGCAGGCGCCGCGGCCCTGGGATTGCCGATGTGTCTATTTTGTCCATTGGACGGTACTTCTATTCTTGCACGTGGCTCCGGCCTGGCCGCTGACCGGCGCCGTGCATGTTGCGCACTCCACGCGCGGCCTTTTCGCGGCGGCGATCGATGCGTGCGACGCCGGTTCTGCCCACAAAGGTGGAGAGCCTGGTCTGCGAAACCTCTTTGCGCATCGTCATCACGGGTGTGCTTGTTTGCTGCTATGCAGCACAGCTAACGGCGGCCACTCTTCAAAGTCCACAGCTTTCCGTGAATGAACGCACACTTGGAAAAGCTTGCACGCCATCGCACTGCCGCAGGCAGGTTTCATCTACGGACGTTCGATGCGCGAGAAAATAATCATTCACGCCGCGGGCGCGAAGCGCATCATGAACGCAGCTTGCCATCGCTGCGGCCGCGAGCCCCGAATTGGCCGTGCGAATTCGCAAACCCCGGGAAGCTGCAATGTTGTCCGACAAGGACTGCCGCGGTAGAGGTTCGAGAGGCTGGCGCTCGCCTCGAGCATTCCCGGCGGTTCGCTTGCGAATCTCGTTTCCACCTGTGGAGCGCTCGGCATGCCGCATCTGGTTCGCTTCCTCGCGAAGCATGCGCTGATCGGATTTGTGATGGCCGGAGCGACCGTTGCCATCATTGTCGGATTCGATGTCGCCCAGGTTGGCACATTGACCGGCAGCGCGGAGCGAGGATGGCTGATCCGCGGGCTCCTGACATTTCTGCTGGGCCTCACCTTGGCCAGTGCGCAGATGGGCATTGCAGTCATGCTGCTGCCATACGATGACGATCAGCGGACGAACCGGTTCTGACGGCGTTCACCTCTCCCCGCAGTGCGGGGAGAGGTCGGATCGCGCCGCGATCCGGGTGAGGGGGCGTCCCCCCGCGACCGAGTTTCTCCAAGCCCGTTTGTCCAGGTGCGCCTGGAATTGCCCCTCACCCCGACCCGGAGAACAAGCACTCACGCGGACGTGGACACGCTCGCATGAACCGATGTGCGGCGGCTCAATGCGACCGCGCCAGGCAGAACGCGACCACCTGTTCCAGCGCCGTCTTCATCGGCGAGGGCGGGAACAGCGCCAGCGCGTCGACCGCCATGGCGCCGTAGTGGTGGGCGCGGTTGAGCGTGTCCTCCAGCGCACGGTGCTTGGCCATCAGCCCGATCGCCTGGTCGAGGTCGTCGGCCGCGATCTCGCCGCGCTCCAGCGTCCGGACCCAGAACGCCCGTTCGGCGTCGTTGCCGCGGCGGAACGCCAGCACCACCGGCAGCGTGATCTTGCCTTCGCGGAAATCGTCGCCGACGTTCTTGCCGAGCTTGGCGGCCTTGCCGCCGTAGTCGAGCACGTCGTCGACCAGCTGGAAGGCGATGCCGAGATTCATGCCGACCGAACGGCACGCGGTCTGTTCGGCCTTGGGGCAGCTTGCGATCACCGGGCCGACCTCGCAGGCCGCCGCGAACAGCTCCGCGGTCTTGCCGCGGATCACCGCCAGATACTCGTCCTCGGTGGTCGCGGTGTTCTTGGCCGCGGCGAGCTGGGCGACCTCGCCCTCGGCGATGGTCGCCGCCGCCGCCGACAGGATGTCGAGCGCGCGCAGCGAGCCGACCTCGACCATCATGCGAAAGGCCTGGCCGAGCAGGAAGTCGCCGACCAGCACGCTGGCCTCGTTGCCCCACAGCATGCGGGCGGAGAGCTTGCCGCGCCGCAGCTCGCTCTCGTCGACGACGTCGTCGTGGAGCAGCGTGGCGGTGTGCATGAACTCGACCGCGGCGGCGAGCTTGATGTGGCCGTCGCCGGCATAGCCGGCGAGCTGCGCCATCGCCAGGGTCAGCATCGGGCGCAGCCGCTTGCCGCCCGACGAGATCAGGTGGTTGGCGACCTCGGGTATCATGGTGACTTCGGAGCCGGTTCGCGACAGGATGGTGGCGTTGACCCGCTCCATGTCCGGGGCGACAAGCGCGACCAGTTCATCTATCGACGCCGTCGAGGGACTCTCGAAGGGAACAATCACCGCCACGCCCGTATCTCCAGATCCTTTAAGTCCTTGCCGGACCTGAAACTGCCGCATCGCGCCGGGGGCGTCAAATCCCCGGGTTTCGGGCGGCGCCAACCCACGAGGAACCTGCGCTAGTGCGGGAATTGCTGCGAACCAACGATATCGTGCTGGTGTCCGCGGTCGAGGCGCTGCTCGACGCCGCGGCCATCGGCCACCTGATTCTCGACCAGAACATGAGCGTGATCGAAGGCTCGCTCGGGGTGCTGCCGCGCCGCCTGCTGGTCGCCGACGACGACCTCGTCGCCGCCCGGCGGCTGCTCACCGAGGCCGGCCTCGCCCACGAGCTGCGGGCCGACGAGTGAGCGCGACGGCCGGCCCGGCGGACGAGGAGGGCGCCACCACGCTCGATGGTTTCCTCGACGGGCAACTGCTGCTGCGCCAGCCCAGGCGGGGCCACCGCGCCGGTCACGATGCGATGCTGCTGGCGGCGGCGACGAATGCCCGCCCGGGCGACCGGGTGGTGGAGTTCGGCGCCGGTGTCGGCGCCGCCGGACTGGCGCTGGCGCGCCGGGTCGGCGGCCTCGATCTGGTGCTGGTCGAGATCGACGCCGCGCTGGCGGGGCTGGCTGAAGAGAACGCCGCCCGCAACGGCCTTGCCGCGCGTGCGGTGGTGTTGGACGTCGGCGCGCCGGCCGCCGACTTCGTGGCCGCGGGGCTACCGCCCGACAGCGTCGACGTGGTGCTGATGAACCCGCCGTTCAATGCGCAGGGCCGCCATCAGGCCTCGCCCTCGGCCGCGCGCGAACGGGCCCATCAGGCCAGCGCGACCACGCTCGAGACCTGGGTCCATGCCGCGCGCCGCATTCTCAAGCCGGGCGGCGCCCTGACGCTGATCTGGCGCGCCGACGAGCTCGATGCGGTGCTCGCCGCCGTGGGGCGGGGATTGGGGAGTGTGCGGCTGGTGCCGGTGCATCCCGATGCGGCCGCGCCGGCGATCCGGATTCTGCTCACCGCCGTCAAGGGCGGTCGCGCGCCGCTGGTGCTCGCTCCGGGGTTGGTGATCGAGCGCTGAGGCGGCCGAGCTATTGCGGCTGCGTCGCGGCCGCGGGCTTCTGCGCCGCGGTCAGGCGGATCGCCAGCATCAGCGAGCTCATCAGCATGAACAGCAGGGTGATCTTCATGGTTGCCCTTCCGGCGCTTGGCGGCGGCACGCGATGGCGCGCTCCGGACAGGAGACGTCGCAATGGTTAATGTGGGGTTAGACGGCGGCTGCAAATGCAACAGAAATCCGTCGCGTTGTGGGATCCCCCGGCGGCGGTGGTGACAACGGCGCCCGGCGTATCTATCTAGCCCCCATGACGAGTTCCGAACCGCAGCTGCCTCCCACCCCCGAACCCGGCCTGGCCGGGTTTGTCCGCCACCTGGGCTCGCGCGCGCGCCTGCTGCTTCCCGAGCGCTTTCGCGGCCGGCCGGTGGTGCCGGTGGTGCGGCTGTCCGGCGTGATCGGCGCGGTGATGCCGATGCGCTCGGGCCTCTCGCTCGCCTCGGTCGCGCGCACGCTCGAGCGCGCGTTCGGCACGCGCAATGCCGTCGCGGTCGCGCTGGTGATCAATTCGCCGGGCGGCTCGCCGGTGCAGTCGCGCCAGATCTTCCTGCGGATCCGCCAGCTCGCCGCCGAGAAGAAGCTGCCGGTGCTGGTGTTCGTCGAGGACGTCGCCGCCTCCGGCGGCTACATGATCGCCTGCGCGGGCGATGAGATCTTCGTCGATCCGTCCTCGATTCTCGGCTCGATCGGCGTGGTCGGCGGATCGTTCGGCTTCGAGGGGCTGATCAAGAAGATCGGCGTCGAACGCCGGCTCTACACCGCCGGCGAGCACAAGGCGACGCTGGACCCGTTCCTGCCGGAGAAGCCCGACGACGTCGCGCGCCTCAAGGCGATCCAGCAGGAGATCCATGCCGTCTTCATCGCGCTCGTGAAGGACGCGCGCGGCAGCCGTCTCAAGGGCGCCGACGATTTCCTGTTCACCGGTGAATACTGGGCGGGCGCGCGCGCCGTCGAGCTTGGCCTGGTGGACGCCATCGGCGACCTGCGCACCACCTTGCGGGCCCGCTACGGCGACAAGGTCCAGACCCCGCTGATCGCCCCGGCCACCGGGCCGCTGGCCGGACTGTTCGGCCGCCGCTCGGCCGGCGGCCTCGACCTGAGCGCGACGGCCGACCTGCCCGAGGGGCTGATCGCGGCGCTCGACGCGCGCGCCACCTGGGCGCGCTTCGGCCTGTAGGCGCGGGGCCGTTTGCCTGCGACAAGCTGTCCTCCCGGTTTCGCCACAATCGCGACACCGGCGTGGGGAAAGCTTGACGCTTTCATCGAGGATCGATCGATGCCGCCCCTGATTCTTGCGGTTGCCGGCGCCCTCGGCGGCACCATGCTGGTGCGCTGGGCGATGCGCGAAGTACGCCGGGTGAACGACGAACTGGATCGGATCCGCACCGCCGGGATGGCGGAGGCGCGCGTCGAGCCGGTGCGCCGCCTGCGCCGCGATCCGAAGACCGGCGCCTACTGGCCGGAATAGGCCTGCATGGGTGATCCAAGTACCCGCCCCACCATCGTCGTCATCCCGGGGCGCCGCCCGATAGGGCGGCGGGCCCGGGATCCATACTCCGCAGTGTTCATTTGAAACGCGGCGTGGCCAGTTCGGTGGCCACCACGGACGCCGGGGCTATGGTTTCCGGGCTCGCGCGCAGCTTGCGCCGCGCACGCCCCGGAATGACGCCGTGGTTGTGGTGAGCGACGAGCCACCAGTGCGAGCGCGACCAAACCCGTGATCGTCATCCCGGGGCGCCGCCCGATAGGGCGGCGAGCCCGGGATCCATACTCCCGGTGGTGGTTGTGGATTCCGGGCTCTGGCCGCTGACGCGGCCAGCCCCGGAATGAAGCGGTGATACGAGCGTCAGGAGCGGGTGACCCGCACCCGGGTGTCGCGGGTATCGGCATTGACCATCGCCGCCAGCGACAGCGTGATCACGGCTGCCGCGATGATTTCCAGAACGACCATGGGACCTCCGTTCGTCTTCAATGGAGGCAGGCTAGGCGGCTGAATCCTAACGATTGGCGACACCGCGCCGCCCGGATGCAGGGCCGGTGAACGCCAGCCTGATGGATTCGGTACATTTGTTGCGAATGTCCGGCCGCTGTGGCCGGGGCCGGGCTGCCTCGCCGTCGCTTGATTCCACACCCCCGCGCCGATACGGTCCGCGCGCCGTTCCCGCCCCTGAATCAAACCAGAACGAACAATGACCGAGAGCCTGCCCGACCACATGCGGCCCGAACGCTCGTTCCAGGGCCTGATCCTGACCCTGCAGCGGTACTGGGCGGACTACGGCTGCGTCATCCTGCAGCCCTACGACATGGAAGTCGGGGCGGGGACCTTCCACCCGGCGACCACGCTGCGCGCGCTGGGGCCCAAGCGCTGGAACGCCGCCTTCGTGCAGCCGTCGCGGCGGCCCAAGGACGGTCGCTACGGCGAAAATCCCAACCGGCTGCAGCACTATTACCAGTTCCAGGTGATCCTGAAGCCGTCTCCGCCGGACATCCAGGAGCTCTACCTGAAGTCGCTCGCCGCCATCGGCGTCGATTCTGCGCTGCACGACATCCGCTTCGTCGAGGACGACTGGGAGAGCCCGACGCTCGGCGCCTGGGGGCTCGGCTGGGAGTGCTGGTGCGACGGCATGGAGGTCTCGCAGTTCACCTATTTCCAGCAGGTCGCCGGCGTCGAATGCGCGCCGGTCGCCGGCGAACTGACCTACGGGCTCGAGCGCCTGGCGATGTACGTCCAGGGCGTCGACCGGGTCTACGACCTCAACTTCAACGGCCGCGACGGCGCCGACAAGGTGACCTATGGCGACGTCTTCCTGCAGGCCGAGCAGGAATACTCGCGCCACAACTTCGAGCATTCCGACACCGCGATGTTGTTCGAGCAGTTCAAAATGGCCGAGAGCGCCTGCCAGAAGTATCTCACGGCCGGCTGGCAGGACGGCAAGCGCGAGCGCCATCTGATGGCGCTGCCCGCCTATGACCAGTGCATCAAGGCAAGCCACGTCTTCAACCTGCTCGACGCCCGCGGCATGATCTCGGTGACGGAACGGCAGAGCTACATCCTGCGGGTGCGCGAACTGGCCAAGGCCTGCGGCGAGGCCTGGGTCGCCACCGAAGCGGGTGGAGCCTGAACGATGCCCGATCTTCTGCTCGAACTGTTCTCGGAAGAAATCCCCGCGCGCATGCAGGCGAAGGCGGCGGACGACCTGCGCCGCATGGTTACCGACAGACTGGTGGCCGAGGGCCTCGTCTATGACGGCGCCAAGGCCTTCGTCACGCCGCGGCGGCTGACGCTCACCGTGCACGGCATCCCGGGGCGGCAGCCCGACCTCAAGGACGAACGCAAGGGCCCGCGCGTCGGCGCGCCGGACGCCGCGATCCAGGGCTTCCTGAAGGGCGCCGGGCTATCCTCGCTCGACGAGGCGAGGATCGAGAAGGATCCCAAGAAGGGCGAGTTCTACGTCGCGCTGATCGAGAAGCCGGGCCGGCCCGCCATCGAGGTGATCGCCGAAATCCTGCCGGTGATCATCCGCACCTTCCCGTGGCCGAAGCAGATGCGCTGGGGCGACCGCTCGGCGAAACCCGGCGCGCTGACCTGGGTGCGTCCGCTGCATTCCATCATCGCGACCTTCGGGCTGGAGACCGAGGAGCCCGACGTCGTGGCGTTTTCGCTCGACGGCATCGAGGCCGGACAGACCACCCGCGGCCACCGCTTCATGGCGCCTGAGGCGTTTTCCGTGCGCCGCTTCGAGGACTACGAGGCCAAGCTGCTCGAGGCCAAGGTGGTGCTCGACCCGCTGCGGCGGGCGGACACCATCGTCACCGACGCCCAGCAGCTCGCCTTCGCGCAGGGCTTCGAGCTGGTCGAGGACCAGGGCCTGCTGGATGAGGTTTCGGGCCTCGTCGAATGGCCGGTGGTGCTGATGGGGTCGTTCGATCCGGCCTTCCTGTCGATTCCGGGCGAGGTGATCCGCGCCACCATCCGCAACAACCAGAAGTGCTTCGTGGTGCGCGATCCCAACACCGGGAAGCTGGCGCCGAAGTTCATCCTGGTCGCCAACATCGAAGCCACCGACGGCGGCAAGGTGATCGCCGCCGGCAACGAGCGCGTGATCCGCGCCCGGCTGTCGGATGCGAAGTTCTTCTACGAGACCGATCTCAAGACGAAGCTCGAGGCGCGGCTGCCGAAGTTCGACCAGATCGTGTTTCACGAGAAGCTCGGCACGCAAGGCCAGCGCATCGCCCGCATCGAACGGCTCGCCGTCGAGCTGGCGCCCAAGGTCGGCGCCGATGTCGAAAAGGTGAAGCGCGCGGCGAAACTCGCCAAGGCGGATCTGCTCACCGAGGTGGTCGGCGAATTCCCCGAGCTCCAGGGCCTGATGGGCAAATACTACGCGCTGGCGCAGGGCGAGGATGCCTCCGTCGCGGCGGCCTGCGAGGACCACTACAAGCCGCAGGGGCCGAGCGACCGCGTGCCGACCGATCCCGTTGCGGTCGCGGTAGCGCTGGCCGACAAGATCGATACGCTGGTCGGGTTCTGGGCCATCGACGAGAAGCCGACGGGCTCGAAGGATCCTTACGCGCTGCGCCGGGCGGCGCTGGGCGTGATCCGGCTGCTGCTGGAGAACAAGATTCGGCTGCCGCTCGCGGCGATCTTCGCGTCGCACCTCGCGGCGTTGCCCGCCGTGAAGGCTGCCGACGGGACCGCCAACGACCTGCTGCTGTTCTTCGTCGACCGCCTGAAAGTGCAGTTGCGCGAGCAGGGCGCGCGTCACGATCTCGTCGACTCGGTGTTCTCGCTCGAAGGCCAGGACGATCTGCTGATGGGCGTGGCCCGGGTCGAGGCGCTCGGCAAATTTCTCGACACCGACGACGGCAAGAACCTGCTGGCCGGCACCAAGCGCGCCGCCAACATCCTGCGCATCGAGGAGAAGAAGGACGGCCGCGCCTTCGACGGCGCGCCGGATCCGGCGCTGTATGCTGTCGGCGAGGAAAAGGCGCTGGCGACGGCGGTCGATCGCGCCAGGGCCGAGGCCGCGACCGCGGTCAAGGCCGAGGATTTCGCCGGCGCCATGGCCGCCATGGCGCGGTTGCGGGGCGCGGTCGACGCCTTCTTCGACAAGGTCAAGGTCAACGACGACGATCCCAGGATCCGGGAAAACCGCCTCAAGCTGCTCAACGAGATTCGCGCCGCGACCCGCACGGTGGCGGATTTCTCGAAGATCCAGGATTGAGTGAATCGGAACGAGCTGTCATTGCCCGCAGAAGGCGGGCGATCTGTTTCAGCGTCACCCGCGGGCTTGACCCGCGGGTCCACACTTTGGAGCAGATGCTCCAAGAAAAGCGTGGATGGCATAGCAACGCGGCTGTCGCCGCGTTGCGTTCTTCCTAAGTACCGCAAGTCGTGTAGACACGACTTGCGGTGTCAAGCCCGGCCATGACGGAGTGAGTTGCAAGACGTCACCGACAGACATCAGCTGTCGGGGTACTGGATGCTCCGCTTGCGCGGAGCATTACGGCGCGATGTGAGACGTGCCGCGCTCCTCACCACGAGGGGACATGCCACGGAGGCTGCAGGATGGACCGCGCCACGCTCGACGCCTACGACCACGCCGCCGCCGGCTTCGCGCAGGACTGGCACGACCAGCCGCCGCCGACCGATCTACACGACATCGTGACGCGCTTCTTCATCACGGGCGGCGTCACCGCCGACATCGGCTGCGGCGCCGGGCGCGAGGTGGCGTGGCTCGACGCCAACGGGTTTCCGGCGCGGGGCTACGACGCCTCCGCCGGGCTGATCGCGGAGGCCCGGCGGCGCTATCCGCGGCTCGCCTTCGACCGCGCCGAACTGCCGCAGCTTGCCGCCATCGCGCCGAACAGTTTCGACAACGTGCTGTGCGAGACCGTGATCATGCATCTGCCCCGCGCCGACATCGCGCCGGCGGTGCGCCGGCTCATCGACATCGTCAGGCCCGGCGGCGTGCTCTGCCTGAGCTGGCGGGTGACACTCGATCGCGATCAGCGCGACGCCAGCGGCAGGCTCTATGCGGCGTTCGCCGCCGACGAGGTCCGCGGCGAGCTGGGGTCGAGCCGCGTGTTGCTCGACCACGAGGTCATCAGCGCGTCGTCAGGCAAGACCATTCATCGGCTGGTGGTGGAAAAGGGTGGATAGCGCTGCGGAAAAACGCGATGGTTCTCATTCGCAGGTTGGATTTCGCGCCCCCGCCGGAACCAAATGCCTGTGACGGACATCTGATACATTTCGCCGGCGTCAGCTGATTCCAGGCTGCGCTTCGTGTTGGTTTTCGGAGATTCAAATGGTCATCACCAGTGCACATATTCCCGCCATCGTCGCCCTGATTGCCGGCGGCCTGATACTGATCATGCCGCGGCTGTTGAATTTCATCGTCGCGATCTACCTGATCTTCATCGGTCTGGTCGGACTCGGCGTGTTCCACGCCCTGCATCTGTAAGACCGCGGGCTGGCGCGGGCGCAGGGGCAGCAATGCGACATCCCCCTGTGCTTGCGCGCCCATATCAATCCGTGTTGTAAGGCCCCTGCCGATTTCCCTCCTGCTGACGCTTGAAAGCCATGGCCAAAGCTGCATCGAAGCAAAAATCCGCGTCCAAGCCCGCGTCGAAGTCCGGCGCGAGACCCGCCCCAGCGAAATCAAAGACTTCCCCCGCCTCCGCGGCGCGGGCAGCCAAGGCCGCGCCGCCCGCCAAGGCGGTCAGGCCGGCCGCCAAGGCGGCCAAGGTCGCGACGGCGAAGGCTCCGGTGGCCAAGACTCCGGTGGCCAAGGCCGCCAGCAAGCCGGCTCCCGCCGTCAAGGCCGGAAAGTGGGTCTATACCTTTGGCGACGGCAAGGCCGAGGGCAAGGCGGGGCTGCGCGACCTGCTCGGCGGCAAGGGCGCCAACCTCGCCGAAATGGCCAATCTGGGCCTGCCGGTACCGCCCGGCTTCACCATCCCGGCGTCGGTCTGCACCTATTTCTACGCCCACGACAAGACCTACCCCAGGGAGCTCGAGGGGCAGGTCGAGGCCGCGCTCGATCACGTCAGCAGGATCACCGGCAAGCGCTTCGGTGACGCCCGCAATCCGCTGCTGGTCTCGGTGCGCTCCGGCGCCCGCGCCTCGATGCCCGGCATGATGGACACCGTCCTCAATCTCGGCCTCAACGACAAGACCGTGGAGGCGCTCGCCGAGCGCTCCGGCGACCGTCGTTTCGCCTATGACAGCTACCGCCGCTTCATCACCATGTATTCCGACGTGGTGCTCGGCTTCGAGCATCATCATTTCGAGGACATCCTCGACAGCTACAAGGACCAGAAGGGCTACAGCCTCGACACCGACCTCGCCGCCGAGGACTGGGTCGACCTGGTCGGCAAGTACAAGGACGCGGTCGCGCGCGAGACCGGCACCGACTTCCCGCAGGATCCCCATGCCCAGCTGTGGGGCGCGATCGGCGCGGTGTTCTCGTCGTGGATGAACGCGCGCGCGGTGACCTATCGCCGCCTGCACGACATTCCGGAATCCTGGGGCACCGCCGTCAACGTCCAGGCCATGGTGTTCGGCAACATGGGTGACACCTCGGCCACCGGCGTCGCCTTCACCCGCAACCCGTCGACCGGCGAGCGCAAGCTGTACGGCGAATTCCTGATCAACGCCCAGGGCGAGGACGTCGTCGCCGGCATCCGCACGCCGCAGGACATCACCGAGGACGCGCGGCGGGAATCCGGATCGGACAAGCCGTCGATGGAATCGGCGATGCCGGCGGCCTTCAAGGAACTGACGCGGATCTACACCCTGCTCGAGAAGCACTACCGCGACATGCAGGACATGGAGTTCACGGTCGAGCAGGGCAAGCTGTGGATGCTGCAGACCCGCAACGGCAAGCGCACCGCCAAGGCCGCGCTGCGCATCGCGGTCGAGCTCGCCAACGAAGGCCTGATCAACCGCAAGGAAGCGGTGTCGCGGGTCGACCCGGCCTCGCTCGATCAATTGCTGCACCCGACCATCGATCCGGCCGCCCAGCGCGACGTGATCGCCACCGGCCTGCCGGCGTCGCCGGGCGCGGCCGCCGGCGAGATCGTGTTCTCCTCCGACGAGGCGGCCAAGCTGCAGGCCGACGGCCGCAAGGTCATCCTGGTCCGCGTCGAGACCAGCCCCGAGGACATTCATGGCATGCACGCGGCCGAGGGCATCCTCACCACCCGCGGCGGCATGACCTCGCACGCCGCCGTGGTCGCGCGCGGCATGGGCAAGCCCTGCGTGTCGGGCTGCGGCTCCATTCGCGTCGACTACGGCCGCGGCACCATGACGGTGGCCGGGCGCACCTTCAAGGCCGGCGACGTGATCACCATCGACGGCGCGCAGGGCCAGGTGCTGGCCGGCCGCATGCCCATGATCGAGCCGGAGCTGTCCGGCGAGTTCGGCACGCTGATGGGCTGGGCCGACGAAGTCCGCAAGCTCAAGGTGCGCGCCAACGCCGATACCCCGGCGGATGCCCGCACCGCCATCAAGTTCGGCACCGAGGGCATCGGGCTGTGCCGCACCGAGCATATGTTCTTCGAGGAAACCCGCATCCGCACCGTGCGGGAGATGATCCTCGCCGAGGACGAGCAGGCGCGCCGCGCCGCGCTCGCCAAGCTGCTGCCGATGCAGCGCGCCGATTTCGTCGATCTGTTCGAGATCATGAAGGGCCTGCCGGTGACGATCCGGCTGCTCGATCCGCCGCTGCACGAGTTCCTGCCGCACACCCAGGCCGAGATCGAGGAGGTCGCGCGCGCCATGAACGCCGACCCGCGCCGGCTCGCCGACCGCGTCCGCGAGCTGTCGGAGTTCAACCCGATGCTCGGCTTCCGCGGCTGCCGGCTGGCGATCGCCTATCCCGAGATCGCCGAGATGCAGGCGCGGGCGATCTTCGAGGCCGCCGGCGTTGCCGGCAAGCGCACCGGCAAGGCGGTTGGCATCGAGGTGATGGTGCCGCTGATCGCCACCAAGGCGGAGTTCGACCTGATCAAGGGCCGCATCGACGCCACCGCGCAGTCGGTCGCCCGCGAGACCGGCATCGAGCTGAAATACCAGACCGGCACCATGATCGAGCTGCCGCGCGCCTGCCTGATGGCGGGAGAGATCGCGCAGACCGCCGAGTTCTTCTCGTTCGGCACCAACGATCTCACCCAGACCACCTTCGGCATCAGCCGTGACGACGCCGCCGGATTCCTCGGCACCTATATGTCGCGCGGCATCCTCGAGGTCGATCCGTTCGTTTCGATCGACCAGAGCGGCGTCGGCGAACTGGTGAAGATCGGCGTGCAGCGCGGGCGCAAGACGCGGCCGGGCCTGAAGATGGGGATCTGCGGCGAGCACGGCGGCGATCCGGCCTCGATCGCGTTCTGCCATCAGGTCGGTCTCGACTACGTCTCGTGCTCGCCCTACCGCGTGCCGATCGCCCGCCTCGCCGCGGCCCAGGCGGCGCTCGGCAAGGCCGCCGCCAGCCAGGCGTGATCCGGCAGCAACGCGCGTTTTTGGAACGCGTCATTCCACAAGACCTGTCATTCCGGACGGCTCGCGCCAGCGAGCCGATCCGGAATCTCGCAGTTTGAGCCACTGCGCGTCCTGGCCTAAAGTCGTCATTGCGGGACGCGCGCAACGCGCGCGAGCCCGGAATCCATAATCACAAGTGTCGGTTTGAAGTCTCGGAACGCGGATTTTCGCTCCTCGCCGCCATCGCGAGCACAGGGGCTATGGGGTCCGGGCTCGGCGCATTCGCGCCGCCCCGGAACGACAAGATCTCACGACACACGCTGCGGCATGTCGAGCCTGTTCTAATCTGAAACATGTTCTGAATTCGGAAACCATTCCTGGTGACCGGGTCTTCACCATTTTCCGCGACCTGAGGTTTACCAAGATGAGCGAGCGCGTCCGCGCTCTGCGGTTCCATTCTTGCGTGTTGCAGGCGCGCATCGCCGGTTAACTCCCCCGCAACTTTAATTCTATACGAACAATTTTGGTCGAATTGCACCGGATGTACGTGCCGATCAGCGTAAGTGTTGCGTAGAGTTGCGTGAGCGTACCGAATGACTGTGTTGCGTAACGGTCCGAAGGGCGCACGGTTTGCGCCCTTCGGACTTACCCTCTGCCTCTCCGCGCTGCTGCCGAGTGACATCGGCCTGCAGGATCTCGCGGCGCTGCTGGCGCGCCAGCCCGGCGTGGCGGAGCGGTCGCAGAAACACATTCTCGCAACCTTCTCGAATGTGCGCATCGCCGCCTTCAGCTTCCCGCGGACGCTCGGATCCTCGATTTCGCGCTTTCCGACCTATCATCTCGCCAGCGTCGACAGCAGCAGCGAAATCACCGGCGTCATCCGGCAGGGCCAGTTCGAGCAGGGTTCCCGCTACCAGGCGCTCGATTTTCCCGTCGTCGATCGCACCCTGAAGGGTGACCGGCTCGCGATCCCGGTGCCGGCACCGGCCGCGGACGGCGTGAAGCTGGAGGACCCGTCGGCGTCGAACGCATCCGTGATGGGGGCGAAGACCGCCGCGGTGAAGACCGCCGACCCCGCGCCGCTCGACGAGGAACTGCAGAGCGCGCTGCGGGCGCCGCCGCTTCCGCAATATGGTACCGCCACCGCGCCGGCACCCGCCGCAAAGGCCGCCGCCGCCGAGCCGGCCGATACGCCGAGCCCGACCGACGGGTTCTCGGTCAAGAGCGCGAGCCTGTTTTTCGGCAACGGCGCGATGGGGGTCGTCAGCGGCGGGCTCGAGCGCTGGCAGCCGGGCGAGGAACCGGTGGTGGTCGGGCCCGACGCCGATCTGAAGGTCAATGCCGGGAACCCGGCGAGGCCGCACGAGGCCGACAAGGGCGGCGAGAGCGTCGCCGGCAAGGGGCAGGTGGCCGACGAGCCGAAGCGGCAGAAGACCCCGGCGGAGCGGCTCGGCCTCGACGGCAAGGCCCGGGTCAAGGCCGAGAAGTGCCTCGCCGAGGCGGTCTATTTCGAGGCTCGCGGCGAGCCGGTGCGCGGCCAGATCGCGGTCGCCCAGGTGGTCATGAACCGGGTGTTCTCGGGCTTCTATCCGACCACGGTCTGCGGCGTGGTCTACCAGAACGCCCACCGCCACCTGGCCTGCCAGTTCACCTTCGCCTGCGACGACGTCGCCGACGTGGTGCGCGAGCCCGACATGTGGGAGCGCGCGCGCAAGATCGCCAAGGCGACGATGGACGGCCAGCTGTGGCTGCCGGAGGTGTCGAAATCGACCCACTACCATGCCTACTGGGTGCGCCCGTCGTGGGTGCACGAAATGAAGAAGATGTACAAATACGGCGTCCACACCTTCTACCGTCCGCGCGCCTGGGGCGACGGCAGCGAGGCGCCGAGCTGGGGCAATCCCACCGAGACCGCGGCGATCTCGGCGAAGCTCTGAGCCATCCATCGTCAGCCCGCCATGACGGCCGGCCTCGTGCGCCACAACAAGCGCAGCATGACGATCGACATGCGGAGCCGCGACACCCGTCACCGTCATGGCCGGGCTTGTCCCGGCCATCCACGTCTTCCTTCGCTGAAGCGCGGCTAAGACGTGGATGCCCGCGACAAGCGCGGGCATGACGCAGAATGTCGTGCGCGGTCTTCGTCCTGACGGTTTACGGCCGAGACAAGCCCGGCAATGACGAGCAGAGGCGCGAGGCCCGCCCATGACGGTCTCAGGCCTTTCCCCACATCTGCATTGCTGCAATGCCTCGCTGGATTCGATAAACCTCCGACGGTGCGCTATGTTCATGCAATCGCATCTTCTTGCCCGTCCTGAGAGGTCGCAATGGCGCTTGCCGGAACAGATACTGGAACTGCAGGATCGTCCTGGCGCACGCCCGCGCTGGTGATCGCCTGCGGCGCGCTGATCGGCATGCTGACGTTCGGCCCGCGTTCGACCTTCGGCGTGTTCCTGCAGCCCATGAGCCACGACCTCGGCTGGGGCCGCGACGTGTTCGCGGTCGCGCTCGCGGTGCAGAACCTGCTGTGGGGCCTGGGGCAGCCGTTCGCCGGCGCCATGTCCGATCGCTTCGGCACGCTGCGCGTGCTGGCGGTCGGCGGCCTGCTCTATGCGGCCGGCCTCGTGCTGATGCGCTATGCGTCGTCGCCGCTGATGCTGACAATGTCGACCGGCGTGCTGATCGGCTTCGGGCTGTCGGGCGCGTCGTTCAACCTCGTGCTGGCGGCGTTCACCAAGCTGGTGCCGCCGGCGCAGCGCAGCCTCGCGCTGGGGATCGGCACCGCGGCCGGGTCGTTCGGCCAGTTCCTGTTCGCCCCGTTCAGCGCGGCGATGATCGACGCGGTCGGCTGGCAGTCGACGCTCATGGTGTTCGCGGCGCTGATGCTGCTGGTGGTGCCGCTGTCGCTGGTGGTCGCCACGCCGTCGGCGGCCCATTCGAGCGCGTCGCCGGAACCGCACCAGCCGATCCACCACGCGCTCGCCGAGGCGTTCGGCCATCGCTCCTACGTGCTCCTGGTGCTCGGCTTCTTCACCTGCGGCTTCCAGCTCGCCTTCATCACCGCGCACCTGCCGGCCTATCTGGTCGATCGCGGGCTGACGGTGCAGGCCGGCGGCTGGGTGCTGGCGGTGATCGGCCTCTTCAACATCGTCGGCTCGATCAGCGTCGGCTGGTTCGCTAACTACTTTCCCCGCCGCTACGTGCTGTCGGTGATCTACCTGGCCCGTGCGCTGTCGATCGTGATCTTCATCTCATTCCCGGTCACCACGGGTTCGGCGATCGCGTTCGCCGTCGTCACCGGCCTGACCTGGCTGTCGACGGTGCCGCCGACCTCGTCGCTGATCGCCCTGATGTTCGGGACGCGGTGGCTGGCGACGCTGTACGGCTTCGCTTTCGTCAGCCACCAGATCGGCGGGTTCCTCGGCGCGCTGCTGGGCGGGATCGCGTTTGACCGGTTCGGCTCGTATGGCATCATCTGGTGGCTGTCGGCGCTGCTCGGGCTGCTGTCGGCGCTGATCAACCTGCCGATCGTGGAGGAGCCGGTGGCGCGGATCGCGCCGCAGGCCTCCTGAGCCGCGCCGGGACGCCGCGAAGCGCATCGCAACACCGTTACGCAATCAATCAATCGAGAGAGTCGGGAGAGAGCACGTGGGAACCTTCAGGGCCATCCGGATCGACAAGGCCGACAAGGGCACGACGGCATCGCTCAGCCAGTTCGACGAAGCCGAGCTGATGGACGGCGACGTCACCGTCGCCGTCGAATGGTCGACGCTGAACTACAAGGACGGCCTCGCTTTGACCGGCAAGGCCCCGGTGGTCCGGCGCTTCCCGATGATCGCCGGGATCGACCTGGCGGGCCACGTGATTGCGTCGTCGCATCCGAAATGGCACGCCGGCGACAAGGTCGTCCTCAACGGCTGGGGCCTCGGCGAGACCCATCTCGGCGCCTATGCCGAGAAGGCCCGGGTCAAGGGCGACTGGCTGGTGCGCCTGCCCGACGGCATGACGACGCGCGACGCCATGGCGGTCGGCACCGCCGGCTACACGGCGATGCTCTCGGTGCTGGCGCTCGAGCAGCATGGGCTGAAGCCCGCGGACGGCCCCGTCGTCGTCACCGGCGCCGCCGGCGGCGTCGGGTCGGTGGCCATCGCGCTGTTGTCGAAGCTCGGCTTCCACGTCATCGCCTCGACCGGGCGGACCTCCGAAGAGGGCTATCTGAAGAGCCTCGGCGCTGCCGAGGTCGTCGACCGCACCGAGCTCTCGGGCACCCCCAAGCCGCTGGCCAAGGAGCGCTGGGCGGGGGGGATCGACAGCGTCGGCTCGACCACGCTGGCCAACCTGCTGTCGATGACGAAATATGGCGGGGCGATCGCCGCCTGCGGGCTCGCCGCGGGCATGGACCTGCCGACCTCGGTGGCGCCGTTTATTTTGCGCGGGGTGTGCCTTTTGGGCATCGATTCCGTGATGTGCCCGCTGGCGAAGCGGGAATTGGCTTGGCAGCGCCTCGCCCGCGACCTTGATCGTACGAAACTGTCTGAAATCACTCACGAAATCGGACTGGAGCAGGTTCTCGAGGTGGCGCCGCAGATTCTCGGCGGTCAGGTCCGCGGCCGCATCGTGGTGAAAATTACGTGAGTGATTCAGACTTTACCAACCAAGCTGCGCCAATGTTGCCACGGTTGGTATGGTAATCAGCGGGTTAAGGCGGCCACGGATCGGCCGCCGGCGCGTCCGCTGAGCTTGGAGTTGAACGATGTTGGCACGCTGGATTGCTGGATCGCTGGTGGCGGGGGTCATGGCCGCTGCGGGGGTTGCGTCGGGGGCAATGGCCGAAGAGATGACGCCGGAGCAGGCGCGTCAGTTCGTGGCCAACAAGATGTTCTCTTTTACCTGCTTCGACGGATCGCGCGGGTCGGGCAAGATCTTCGCCGACGGCTCGGTGGTCGGATCGATCCAGTTCAGCGGGACCGGGCCGGTCCGCTACGCCCATCTTCCCGTCAACACCATCCAGGTCCGGCCCAACGCGGTCTGCGCCTCGGTCAAGGGCATTCCGTTCGAGCCCTGCTTCAACCTCACCAAGTACGACGAGGTGAGCTTCCGTGGCTCGGTCCACGGCATGGGCTTCGCCTATTGCGAGTTCCGCCGGCACGGCAATTCCATGATCCAGGCGCGCGCCCATATCCGGCCGCACCACCGCATGACGGCGGAAGCCTCGCGGGCCGAGATGCATGAGGAGCCGGCCAAGGCCGAGCCCGCCCTGGAGCTGCGCCGTTCGGCCGAGTGATCCCGGCGGCGTCTGAGCCGCGGAGCGCGGCCCGTCTCGAGGCGTCATCCCGGTGCGGCGCGAAGCGCCGAGCCCGGGATCCATAGCCACGGTGGTCGTGGTGGCCACTGAGCCGGGATACGCTGTCATCTCACATCGATGCCGTGGAGTATGGTTTCCGGGCCCGGCGCCCTGCCGGGCGCCGTCCCGGAATGACTCCGGAGGGTGGAAGCGCACGCGCGCGCCCCGGAATGACGGCGGTTAGTTAAAGCTGCGACGGCGGCGCGCTAGTCGATCTCGACCCGGAACGGGCGTCCTTCCACCGTCATGTCTCCGGGCCCGATGGCCTCGAGCGCCGCGATCATGCGGCCGTTGCGGCCGAGCGCACTGTCGGCCAGCGCCACGATCAGCCGGTTGGGAAACGCGGTCGGCGAAGCCCGCCGGATCTGGCGGGCGATCGCCATCTCGTCGCGCTGTGGATTGACCAGGCAGGCCGCGGCGAAGGCGGTCGCCGTCGAACGGCTGATCCCGGCATAGCAGTGGATCACCATCGGTGCGTCGCGCGACCAGCGCCGCACGAAGTCGAGCATCTGCTCCACATGGGCCGACGAGGGTGCGACGAAGCCGTCGGTGGCCACGGTGATGTCGTCCATCGCCACCTTGAGGTGGTTGGGTTCGGGGACCTGCGGCGGGCGCTCCGCCTTGTGGACGTTGGCCATCACGGTGAGCACGTAGCGCGCGCCGGTGGCGTGCACGGTGGTGGGCAGGTCGGCGAGCGAACAGACGTGGAGCATTTTTGGTCCCGATAGAGTCGCCGTCTTATACGGCATGAAGGGGACAGCGGATAACGGTTTTCCGGAGGACTCCCGCGGACGTGATCCGTGGCGTGCCGGGTCGCCGCGGATCTAACTCGTGAACGTCATCCTGAGGAGCATCGCGCAGCGATGCGTCTCGAAGGATGACAGCCCGGGCCGTTCATCCTTCGAGACGGCGCTTCGCGCCTCCTCAGGATGACGGATTTGATGATGAGGTGACGTTAGGTAATCCGACCACCAGTCGCGCCTCAGCCCAGCAGCGTCTTGAAGCGCGACAGGAACAGCTTCTCCGCCTTGCCCGCCGGCCACGGCGTCAGGTAGGTGGCTTCGGTCGACGTCGGCAAATTGGGGTTGATGCCGAACAGCCGCCGCGCCTCGGCCTCGGCAAAGCCGGCGAGCCGGGTCGCCTCGAGATAGGCCGCCCCCATGTCGGCGAGCTTGATCTCGGCCTCGATCTCCGCGCTCAAGGCGGCGGGCAGGCCGAACCGGATGTGGATCGCCGCGAGCAGCCGCTTCTCGATCTGCTTGTAGGAGCCGCCGATCACCGCCTTGAACGGCGAGATCATGTCGCCGATCACGTATTCGGGCGCGTCGTGCAGCATGGCGGCGAGCCGGATGCGGTGGTCGATGCGCGGCCGCCGCGCGCGCAGCACCGCCTCGACCAGCAACGTGTGCTGGGCGACCGAGAAGATGTGGGCGCCGTGGGTCTGGCCGTTCCAGCGCGCCACCCGCGCCAACCCGTGGGCGATGTCCTCGATCTCGATGTCGAGCGGCGAGGGATCGAGCAGGTCGAGCCGGCGTCCCGACAGCATCCGCTGCCAGGCGCGGACCGGCGGCTTGGGGAGTGGGGGCTTGCGCGGTGGAGGCATCGAATCGGCTTGGGTTCCCCGGCACTATAGACGTTCCGGCCGGGGCGCCGACACGGCGGCATGCGGATTGACGATTGTACCGACTAGTCGGTATGTTCACTGTCATGAGCGATACCCTGATGACCAGGCCCGCGATGGCTCCGGCCCGGCAGAAGCTGCTCGAGGCGGCGCTGGCCGTGATCCGCGAGAAGGGATACGTCGCCGCCACGGTCGACGAACTGTGCGCCCGCGCCGCCGTCGCCAAGGGCTCGTTCTTCCATCACTTCGAAGGCAAGGAAGCGCTGGCGGTGGCCGCGGCGAATTACTGGTCGGAGACCACCAGCGCGTTCTTCGCCGCCGCGCCCTATCACCGGCACAAGGACCCGCTGGACCGCGTGCTCGGCTATATCGACTTCCGCCGCGCCATCCTGACCGGCGAGGTATCCGAGTTCACCTGCCTGGTCGGCACCATGGTGCAGGAGGTCTACGACTCGCATCCGGCGATCCGCGACGCCTGCGACGCCTCGATCAGCGCTCATGCCGCGACGATCGAGGCCGACATCGCCGCAGCGATGAAGCTTCACGGCATCCGCGCCAAATGGACGGCGAACAGCCTCGCGTTGCATACCCAGGCCGTGTTGCAGGGCGCTTTCATCCTCGCCAAGGCCAGGGGCAGCGCGGATGTCGCAATCGCCAGCGTCGATCACCTGCGCCACTACGTCGAACTGTTGTTTCAACCCAACGCAAGGAGAGCGTCATGACCGGTGCCTATCTCGCCGTTTTCCTCGGCAGCAACGACAATCAGCGCATGGCGGCGTGGATGGCGCTTCCCGACGCCGAGCGCAAGGCCAGGGAACAGCAAGGCATCGCAGCCTGGAAAGGCTGGATGGAAAAGCACCGGGCCGCGATCGTCGCTGACGGTGGGCCGCTGGGCAAGACCAAGCGCGTCTCGGCCAGCGGCATCGCGGACATCTCCAACCTGATGGCCGGCTTCGTCGTCATCCGTGCGGAGTCCGCCGAGGCGGCGGCGAGCCTGTTCGAGAACCATCCGCATTTCGCGATCTTCCCCGGCGAAGCCGTCGAGATCATGCCGGTGCTGCCAATTCCGGGCGGCTAGGCAGCCCCGACGGTCGACAGCCCACCATCACGGGAGAACGACATGCCCAACACCGTCCGCCTGCATCGCGTGCTGACCACCACGCCGGAGAAGATCTATCGCGCATTCCTCGAAGCCGACGCGATCGCCAAATGGCTGCCGCCCAACGGCTTCACCTGCACGGTCCACCACTGGGAGCCGAAGGTCGGCGGCGGCTTCCGCATGTCGTTCCGCAATTTCACGACCGGCCAGAGCCATTCGTTCCGCGGCGAGTATCTGGAGCTCGTGCCCCGCGAGCGCATCCGCTACACCGACAAGTTCGACGATCCCAACCTGCCCGGCGACATCATGGTGACGGTGCTGCTCAAGCCGGTCGTCGTCGGCACCGACCTCTCGATCACGCAGGAAGGTTTGCCGGATGTGCTTCCCGTGGAGGCGTGCTACCTCGGCTGGCAGCAGTCGCTGGACAATCTCGCCCGGCTGGTGGAGCCGGAGATCCGGCCATAGGCCGATCGCGCCGTGATCGGCCTGGTTACGGCAACAGGCGCGGAAACCCGCGCCGCGCGTCCCGTCAGGCGCTCCGGCGCCGCATCTTGCTGTGGCCTGGCTTGATGGCGGCGCAGGCGGCGTGCCGGTGACAGGTCGCGAGATGATCGTTGACCATGCCGGTGGCCTGCATGAAGGCATAGACGATGGTCGGGCCGACGAACTTGAAGCCCCGCGCGGCGAGTTCCTTGGAGATCGCGACCGACACCGGCGTCGACGCCGGCACGCTCGCGGTGGTCTTGAACGCGTTCACCTTGGGCTTGTGCTCGACGAAGCTCCACAGCAGCTTCGAGAAGCCGGGGCCCTCGTCCATGATCTTGAGATAGGCCTTGGCGCTCGCCACCGCGCCCTCGATCTTGGCGCGGTTGCGCACGATGCCGGCGTCGTTCATCAGCGCGTGGATCTTCTTCGCATCGTAGCGCGCGATCTTGGCCGGATCGAAATCGTCGAAGGCTTTTCGGAAATTGTCGCGCTTGCGCAGGATCGTGATCCACGACAGGCCGGCCTGGAAGCCGTCGAGGATGAGCTTCTCGAACAGCGCGCGATCGTCGTATTCGGGCACGCCCCATTCCTGGTCGTGATAGGCGACGTAGAGCGGATCCTCGCCGGGCCACGGGCACCGTGCGAAGCCGTCGGCGTGGACGCGGGCCTTGCTCATGCGGGGGCCTTCGGATGTGGGACAGCCGCCGCGCGCAGCGCATCCGGCGCCGTCGGGCGCAGCGGTCGGCCGTCGGCGAGCCAGGGATCGCCGGCCTCGAGCGCATCGCCGGCGCGGTCGACGCGCACCAGCGCGAGCCCGAGCCCCCGCGCCGAGGAGCCCAGGGTGCCGATGGTCTTGTCGCCGGCGACGATGGCGGCGCCGGCAGCCGGCGCCGGCTCGTCGACCTCGACCGTCACGATGCGGGTGCGCGCGGTGCCGCGATGCTGCATCCGCGACACCACCTCCTGGCCGACATAGCAGCCCTTGTCGAAATCGACGCCGTGCAGCCGGTCCATGTTGCTTTCGTGCGGAAAGGCGTCGTCATAGGCGAAGTCGACGCCGCCGCGCGGCGCGCCGCAGGCGATCCGGTGGGCCTCGTAGTCCGAAGGCTCGCGCCAGTCCGCGCCGATCAGCGCGCAGGCCTGCGGCGCCAGCGCCTGCGGCACCAGGATCCGCCAGCCGAGCGCTCCGTCGCGCGGGTCCGGGAAGGCGAGGTCGAGCGCGGTCGCCGGCTCGCCACCCCAGGCCGCGAGCACGCCGAGGCCGTCGGAGAGGTTCTCGACGCTCACCTTGGCCCGCAGCTTGTAGACGTTCAGCCGGGTCGCCAGAATCTCCGCGCGCTCGCGCGGGCAGTCGAGCAGGAGCCCGCCGCCATGCCCGGCCGGGGCCTCGGTGATCAGGAAGTCGGCGATGATCTTGCCCTGCGGCGTCAGCAAGGCGCCGAACCGGCCGACCCCCGGGCGCACCGGGGCGAGGCTTGAGGTCACCAGATTGTCGAGAAACTTGCGCGCGTCCTCGCCGCTGACCTTGATGACGCCCCTGTCGGGGAGAAACGCTGCTTGCATCGACATTCTGTTAAGATTTCGCTTGTCAGAGGGGGTAGCTGAAACGTAAGGCGCTCAGGCGCGCACCACAAGGCGCGGTCCCGCCGAACCTGCCGAAAGCGGCCGAATGGGTGGCCTGCGCGCCACATCATCGGCGCCGCGGGGCGGTCGCGGCGGGAACAGGCAGGCGCCGTGTTTGCGGCCACGGGTCTGGAATCGAGGGTCGAGCACAGATGGCACAAAGTTTTGACGTCATTCTCAGGTCCGGAACGGTCGTCAACCAGGACGGCGAGGGGGTTCGGGACATCGGCGTGAAGGCCGGCCGCATCGTCGAGATCGGCGCGCTGTCGGGCGCCGCTGCGGCCGAGACCATCGACTGCAAGGGGCTGCATGTCCTGCCGGGGGTGATGGACACCCAGGTTCATTTCCGCGAGCCGGGCCTGACCCACAAGGAGGATCTCGAAACCGGCTCGCGCGGCGCGGTGCTCGGCGGCGTCACCGCGGTGTTCGAGATGCCCAACACCAATCCCCTGACCGTGACGGAAGAGACCTTCACCGCCAAGGTCAGGGCCGGACACCACCGCATGCATTGCGACTACGCCTTCTTCATCGGCGGCACCCGCGACAACGTGCGCGACCTGCCGGAGCTCGAGCGCGCGCCGGGCTGCGCCGGCGTCAAGGTGTTCATGGGCTCCTCGACCGGAAGCCTGCTGGTGGAGAACGACGAGGGCCTGCGCCAGATCCTCTCGGTGATCCGGCGCCGCGCCGCGTTCCACGCCGAGGACGAATTCCGCCTCGACGAGCGCAAGCCGCTGCGCGTCGAGGGCGACCCGCGCTCCCATCCGGTGTGGCGCGACGAGATCGCCGCGCTGCGCGCGACGCAACGTCTCGTCGCGCTGGCGCGCGAGACCGGCGCGCGCGTCCACGTGCTGCACGTCTCGACCAGGGAGGAGATCGCCTTCCTGCGCGACCACAAGGACGTCGCCTCGGTGGAGGCCACGCCGCATCATCTCACGCTGGTGGCGCCGGAGTGCTATGAGCGGCTCGGCACCCGCGCCCAGATGAATCCGCCGGTGCGCGACGCAAATCACCGCGACATGATCTGGTACGGCGTCGCCCAGGGCATCGTCGACGTGCTCGGCTCCGACCACGCCCCGCATACGCTCGAGGAGAAGGCCAGGAGCTACCCGGCGTCGCCATCCGGCATGACCGGCGTGCAGACGCTGGTGCCGGTGATGCTCGACCACGTCGCCAACGGGCGGCTGTCGCTCGCGCGCTTCGTCGATCTCACCAGCGCCGGGCCGGCGCGGCTGTTCAACATCGCCTGCAAGGGCCGCATCGCCGCGGGCTACGACGCCGATTTCACCGTGGTCGATCTGAAGCGCAGCGAGACCATCACCAACGGCTGGATCGCCTCGCGCGCCGGCTGGACGCCCTATGACGGCGTGCGGGTCACCGGCTGGCCGGTGGGGACCTTCGTACGGGGCAATCGGGTGATGTGGCAGGGCGAGGTGGTGACGCCGTCGCAGGGCGAGCCGGTGCGCTTCCTGGAGACGCTGCGGGGGTAGAGCGACGCGGTCGGAGAGCTTGTTGTTTAGCTCGTCATGGCCGGGCAGCGCGATCCGTCTTCGACGGATCGCCAGGACTAAGGTCTCCCGGCCATCCACGTCTGCTTTTGCTGAGCTGCTGATAAGACGTGGATGCCCGGCACAAGGCCGGGCATGACGACGTGGTTTGCCTGCGCCGCGCCCTTACTGCCGCGCCAGCACGATGGAGAATTCGCCGTTGCGGACCCGGAGCGCCAGACCCTCGACGAACTTCGCCACTGCGTCCTCGCCGTAGGTGCCGACCAGTTCGGCGAAGGCTGCGAACAGGCTCGCCTGGGCGAGACAGTCGCCGTCGATGCCGTCGTGGCGCGCCTCGGCCCAGGCCTCGTTGAGATAGCCGAGCGCAGCCTGCTTCTGCTCGTGGTCCGGCAATGGATCGCGGGCAGCGGTGAATGACGGCAAATGGGACATGGAGCAATACAATCCGAAGCGAGACTCGAGGCGTCCCGCCCCCGCGGGGCGCGTCGAGTGACCAAAGCTTTAGCACGGCGGGCGCCGCGTCCTAGTCAGTTCTTTAGGAAAGGTTAATGCATGCGGCCGATGCGGCGGCGTACGCAGCGGAGGCGGACTTTCGCGGCGCAAACCGGGCCAGGAGCCTTCGCCGCCAGCCCACGCGCCGCCGTCGTTCACCACGCATAGCGCACGACGCCCTTGCCGGCGTAGGAACGGGTGACGTCGGAGAACTCGCCCTCGAAGGTCGCGCCGGCCGACCAGCCGCTCGGCCACCTCATGTCGAACGCGGCGGTCGTCAGCGCGGAGTCGCGCGCCTGCGCCGCGCCGTTCACCACGAAGGAGGCGCCCGGCAGCGACAGGAAGGTCGCGGCGATCGCGCGGGACGGATCATAGTCGTGCGCCCAGGCGAAGCGCCCGCGCAAGGTCAGGATGCCGTCGTCGATGACGAAGGACTTGTCGGTACGCAGCCCGAGCTCGGTGCGGGCATCGGTGGCGTCCTTCGCGGCGTAGTTCAGCGCAAAATTGGCGGTGCCGACGATCGCCTGCTCGGCGTAGGCCGGCAGGGCGAAGGTCACGACCTGCGCGGCGGCATAGGGCGTGACGCCGACGCCGGCGGCCAGCGGCGGGACGAAGCGATAGCCGCCTTCCAGCCTTCCCGACCACGCATTGGCGTCGAACTGCGCGCGCAGCTGGTCGAAGCCCGTCGCCGTCACCGTGCGGTCGGTCGTGACCTCCTGCCAGCCGTAAGCGAGCGCCGCGGAGACGTAGGCCGGGCCCTGGTTGTGCCGGACATAGGCACCGGCCTGGAACAGATCGGACCGTCCCGTGCCGCCGTTCGCCACCGAGAAACCGGTGCCGCCGCCGGCCAGCGCAAAGCCCGCAACGGTGTCCGGCGAGACCAGCCAGTCGGCGCCGACGGCCATGCCGGCGATGGTGCTTGTGGCGGTGTTCGACCCGACCACCGTGTTGCCTGCTGTCGATTGCGCGCCGCCGTAACCCGCCGCCCACACGCTCCAGCGCTGCGCGAAGGTCTGCGGCGGCGCCTTGCCGAGCATCGCCAACGCATCGGCCGGATTGGATTTTGCGGCGAAGGCGCGCTCGTCGGCATAGCCCGATGACGGCGACGGCGCGCCGAAGCCGCCGTTCCTGTTCATGAACGGATCGGTCAGGAGCCCCATGAACAGGCCCATGGCGCCGAACGTGGCCTGCTGCGAGCCGGTCGCGGTCTCGCCGGAAATCTGCGTCAGGCCCGCCGGCGTCAGGCCGCCGAACACCGCCGGGATGGCGCCGGTGCCGTTGAAGAAATTGACCAGGGTGCCGGCGACCGCCTGCTGGTTGCCGTTGAGACCGCCGGACGGCGGGGTGAAGGCCAGCACGAGGTTCAGATAGACGTCGTTGGCGCCATAGCCCAGCGTGGTGCGGAAACCGGACGGCAGGTTGGTGTCGACGACCGTGGAGGCGAAGGTCCCGGACACGCCGCCGGTCGCGGTGAGGATGGTGTACTGCTTGGCGACGTAGGCACCGCCCGTGAACACCGCATTTACCGTGGCGCCGCCGGGCGTGGCCGTGCCGGTGACGGCGGCGAAGCTCGCGGTCGCGGGGCTGACCGCGACGACATAGAGCGCGCCCGCCTGGAAGGCGAGATTGCCGGTGATCGCCAGCGAGGAGCCCGCCGTCCCGTTGCCCGGCGCGAAGGTGCCCCCCGCATTGACCTGCGTGCCCCCGACGCTGCCCGTGCCCGTGAGCGTGCCGCCGCTGTTGACGGTGGGATCGCTGAGCGTGCCGACGACGTCCAGCACGCCGCCGTTCACTGTGGTGCCGCCGGTGAAGGTGTTGGTGCCCAGGACCACCGTCGTGCCGGACGTGGTGGTCAGGCTGGCGGTGCCGCCGAGGCCGTCGATGGTGCCGCCGGTGGAGGTGACCGCTGCGTTCAGGCCGCCGTTCTGCACGGTGCCGCCGTTGAGACGCAGGGCCGCCAGGGTCTGCGTGGTGCCGCCGAAGTCGAGCGTGCCGCCGTTGACGGTCATGCTGCCGGCGGCGCCCAGCACCGCGCCACCCGCCAGCGCCAGCGTGCCGGCGTTGACCTGATAGTCCAGCACTGTGCCGGCGGAGCCGGTCACGGTCCAGGTGCCGGCGCCGCTCTTCTGGAAGATGCCGAAGCCCTGATACTGCACGGCCGCGTTGGCGGCTCCGAGTTGGCCGAGGGCGAACGTGCCGGTGCCGCTGCCGCCGAGCCCGAAGGTGTCGGCGGTGGAAAAGGCAACCACGTTGCCGTGGATGACCGACGTCGACGCGATGACGAGGCTGTTGGTGCCGCCGGTGAAGGTGACCGCATTGGCGCGGGTGACGCCGTCGGCGGCGAGCCCGCCGCTGATGGTGCCGCTGTTGACGATGGCCAGGTTGCCGCCGGTCACGCCGACGCCGCCGGCTCCCCCGGAGCCCGCGGTGGTGGTGGGACCGCCGCCGCCGCTGCCACCATTGCCGCCGGCGCCGGCCAGGCCGCCGGTCCCGTTGGTCGCCCCGGCGCCGCCGGCGCCGGGGCTG